>NZ_UGHR01000003.1:0-600000 GCF_900451195.1 Iodobacter fluviatilis
CCCCCTCAAATTTCCAACGCCCACTGCAGATAGGGACCAAACTGTCTCACGACGTTTTGAACCCAGCTCACGTACCACTTTAAATGGCGAACAGCCATACCCTTGGGACCGGCTACAGCCCCAGGATGTGATGAGCCGACATCGAGGTGCCAAACTCCGCCGTCGATGTGAACTCTTGGGCGGAATCAGCCTGTTATCCCCGAGTACCTTTTATCCGTTGAGCGATGGCCCTTCCATTCAGAACCACCGGATCACTATGTCCTGCTTTCGCACCTGCTCGACTTGTCTGTCTCGCAGTTAAGCCGCCTTATGCCATTACACTATCAGTACGATGTCCGACCGTACCTAGGCGACCTTCGAGCTCCTCCGTTACAATTGGGAGGAGACCGCCCCAGTCAAACTGCCTACCATGCACGGTCCCCGATCCGGATAACGGACCAAGGTTAGAACCTCAAAGGGGTCAGGTGGTATTTCAAGGACGACTCCACACAGACTAGCGTCCATGCTTCAATGTCTCCCACCTATCCTACACAAACCACTTCAAAGTCCAATGCCAAAGCTACAGTAAAGGTTCACGGGTCTTTCCGTCTAGCAGCGGGGAGATTGCATCTTCACAAACATTTCAACTTCGCTGAGTCTCAGGAGGAGACAGTAGGGCCATCGTTACGCCATTCGTGCGGGTCGGAACTTACCCGACAAGGAATTTCGCTACCTTAGGACCGTTATAGTTACGGCCGCCGTTTACTGGGACTTCAGTCAAGAGCTTGCACCCCATCATTTAATCTTCCAGCACCGGGCAGGCGTCACACCCTATACGTCGTTTTCGACTTTGCAGAGTGCTGTGTTTTTGATAAACAGTCGCAGCCCCCATTTCTCTGCGACCATGTCAGCTCCAGCCGCAAGGGCCTTCACCTAATATGGGCTCACCTTCTCCCGAAGTTACGGTGATAATTTGCCGAGTTCCTTCTCCTGAGTTCTCTCAAGCACCTTAGAATTCTCTTCCTACCCACCTGTGTCGGTTTGCGGTACGGTCAATATAAAGCTGAAGCTTAGAGGCTTTTCTTGGAAGCATAGGATCAATCACTTCAGTCCGAAGACTTCGTCGTCACGTCTCAGCGTTAAAGCAGCCCGGATTTGCCTAAGCCACACGCCTACTCGCTTAAACCCACTATTCCAACAGTGGGCTGACCTACCTTTCTCCGTCCCCCCATCGCACTTTATATCGGTACGGGAATATTAACCCGTTGTCCATCGACTACGCATTTCTGCCTCGCCTTAGGGGCCGACTCACCCTGCGCCGATGAACGTTGCGCAGGAAACCTTGGGTTTTCGGTGTGCGGGCTTTTCACCCGCATTATCGCTACTCATGTCAGCATTCGCACTTCCGATACCTCCAGCATCCTTCTCAAGACACCTTCGCAGGCCTACGGAACGCTCCTCTACCATATGCACATCGTGCATATTCGCGTCTTCGGTTATCAGTTTGAGCCCCGTTACATCTTCCGCGCAGGACGACTCGACCAGTGAGCTATTACGCTTTCTTTAAATGATGGCTGCTTCTAAGCCAACATCCTGGCTGTCTATGCCTTCCCACCTCGTTTTCCACTTAACTGATTATTTGGGACCTTAGACGGCGATCTGGGTTGTTTCCCTCTTGACCATGGACGTTAGCACCCACAGTCTGTCTCCCATGCTCGCACTTGACGGTATTCAGAGTTTGCCATGGTTTGGTAAGTCGCGATGACCCCCTAGCCATAACAGTGCTTTACCCCCGTCAGTGATACATGAGGCACTACCTAAATAGTTTTCGAGGAGAACCAGCTATTTCCAAGTTTGTTTAGCCTTTCACCCCTATCCACAGCTCATCCCCTAATTTTGCAACATTAGTGGGTTCGGACCTCCAGTGCGTGTTACCGCACCTTCATCCTGGCCATGGATAGATCACTTGGTTTCGGGTCTACGCCCAGCAACTATGCGCCCTATTCGGACTCGGTTTCCCTACGCCTCCCCTACTCGGTTAAGCTTGCTACTGAACGTAAGTCGCTGACCCATTATACAAAAGGTACGCAGTCACCCCATTTTGCAAGGGCTCCCACTGTTTGTATGCATCCGGTTTCAGGTTCTATTTCACTCCCCTCCCGGGGTTCTTTTCGCCTTTCCCTCACGGTACTGGTTCACTATCGGTCGATGATGAGTATTTAGCCTTGGAGGATGGTCCCCCCATCTTCAAACAGGATTTCTCGTGTCCCGCCCTACTTGTCGCATGCTTAGTACCAACCAATCTTTTTCGTGTACGGGGCTATCACCCACTGTCGCCAGACTTTCCAGACTGTTCCACTAAAGTTTGATTTATCACATGCAGGCTCTTCCCATTTCGCTCGCCACTACTTTGGGAATCTCGGTTGATTTCTTTTCCTTCGGCTACTTAGATGTTTCAGTTCGCCGAGTTCGCTTCTCATGACCTATGTATTCAGTCATGGATGACCCAAAAGGGCCGGGTTTCCCCATTCGGATATCACGGGATCAATGCTTATTTGCCAGCTCCCCCGTGCTTTTCGCAGGCTAACGCGTCCTTCTTCGCCTATCATCGCCAAGGCATCCACCAGATGCACTTAGTCGCTTGATCCTATAACCTCAAACACGTATCAACAAAGTTAATACAATTCGAAGTATCTGATTTCGCTTTGTTTGCGACATCGATTATTCAGTTCTGACTTCGAACAATCGATTTTGATACAATCTACCCTTATTTATTTCTAAATTTGAGTATTACTTCTTCTATTTTTTTAAAGATCAAGTTACTGTCTTGCTGATTTTAGAAACCAGAATAAATGTGACTTTATTAAATCACATCAATTCTGAATCCTAATCAACAATCCCTAAACCTACAGTCGATGAGTGTGAGTACTCAATCCAAAAGTCTTCTCTTGAAAGGAGGTGATCCAGCCGCAGGTTCCCCTACGGCTACCTTGTTACGACTTCACCCCAGTCATGAATCCCACCGTGGTAAGCGGCCTCCTTACGGTTAGCCTACCTACTTCTGGTGAAACCCATTCCCATGGTGTGACGGGCGGTGTGTACAAGGCCCGGGAACGTATTCACCGCGACATGCTGATCCGCGATTACTAGCGATTCCGACTTCATGGAGTCGAGTTGCAGACTCCAATCCGGACTACGATCGGTTTTATGAGATTAGCTCCACCTCGCGGCTTGGCAACCCTCTGTACCGACCATTGTATGACGTGTGAAGCCCTAGCCATAAGGGCCATGAGGACTTGACGTCATCCCCACCTTCCTCCGGTTTGTCACCGGCAGTCTCCTTAAAGTGCCCAACTAAATGGTAGCAACTAAGGACAAGGGTTGCGCTCGTTGCGGGACTTAACCCAACATCTCACGACACGAGCTGACGACAGCCATGCAGCACCTGTGTATTGGTTCCTTGCGGCACTCCCCAATCTCTCAGGGATTCCAACCATGTCAAGGCTAGGTAAGGTTTTTCGCGTTGCATCGAATTAATCCACATCATCCACCGCTTGTGCGGGCCCCCGTCAATTCCTTTGAGTTTTAGCCTTGCGGCCGTACTCCCCAGGCGGTCTACTTCACGCGTTAGCTGCGTTACTAAGGAACGAATTCCCCAACAACTAGTAGACATCGTTTAGGGCGTGGACTACCAGGGTATCTAATCCTGTTTGCTCCCCACGCTTTCGTGCATGAGTGTCAGTATTAGCCCAGGGGGTTGCCTTCGCCATCGGTGTTCCTCCGCATCTCTACGCATTTCACTGCTACACGCGGAATTCCACCCCCCTCTGCCATACTCTAGTTGACCAGTTTGCAATGCAATTCCCAGGTTGAGCCCGGGGCTTTCACATCACACTTAATCAACCACCTGCGCACCCTTTACGCCCAGTAATTCCGATTAACGCTTGGACCCTACGTATTACCGCGGCTGCTGGCACGTAGTTAGCCGGTCCTTATTCTTCCGGTACTGTCATCCCCAATGGATATTAGCCACTAGGATTTCCTCCCGAACAAAAGCGCTTTACAACCCGAAGGCCTTCTTCACGCACGCGGCATTGCTGGATCAGGCTTGCGCCCATTGTCCAAGATTCCCCACTGCTGCCTCCCGTAGGAGTCTGGACCGTGTCTCAGTTCCAGTGTGGCGGATCGTCCTCTAAGACCCGCTACAGATCGTGGCCTTGGTGAGCCTTTACCTCACCAACTAGCTAATCTGATATCGGCCGCTCTAATAACGAGAGGTCTTGCGATCCCCCTCTTTCCCCCTCAGGGCGTATGCGGTATTAGCTATCCTTTCGGATAGTTATCCCCCATTACTAGGTACGTTCCGATATATTACTCACCCGTTCGCCACTCGTCAGCGGTGCAAGCACCCTGTTACCGTTCGACTTGCATGTGTAAAGCATGCCGCCAGCGTTCAATCTGAGCCAGGATCAAACTCTTTAGTTTAATCACTAAGCTAGTACTTACTGGCTTACTTTATTCAGAGCAACCATCGCTGGTCACTCCTTACTCATGTAAGCACTTGTTTCGCTTCCGAATCAAGCACTCACACTCATCGACTGTATTTTTTTAAAGATCGTTCTCGCTATCTGCATCACTGTGTTTCCGTGTGTGCTGCAGCGAGAGGCCGAACTATACCGGCGGGACCCTATTCGGTCAACACCCTGAGCAAAATAAAACGAAGCAAGTCGCTAAGTTGTTGATTTAAATAAAATCCATTTTGTTTCTTTTTTGCAGCCACAGCGTAAAGCCACAGAGCAGTGCCGCTCCAATATTCAAACCCTCTCAGAAAACCTGCTGATTTCGATCATTTATTGAGTTAACCAGCAAAATTCAAGCTCATAAATCTGCATATATATAGTTATGGCACTGCTTTGGGCTTTTCCAGTGATGCATTCAGCTGATCAACGCTGATTTCATTCTTGCCACCATTGGGCATACCAAACATGGCGGCCATTTCTGTGGCTTGATCCTGAGTCAGCACTAATAGCTCGATTCGTCGATTTGATGCGGCCAATGGGTTTTGAACGTCGTATGGCGCGCGATCGGCCATGCCGACGACTTGCAAGATATTTTCTACGGGCATGCCGCCTTCTAAGAGGCCGACTCTAGCTGCCATCGCCCGGTTGCTGGATAAGCTCCAATTAGAGAACGCTGCGTAATTGGCATTCTTATATTGCATTGAATCTGTATGCCCAATCACGAGGAGTTGGTGATCAATGCGGGAAAAAATGGCGCCCATTTTGAGCAGTAATCGCCTAAAGCGCTCGCCAGGCACTTGGCTGCCGCGCTCAAACATGCCCTGCTTATCAGTATCGTGCAGCATGATGCGCAGACCATATGGGGTGATAATGGTTTGAATGTTTTCTGAAAGCCCAGCTTCTTTAAATAGCTGAACAAACGTTTGCGCCAGCTCCTGCATATCTCGCGGGGTGTCGTAATGCTTTTTAGGCGAGGCATTATCAGAGTATTGCAAAGAGGCTTGCGCACCACCGCCCTGCCCCTGTGCCGATTGAATGGCACCCGATTGATTAGTGCCAATGATTGGCTCACGCGGAATCAGACTCCCCTTGGGATTGCCCTGATGATCAATCAACTCACGATTACCATTGCTGGCTAAAGAGCGCCCTGCGCCGTTACGCAATACGCGCTCCAGACTTTCCTTATCCCTTGCGGATAAAACCCATAACACCAGAAACAAACACATCAGCGCCAGAACGAAGTCAGCAAAAGCGACTTTCCACGCCCCGCCATGCGCTTCAGCACTTTGCTTGCGTGATACCTTACGAATAATTGTTTCTTCGTGCTTATTGTTTTTATTACTCAATTAAGCCGTTCCCTCTAACGTGTTGATCCACGTTTCAAGCTGAGAAAAGCTAGGCTTAATATTCAGCTGCACCAAACGACGCCCGGCATCGATTGCCAATAAAGGCGGCTTGCCTGATACGTGTGTCACAAGCACCACTTTTACGCATTCCAGATTAGACAGCTCTTCCTTCACCAGCTGGTGCATCATATTGCACAGCGGATCAAGCACGCCGTAGCAGAGAAAAATCCCGATAAATGTTCCCACCATTGCCGCCCCCACACGCTCGCTGATTTCAGCCACTTCAGCGCCTTCGCTAATGGTGTGCATGGTCATCACAATACCCAGCACCGCAGCCAAAATACCAAAACCGGGCATGCCTTCAGAGATTTTATGCAAGGATTTGGACGGCTGATTCAGCTCTTCGTGAATCGCTTCTAATTCTTGCTCTAATACGCCCTCTAATTCGTGCGCATTGATTTTGCCCATCGCCATCAGGCGGAAGTTATCCACAATAAAGGCAAGTAGCTTTGGTTGCTCTAAGACCAGTGGATAGCGCTGAAACAAGGCGCTCTCTCTTGGCGATTCAACGTGTTGATCCAGCGCTTTTAAGCCCTGGCCAGCGGTAATCAAAAGCTCATACATCAGCAATAATAATTGGCGCTGAAAATCCGGCCCCTGCTTTTTACCCAACACCACACGGCGGATTTGCCCCAGCATTTCTGCCAGCACATGCTTAGGGTTGCCCAGCACCAAGGCACCAAAGCCTGCGCCAATAATGATCAGTAGCTCAACCGGCTGCCAGATCAGGTGGAAAGTCCCCCCAATCATAAAAAAACCACCAAACACACACATCATGACGATGCCGATACCTAAAAACAGCTGCATGCTTCATTCCAACTTTATATTAAGCCCCACCTAGGGCGGTTTTCATTTTCTTAATTGCCGATTTATTAATCTGGCAAACCCGCGCTTCGGTTAAATCCAGCACCAGAGCAATTTCTTTTAAATTCAGCTCAAACTCGTAATACATCTGGATAACACGCTGCTCTTTTTCATCTAAACCAGACAAAGCCCGAGCTAGGCTCAGGCGATTAATCACGCCATTTTCCGGTGACTCTGCCCCACCTGCTTCGTGCACACCCTCGCTGAGCAAATCATCAAAGCTCGCCAGCACTTCAGCATTTTCGGCCATTTGATAATCACGGTATTCTTTGGCGGAGATATTCAAACCTGCGATGGCATCCGCCTCGCTTGGCTCCCTGCCTAGTTTTTTCCTTAAGGCGCGGATCTCATCCCGAATACGATGCGCGCTTTGCCTGACCGAGCGCGGCCGCCAATCTAAGCGCCTAAGCTCATCCAAAATAGCGCCACGCATCCGCAGCAGAGCAAAACCCACAAACTGATCATCGGGTGTGCCATAGCGGCGCAATGAATCGAGCAGGGCCATCAGACCAATCTGCTCCATATCTTCACGATCCAGCACAGCGCCCACCTGCGTTACCAACTGCCGGAGCACACGATTGAGCAGCGGCATATAGGCTGCCAGCTGAGCGGCTTCTTGCTTGCTGTCTAAAGCGCTATGAACGTAAGCGTCGGCAAGATCCACGATTTACTCAACAATCAATTTGCTGACCATCACATCAGAAAAAGGCTTATCTGATGCAACGCCTTTATAGGCAGCAGAGAACTCTTTATTTAAGAGCGCGTGATAATCCTCGATGGTCATTTTATTGGCCATGGTCAGATTAAGATGAGACAAGACCTTCACGGCGGTGCTCTTTAAAAAAGGCAGATGATTTTTAATCTCAGCTTCTTTTTCCTTGCTGGTTCTGAACACCAGATCCACCGCAATATAGTGGGTAGATAAAGAGCTGCCATCATCATTACGCAGCATGACAATGATCTTATCCACCGAGGCAAATTTATATTCAACGGATTCGGCTTTGGCTACCTTAGGCGCGCTGTCTTGCTTAAAATAATAAGCCGCTCCGCCGCCCACTCCGGCAGCAACTAATAAACCTAAAACAATAAAAATAATATTCTTAGACATGTGATTTCCAGATCGGTTAAATGCGCGCCAGAATGGAGCCAAACTCACTCGTTTCTTCGCCTAATTCTGCCAAAGCCTGACCGACCTCATCCGATTCAGCCGCCTGTTTTTTGGGAGATCCGTCTTTGCTTGCCGATGGATCTCTCACGTCAACCGCCACGCTGCTATATTCCTTTTGGCTTAAATCAGTACGCATCTGCTCAGTAATTGCATGCAGCTGCTTGGTGACATCGCTATTGCTGGCGTGCAATTGCACCGATAAAGCACCCGCCTCATGCTTAATGCTGATTTCTAATGAGCCGAGCATAGGCGGGGATAATTTAATCACCGCACGCTCAATCCCATGCCCAAGCTGCACATCAAGGCGATCTTTCAATGCGGTTTCTAAATGACGAGACCAGCTGGCGGGCTGAGTGGGCTCTAACTTAATGGGGGCCCATTCTGAAGGCTTGGCTTGCGGCATACTGCCGGCTGCCATGGTATTTAATTCAAACGGGCGAATGGCGGCCGGCTGATCCGGCGCATCATTCGCGAGCACAGGCTCGGCTTTAAGCAGAGGCGCATCGGCTTCTTGATGAGATATCGTTAGAGGCGGAGAGCTGACCACGACAGGCTGCTGAGGTGCAATAAACGGCTCCGCAATCATGTCTGCTTCAGCTGCGGATATTTGCGGCCCCGGTATCTTAGGAATAATGGGCGCGAAAAAAGCAGGCATGCTCAAGAGAGCAACGTCTGTGGGCTGCTCACTTATATCTTTTTCATCTTTCGTCGCCACGGCTTCGCTCTCCGCCACTGGGGTGGCGCAGTCCTGCATTTCACCGCTAAATAACATCGCCAACAGTGGGTCAAGCGGCGGTGTATTGATGGCGGGAAGATTCAAATCAGCAGGGTGGGGCATCATGCTTGCGAGCAGATTCATAATGCCTGCGCCGCATAAGCAAGGCTGGCATCGCGCTGCCCAGCAAACTGCGCCAATTTATCTGCCAGCTCTACCGTTGCCAAACGGCAGGCCTCCTGCATCGTGACATAAGCACGGCGTACATTTTTTAAGGCTTGCTGCTCTTGTTCATTCCAGGCATGGCCTGCCAGCAAGGCGGCAAATTGTGCGTCTAGGATCAGTAACCGATCCCAATCCTGCTCAGCCAAAGCGCCCTGCATTTCGGCCATTTTGGCACTCATTGCTTTAAGCCTTGGCATCACGCACACCCAGCCAACCACCACGCAAGGTGCCTAATAATTGTTCCACTTCGGTAACGCCTGCCACATCCAGCTGGCTGCTGGCGCTGTAAAGACGATAAACGCAAAAATCGTATAAACGCGCCAGATTGGTGACCACTTCACCGCCCTGATCAAAATCGAGTGCGCTGGATAAGCCATTTAATATATCGATGCACTTATTAATGCTCTCGCCCTTCTGCTCAAAACGCTTGTGTTCCATATGCGCTTTGGCACGAGCGAGCTCTTCCAAAAGGCCATCAAATAACACCAAAACCAATTGCACTGGCGAGGCATTGGAAGTCTGTGCTTCCAAATTCACCGAGTGATAACTGCTATACGCTTCGTAATCCATTACAACCTCATTTTGCCTGCATGTATCCGGGCCAACCCGCTTGGGCACGCCCGTAGCTCAACCACTAAACAAACGACATGCTGTCGAACATGCTGGATGTTTCACTCATTTGCGCTTGCAGCTGCTTAAGCTGGGTAAATTGCTTTAAAGCACGCTGATAAGCCTGATCGTATTGCTTAGAAATCTTATCGGCCTGAGCGCTTAAATCGCCCGCCGCTTTAGAAACTGATTCCTTGCGAGTTTTTAATAAGCCATTGCTGGCGTTCAACCATTTGCCAAGGTAATCGTTATTTTCTTTAATCAAATCAGTGCCAGTGCTGGAGTTAAAAATCTTCTCCAGCCCTGCTGGGTTTTCAATCAGCGCTTTATCGAGCTTGGTGCGATCAAGCGATAGATTGCCGTCGCGATCGGTTTTTACGCCAAAGTCCATCAGGCGCACGCCGTCAAAGCTTTGCCTGACCAAACCGTTTAATTTATCCCGCAGCGCGCGAATGCCTGAGTCAGATGCAAATGCACCGCCCGCATCCCGCTTACCGCTGTCATTTTTATCGTTTTTGGCATTGGCCAGCATGGCGCTTAAGGACTTTTTCGCAGTATTAAAGCCATCGATAAAGGTCTGTAAATTAGCTGCGGTATCGTTATTACTCGTGCTAACGGTAAGCTTTAATGCCGGATCACCGCTTTTCATGGCGCGGTTTAAATTTACTGTTACGCCTTCGATACCGGTAAACGTATTCGATGCCTGCTTGATTGGCACACCGGTGTTTTCGTCCCCCAAAAACACCAAGGCATCTTGCGCCTTAGATAAAACCTTGGGTGCTTCAAGTGCCAAAGCCGCCTCGACGCCTGCGCCACTACCGCTCACTTGCAAAGTATTGGCTTCGCCAGTTTGGCTGGAAGTCAGCACCAATTGTGACTGGCCATTGGCCGTCAGCACCATGGCGCTTACTTTGCCTGAGCTGTCTTTAGATTGATTGATGCTGCGCGCCAATTCGGTGAGCGATAACTTACCGTCAGCATCTTTATCTGCGCTGGCCAAATCAATGGCAATCGTCGCTGCGCCCACTTTGATATTAAGCTTGTCGCCAGCGGCCACAGTCATTGCATCGAGACGGGCAAAGGCCTGCTGCTCTGCCGTAGCCACTTGTTTAACAAACAGCGAGTAATTACCATCCTGCGCCTTAGCACCGGCCGTTACCGTAGCAATCCCTTCCTGGCTCAAAGCCGCAGCATGGGCCAAGACAGACTTTTTACCGCTTAAACCACCCAGCGTGTTTTTAAAATCCTGCAGTGTTTTTTGCAGCTGTACCAAGGCATCAGAACGGGCTTTATTCTCTTTGGTCCGCGTGTCATTACGGCTTTGCGCCTGCTGTACTGCGTAGCTGGCAACTTGGCTGGCCAGCTGCTGGGGATTAATTTCTGCCATGGCGTTTTTTCCGTAAAAGCAAATTAGAGGATTCTAATTAAACAAGGCGACCAAAGCCTTGCCATTACAAAATGTAAATAATTACGCCTTCAAAAGCCCAAATCTTGAACCACAGAGACGACGCTTCAGCCTCCCCCTTTGTAAAAGGGGGAATGAGGGGGATTTGCCTTTGAATTAGCTTTGCTTCGCGCCTTTTTATCAAAAGATACAGAGCAAAATCCCCCCTAGCCCCCCTTTTTCAAAGGGGGGAACAAGTACGCTCAAATCATGCCTAGGCATCAGCCCTTCTACGCAAATATGCCTGTGTAGCCGTTTCATCCGATTGTTTTTGCAAGGCCCGCTCGCGCTGCATTTGCAGTGCCATACGCTCTGCTGCGCCTAATTTATCCATCACTTCACGGCGCGATACGGCCGCTAATAAATCTTTACGCGCCACCGCCAAATCGGCATCACCCAAGGCTAAGTCTTGTTTTTGCAGGGAGATTAAATTCAGCAAGGAATGTTTAAATGCGCCAGCATTGATCGCCAAAGCGGGATGTGGCACAGCGCTTGCGCCCAAGTGCTGGCAAAGCGATTCCATACGGCTGATGTTTTTTTGATAGCGCTGCGTCAGCTGGTGCTTATCTCGCACCACGGTTTCTTGCTTATCCACATCGCTTTGGCGTAAACGTAACATCAGCTCTAAGCGCTGCACGGCTTGGGGGGTACTCATTGCAGTAGCGCCTTTAAATCGGCCAGTGAATCTGCCAGCGGAGCGGCCTCATGCACGGCCTGCTGTAAATAGGCTTCGATACGTGGAAATAAACGCACCGCTCTATCGGTTTCCGCATCGATGCCAGGCACATAAGCGCCCAAGGGAATCAGATCACGCACTTCGCGGTAGCGGGATAACAGCGCCTTAATCTGCCGCGATACAGCGTTATGCTCGCTGCTACTGATCTGACTCATACAGCGGCTGACCGACTGGGCAATATCAATGGCGGGGAAATGCCCGCGCTCGGCCAACTGGCGCGATAACACAATATGGCCATCTAAAATGGCTCTGGCGGTATCCACCACTGGGTCTTGCTGATCGTCCCCTTCGGCCAGTACGGTATAAATGGCCGTCATACTGCCCTGCGGGTTTTCACCATTGCCTGCGCTTTCGGCCAGATTAGGCAACAGCCCGAACACCGATGGCGGATAACCTCGGGTTGCAGGTGGCTCGCCCAGCGCCAAAGCCACTTCGCGCTGCGCCATGGCGTAGCGGGTGAGCGAATCTACCAGCAGCAAAACACGATGGCCTTGATCGCGATAATGCGCGGCAATGCTGTGGCATAGCTCGGTGGCGTTCAAACGCATCAGCGGCGATTCATCGGCCGGAGCCACCACCAGCACAGCTTTGGCCAAGCCTTCTGCTCCGAGCGAGTGATCCACAAACTCACGCACTTCACGGCCACGCTCACCGATCAGGCCAACGACGACGATATCGGCCGAGGTATTACGGGTAATCATGCCCAGCAGCACGCTTTTACCCACGCCACTACCGGCAAACAAGCCAACACGCTGGCCCTTGCCTAAGGACAGCAAGCCATTAATGGCACGCACGCCGATATCCAGCGGCTCGACCACCGGCTGTTTACGCAGCGGATTAATTTTGGGCGGCGCGGCGGCGAGAGGTTTGTCTCCGCCTAGCGGGCCAAGATCGTCCATCGGCTCGCCCAAGCCATTCACAATCCGGCCCAGCCAAGACTCACCAATCATTAAGGAACTGGCCTGCGGCGCGGCCTGCACTCTGGCGCCCGTTTGCAAGCCGACTGGCTTTTTGAAAGGCATAAGAAAAGAAACTTCGCGCCGAAAGCCCACCATCTGCGCCTGTATCCATTCGCCTGATGAAGTTTCAATCAGGCAGCGCTGGCCCGTCTCTAAAGGGCAGCCAATGCTTTCTAATAAAATGCCGGTCACGCCAATCAAGCGTCCGGTCATAGTGGCAACGGGAACGTCGTTTAAATCCAAGCGGCGCAGCGCGTCACCAATCACACTCATTCGGCAACCTGCACCAGCTGCTCTTGCAATTGATCCATACACAGATCCAAACGCTGCATACAACCCGCATCAGCTTCCATTTCTGCGCTGTGAATCCGGCACTCGCCAGGAGCAAGATGAGGGTCGGCCACCAGCTGCCAGCGTGCGACTCGCTCCGGGGCCAGCTCAATCACGCGCTGGCATTCTTCAGCATTTAAATGCACGGCAACCGAGGTATTAGTTTGCGACGTTGCTGCCAGCGTTTCATCGACCAAGGCCAGCAATTGCACCGGTTGCAAAGTCAGCTCGCAGCGAATCACCTGCCTTGCGACCTTGGCCACCAAATCGACCACTTCTTGGCGCAAGGCCAGCTGGTAATCATCGCTAGCCCGCTGCACCTGTTGCAGTAGCTGCTCCATCAGGGCAGCTTTTTCATCAAAACGCGCTGTCGCTGCCAGCCTTGCCTCAGCTTCGCCCTGAGCCAGCCCCGCCGCGTGGCCTTCGGCAAAACCAGCCGCCCCGCCACTGATTAAGCCCTCGGCATGACCATCGCTATGGCCGCTATCCCAGCCCTGCTGATAAGCCTCGGCTGATAAGGGCGCAGCTTCACCCGCTTGGGCAGACTGCGCTACCTGTAAGCGCTGCAAAGAAGGAAAACGATGAGGGCGAACCGATTTCACTCGACCACCGCCTCAGGGAAAAGTTGTAAATCAATTTCACCCGTGCTGGCTAATTCACGCACGATAGTCATGATTTCCTTGCGAACTTCCTCAACACGGCTCAGCGGCACGGGGCCAGAGCGGCGCATCATATCTTCGAAACTTTGTGCCTGACGGCGTGGCATGGTTTGGGTAATCGCCTGGCGCACTTCCGGCTCCGCACCTTTCAGTGCAATTGCCCACTGCTCCAGCGCCACATCTTCCACAATCCGCATCAGCGCGGTTTCGGTCTGGCGCGACAAGATAAAGAAGTCATACATACGGCTTTCGATTTCTGCGACCAGATCAGCATCATGGGCACGGAGCAGCTCGATCATTTGCTGCTTATTGCCCGAATAGCGGTTAATGATGTCGGCGGTTTGCTGCATACCTGCCACTTCAGTGCTCTGGGTGTGCAGATTATCCAAGCAGCGATTCACCAGCTCATCCAGCTCAAGCAATAATTCCCGATCCACTTCTTTCAGCCGGGCAATCCCCACCAGTACATGATCTTGTGTGGCAACCGGCAGCGCTTCAACGACCTAGCCCGCTAAATGCGGCGGCAGGAAAGCCAGGAAAACGGCCTGCATACGCACATGCTCGTGTGCAATTCTATCGGCCAGCCACTGCGGGGAAACCCATTGCAAGCGGGCCATCTTTGGGCGGATTTCATCGCCATAAATGCTGTTGAGCACACTATTGGCAATATCGCCGCCTAAGGCCAGATCCAAAGAACGCTGCAAAAAAGAGCGCGATGCGCCATGCACGCCGCTTTGCTCGCGGTACTCGTCAAAAAATTTCTGAATCGATACCTTTACCGTATCAACCTTAATGCCACTCATGCGCGACATCACCTGCGTGACGGCCAGCAATTCCTCACGCCCTAGGCAGCGCAGCACATTGGCAGCAGGCTCTTCGCCCATGCTCAATAAAACAATGGCCGCCTGCTCTACCGGAGTCAGCGCGGTTTCGGCCTGATTATTGATTGCGTCCATCTTTTTGTACCCACTGTTTAACGACTTCGGCAACGCGTTCCGGCTCTTTGGCAGCCAGCTCTTTCAAATGATCAACCAGTACGTCCACCGAAGAACCCGCCGGAGGAAGATCGTAATTCTCTAGCAAAGGCACCACCGGCATAGGCTTCGCAGATTTGGAATAGCCAGCCGCAACAGCGGGCTCTGCCGCGTTTTCAGGCGTGATATCTAGCTCGGCAGGCGGAGCAGCTAGGCCCAGTGGCGCGGCAGGTTTTCCTATCCATTCTTTAAGCAGCTTAAAAGCAGGGCGCACCAAGAATAAAAACGCCAGCAGCAATCCCAGCGCATAAGCGAACAAACCAATCGCATCATAAATGGTGCTGCGTTCCAGCCACCAAGGCGTGGCAACCGGACGAGCCGTAAACGGCAGGGTAGAAACCATTAACTGATCGCCCCGCTCGCTATTAATGCCCAAACCATTGCGTAAGATCTTTTCAATATTGGCAATTTGCGCGGGCGTCCAGCCCGCCTTGGCAGAAGGAGCAGCCGCATTACTCAAAACCACCGCCACATTGAGACGACGCAGTGCACCACGGGCTTTTTTTGTGCTGGTAATACTTTTATCGTAAGCGTACTGGCGAGTCATCGCATTTTTCTTAAAGCGGCTATCGTCAGTTTCAGGCTTGGCTGGATCAGCATTAACCGGTCGATTGCTTAAGGAGCCGGGAATACCAATCGCACTTTTTTCGCTGGTTTGTTCATCACGGCTGGCCTCGCTGGTGATTTTCGGCGCCTCACCGTATTGCTCTCGTGTCTCTTCTACCTGGTCGTTATCTACATCGGCGGTGACGCTCACCTTGAAGTTATCCGCCCCTAATACCGGATCAAGCAAATCACGGATGCTGCTCAGGGTTTGTTCACGGTAGCGGCTGGCGCTGTCGTTTTCATTCGCCGAAAAACCGCTGGCAGCCGTATCTAGGCGCGCAGATAAAAGACTGCCCGCTTCATCCACCAGCGTCACTTTCCGCGGGCTAAGGCTGGATACACTGCCAGCTACCAGATTAACAATCGCGGCTATTTGTTCCTGATTTAATTTCTGGCCTGGCTTTAAAGAAACAATAACCGACGCAGAGCTTTTATCAATTCCCGAATCAACAAAAGAAGAAGATCTGGCAATAGATAAATGCACCCGTGCGCTGGCAATGGGATCTAATGCCAGAATACTTTGCACTAATTCGCCCTCAAGCCCGCGGCGAAATCGTACATCCTGTACAAACTGGCTGACGCCTAATGGATCATTCTTATCGAGCAATTCAAGCCCGGCAGGTAATTTAGCCACCACGCCTTTAGCCGCCAATAGCATACGCACGCGGCCTAAATCGCTGTTTTCAACCAGCACCTGACCACTTTGCGGATGCAGGCGATATTTAATGTGCTCCGCATCCAGCACCGTCATCATATCTGCTACGGCAATTTTTTCTGTATTACCAAATACCGGTTTGTAATTGGAATCGTCATGCCACAAATACAGAATAAGCAATACGCTGATTGCAATGGCCAATACTGTAATGGGCAAAACCATTTTTACAAACGATGCAGGATTACGCTCATTATTTTTTAAACGTAATGTTTCAAAGCCAGCTTTTAATTGTGCGTACATGTTTTCCTGCTGCCTTTACAAAGGCATTTTCATCAGATCATCAACCGCACCCATGACCTTATTGCGCACTTGCATCATCATTGAGAACGATAAGCCCGCCTCCTGGCTCATCAGCATTGCGCCGACTAAATCGTTGCTGGCCCCGCTATCCACCTCGGCCATTTTGGCCGCTGCCATTTGATCTTTGGCATCAACGCCACGAATGGCATCGGCCATGATCGCCATAAAACCACCATTATTTTGGCCATGAGCATCAGGCGAATGCAGGCTGTTTCCTGAGATGGAGGCCATCTCGCCCAGCATTTTTGTTTGCTCAGTTTTTAAGGCCGAAGCAATTGCATTCACCATTTAAGCACCCCGTGTTGGCCAAAAAATTACGCCATTATTTTTTACAAACCACTTACAGGGCGCGGATTCTAACAGCAGTACACAGGCATAGTTAGCTGTGAATTTTTACCATGCAAAACAGATACATGAACATATCATAAAATTCTAATGTTGAAGTACAATACGCGCGATTTGCCAAATCACCCCTCCCTCTAGGTTCTTTCCCTGATCGGTATATAGCTGCGTGTCTATAGCAAAAACAAAACGTGTACTTCACGAAAAAAATGCAATTCAAGTGCTGGATCACAGCAGCTTAGGCCGCCCTCTGCACCTTTTAGCGGGATTAAACGAGCGGCTGAAAATAGAAACAGAGCAGTTTCTGAAAAGCGAATTCAACCGCCCCTACCGGGCCACACTGGGCGTGACTCAAATCAGCCAGTCCGCCCGTAAAGCCAATCCTGTGAGCTGGATAGATTTGGGTGTTGGCCAATTAGCCGTAGAAATGTCGCGCTCATTTTTGCTGCGTACGCTGGATTATCGCTATGGAGCAAAAGCCCAGCCTGCTGCGATCAGTGAGCAAGATTTAAATGGTGAAGAAACCAGCACAGAACAGCGATTAAAAACCAATCTTGCCAATAAGATAGCCCAGCTGTTTTTAGCGTTTTTAAATCAGGAGGCCAGCGAGTGCAGTGGTCTGAGGACTGAAGCCGCATGGCAAATTGAAATCGAAATAATCGATCAGATTGATCAGCTGAAAGCCAATATCTGTTTAGTACTGGACCATGCCCTGTTTGATTTACTACTGAAATTAGTTGCAAAACCACGCGCCAACAACAAAAGCCAGACCGCTTTCTTTGATCAATTAAAAATAAAATGCCATGCGCATCTGGCAGAGAAATCGCTGACTTTAGATGATGTTTTAAAGCTAAAAATTGGCGAGGTTATGCCAATTAACTTACAAGCTAAAGCCAGTGTGTATATTGGCAAGAGCAAATTGTTTACCGCCAGCGTCGCCGAAAATAACGGCGCTTTATGCCTCACATCATTTGAAGATGCAGAATAATTCCATGAATATGAATGACGATTTTGATTTAGAAAACGCACTGCAAGAGATGGAGTCAAAACCAGAAACCGCAGCACCGGCCAAGCGCGACCTCAATCCATTTTTAAGAAAAATCCCAGTTACGCTGACTTTAGAAGTAGGCGCGAGCGATATCTCCCTAGCCGAGCTGTTAGCCATCGAATACGGATCGGTATTAGAGCTGAATAAGCTCGCGGGTGAGCCACTGGATATCAAAGTGAATGGCACCACCATCGGCAAGGCCGAAGTGGTCATTACCGGCGAGAGCTACGGCCTGCGCGTGGTTGAATTAGATCACCTCGATTTACAAACCTTGGCCTCATGAATCTCTTTTGGCGATTTACGGTCCTGCTGCTGGCAGCGACTCCGGCATGGGCGGAAGACTCACTCAAGATCTTATCCAATAGCGCAACGGTGGGTGATTTAACGGTTAAAACCCAAGTTTTAATCATTATGACTTTGCTGGGATTACTTCCCACGCTGGTTTTAATGATGACCTGCTTTACCCGTTTTGTGATTGTATTGTCGTTGCTGCGGCAAGCGCTGGGTTTGCAGCAGGGCATGCCCAACCGGATTACCACCGGTATGGCACTGATTTTAACACTGCTGGTGATGCGCCCGGTGGGGGTGGAAGTCTGGCAAACCGCCATGCTGCCCTACGATCAGGACAAAATCACCCTGCTGGCCGCGCTGCAAATCGCCGAAAAACCGTTGTCCAAATTTATGCTGGCGCAAACCAATAAATCGGCACTGGCGCAGATATCACGCCTTGCTGGCGAAGGCCCAGTAGCCAAACCCAGCGATCACGCCTTTACCGTAAAACTGGCCGCCTTTGTACTGAGCGAGCTGAAAACCGCTTTTCAGATCGGCTGCATGCTGTTTATTCCCTTTCTGGTGGTCGATCTGGTGGTCTCCAGCGTATTAATGGCGATGGGGATGATGATGCTATCGCCGCTAGTGATTTCATTGCCGCTTAAATTACTGCTGTTTGTACTGGTAGACGGCTGGTCGCTCACCGTCAACACCCTTGTCACCAGCATACAGGCCTACTGATGATCACCCCTGATACCGCGGTTGATCTAGTCAACCAAAGCCTTTATGTGGTGGTGAAACTGGTGATTTTGCTGGTGCTGCCGGGGCTGATTGTCGGCGTACTGGTCAGCCTGTTTCAGGCCGCCACGCAAATTAACGAGCAAACCCTCAGCTTTTTACCCCGCCTGCTGGTCACCCTCGCCGTCATCGCCCTTGCTGGGCATTGGATCGTTGGCCAACTGATGACATTTTGCATCGAGATTTTTAATAATGCGGCGATGTTGGTGGGGTAGCAAAAAAGATTTTCCATAACGGCAATAGGCGCAAACAGCCCAAAAACTTATTAACCACGCTTTGTGTACAGGGCTTTAAAGTCCCCTTGAAACACGCCGAAGCGAGGAACAAGCGGGCGGGGTTTCTTTGATGCCTGTTTGAGCGAAGCGAGTTCCGCAGCCGCCGCTCGATTGTCCGCAGATGAGGGGCCTTCGTGTTTCGTGGGGCGGCCTTCTTTGCTTACTTTCTTGGCCGTTCAAGAAAGTGAGTCCCACGCGGGGGAATCCCGCACCTAAACAGTGTGCCGAAGGCACTAATCATTTTTGATCTTGAATTGGTCCACATCACCACACAAAGGCGGGTTACCGCCGAAAATGTCCACTGCCCCAATAAACACAACAAACGACCTAACCCACCCTAAAGCTCGAAACCACAAGAAAACCATGGACTCCCTGATTAAGGAATTACTCGCAATCCTACCCCTGCTCTGGTGGCCTTTTTGCCGCTATATGGCGGGGTTTAGTTTTGCGCCCTTGATAGGCGAAGCCATGGTGCCGGTGCGGGCGCGGATTGGTTTATCGCTGGTGCTCAGCGTCATCACCCTGCCCCTTATGCAAAAAACCCAAATCAGTATTGATCCCTTTTCTATGCACTGGATTCTTGCCACCTTTGCACAGGTGATTATCGGGCTGATTTTTGGCATGGCGTTTCAACTGGTGATGACCATCCTCTCCATCTTGGGCTTTTTGATTTCATCGCAAATGGGCCTGAGTATGGCGGTAATGAATGATCCTATGAGCGGCAGCTCATCCGATGTGATTTCCACCCTGCTGTATTTATTAGGCGCGCTGCTGTTTTTTGCCATGGATGGGCATCTGGTGATTGTGCAAATTATCTACGGCAGCTTTAAGCTGTGGCCGGTGGCCGATGGGATTAATTTTGTATCGCTCAAAATGCTGGCGCAAAGCCTGAGCTGGGTGTTTGCCGCTGCCCTGCTGCTGGCGATCCCGAGTATTTTTTCTACTTTTATTGTGCAGCTTGGCCTTGGCTTACTTAACCGCGTAGCCCCAGCTTTAAATTTATTCTCTCTGGGCTTTCCCCTTATTACCCTGTTTGGCCTGTTTACCCTTGGCTTGATCAGCCGTTTTATTCCAGGCCACTATAGCCAGCTCAGCGAAAAAATCTTGCAAATGATTGAGCAAATGCTGCATGGGGGCGTGCATGGCTGAAGCGTCTAATGGCGATAAAACAGAAAAAGCCAGCCCACAGAAACTCAAAAACGCCAGAAAAGAAGGGCAGATTGTCCGCTCGCGCGAAGTGGCTTCTGCCGTGGGTTTGCTCGCCAGCTTGAAAGTATTTGCCCTGCTGGCTCCCAGCTATTTAGTTGATTTTGATGCACTATTTAAGCTGGCTTTTAGCTCGCTAGATCAGCCAGGCAGCCTCGATCATGTTTGGTCTGGCCTATTTAGCGGCAGCTTTCTTTTGCTGCTTAAAATGCTGCTGCCTTTAGCCATCATTCCGCTGATGATTATCCTAGCCTCGCTTTATCCGGGCGGCTGGATTTTCTCTGGTAAGCAGCTGATGCCTAAATTTGAGCGCATGAATCCGCTTTCACACTTTGGGCGGATATTCTCTGCCCAGCATGCCAGCGAGCAAATCAAAGCCATTATCAAGGTCCTGATTTTAGGCGTTGTTTTGTTTTATATTAGCCGGGACAGCCTGCCTCAATTCTTTAGCCTGCAAGAGCTCACCCTGACCGAAGCGCTTAATGGCGCTGCGCAATTATTATTTGATGCGCTATTTAGCTTTTGCTTGGTGTTTATCTTATTTGCCGCCATTGATTTGCCGCTGCAAATATTTTTGTTTATGCGTAAACAAAAAATGAGCAAACAAGAGCAAAAAGACGAATATAAAACCAGCGAAGGCCGGCCAGAAATTAAACAACGCATCCGGCAAATTCAGCAGCAATTAGCCCAGCGCAGTATTCGCAAAGCTATCCCTAGCGCGGATGTGATTATCGTCAACCCGCGCCATTATGCGGTGGCTTTAAAGTACGACGAAAACCGGGCTCAAGCGCCCTTTATTGTGGCCAAGGGCATGGATGAAATGGCCATGTATATCCGCCAGCTGGCCGAAATCAACAAAATAGATATTGTGCCGATTCCGCCGCTAGCCCGTGCTATTTATAAAACCACTCAGGTCAATCAACAGATCCCTGCGCCCTTATTTAAAGCCGTGGCGCAGGTGCTGACCTATGTATTGCAGCTCAAAGCTTTTCGCAGCGGCGGCCGCCGTGTTGCTCCCCTATTACCGGATGATTTGGGCATTTCGCCAGAATTAGCAGAGATTAAAGAACCAGCATGAAAGCACTCGCCCCCTATTTAAGCGCCTTAAAGCAATTCAAGCTGGCAGCACCACTATTCTTGCTGGCCATGCTGGCGATGATTATTCTGCCGATTCCGCCGCTGGTATTAGATCTTTTATTCACCTTTAATATTGTGCTGGCGATTATTGTGATGCTGGTGGCGGTATCGGTGAAAAGGCCACTGGATTTCTCTGCCTTCCCAAGCATTATTCTGGCCACCACCCTGCTGCGGCTGACGCTCAATGTCGCCTCTACCCGTGTGGTCTTACTGCACGGCCATCAGGGTACGGAAGCCGCGGGCAGGGTGATCGAGGCCTTTGGTAAGGTGGTGATCGGCGGTAATTTTGTGGTGGGGATGGTGGTGTTTGTCATCCTGATGATCATTAACTTTATTGTGGTCACCAAGGGGGCCGAGCGCATTGCCGAAGTCTCGGCACGCTTTACGCTGGACGCCATGCCCGGCAAGCAGATGGCGATCGATGCTGATCTGAACGCGGGGCTGATTAATCAGGAACAAGCCCAGCGCCGCCGCCGTGATATCGCCACCGAAGCCGATTTTTATGGCTCGATGGATGGCGCATCCAAATTTGTACGCGGGGATGCCATTGCCGGTATTTTGATTCTGCTGATCAATCTGATTGGTGGAGTGGCGATTGGCGCGGCCATGCACGATTTAAGCATGGGTGAAGCGTTCCGCCTTTACGCGCTGATGACGATTGGTGATGGCCTTGTGGCACAGATCCCAGCCCTGCTACTGTCTGCTGCAGCCGCAATTGTAGTCACTCGCGTCAGCGATTCTGGCGATATGCAGGAGCAAATTGGCGAGCAGCTGCTGGCATCCCCCACGGTGCTATTGAGTGCCGCAGGCATTATGTTTGTGCTGGCGATTATCCCCGGTATGCCGGTCGTACCCTTTCTGGCCTTTGCTGCTCTGCTGGCTTATTCCGGCTGGAAAATGCATCTGAATGCAGAAAAAAACCCTAAGCCAGCCCAGGATTTAAAAGCCATCGAATCGGCGCTGCTCAGCAGCGATGAGGCCGAGCTGGATTGGCAAGCCCTGCCTTATGTCGATGTGTTATCCATATCGCTGGGTTATAAATTAGTCAGCCTGATGGATAAGGAGCAAGGTGCGCCGCTGAGTAAACGTATCCGTGGCGTGCGCCAGACGCTGAGCGAAAATATGGGGATATTGCTGCCGCATATCGCCATGCGCGACGATCTGCGCATCAAGCCATCGCAATACACCATCCGCCTCAACGGCAGTGTGGTGGCGCAGGCCGAAGTATTTAGCGATCACTTAATGGCCATTCCCTCGCCCGAGGTTTACGGCAATCTGGACGGTATTCCCGGCGTAGACCCTGCCTACGGCATGCCGGTCACCTGGATTGCCAGCAGTGACAAAGCCAATGCGCTGGGGCTGGGTTATCAGGTCATCGACTGCCCAAGCGTGATTGCCACCCACTTAAATAAAGTCATCCGCAGCCATCTGGCCGAGCTATTCCGCCACGACGATGTCAGCGCCTTATCTGAGCGGCTTACCGTGCTCGCCCCCAAGTTAGCGGCAGCGCTGAATACCGCACTCAACGCCAACCAGCTACTGCGCGTTTACCGCTATCTGCTGGAAGAAAATGTCTCGCTCAAAGACATCGTGCCCATCGCCACCACCTTGGTCGACGCCGCCGACAACGCCAAAGACCCCATCATGCTGGCCGCCGAAGTGCGCTGCACCTTAAAGCGGCAAATCGCCCAAGCCATTCTGGGCAATAAGAGCGGAATTAAAGCCTTTAACCTCAGTGCCGAGCTGGAAAACATGCTTTTAGGATCGCTCAGCCAAGCCCAGCAAAATGGCAAGGTAGCGCTGGATAGCTTCCCCATCGACCCCAATGTACTCGGCCAGCTGCAAAGCAATATGCCACTGGTGCGTGAGCAGCTCAAACAACAAAGCGCCCCGCCTATCCTGCTGGTCATGCCACAAATCCGCCCCCTGCTCGCCCGCTACGGCAGACTATTTGCACCTGGGCTGCATGTGCTTTCTTATAACGAAATTCCAGATAATTATGATGTGAGTTTGGTGGGGACGATGGGGTGATGGCGTTACCCCCCTATAGGCATCAAGTTAAGCGTTCGTCATGGAGTGGATCGGCATTTTATAGGGTGTACAACGACGCAGTCGTTGCGCACCAAAGGCCGGTGCGCAAGAAAAACAACTTGCACACCCTATGAAAATCAGCTTTTTTGCTAGGTTTTTGCCCTAGTTTGATACGCATAGGGGTGATGGCATTACACCCCAGCTCAATAATCCATCGCTTCCAATAAAACCAGCACTTCAGCCGCAAATTTAAATAAGGGCTGCGGAAGCTGGGCGGCGCTAAGGGTGGCGGCTTTGCGGGTAGGCATGCTGCGCGGGTGCTGTTGCCTAGCGACGCTAAAGCGAATAAGTCGTAAACCAAGCCGGATCGCAGCGGCTTTAAAATGATATTCCAAGGCGTTTAGCTCATCGTGCCAAATATCATCTGCCCACAGGCTAAACGCCAAGGTTTTGGCCTCCTGACTCATTACCAGCTTAATTTGCCCCCATTTGGGCAACACAATTTCCAGCAATAGCTCTAAAGATGCATGCTTTACAGAGCCATTTTGCGGCTCGTCTTCTTCTACAAACCACAGCCGTAAGATGGGGCCGCCCCAGAGCCAGAGCGGGATATTCGCCGATTCGACAGGTGCTTGCTGGCTGATCAATTGCGCGCTAAATAAACTGCCTGCGGCAAATTGCCCGCTATCTTGCGCCACACGCATCGCAAGGTAAGAAATCGTCCCAAGTAATTGCACCCGCCAAGCATTAGCCAGCTCGGCAATTTGAGGCTTATGCCTAGAAAATCTGGGGTTATCACGCAAAACCAAGGCATCCAGCAAGCCTTCATTTGTTGAGACTTGCGGCCCGGCCCTGGTTTCCAGAGCCAGTAATAAGCGGGGCTGATTTTCTAGAACACGTAATAAAAGCGGCCGGCTTAAAGGCCAGTCTGCGGCCAGCTCTGGCAAGTAAATATTAAGCTCCACCCCGGCGGCACTGCGTAAATGCAGCTCGCCACAAGGCTGACGGGCAACAATATCCAGCAAGAGCAATTCATTACTTTTAAACTGGCTGGCTAGGGTAGCCTGCACCCGTGGTGCAAGGCCTGTGCTGCACACTCTTCCCAGCATTTTTAAGTCCTAAGCGAAAAAAAACCAGCTGCAAGAGCAGCTGGTTAGTATCCAATCGTTACCGGATTATTGCATCAGAGACATCACCATTTGGCTCATCGAGCCGCTTTGCTTCAGCATCGAAGTACCGGCTTGCATCAGCATCTGGTTAGAAGTCATTTTCGCTTGTTCAGTCGCGTAGTCTGTATCCATGATACGACCCTTAGCCATCTTGGTATTGCTGTCCATATTGCCCAAGTTGTTATAAACATGGTCAAGACGGTTGGCGTTTGCACCCATATCTGAGCGAACTGTACCTACTGCTTTCAGTGCAGCTTCAAGCTTAGTAATTTGCGCATTGGCACCACCAGCCGAAGTCAGCTCTGTACCTGCAGTACCAGGTGTTGTGTAAGCAGCCGATGCCCCGCCCAAGGCGGTATCTAATGCCGTTAATCCTGTTTTCAGATCTACAGTCATTTTTTCTGCAGCACTCGCACCAATCTGGAAATCAACTGTTGCGCTACCCAACTTACCTGCTGTTTTATCCAATAAAGCCTCACCACCAAAGGAGGTGTTCTTCATGATATTGCCCATTTCCTTACCCAGCGCGTCGAACTCTGACTGCATCGCTGTTTTGTCGTCTGCCGAAGCAGTGCCGTTGGCGCCTTCAGTAGCAAGGTCTTTCATACGCAATAAGATGCTGCTTACTTCGCCCAAAGCGCCTTCAGCTGTTTGCAACATGCTGATACCGTTTTGAGTGTTCTTCATCGCAGCCTGCATACCACGGCTTTGCGCGTCCATACGTGTGGCAATTTGCAAGCCAGCAGCGTCGTCCATTGCAGAATTGATGCGCAGACCTGTGCCCAGACGGGTCATGGATGTGGTCAGAGCAGATTGGCTAGTGCCCAGGTTACGTTGGGTAGAAAGGGCAGCGGCGTTTGTGTGCAGGCTCAACATGGGGAAGAACTCCAAATGACAAAGTAACGGCACCCGCCATTGGGCGCCTCTACCTATCCAAGGCGACAAGCCCGTAGAAATTCTTAAGTAGTATATTAGTAAATATTTACATGCGCATTGTAGAGGGCGAAGGGAAACCTAAATCTTGAAACACGGAGGGCACTGAGAACACAGAGTTTCACGGAGGAAGACAGAGTAAAAGCACTTGGCTTAGCTTGAAATATTTTCAAAGTACAAACAATTAATTTTTATCGCAGATCACAGCACAGGGCTTAAATTTCCCCTTGAAGCGCGCCGAACGAGGAATAATCAGATCGGGGTTTCGGCAAAGGGGTAGCGAGGCAGCGAGCGCGCAGCCTTTGTCGCCGAGCTGATTATCCGCAGTGAGGGGCTTTCGTGCTTCGTGGGGTCGCCTTCTTTTGGTTCTTTTCTTGGCGAAGCAAGAAAAGAACGCCCCCGCGGTGGCTACCGCTCCTAAATCAACGTGCCGAAGGCACTAAACAGCATTGTTTATGATTTTGCTTAGCTGTTGGGTTACGCGGATTTGTCCGCCTAAAACAAGCTTGCAAACCCGCTAACCCAAGCTACAAATGCATAATCCACTATCTCAACGCCAACAAAGACAGCACCCGGTAACGACTCATCCCCATCAGCGCCGGGGCGATGTCGCTGAAGAAGCGGTAATCACTGCTTTGATTAAAGCGCGCATTAAAATCACCCACAAAACTTTGCGCCCATTGAGATTCGTCCATCGTGGAGAGCTGCTCAATTGCCAGCTTTGCCTCGCCCATAGCGCTGCTGATGGCGGCTCGGGTTTGCTCCAGCAGCTCAAGCGCCATCACTACTTTTTGCAAACTCTGCCGCACGCTGGCGTGATCATCAACGGACCAGCTGTTGGGCGAGATAGCGACGGCTTCGCTTTCAATTTTTAAGCGATTAGCCTGCCCGGCAGGAAAACGAATCCCGCCGCCCCGAATCGCCAGCTTGTTTTGCAGTGGTGCTAAGGCTTCTTCCGCCACCGAAAAAGTGAGTGCGCCGCTTTGATCGGCTTCGGTTCGGATGCCCGATGGCGCAAGTGCGCGGTTAAACTGGCGCAATACATTTTCGCTGCTGACTTCAGACCCCACGGCCACCGAGGCAGGGCCGGTACCGCGCACGCCAGTATAAAAAGTCAGCATTTCAGCTTGGCCACTACTTAAGGCTTCCAGCTCCAAGCCACGAATACGGAAGACTTCTTTTGCATCCTGCGATAGATGAAACTTTAAACGGCCATCCACACTGCCACCCGTGCGCTGGCTGCGATCAGCCCAAAGTGCAGAAAACCCAGCCACTTTAGCACCCAGATCGCCCGTATCTACCCGCCGTTGCCCCAGCTCTTGGCTTAATTTCAGCTTTAGGCCAGTCAGCTGATCACTCAGCTCATCGACATAATCCAGCGCACGCTGCCCAGCAGTCAGCTGCTCATTTAGCTGAGTGCTGTAACGCCAAGCCCCAAGCTGTTCGCCCTTTGGCTGACGCACGGCAGCCAGCTCACCCGATACGGTGGGTGCTGCGGCGATCACTGGCTTGCTATTAATTCCTGAGTTGCGGCCTAATTTATGACTGCTATCCAATCTGGGCAACGCTGCTGCCATACCCAACATCCTTTTAAATCACTTCAAAACCCGGACCAATCCATGACATTGAGTCCTGCTTACCGGGCTGGGAACATCGCACTAAACCGCTGAGCCCACTCTTTTATTCAAAGCACATCAAACAAAGACAAGCTGCTGACTTTTCCATAAGCCTTTTGAGAAGCTTGCAAAGCTAGCTTATAGCTATCCATCGTCACCATTGCCTCACCATAATCGAGGCTGCCTAATAGCCTAACCGATTGCTGATTGGACAGGCTGACATTGGCATGATTGTCTTCCATCATCTGCATATTATTTTGCGCGCCGCCCAGATTGGCGATCTTGCTGCCCACACTTCTGAGTGCAGCATCAATCCCGTTAATACCCTGTTCTACTGCCGGGCGATAGCCTGTAGCGGGTGGATTTTGCAACGCAGTAATGGCCAGATCAAGCTGATTTAATAACGCCGCCATTTCTGGCAAAGCCACATTCGAGGCTTGTGTCACGCCATTGCCCACCACCACCAGCTGCTGATCGCTATTGCCCAGAGCGGTATAACGACTGCCTGCAGTGGCGGTGTTATCCAAACCCAAAGTCGCTGTCGAGCTGGCTGTACCAGAAAAATAATAATGCCCTTCCTGATCCCTGGTATTGCTTGTGAAATACAGGCTGTCTCTTAAGCTGACCAGGCTCGCGGCAATATCTTTTACATCTTCTTTAGAGACCGTATCGTCCGCCCCAAGAAGCAGCACACGCGCCTGCATCAGATCCTGAGTCATCCCATCCAGATAAGATTCATTCATGGATAAGCGCGAGCGCAGCGCACCAATATTGCTGGTGTACTGGGTAATCGCGGCCTCTTCACGCTCTAAGCGCAGCAAGCGCACGCTGGAAATCGGGTCTTCTGACGGCAGTAAATAACGCTTACCCGATGACATTTTTTGCAGCAGCTCAGCCATATTGCCCGAAGCAGATTGCAAAGATTCATTCATGGTTGTTTGTAACTGGGTACTGGCGATACGCATAAAAACTCCATCAATTTAAACAGACCCGCTGGCCATAGCGAAATAACGCCCCTAATGTCGTACACCTATGGGTTTTGACATTAGCCTCCCCCTTAGTAAAAGGGGGATTTGCATTGGTTTGGCCCTTTTTTGTAAAAAGATACAGAGCTAAATCCCCCCTAGCCCCCCTTTTTCAAAGGGGGGAACAAGTGCATTAAACTTATGCAGATATGCTTAATTGGCTTAAGTAAACGACATTAGGCTCACTTCTCCGGCATTTCTGTGTAACTCTGTTCTCTGTGGTTCAAGGTTCGGATTTTACCCACAAGCCATTGCTATATGGCTTAGCCAAAAGCGGCCAGGGTGCTGTCGAACAGCTGATTAGCAATCGCAATCACCTTCATATTGGCCTGATACATTTTCTGGTACTCGATGATATTCATCGCTTCTTCATCGCGGTTTACCCCGCTGGTGCTTTTCCAATCCTGCTCGGACTGACTGCGCACTACTTTGCCGGTTGCGAGTGAGGATTGATTTTGCTGGCTTTCAGAAGCCAAGCGCCCTAAAAGCTGAGCATAGGCGTCGCTCAGCGTGACGGAGCCAAGGCCTAGCACCGTGAGCGCCTGGCTTTGAATATCAATCAATTTTTGCAAATTACCGCTACCACCGGGCTTGCTGGCGTCACTGGCAAAAGCTAAATCTTCCGCCACAATGCCGGGGCGAAGTTTGAGCATGGCTTCCGGGTTTTGCGCGTCAAACACAAACAGTGCCTTGCCCGGTTGGCCTGTTAAATCAAAACCGGCAGCATGCTGGCCGTTAATTCGTCCGGCCACTTCGCCCGCCAAAGTACGTATGGCGTCTTCCATCGGCTTTAAGCTATTTTTCTCGTATTCATTTAAGCCGCCTAACTGGCTACCAATACTGCCGCCGTTCAGGGTGAATTTTTCTTGAGCAAAAGACAATTTAATCAGCTGGCTGCCATCTAGCTGCGTTTCTGTGCTCATCACCGAAGAGCTATCGCCAACCACCAAGGGCTGGCCCGCACGCAAGGTAACCGAAATCGCACCGTCGTTTTGATTCACCACGCGCACATCAACCAAGCCGCTAAGCTGATCAATTTTGCGATCACGCTCGTCCAATAAGCCCGACGGGTTCACGCCTGTGGCGGTGGCCGCGACAATTTCTTTATTCAGGCGGGCAATCGATCCGCCCAAGGAATTCACCTGCGTGACCAAGGCAGTGCGCTGCTCATTAATCGAGGCATGCTGGGCGCTTAATACGCGGTTCAGATTATTAAAACGCTGCGCCATAGCACCCGCTTCAGTAATCACACCTTGGCGCAGCGCCAGCGAGCTGGGCTCTACACTGGCCGCGCCCAAAGCGGCATAAAATTTATCCAGGCCGCCACTAATGCTGCTGCCCGACGCGCTCATCACCTGCTCCAGCTGAGTTAAATAACCCTGCTTGGCAGCGCTTTCGCCCATATTGGCCGATGCCTGCCACATTTGCAGGCTGCGATACTGATCGTTGAAGCGGCGAATGGATTGAATATCCACGCCAGAACCGGCGCTGTGCGGATCGCCCACCGATGGGGCGATGGCGGATAAAACCACGCCCTGACGCGAATAGCCGGGAGTCATTACATTAGAAATATTTTGGCTGGCGGCATTCAGCGCGGCTTGTGCAGCCAGCGCTCCGGCCAGCGCATTTTGCATCATGCGCATCGGGGGGCTTTATTTAGGGATAAAGGAAGGTTGAGCAGCCTGCTAATAGCAGAGCCACTCTGTTGTAAGGCGACACGATTGGCAGTTTTATTAAGCAGAATATTTACATATTTGCAGTCTATGCCGGCTTAAGCCCCGCTCTAGACCAAGCCACATCATTTTTCCGGCAGCAGCTGCGCCATAATGGCATTGGCCACGCCAAACACCCTTTGTTTGGCCAGCTCTGCAGCCACGGCCTGATCGGCAAAATCCAGCATATCGCTATTGATGGTATTTTTAAAAATACTGTCTTCACTGCTGATTTCACGTGTGGCTTTACGCATTTGCTTGAGCATATCCTGGATAAAAAAGCTCTCGAACTGCACCGCAGCCGTTTCTGCTTTTTTACGATAGGCCTTGTTCTCAGCGATAGGCGGCGAGTCTGTTGCTTCAATTTGCAAAGACGAAGAAGAAATAGGATTCATCAAATCACCACCAGCTCGCCATCCAGAGCCCCCGCCTGATCGAGCGCCTGCAAGATCGCCATAATGTCGTCCGGCGATGCGCCGGTGCTGTTTATCGTATCGATAATTGTTTTTAAGCTTGCGCCCGGCGGCCAGCGGAACATCTGGCCCGAGCCTTCGCGCACATCGACTTTAGACCGAGGCACGGTGGCGGTCGTGCCGTTACTAAACGCACCCGGCTGGCTGACTGCGGGTGCTTCAGAAATCACAATTCTTAATGAGCCATGCGAAACTGCGGCGGCTCTGACCGTCACGCCCTGGCTGATCACCACCGTGCCGGTACGGGAATTAAACACTACGCGTGGCACTTCGGTAGCGGCGGTGATATTTAAAGCCTCCAGCTTGGCCACAAAAGCCACCCGCTCGCTTGGGTCAACAGGCGCAACAATCTCGATATTGGTGGCATTCTTGGTGCTGGCGATTTTGCCAAAATGGCGATTGACCACGCCGACAATTTGCGTGGCGTTTTGAAAGCTAGGCCGCTTTAAGCTCAGCGTTACCGTTGGCCGCGTATCAAAATCGCTTTCGATCTCGCGCTCTACACTCGCCCCGTTAGGAATCCGCCCCGAAGTGGGTGTGTTCACCGTGACGCTAGAACCACTGCTACCCTGCGCCGACAAGCCGGTAATCACCACATTGCCCTGTGCCAGCGCATAGACCTCGCCATCGGCAGCTTTTAGCGGCGTAAGTAGCAATACACCACCGCGCAAGCTTTTGGCATCCCCCAGTGATGAAACGGTGATATCAACCGTTTGCCCCTTACGATAACCCGAGGGCAAAACCGCATTCACCACCACCCCTGCCACATTCTTAACCTTGGTTTCACCCGTCTGCTTCACCCCAAACTGGCGCAGCAAATTGGCTACGGATTGCCCGGCAAACTTCACCTGCGAGTTATCCCCCGTGCCATTCAAACCCACGACCACGCCGTACCCCATCAGCTGATTCTCACGAATCCCTTCCACATTCACCAAGGTACGCAATTCCTGAGCACTGGCCGTTTGCAGCAGCAGGCAGAGCCAAAACAGATATTTAAACTTCATAGATTCCACTTCAAAACAACGATATGCAGCCCGATAGGGCGGGAGCAAGCCCATATGCGCTAAGCAAATACAAAGAAATTTTTAGTGCCTTCGGCACGTTGATTTAGGAGCGGTAGCCACCGCTGGGGCCCTACTTTCTTGCTTCGCCAAGAAAGTAGGCAAAGAAGGCGACCCCACGAAGCACGAAACCCCTCACTGCGGACAATCGAGTCGGCGGCTGCGGGACTCACTCGCTACGCTCGCTCAAACATCCTCGCCGAAACCCCGCCCCGCTTGTTCCTCGCTTCGGCGTGCTTCAAGGGGGGATTCAAGCCCAGTGCCACGAGTTGCGATAAAAATCCATATTTCTGAATTCGAAAATACTTAAAGCCTATTAAAACAACTCTTACCCTCTATTTTTCCCCGTGAAACTCCGTGTTCTTTGGGGCCGAAGTGTTTCAATACTTGGGTTTTCTTACATAACACCCTACAAAATCAAAACGGCATCCACGGGCTGTTAAATAACCGAGTCAGCCAACCCGCTGTATTCACATCATTTAGCGCGCCCTTGCCTGAATAGCTGATTCTGGCATTGGCAACACGCGGTGACATCACGCGGTTATCGCTGTCGATATCGTCGCTACGCACATAACCCACCAAACGAATCGATTCCTCGCCTTGATTTAAGGAGAGCTGTTTTTCACCCCGGATCAGCAGCAGGCCATTAGGCAGCACTTTTTCTACCACCACGGTAATGGCACCGCTGAGCATATTTTGCTGAGTACTGGAGGACGAACCAGCAAAATCACGCTTGGCTTGCACGCCCACATTGGTGGCATAGCTAGATGTGCCCAAGATGGTCGGCTTGATATCGACGCCACTGCTTTTATCAAAATTGGTGCCGGCTTTTTTACTGGCCTGTGTGGTTTCCTGCAATACCACAGTCAGCACATCCCCCGCCCGAAACGCGCGGCTATCGGCCAGCCATGAGTTAGCCGTATCCGCAGTAAACACACCGCCCGATTTAGCCTTGGCTGCCGGTGGAATAATCACCGGCACAGGCGGATCCTGCTCTGGCGCTTCGACCATGGGATTGCTTACGCATGCGCTCAACAGACAGAGCAGCAACATCAAAAAGACAGACTTCATCTTACCGACTGCGCAAGGTATTGCATCATATTGTCGGCAGCAGAAAGCACTTTGGTATTCATCTCGTAAGTGCGCTGCGCCGAAATCATATCGACCATTTCTTCCACCACTTGCACATTGGAGCCTTCCAAGGAGCCTTGCTTGAGCTTGCCCAGCGAGCTTTCACCCGGATTGCCTAAAGTGGGTGCGCCGCTAGCAGCGGTTTCCTGAAATAAATTGCTACCCAAGGCCAGTAAGCCTGTCGGGTTAACAAAGTTTGCCAAGGTAATCTGGCCGACTTCTTGTGGAGCGGCACTGCCTGCCAGAGTGATAGAAACCAAACCATTTTCAGCAATCGTCACCGAACTAGCGTCTTTAGGAATGGTGATTTCCGGTGAGAGTGGCACGCCCTGCGCGTTCACAATCCGGCCTTCAGAATTAAGCTGTAACTGGCCAGCGCGGGTATAGCCCGTTTCACCATTGGCCATTTCCACCTGCAAAAAGCCGCTGCCCATAATCGCCACATCCAGCGGCTGGCTGGAGGTCATTACCGAGCCGGTGGTAAATACTTTTTGGGTACCCGCAAGGCGCGTACCGTTACCCAGCTGCACACCCGATGGCGCGGCGTTGTTCTGATCCACTTTAGCGCCGGGCTGGCGCTCTACCTGATAAAACAGATCTTCAAACACCATACGATCGCGTTTAAAACCAACGGTGTTCACGTTGGCCAGATTATTGGCGATCGCATTCAACTTAGCGTCTTGCGCCTGAATACCGGTCTTGCTGATCCACATTGCTGGATTCATAAAATAGTCCTTATCCGGGTGTTTTGTTCATTCAATTGGCACTGCATGGAAGGGACCCCACATATGTGCTAGCTAATACCAAACAGATCTTTTTAGTGCCTGCGGCACGTTGATTTAGGAGCGGTAGCCACCGCGGGGCCTTCCTTTCTTGCTTCGCCAAGAAACGAAGCCAAAGAAGGCGACCCCACGAAACACGAAAGCCCCTCATCTGCGGACAATCGAGCGGCGGCTGCGGAACTCGCTCGCAAGCTCGCTCAAACAGTCCTCGCCGAAACCCCGCCCGCTTGTTCCTCGCTTCGGCGTGTTTCAAGGGGGCTCTAAAGCTCCGAGCAGAGTGCGCGGTTACTACGTTTTTTTGCTGTTTGCTAATAAACAAACTTGCTCAACGCGTATAGAGTTTCACCCGCCCTGCAACCAACCATTCCCTACCCACGAATCAAACGATTCCCTGCATCAGCCATATCATCAGCTGATTTAAACATTTTCATTTGCACTTCAAAGCTGCGCGTCAGCGTCATGGTGGCGATCATTTCTTCGACTGCTGATACATTACTGCGCTCTAAATGGCCACCCAAAACTTGCACGGTGTCGTCCACCGGCAGGGGCTGGCCAGAGCGGCTGACCACTAGACCTGCCTCATTTTTAGTCAGCTCGCTGGCATTGGGACGAACCAATTTAAGCTTGCCTGCTTCTTGCAAAGCGCCTGTCTCACCCTGAGGCAGCACAGAAATCGTGCCGTCATCGCTGATCGAAACCTGAGCAAAAGCAGGCAAGGTAATAGCCCCCCCATCGCCCAAAACGGCACGCCCATTGAGAGTGAGTGCGCCTTGGCTATCCACATTTAAATTGCCGCTGCGGGTATAGGCCTCACCGCCTGCGTATTCCACAGCCAGATAACCTTCACCTTTTAGCGCTACATCTAAGGAGCGGCCTGTCGGCGTGACGGTTCCGGCGCGATTATCCACCGCGCTGGCTTGCAGCTGCGCCATATGGCGAGCTTCATAACCGTAGCCCGGCACGGCTTGTGCGCTGGCCAGCTCGATATCGGCCCTAAAACCAGTGGTTTCAGCATTGGCCAAATTATTAGCGTGAATTTGCTGCGCGCGCAGAGTGCGATCTGCGCCGCTCATCACCGTGTAAATCAAGGCATCCATTACAGCGCCTGCATCAGGGCTTGGATCACTTGATTCTCGGTAGAGATCACCTTGGTATTAGCCTGGTAATTACGCTGAGCCGTCATCAGGCTAACCAGCTCGCCCGTCATATCCACATTGGATTGCTCAAGCGCGCCCGCGGTCAGCTTGCCGGTCATACCGCTGCCAGGCGCTGAATACAGCGCCGTACCTGTAGCGGCCGTTTCTGCCCAGCTGGTATTAGAAATTTGCTGTAATGCACTTTCATTAGGGAAGGTAGCCAACACCAGCGTTCCGGCACTTTGCTTTTGGCCATTGCTATATTTAGCCATCACTTCGCCATTTTCTTCGATGACCACACCGGTGAGCGTGCCGGACGCATAGCCATTGGCGCTGTTTACGGTGTTAGTTACTTCGCCCGCAAAGCGCGATGTACCTGCGTAATCCAGATTAATTGATAGCGGCGCGGCATTAGCAGGAGTACCCAAGGCTAGAGTGACAGGTGCGGTTGGGCTGCTTAATTTACCGTTGGCATCAAAGCTAAGGGTATTGGTGGCGGCAATGGTTGCACCATCAAAAGAGTAATGTGCTGTGACGCCCGCCGCGCCTTTTACAAAATACTGGGTCAAATTATGCTTTCCGCCCACAGAATCATAAACCGTCGAAACCATAGAAGCATTAAACGAGCTAGCATCGTCTTTACTAAACGCAGCCGTAGTAGGCACAGGCCAATCTGCAGATAAATTGCCGGTAAATTGCAGCTTATCGGTGGCTTTTGCTGGCACTTGCCCTACTGGCACTTTGATATCGCCAATCGCGCCCATCGCTGTGCCGCCACCATCACCTACAGGGGCGTAGCCCTGCGCACGGCGGCCAAAGCTATCGACCATATAGCCGTCTTTGTCTTTATCAAAAATCCCTACACGGGTATAGGCCATGCCACCACTCGGATCTTTAGCCACAAAAAACCCACTACCCTGAATAGCGGCATCCAGCGCCCGTCCCGTAGTCAGTAAACCACCACCTTTGGCGATATTTTGCGTGTGAGATGAGGTTTCTACCCCAATCGCCTGCGAGCCTGCATAGGCCGAAGAGAAATTCGCCCGACCTGATTTAAAACCGTAGGTACTGGAATTCGCAATATTATTACTGATGCTACCTAATTGATTATTAACGGCATTAATGCCTGACAGCGCAATTTCAAAACTCATAATTCAATCCTTTTTACGCAGAATGGCCTTTTAGCTTTGAAATCGCCGCCACTGGAAAATCACCCAAACCTGCAATAGTCACCATGGGCAAACCATTACTTAAATTAACGCTCTTAATCACACCAAAGACTTCTACCGCTGCTTTTTCTTTACTATCTGTTTCTACCGAAAGTGAATAGCTGCCTGGCTGTAACCCTAGTTTTTTAGGATCAAAATTAAACGCCACATCCCCTACTGGCTTGCTGCCTAAATCGACCACGGTGCGCTGCTGATCTGCCCCAGTAATCACTAAAGACACTTTTTTAGCGGGGCTGCCTAAAGAAAACTGCCCTGCTATCGCGTCTTTATCCAAAGTAATTGCACCACCATTCACCGCCACGGTAGAGCCAACATGGTTGCCCAAAGTCAGTACTTGCAAATCGTGCATCATTTGTGAATTCGCTTTTAATTCGCCCAACATCTTTTTGGAGTTATCCATTTGATTAAGCTGAACTAATTGATTCACAAACTGGCTAGGGTCGGATGGCTCAAGCGGGTTTTGGTTTTTGATTTGCGCAACCAGCAAAGTCATAAAGAAATTGCCGTCACTTTGGCCGGCAATCGGGTCTAGCGGATTAATTTGCTGCTGCGCGCTGGCATTTTGCTGAGCGGGTGAAAAGGCAATGGACATGGCTTGTAACTTATATTTGTATGGCCGCTTTGGCCTTAGATCGAATCAAAGTAGCAATTTAAAAGCGGAAAAACGCGGGGAATTATGCCTCGCCCATTTTTAATAAATCCTGCTGCATGGCCTTTACCCGCGATAAGACCTCCACATTGGTTTGAAAGGCGCGCGAAGCCGACATCATGTCGGTCATTTCTGCTACGGGGCTCACATTGGGGTAAAAAACATTGCCGTCCGCATCTGCCAAAGGATGGCTGGGCTCATGCGCTTTACGCAGTGGCTCGGTGCTTTCGATCACATCCAAGACCTGTACTTTGCCGCCGCTCAGCGCAGAAAAAACCGGCTTTCTGGCGTGATAAGTGGTGGCTTCATTGCCCGAGGCCGATTCCGCATTGGCCAGATTACTGGCAATGGTATTCAGGCGTGTGGTTTGTGCCGTCATTGCCGATCCGGCAATTTGCGCAATATTTCTAAAAGACATGGTTTATCCCGATATCGCCTTAGCCAGCCCTTTTATCTTCATATTGACGAAGGTAAGGCTGATTTGAAAATCTGATACGTTTTGCGAAAACTCAGCCTGCTCAACACCCAGCTCAACAGTGTTTCCATCACGGCTAGGATGATTTGGTGCGCGATACAGCAGCTCATCCCCCTCCCCCAAGCCGCCCAGATCCCCTGCCTCTGTAGCCAAGGCGCTGTCTAAACGCTCACGAAAACTGAAATCACGAGCCTGAAAGCCAGGCGTGTTTTCATTTGCAATATTTGCAGCCAATACTTGCGTACGCTCTGCACGCAGCCGTAAGGCTTCGGGATGCATATTCAAAGCTTTGTCGAAATGAACACCCATTTCCTATTCCCTTCACCATTTTCTTGCCCAAAATACAGATCCACCTTTCAAACATGTAAAAGGTGAGCGCGGATGGTAAATATTCCCTTGGCAACCGTATACGGTATAATTACCCGCTAATATTCTACTATGCTGATATTTAAGTGAAAAAAATACGGGCAAGATTCCCGACCGTCATATTTTATCTAATGTTTTCAATTACTTCGGCATATTCATCTGAAGTAAAAACTATTCCATTAGAAGAAAATGTAAAAAATTTCGCACAAAATTACTTTGAAATTTCAGCCAGAAAACAGTTTAACCGTGAGATTTTTCTGACAGTTTCTATTATCCCCCCAAGGGATATCAGCTTAATCCCCCCTTGTGCATCTGCTCCAAATATTAAAGCCTTTCAGGGTGAAGATTCTGCATTATTAAAAATAGACGTAAGCTGCAAAACAGGTAATAAGTGGAATGTGCTCTATCTGGCAAGAGCCATGTACCGCCCTGAACCCTCAGCACCTTTACGTGCTTTTAGCAGCAAGACGGCAAAACAAATTGCAAGCCAACCCCATGCAGCTGGGTATCTCGTCAAAAAAGGGGATGTATTGGAGTTAATTGCACGGGCAGAGCAAATAGAGATTCGCAGCAGTGTAATCGCCGAGGAAAATGGCAGATCAGGAGATGTGATTTGGGTGAAAAACAAACGCAGTGGCAAACAATTGCGTGCGGTAGTGAACTCTGGGCAAGAAGTATCACCGCTCTGAACTAGAGCCTAGCAGATCTAACGGTATCTACCACTTTGAGCAGCTTCTCCGCATAAGCGGGATCAGTGGCATAGCCACCTTTGACCAAAGCGCTGGCAAAAGCTTCGGCACTATTGCCAGTGCCCAGCGCCGGGCGAAAGCGCTTACTCTCGCTAAAAAATGCGGTGTAATCCTGAAATGCACTGCGGTAATCGGCATAAGCGCGAAAATGATCCATCTTTTTAATCGACGCACCATTTTCAAATTCAGTAGTCAGCACCGTGGCATGCTCACCACGCCAGCCCGCTGCCGCTTTGATTCCAAATAAATTGAATGTGCTCTGCCCATTGGCTTTTGTAATCGGCGCTTTACCCCAACCCGACTCCAAAGCCGCATGAGCCAGCAAAATATCACTAGCCACGCCCAACTTAGCAGACGCTTCCTGGGCGTAGGGCTGCATTTGCTCAATAAAAGCGTGTTTGTCTGTATCCATTGCCCCGGAAGGCAGCGAATTGATGGTGGCATTTCTAAGTACAAAGCCTTCCGGACTGAGTGGCATAGTCAGGCTACTGCCTTCCTCAATAAAGCGATTCACTTCAGAACGGGTCTGTGTAAAGAGCGACGAAAATGCAGATCCATCTCCCTGAGGACGAGGAGAATCTGGGCGTGGAGAAGGTAAATAGCCAATTTGATCAAACTGGATCATAAATATCCTGCTCTCCAAACAAGACTCTTTGCATGATTTCTTGTTGGGATAATATAAATTCGCCGTTGCGCTGATTTAATTGCTTGGCTTGGCGTAATAAAGTGCCTAATTGCTGCCATTTGGATAAGCAGGCTTGTTGCAAAGCGACAGGAAATAAAGCCATCAAGGCTTCACAATCAGCGGCTTTGCTGGTTTGAATCATTTGACTGCGGCGCGCGCGGCGCACTTCGATAGCAGCAAGCTGCTCGTTTATTTGCTCTAATACGCGGCTTAATTGTGCTGTCTGCTGCTGCACGGAGGTAGAAAACTGTTCATCAAGCAGAACAATTAAATCCTGATAAGCTTTTACATCGCTTTGTAAATCAGTGGCAAATTGCCGGATCAGGATATTCAAGCAAGCCCGCCGCCATGATATTTTTGCATCAGCCCTGCCACTTTATCCGCATCAAACTGAATCTCGCCACGCAGTAAGGCATTACGAATTTCCTGCACCTTGGCCATATCAATCTCCGGCCCGGCTTGCAGTGCTTGTTTAGCGGCACCAAGAGCAGAAGTTGCATCTGCTGCTTTAGCTGCAGATGGCTTAGCCACTGGGCTTGCAGGGGTGGAAGTGAGAATAGCTTCGCTTAGCTTAGAGTTAATACGCATAGTTATTTTAATACCCAGGGTCTGTTGACGTTTCATTCACGGCTGCGTTGGCTGCAGTTTTGGGGCTGAACAAGGCAAAAATTGCGACATGGCACGAGTACCATTAGCGATTTTTAACGATGTGCAGCCCCAAAAATGCAGTCAACCCGAAGGGCTGAGCCGGAAAACGGCCATTCACTGCGTTATGCTCCTCGACAATAACCAGTTATTGCCTTCGTCGCATGCCTTGTGCTTGGCCGTTTCCCGGCTCAGCGCAATTGTGAATGAAACGTCAACAGACCCTAGTCAGCACTCAATAGATAAGCGACACAAACGAAGAAAATCTTAAATCGAAACCACATACAAAAAAGCCGCTATTCGATTGAATAGCGGCTTTTTCAAAATTTTGGTTGCGGGGACAGGACTCGAACCTGTGACCTTCGGGTTATGAGCCCGACGAGCTGCCAACTGCTCCACCCCGCGACGGGTATTTGCTGCAAATGCATAACTGGTTGCGGGGATAGGACTCGAACCTATGACCTTCGGGTTATGAGCCCGACGAGCTGCCAACTGCTCCACCCCGCGACGGGTATTTGTCAGATTTCTACTGGTTGCGGGGACAGGACTCGAACCTGTGACCTTCGGGTTATGAGCCCGACGAGCTGCCAACTGCTCCACCCCGCGACGGGTGCGTTACTTAACAGTAACTCTGACAATGCATTTCTGGTTGCGGGGACAGGACTCGAACCTGTGACCTTCGGGTTATGAGCCCGACGAGCTGCCAACTGCTCCACCCCGCGACAGAGGGGCGAACTATACAAGAGCTTGTCAGTCGTGTCAATACATAAGGAATACTAAAAACTAAAAACTCATAAATAAAATCTATTGAGCCCTGTTACAGACAAATCACAGGGCCCTGTTAATCAATAACTTACTCAACCAAATCCTTATAGGCGTACCAAGTAGCATGTCCAAGCAGAGGGAAAATCACCACCAGCCCCACTACCGTGATAAAGCCGACTGCCGTCAGCAAAACAATCAAAGCAGCCCACTGAATCATCACAAGCCGGTTTTCTGATGTGACCCGCAAGCTGGTCATCATTGCAGTAATGCTGTCGACTTCTCTGTCTGCCAGCATGGGTATAGAAACAGCGGTGAGACCAAATACCAAAAAAGCCAGCAGAAAACCAGCCAGCGTCCAAGCCAACGTGAACGGTAAAAACTCACCCGTTAAAGAGCTGATGTAGCTCACCAAGCTCACATCCTGCCCGCCGTAAAACACGGCAAATAAAATGGCCGAGAAGCGCTCCCACGCAATAGCCACCATGGCCAGAGCAAGGCCAAGAAAACCAAGCTGCCCCAGATTGGCCAACAAATCACGAATTGACTGCACAAAAGAAGTTGGCCTGCCCTCCTCACGCTCAGAGGTAAGCTCGTAAATACCCGCCGCACCTAATGGGGCCAGCAATAAAAAGCCCGTAATCGAGGTAGTGAACAAATAGGGATGGTTTACAGCAAGAGAGAGAACCAAAGCGCCAATGAGAGTAACAAGCACGCCGTACATCAAGCTTGGCCCAGGATGGGCCCATAAATCCTGCCAGCCTTTTTGCAGCCAGACTACCGGGCTGTTTGCCGCAACTTCGCGGGTTTTAGGGAGCGTGAAATGCTGATCCAGCACGTCCATATGAATACTCATGGTCTTCCTCCTGGGTTGGTACAAATCTATTGTCAGGAGGAGGTTCGTATTTTCGAACTTTGCTCCGTCCCTATGGTGGCTAAAAGCCGCTGATCACAAAAACCTGTGATCAATGTGATTTTTAGTACACATACCAAAAGACACAGCAACGTCCAGACAGACGGCAAAAAATAAGAATGATGTAAGAATTTAAATGTCGAAGCTGACTTGCATATATCGAAACTCCTGCTAGCTTGTATTGATAAAGATTAAATTTGCGACCATCCCTGTCAGTCAAGAGGAAGGCGCTACACCCCGGGAGGTGAGTAATGCGAATACTTGCATTGGCTTTAATGCTGCCTGCTGCCGCACAAGCAGGAAGCATGAACTTCCAGCCGGCTCAATCTGCAATCGCCCACGACATCACAAATCTGCATACCTTGCTTATGTGGGTCATTCTGGTGATTTTTGTGCTGGTGTTTGGAGTGATGTTTTACTCAATATTAAAACACCGCAAATCTCTGGGCCACGCAGCCAAACCCTTCCATGAAAACACCACGGTTGAGATCCTCTGGACCATTATTCCGGCACTTATTCTGGTTGCGATGGCTTGGCCAGCCGCCCGGGTAGTCATTGCGCAAAAAGACACACGGGATTCAGAAATCACCATTAAAGCCACCGGCTATCAATGGTTCTGGGGTTACAAATACCTGGATCATGGCGTGGATTTTAAAAGCCGTCTTACCACAGACCGTAAGCAAATTGATGAATACCAAGGAAAGGGCAACCCAAAGGGCGAGCATTACTTACTAGAAGTGGATGAGCCTTTGGTGGTACCGGTGGGTAAAAAAATCCGCATTCTGACTACCAGTAATGATGTGATTCACTCCTGGGCGATGCCAGCATTTGGCGTGAAACAAGATGCTATTCCCGGCTTTATTCGCGACACTTGGTTTAAGGCCGAAAACACCGGCACCTTTCGTGGCCAGTGCTCCGAGCTGTGTGGCAAGGACCACGGCTTTATGCCCGTGGTGGTTAAAGTAGTGACCGATAAAGAGTTTCAGGATTGGGTAGGCAAGAAACAAGCCGAAGCCAAAGCAGCTGCTGACGATCCTAATAAAAAATGGACCAAAGACGAGCTGATCGCCCGTGGCAGATCGGTTTATGAAGGCAATTGCGTGGCCTGTCATAAAGCAGATGGTAAAGGTGCAGGCCCTTACCCATCGCTGGCCGGGTCCAAAATCGCCACCGGCCCGATTGCAGGCCACTTGGCTATTGTATTAGCTGGCAAAAACGCTATGCCTGCCTGGAATGCGCTTTCAAACACAGAAATTGCGGCAGTCATCACTTACGAGCGCAATAGTTTTGGCAATACCACTGGCGATGCCCTTTTCCCCGCCGACGTTAAAGCCGCCAGAAAGTGAGGATAAAACCATGACTACTGCACACGACGCGCTCCATACCCCAGCTCACGACCATGCCCACGAGGAGCACCACCCCTCCTTTGTACAACGCTGGTTTTATGCCACCAATCACAAAGATATCGGCACGCTTTATCTGTGGTTTGCCTTCAGCATGTTTATTACCGGCGGCATTATGGCGCTGTGTATCCGTGCCGAGCTATTCCAGCCTGGCCTGCAATTCTGGCAACCGGAATTCTTTAATCAGCTGACCACCCTGCACGGCGTGATTATGGTGTTCGGCGCGATTATGCCGGCCTTTACCGGCCTTGCTAACTGGATGCTGCCGCTGATGATCGGTGCGCCGGATATGGCATTTGCCCGAATGAATAACTGGAGTTTCTGGCTATTGCCACCTGCAGCAGCCCTGCTTTTGATCTCTTTCTTTGTACCGGGCGGTGCGGCTGCTGGGGGCTGGACGCTTTATCCGCCGCTGTCGATTCAGGCTGGCATGGGCATGGATCTGGCGATTTTTGCCATCCACCTCTTAGGACTGTCTTCGATTATGGGTTCAATTAACATCGTCACCACCGTGCTGAATATGCGGGCACCGGGAATGACGATGCTGAAAATGCCGTTGTTTGGCTGGACCATGCTGATTACGGCTTATCTATTGATTGCCGTGGCGCCGGTGCTGGCGGGTGCAGTCACCATGCTGCTCACTGACCGCCACTTTGATACGCACTTTTTCAAGGCGATTGGCGGGGGCGACCCGGTATTGTTCCAGCATATTTTCTGGTTCTTTGGCCACCCCGAGGTTTACATCATGGCGCTGCCTGCTTTTGGCATTGTCAGCCAGATTATTCCCACCTTTGCCCGCAAACCCTTGTTTGGCTATGTATCCATGGTTTACGCCACCTGCTCGATCGCCATTTTGTCGTTTATGGTATGGGGCCACCATATGTTTGCCGTGGGTATGCCCGCCAGCACCCAGCTGTTTTTTATGTTCCTGACCATGCTGATTGCCGTGCCAACTGGGGTAAAAGTGTTTAACTGGATCGCCACCATGTGGCAGGGCAGTATGACTTTTGAAACGCCGATGTTGTTTTCAATCGGTTTTGTTTGCCTGTTTACGATTGGGGGCTTTTCGGGCTTGATTCTGGCGATTGCTCCGGTCGATACCCAGATGCAAGACACCTATTATGTGGTCGCCCATTTCCACTATGTGCTGGTAGCGGGTGCCTTATTTACCCTGTTTGCCGCCACCTATTACTGGCTGCCTAAATGGACCGGCAATATGTATCACGAGGGCCGGGGCCAGTTTCATTTCTGGTGGTCGATGATCTGGTTCAATGTGACCTTTTTCCCCATGCACTTTTTGGGCCTTGCCGGTATGCCGCGCCGCATTCCGGATTACGCACTGCAATTTACCGACTTTAATGCCATGGCTACGGTAGGCGCATTCTGCTTTGGGCTGGGGCAGATCTTCTTCTTATTTAATGTGATACACACCATTCGCGGCGGCGTGGGCAAAGCCCCTGCTAAGCCATGGGAAGGCGCAAACACTCTGGAATGGGAAGTGGCTTCCCCAGCACCACACCACACATGGGAAACCCCGCCTTCTTTAGAAATGGTCGAAAAAGGCCTGAAAGCCCAAGGCCTGCTGGAGCATCATCATGAGTAAAAACCTGCGCACCGCCCTGATCACAGCCAGCATCGCCGCGGCCTTTTTTGTGGGAATAATTATCCGGCGCTGGCTAATGGACGTGTAGAGCCAAATCTAAAATCTGTGGGCCCAGAGTTTCTGTATGGCGAGCAAGGACTACGTCGTTGTACTGCCTAAGGAAACGCCTTGGTTTTCTCTGGGTAACACTGTGCTCTCTGTGCTTCAAGATTTGGGTTTTGAAATAATTACCTGAGTATAAAAAGGTGGCAATGCAAAGCACTCTCCAGCAAGCCAATCGCAAACTCGCTATACGGATGCTGGTCATTGCCTGCCTGATGTTTGGCTTTGGCTATGCCATGGTGCCGTTTTATGGCGCGCTTTGTAAGGCAATGGGGATAGACCGGGCTAACAGCGATTTTGCCAATGTGAATGCCGCAGTAATTCGGGTGGAGTTTGATACCAATGTGGCAGATAAGCTGCCTGCTACGCTGATGGCGCTTGACCCGGTGATGGCCGCCAAGCCCGGTGGCTTAATCAAAGCTAGGTTTCGTTTAAGCAATCTTTCTGATCAGCCACTTAAAGTGCGTGCCATTCCCAGCTTTGCCCCTGCCAGAGCAGCGGGTTTGCTGCAAAAACTGGAATGCTTTTGCTTTGATGCCCTGACTTTAGCACCCAATGAACAACGAGATGTCACCGTGGTGTTATTAGTCGCCAATGAATTGCCCGCAGAGCTGGGTGCAGCCACGCTCTCTTACACGCTGCACCCGGAATTGAAATCATGATTGCAGCACTTAAAACGGTACTGGCCGCCTTTTTTGGCGTACGCAGCCGCAAAAATGCCGAGAGCGCAAAGCTAAAGCCACAGCAGATCATTGCAGCAGGGCTGTTCTTGGCACTGTGCCTGGCACTTGGCGTATTTCTGCTGGTAAGGGTGTTAATTGCCAATTCCTAAGGTGGGTAGAAAAACCTATCCACCCTACAATTGATGGAGCTGAAAATGAATGTAGAAAACGGAATTCACGACGCACACTACTATGTGCCAGCCCCGTCGCGCTGGCCCATCGTTGGCTCTGTCGCCTTATTCTGCATGGGGCTGGGCGCTGCCTTTGCCATGAATAGCGTTGCCGCTGGCAGCTGGATTTTGCTGCTAGGTTTTGCCATCCTCATCTGGATGATCTTTGGCTGGTTTGGTGATGTGGTGAAAGAATCGCAAAGTGGCAGCTATGGCCAGCAGGTTGACTACTCGTTTCGCTGGGGAATGAGCTGGTTTATTTTCTCTGAAGTCATGTTCTTCGCCGCCTTTTTTGGCGCACTCTTTTACACTCGGACCATTTCTGTTCCCGAGCTGGGCTTTTTTTCGGATACCAACACCCTGCTTTGGTCAGGATTTCACGAAAGCTGGCCCGCCGCAACCGGCCCTAAAGCCGCACCTTACACCCCCATGGCCGCCATTGGCCTGCCCGCCATCAATACCGCCCTACTGCTCACTTCCGGCGCAACGCTCACTTGGGCGCATTGGGGCTTAATGGAAAACAAGCGTAGCCAGCTTAAACTTGGCCTGCTGCTTACCGTGATCCTCGGCAGTTTGTTTTTAACACTGCAAGCCATCGAATATCACCATGGCTGGACCGAGCTGGGTCTAAAAATGAGCTCCGGCGCTTACGGCGCTACCTTTTACATGCTCACCGGCTTTCACGGCATGCACGTACTGGTTGGCACCATCATGCTGGCCACCATGCTGGTGCGCTCCACAAAAGGCCACTTCAGCCCCGAACACCACTTCGGCTTCGAAGCCGCCGCATGGTACTGGCACTTTGTGGATGTGGTGTGGCTGATCTTATTTGTGTTTGTGTATTGGCTATAAGAAAACCCAGATCTTGAACCACGGAGGACACGGAGTTTCACGGAGGACACGGAGTTTCACGGAGGACAGCAGGATTTGAGTTAAGTTTTATATAGCCCTTAGGCATTTCAAACCTGAACTATCTGAACGCATACCACAGCTCATAGCACGGGGCTTTTACCCTCCCCTGAGTCCAGCCGAGCGAGGAACAAGCGGCATGGGGAAGTCGGCAATTCGTGTTTGAGCGAAGCGAGTTGAATTGACGCCATGCCGATTGTCCGCAGAGAGGGAACCACGCGAAGCGGGGCGCAGACGTCGGGGTCGCCTTCTTTTGGTTCTTTTCTTGGCGACGCAAGAAAAGAACGCCCCCACGGTGGCTACCGTTCCAAAATCAACGTGCCGAAGGCACTAAAAAGAGCCGTTTGATTTTAGTTAGCAAAGAAAACGGCGGGTTACAACCCGTCCTACAAAAGCAGTCCAAAAGAAAAACAAAAACACTCATGCATTGGGATGTATCCACCCCATCCCATAAGCAATCAATAACAAAACAAATAAAGCAATCGACAAGCCCACCCTCAGTGTCAGAGCACGCACCACCTGCGTGGATCGCCCGCCGCGAACCAGCTGCAAGAGTGCCCGCCCGAGGGCGATGATGATAACCAGGAGCAGGATGATGGCAACAATCTTCATAGAAAATCCTCCGTCTACTCCCATCTTAGCGCAACGTCGCCGATATGCGCTCGTCTGTTTAGCAACCCTCATCCTAATTACTTTTTGCATGGGCCTGTGGCAGCTCAGCCGTGCAAATAATAAGCAATTGTTAATTGAACAACAGGCAAAACAAGAAGCACTTCCCCCTCTGCCATGGGCCGGAGGCACTCCCCCCTTATTTCGCCCGCTCAGACTAAGCGGCCAATGGCTGCCACAGGCCCAAATTCTGCTCGATCACCGGATTGAAGCCGGGCAGATCGGCTATCACGTCATCACCCCTTTTCAGCTGAGTAATCACAGCATTGTGCTTGTCAACCGTGGCTGGTGGCCCGATACCCAACCGCCCAAGCCAAGCGATAACACCATCGTCAGCGCTCAGCCTTGGCCGCGTTATATCGAGCTGGCCCCAACCCTGCCTGCAGATCACATTTTTCAGAATATCAATCCGGAGCGCTTTGCAGCATGGAGCAAGCTGCCCCAGCCTGTTGCCTATGCGCTGATGCAAGAAAGTAAAAAGGGTTTGATTGTGCAACACAGCCAGCCCGCTATCCCACCAGAAAGGCATCTTGCCTATACCGCCACATGGTGGGGAATGTGCTTAGCGGGCATTTTTCTTTGGAGACGCTTTAAAAGGGAGACAGAACTATGAAAGGACGCACCGTGCTCATCGCTTGCTTTATGTTATCCCTGCTGCCTGTATTAGCTGCACAAGCCGTTTGGCAGTGGTGGAGACCCGTTGGCGGCAATAGCTTTGGCGAGCTGCTCGCCACCCCCATCGCAGCACCTGGCCCATGGCGATTAGCCGCTGCCGATGCCGCGTGCAGCGAGGTGCACAGCAAGCTGCTCTTTGCTGCCGGACAACTGCGGCTGGCCCAGGGCGAAGCCAGCCAGCGGATTGTGCGCGCCAGCTTTTGCCCCTCTGATAACGCCGACATCGCCTACCTACCCAGCCACGCCCCCGATAGCGGCCTCTACCTGATCGACCCCCACGGCAACGCCGTACTGCGTTACTCCAAGGAGCAACTCTCTAACGACGACGGCAGACGCAAGGCACTGAAAGAAATTGGGCAGGTTTTGAAAAATAATAAGGCACTAGGGTGACCATTATTCATTAGCAAGCAACGAGAAAGGTAATTGACCACTCTCTTGGCATGGGGCTCAAGAATCCCCTTGAAACACGCCGAATCGAGGAACAAGCGGGGCGGGGTTTCGGCGAGGATGTTTGAGCGAGCGAAGCGAGTGAGTCCCGCAGCCGCCGACTCGATTGTCCGCAGTGAGGGGATTTCGTGTTTCGTGGGGTCGCCTTCTTTGGCTTCGTTTCTTGGCGAAGCAAGAAAGGAAGGCCCCTGCGGGGGCTACCCGCACCTAAACACTGTGCCGAAGGCACTAAAAAGGTCTTTTTGATTTTGGTTTACAAGGATGTGGTCAAACCCGCCGTGCTTTGCCAATAAATATTACGAAAACGGTGGGTTTCACCCGCCCTACACAGGAGGCTCTCAATGAAACCACTGCTCTGCCTTACCTTAATCTGGACTTTCTGTCTGGTGATGCTCGGTGCTTATGTGCGGCTTTCTGATGCGGGCTTAGGTTGCCCGGATTGGCCAGGTTGCTACGGGCAGCTGGTTGCACCGGATGAAGCGCATGAAATTGCCCAAGCCAGTGCAGACTTTGGCAGAGATATGCGCGGCGAAATAGAGCCTGCCAAGGGCTGGAAAGAAATGATCCACCGCTATTTTGCGGGCGGACTGGGGCTGCTGGTCTTAGCTGCGTGCTGCTTGCTTTGGAAAAAATACCCAAACCTTAGCCGTATCAGTATTTTGCTGCCCCTAGCAGTGATTGTTTTCCAAGCCCTGCTAGGAATGTGGACCGTCACCATGAAGCTGATGCCCATCGTGGTCACCGCGCATTTGCTAGGCGGAATGACGCTGCTGGCACTGCTAACTTGGCTTAGCTCCCAAGCACTTTTAAAGTCGCAACTCCCCAGCCAACTGCGTCCTATCTTAATCATCAGCCTAATCGCCATCGTGCTGCAAATTGTCCTAGGTGGCTGGGTATCGACCAATTATGCGGCGCTAGCCTGCAATGGTTTTCCTGCATGCCAAGGCAGCTTTGCCGCGCCTGCTGGTTTAAGCGAAGCCATGCAGCCAATACGCCAGCTGGGGCAGGCGGCCACTGGTGAGTCGCTGACGATTCATCACTTAGCAGCCATTCACTGGCTGCACCGGCTGGGTGCTTTACTACTGCTTATCTGCATCAGCGCGCTGATCTGGCAGCTGCGTAAGGCCAGCCCAAGCTGGGCGGGGCTGATTGCTGCGGCGCTGCTGCTACAAATCTCGCTGGGCATCAGCAATGTTTGGTTTGATTTACCACTGCCGCTGGCTGTAGCACATAACGGTGGTGCAGCGATTTTGCTGATGCTGGTGGTGGCGGCATTAGCACAGGTTTTACCGGCTCAGAATATTGCCCAAGCGCCCTCTCCCCTAAGCCTCTCCCCAAATGGGAGAGGGGGAAAAATAGCACCTTCGTCGCAGTTTTAATTTACTGGAGCCTGACCATGCGTACTCTCGCCCTTACCCGCTCCCATGCCCAGCTGGCTGAGCTGCTGAAACTTGGCAAACCGCGCGTCATTGCCCTGATTGTATTCTGTGCCGTGGTTGGCATGCTGCTGGCCACTCGGCAGCTGCCATCTATCGCCCTGCTTTTGGCCGCTACAACAGGTATTGGTTTGGTTGCCAGCGGAGCGGCCGCTTTTAACTGCCTGATCGAAGTAGAGCGCGATGGCAATATGCGCCGCACCCAGCAGCGCCCGCTGGTTAAAGGCTCGGTCAGGCACAGCGATGCCCTGCTCTATGCTCTGATTACCACCGCAGTTGGGCTGTGGCTGCTGGCCGCTTTTGTCAATATGCTGACGATGTGGCTAACACTGGCAACCTTCTTTGGCTATGCAGTGATTTACACCCGCTTACTGAAAGCCGCAACGCCACAAAATATTGTGATTGGCGGTGCATCCGGCGCCATGCCGCCGATCTTGGGCTGGGCTGCCGTCACCGGCAGCGTACCGCCCGAAGCGATGATATTATTTTTAATTATCTACACCTGGACGCCGCCGCATTTCTGGGCTCTGGCGCTATACCGCCGCGATGAATACGCAAAAGCGGGCCTGCCCATGTTGCCCATTACCCATGGACTAGCCTTTACCCGCTTATCTATCCTGCTCTACGCCGCCATCCTCGCCGCAGTCACCGCCCTGCCGGTGGCATTAGGCATGAGCAGCTGGCTATATGGCGTCGCTGTGGCCGTGCTGAACGCGGGCTTTTTATCGCGGGCATTTAAACTATGGCAGCAAGAGGATGAAGCAGAAGGGGATGTGATTGCGCGGGAGTTATTTAAATATTCGATTAAATATCTGGCGTATTTATTTGCAGCTTTACTGCTGGATCATTGGTTGATGGTGTTAGTGACGTAAAACGCCCTCTACCCCTCTCCGAAAAAGGAGAGGGGTAGACAAGAAAATTACACCGTCCAGCTCACCATACCGCTATAGGCAGTGGCCAATACAATCAAACCAAAGGCAATTCGGTAATAGGCAAAGCCTACGAAAGTATGAGTAGAAACAAATTTAATCAGCGCACGAATAGCGATAAAAGCAAAGATAAACGAGGCAATAAAACCCACAGCAAATACGCCGCTATCACCGATATCTAATTCATGGCGGTGTTTAAGCAGGCTGTAAATTGAAGCCGCGCCCAGCGTTGGAATCCCCAGGAAAAATGAAAACTCCGTTGCCGCCTTGCGGGAAATACCAAGAAACATGCCGCCAATAATCGTAGCTCCTGAGCGACTGGTGCCTGGGATCAGGGCAAGACACTGGCAAAGACCCACTTTAAGCGCATCTTTCAGGCTTAAATCATCAACGGTTTCAATCAACGCTACTTTATTCACTTGGCGTTTTTCTGCCCAAAGAATAATTAAACCACCCACAATAAACGCCATGGCCACGGGTACGGGTTGGAATAAATGCGCTTTAATCACCTTGCTGAATAGCAGGCCTAAAATAGCCGCAGGAATAAACGCAATCACCACCGCCAGCAATAAATTACGCTCGCCGCCTGGCTTAACCGCCCCGGTTAAGGTGCTCACCAGCTTGGCCCGGTATTCCCACACAACTGCCAGCATAGCGCCTAGCTGAATAAATATTTCATAAACGTCGCGCTTTTCCTTGCTCATAAAATTGAGCAAATCACCTGTTAAAATCAAATGACCCGTGCTGGAAATTGGCAAAAACTCAGTAATACCCTCAACCATGCCCATAATGAGCGACTTAAACAGCAATACGATATCCATTGATAATCTGCCAATAGCCTGAAAAGAGAAGCGCATTATATCTGGGCAATCTTATCAACTGATTAAGATCTGCTATTTATTGAAGGATTTACATTAGAGCTTGTGGCTTATTTTTTGTAGGGTGGGTAAAACCAATCCAATCAACTTAAGCACAACCCACCAGAAATGATGCTCTTGTAGCTTGGGTTAGCGGGTTTGTTCGTCGATTTTAGGTGGACAAAACCACGTAACCCAACATGCAGGCGTAAACGAATGTTGGGTTACGCGATAAAGCGGCTAACCCAACCTACGAATTCACCTTAAGTTGATAAGACTGAGGTAAAAAAAGCTAAACCAAATTAGATTTTCTCTGTGCTCTATGTGTGCCCGGTATCTACAGACCTTTTAAAACACAAAATCAAACCGGTAAATGCGCACGTAATCTGCTCGGCAGCCAAGCCAGAAGCGGCTCAAAATCAGTCGCATCCATCAGATTTTTAAGCGTAAGCCCCAGCTCGGTATCGCCCTCAATGCTTAAGCGGCGCTGAAAAAACAACGTGTCAGGGTCTTCCAGACGGCGGGCCAGCACCAAATAATCTGCAAGGCTGGCGCTAAAGGTGACATCTGCCGCGCCGGTCCCACGCTTAAACCGGCCATCCTGAAAAGAAAGCGTCAGGCCACGACCAATATCCAGCACTTCTAGGCGGATATTTCGCCCGGCCAGCCATGCAAAGTCTTCCTCTGGCCATAGTTTATTTTTAACCAGATTTAAACTGCTGGCTAAGGCGATAGCCACTGGGGCTTCGGGTAGTTTAAATAAAACTAATTGCTGCAAACGTTTCATACACATTCCTTTATGCCCGCTTCGCCATGCCAATAACCATTCACAAGCCCCTGTGGATAAGCTGTTGAAAAGTCGTGGACAGCCTCGGGATAAGTACATTTTTCAGCATAGGCCGCGACCAGCACAGCTGTGCCGGTGGACTGCGGGCTAATGCGCAGATAATCAATGCCCATCTGTGCCATTTTTGGCAATTCGTTATAGAGCGACTGGCAGGCGGAAGACTGAGTCTGAATGCCGTTCAAGCGTAAAAACCCCTGGCCTTCACGGGTAGAAACTAACTGCCCATCCGCATGATCCAAGCAGCGAAACTCACAGGCATCTTTGCTCAGGCCGTAATAACGCGCAGTAAAGCAGCGGGCCGAAAAAGCCAGCGGCAAATGGCCGTGCACAAAGACTTCCGTCTCAATGGCACTGGTTTTCTCGGCCAGAATGGCGGCGATATCGGCCTGGCTGCTTTCTAAAGAAGGCAGCCAGCGCATTGCGCCCTGAGCCGCAAACCAATCCAATGCCGCACCGTTATAAATATTAAGATGCGGCCCGGCTACAAAACGCATTCCCAAATCCCGCGCCACTTTAACTGCGCCTAAATCATTAGCCTCGATACAGCCCCCCGCCTCGGCCAGCCTTTTTAAGCTGGAAAGATCACTGGCAGATTCCAGCAGCGCCTGCGATGAAATCACCACCTCTTTACCCGCAGCACGCAGCTGCTCCGCCACTTCCAGCCAATCCGCACTACGCAACTCGTGGCGGCGCGAGCAAACCACCTCGCCCAGATAAATCACATCCACCGGCCAAGTTGCTGCCCCGGCATAAAAATCCAGCACCTGCTGCTTAGGCCAGTAATAAAGAATGGGGCCAAGAGAGAGTTTCATTGTTATTCCTGTATAAAGCGTCGGGGCTCACCCCATATGCGCTAACTGCCTTGATTTTAAAATTCAAATGAAGCAAAAACTAAGCTATGGCTACGTTATCTGCATAGGGCTTTTACCTCCCCTGAAAACGCGCCGAGCGAGGAACAAGCGGGGCGGGGTTTCGGCGAGGATGTTTGAGTGAGCCTGCGAGCGAGTCCCGCAGCCGCCGACTCGATTGTCCGCAGCGAAGGGGTTTCGCGTTTGTGGGGTCGCCTTCTTTGCTTACTTTCTTGGCGAAGCAAGAAAGTGAGTCCCACGCGGGGGACTCCCGCACCCAAATACCGTGCCGAAGGCACTTAAAAACGTATCAAAACCCCATGGGCAAAACCTATCCTCATCGCCACGGCCTGCTATAAGCCCCCAGCGTTTGCTGATGCCCCTCAGACACTTTATCCAGCGTGGCTTGCCAAGCAGGCTTAACGGAGTAACGCGGGTCGGCACAGCTATCGATCGCCATACGTAAGGTTTTAGTCACCTCAGCCACATAAGAAGGGCTGCGCTGGCGGCCTTCTACCTTGATCGCGGCCACTCCGATACGCAACAGCTCTGGCAAAATGGATAAGGTATTCAGGCTGGTCGGCTCTTCCATGGCGTAATAAGTATCGCCATCGACTTCAAAACGGCCCTTGCATAGCGTGGGATAACCAGCAGGCTCGCCCGCATCAAAACGATCGATCAGTACGCCATTTAAACGCGCATCCATACGCTCACCCTGTTTATCCCAACGTACAAACTGCGCAGGGGAACAAACGCCATGGGTATTGGGTGATTGGCCTGTTACATAGCTGGATAAAATGCAGCGGCCTTCAGCCATCACACAGAGGCTGCCAAAACCGAATACCTCGATTTCTACCTGGGTATTTTTAATTACGTACTCAACCTGAGGCAGAGTCAGCACACGCGGCAACACGGCCCGGCGCACGCCAAAACATTCGTGAGCTAAATTGATGGCTTCAAAATTAGTGGCCGACCCTTGCACCGATAAATGCAGATGCAAATGGGGATGAGTTCGGTGGGCATAATCCAGCAGACCCAGATCGGCCAGAATCACCGCATCCGCCCCCAGATCAGCGGCTTTATCAACCGACGCACGCCAATCGGCAATTCGCCCCGGCTGAGCATAGGTATTAATCGCGATTAATATTTCACGGTTTTTAGCATGAGCGTAGCGCACGCCCTCGCTGAGCTGCGCATCGCTAAAATTGAGGCCAGCAAAATTTCTGGCATTGGTGGCATTTTTAAAACCGAGGTAAACCGCATCAGCGCCCTGGTCAACGGCGGTTTTTAAGGCAGGCAGGCTGCCCGCTGGGCAAACAAGTTGGGGCAGGGCCATAAGCACCCCCGAAGTATAAACAGAGGCAGCTTACAGGCAGGTGACAACATGCTTTTTAAGCTAAATCAAACTAAGCTCGGAATAACGCGCAGAAAAAAGCGTGCGGCTGCAAAAATGCAGCTACGCACGCCCCAATCACCCACACACAGAGAGTCTTTTCACAAAGCCCACACGCTTTGCGACGACTTTTTAATCATAGTGCACTGCAATATATTTTGCCTTAATCGAGATCAATTTTGCTGAAATAAGCAAAAAATTCTTAGAAAACAATGAAAAACACCGTTTACTGCGTTTTGTAGGCATTTGCTTCGCACTACGCACCAAGCATAGTGCCATAATTCCCAATTGGCAGACACTGGACTAAGGTTCATGCTGCACGTTATTCCCGCTGGGACACAAACCCAGCAACGAAAACCAACAAACAAGGATGCTCAAAATGCAAATTGCAATGATTGGCCTCGGTAAAATGGGCAGTAATATGGCACGCCGTTTGGCTGCTGGCGGAGCCACCGTATTTGGCTTTGACGTAAGCGCCGAAACACGTAACCAACTGGCCGCAGACCACGCCAATATCCGCAGTTTTGACTCCGTAGCCAGCCTGATTGCAGAATTACCAAGCCCACGCGTGGTATGGATGATGCTGCCAGCCGGTGAAATCAGCGAAACCATGTTTGGCGAGCTGACTGCACTCCTGGCACCAGGTGATTTAATTATTGATGGCGCAAACGCCATGTATAAAGACTCACAGCGCCATGCAAAAGAACTGAACGCCAAAGGCTTTAAGTTTATGGATGCGGGCGTATCTGGCGGCGTCTGGGGCTTAGCTAACGGCTACACCATCATGATTGGCGGTGAAAAAGACGCATTTGCGATGGCAGAGCCCTTCGTTAAAATCCTGGCTCCGGCATCGGATCGCGGCTGGATTCACGCTGGCCCGGCAGGTAGCGGCCACTATGTGAAGATGGTTCACAACGGTATTGAATACGGCATGATGCAAGCTTTTGCCGAAGGCTTTGCCCTCTTGGAAGCCAAAAAAGAGCTGAATCTTGATCTGGCCGAAGTGGCTGAAACATGGCGTCATGGCTCGGTAATCCGCTCATGGCTGCTCGACTTAACTGCCGACACGCTGAAAAACGATACCAAACTAGAAGACATCCAACCCTTCGTTCCTGATTCAGGCGAAGGCCGCTGGACCGTGCTGGAAGCGGTAGAGTTGGGCGTACCTGCACCGGTTATCGCAGCGTCGCTATTCCAACGCTACACCACCCAGGGTAAAGGCGATTACGTCGCTAAATTGCTTTCCATGATGCGCAATGCCTTTGGCGGCCACCATGTAGCAAAGAAGTAATTGTTTCACTCAGAAAAACCCGTCTTTTTTAAGACGGGTTTTTTTATAGATCGAGCAGCATAAAGATTTCACAAGAGTGATGGCCCGTCGCCCCCATGGGCTCTGCAATCTGCCTGAAGCCCATTTTTTTATAAAGCGCCAATGCTGCAGGAAGGCATGCAGTCGTTTCTAAATAGCACTGCCGGTATCCCGCGTGCCTCGCAAAATCACACGCCATGATCAGCAAACGCTTTCCCAGCCCCAAGCCCCGACAATCATCCAATAAATACATCTTTTGCAATTCACACACCGATGCATCTGCCCCGGCCAGCGGCGCAATCCCTGCCCCGCCTGATAAAGTCCCCGACTCTTTTTGAATCACCCAATAAGCCGCCCCAGCCTCTTGATAACAAGGGTAAAGCTGATCCAGATGTGGATCCGCCACACCATAACCACGCTCTTCACTCAGGCCATGCTCGGCAGAAACCTGCCGAATTACCGCAGCAACTGCAGCATTATCCGTTTCTGCCATCAGGCGAATTTGATAGCCCTTTTGCACGCGGGCGGCGTTTAAAGCCTGCCGGTATAAATCTAAACCCGCCTGCAGGCGCTGCTGCTCAGCAGGATCCAGCTGCTGTAAAACACATTCAATTTCTGCATCATATTCAGCATGCACAGCCCGTAAAACATCCCGCCCGGCCAGAGATAAAACAGCCTGCTTGCTGCGCTTATCGCTGGCATGAGCCTGCCATTGAATCAGCCCCTCTTCCGCTAATTTTTGCAGTGTGCGGCTGATATTGGATTTATCGATACGCAAACGCTCAGCCAGCTGCAAATTGGTCTGCATTGCCTGCTCCAGCTCGATCAGAATATGCGCCTCAACCGGGCTGAGATCGACCTTGCCACATTTTTTTGAAAACACGCCTAGCTCACGGACAATATCCCGGGATACGGCTCTTAATGATCTGGCGTTCATAGCGGCTCAAATATAGTTGCGATTTACAACTATATTTCATTCTTTCAGAAAACACCATAGGCAGTTGATATTTTACATCTCGCTTACCCCAATATATTTAAACAGCATAGCCACGTAAATTCATCGCTCATCTCTCAATTAATAAGATTCCCGCCCCATGTCTAATTCAATTCGCACCGCCATTGCTGCGCTATTTATTGCTGGCTCGGCATTCAGCCATGCCAATAATCTGGTTTTAGAAGCCGGTGCAATGGACAGATCGGCCGATCCTTGCAGTAATTTTTATCAATATGCCAATGGCCAATGGCTGGCGAATCATCCTGTGCCTGCGGATCGTGCCCGCTATGGGGCTTATGATGAAGTTTTTGAGCGCAATCTCACGGCGCTTAAAAATATTATTGAAACGGCAGCTAAATCAAATAGTGCCAATGCTGCCGTACAAAAAGTGGGGGCATTTTATTTAAGCGGGATGGATGAAGCGCGTTTAGAGGCAGAAGGGGCAAAACCACTGGCAGAGCAATTAGCGCAGATCAGCGCAATTAAAACGCAGGCAGACCTTATTCAGGTATTAGCGCAGCTACATAAAGAAGGCATTAATCCGCTGTTTGATTTTAATGTTAGCCAAGATGCAAAGAATTCACTGCGCTATATCATGGATTTATCTCAAGGCGGCTTAGGTTTACCCGATAGAGATTACTATTTAAAAACCGATAGCAAGCACCAAACACTACGCCGGCAATATAAGGCACATTTGGTGCAAATATTTAGTTTGTTAGGGGATAGCCCGCAGGCTGCTGAAAAAAATGCCATTCGTGTGCTTCGCTTAGAAACAGGTCTTGCCCGTGCATCAATGACAAAAGTTGAGCAGCGTAACCCTGAAGCCACTTACCATTTGCTTAATTTAAATGGCCTGCAAAAAATAAGCCCGCACTTTGCATGGCAAGCTTATTTTGAAGCAATGGGTGTTAGCAAGCCCTCTGATATAAATGTTTCACAGCCAAAATTTTTTAGCCATATCAGTAAGGCAATGGGCTCAATACCATTAGATGATTTAAAAACCTATTTGCGCTGGCACTTAGCGCATGCTCAGGCCAAATACCTTTCTTCTGATTTTGTAAACGCCGATTTTTCTTTTTACAGCCAAGCACTGACGGGTACAAAAGCATTGAGGCCTCGTTGGAAACGAGTATTAAAAAGCTTAGATCAGAATCTGGGCGAAGCACTGGGCGAGCTCTATGTTGCAGAATACTTTAGCCCTGCAGCCAAAACCGAAGCGCTGGAAATGGTGGCAAACATTAAGCTGGCCATGGCAGAGCGAATTAAAAATTCAGAATGGATGAGTGCAGTAACTAAAGAGCAGGCATTAAAAAAACTGGATAAGGTTGTGGTCAAAATTGGCTACCCGGATATCTGGCGCGATTACAGCAGCCTGCAAATTACCAAAGAATCGTACGCGGCTAATATCCGCCGCGGCCATGAGTTTGAATTTAAACGGCAGCTGGCTAAACTGGGCAAAGAAATTGACAGAAATGAATGGGGAATGACACCCTCTACAGTGAATGCCTATTACAACCCAAGCATGAATGAAATGGTTTTCCCTGCGGGTATATTGCAAGCACCGCTATTTCACGTTAATGCCGATACCGCCAGCAATTATGGCAATACCGGCGCCACGATCGGCCATGAACTCATTCATGCTTTTGACGATGAAGGCAGCCAGTTTGATGGTGATGGCAATTTAAAAAGCTGGTGGACCAAGGAAGACAGAAAGAACTTTACCCAGCGAGTTACACGAATAGAAAAACAATTTGATGAGTTTAATCCGCTTGATAAGCTGCATATCAACGGCAAGCTCACTGCGGGTGAAAATATTGCCGATCTGGGCGGATTAACAATTGCCTTTCAGGCCTTAAAGAAATCTTTGGCCGGCAAGCCACAGGCGGAGAAAATAGATGGTCTTAGCCAGGAGCAACGCTTCTTTATTGCCAATGCACAAAGCTTCAGAAGTAATACCCGGCCAGAAGAATTACGCCTGCAAATACTCACCGACCCGCATGCACCAGAAAAATACCGTGTGATTGCGCCAATTGCCAATATGCCAGAATTTGCCGCGGCTTTTTCATGCGATAAATCAGCATTAAGAAGTGAAGATAAGCGGGTTAATATTTGGTAGATTAATTTCAGGATGGGCATAAAAGTTGCCCATCCTGAGAATACCGTTCTAAGCTTTCAAGTTCTGCGCAACAAACCCATTCAGGCTGTTTAATTCACTTTTATTTAAAGATGGCAATTGCGCAATAATATGTGCCAGTGCAGAGTGATCATTCAGGCCAAATTCTGAAGATTGAATCAACACCGTGCCCTGGCCACTGAAATCAATCTGCTTTTCTTCGCCTGATAAAGTAATGCTTGTCATTGCGCCCACCGCCGACAATACATTGGTGACATGCTCGTAATCATAGCGGTATGAAGGGCTGGGGCAATCTGCCCAGCCTAAAATGGCCTGCTCATCCACGCGGCATGGCAAATCTAAAAAGTGTACCGGGCCATTACTTGAGGCGATTAATTTACCATTGCCCATCAAGGTTAAAAAACCTGGCATGGTGGATTCCTGGCAAATAATATTTTTGCTGAAACCCAGCAAATGGCTGGCCTTAATCGTCATATTCGCGTCTTCAAGATCATAGCAGGCGATATCATTGCCATTATCTCCAAGAATCAATTGCCCCTGCCCTTTGGCAACGACAAAATGATTGATATAAAGCGGAGAATTAAATGATTGCTTAACTAAAATATCCAGCAGGCTGGAACCCAGTGCATTAAATTGCAGCTGTCCATAAAATGCAATCATTTTACCCTTACGGATAAATATTTCATCGGCCACATCCACCACAAAGGCAAAACGATTCAGATTATCGTTTTTAGGTAAATTACCGGGATTATAAATAGTCATTATCTTTCACTCGCCTGAATATAAACCGTGCCCTGCCCCATAAACTTCACTTGGTAGGATTCGCCCGAAGCCTGTCCGACAAAAGTTTTCCAATTTAAATCGGTCACAATGGCAGAAGTCAGATTTCCTTTGTGGCCAATATAGGCATTAGGATCGACAAACACCGGCTGCTCGGCGGTAACAGGCAAGGCAATCGCATTTCCATCCGATAAAATCGCCATTTCGCCCGTGCCTTGCAAGGTGGTGGTAAACAAACCCTGCCCACTCACCGCGCCGCGCACCATGCTCTGCACGCCGCCCTGATTGCCCAGAAACATGGTGCCAACGGTGAGCCGTGCATCGTAGGCAAGCAGGGTTTCGCTCTCTACATACACCATCTCATTATTGACCTGAATAATGCTGACAAATAATCCATCATGCCCGTAATAAACTTTGCCACTCCCCTTGGCCACCATCACGGCATTGCTTTCGCTGGTTACCGTGCGCATCGCCAGGTCTTGCACTCCGCCACCGGCCAGAAAAGAGCGGGCGAAATTAAGCTTGCCCTGATAAGCAATCATTGAGCCTTTTTTGGCAAAGACTTCTTCATTATTCAGGGTGATTTCAATCAGTTTTTCATTGATTTGCGTGTAAGAAGGCATGGCTTAATCCTTAAATGGCAGGCAAGTTTTAACGCTCAGCAGGCTGGATATACACCACGCCCTGGCCGGTAAACTTAAATTGATAAGATTCACCCGATGCCTCGCCCACCATCGTCCGCCAGTTCACATCAAATACAAACTCTTGAGAGATATTGCCCTTGTAGCCAATAAAGGCATCCGGATCCACAAACAAGGGGGAATTTGGCCCTACTTCCAACGTAATCAGATTGCCCCGCGAAATCACCGCGATATTGCCGCTGCCCTCTACCGTGGTGGTGAATAAGCCCTGACCCGATGCCGCCCCGCGCAGGCCAGCAAAGGAGGTGTTGGTTTTAAGGCCCATGTCGTAAGCCAAGAGGCTGCTGCTTTCAATAAACAGCTTTTCATTTGCCAGCGGAATCACAGCAATTTCGGCCGCATTATGGGCAAAAAACACTTTGCCCGTGCCGCTGGTTTGCATCAGCGACATGCCTTCGTTGCTCACCTTACGTTTGAGTGCACCAAACAAACCTTCACCGCCCAGAATAGCTTTTTCAAACTTCATCGAGCCGGTGTAGGCCACCATCGCACCAGCAATCGCCAGTACTTTTTCATTCTGCAAATCCACCTCTAGCAGGCGATCTGTGTTGATTCTGAAACTGCTCACAACGCCTCTCCTCATGATGCATGATGACTGGCAGATGGATGCCAGCGGCTATTTATCTGACATAATACTGGATAACAGTAGTGGATTTAGCAAGGGTAATGCGGGGATATAAACAGAATATATTTTGTGTTTCTTACATAAATGCCACAATATAACTAGGCTTACAGCGATCTCTCATCATTTGAGGCAAAAAAAAACCTGCCTGAGCAGGTTTCAATTCAATCAACATTAATTTAAACCGAACTCCGCTTCGTTCAGCGCCAGCTCATGGCAAATGGCAATCACCATTTTCTTTTCGCTGGCATCAAAATCACCATCGGCAATACCAATAGCACAACAAACACGAACCATTAATTTGCCTGCATCTGTATTGCTTTTAATTTTAGCGATTGTTTTAAGCGCTTCTGCCTTGCCAATTTCATAATCAAAATCAAATTTCAGCGCTACTTTATTAAAAGAGTCGATCACATCGGCCTGATCAAATACTTTTAATTCATCCGAATTATTAATATAGCCCAGCATTTTCTGCTTTTCATCTGCACTAATCTTACCGTCACTACTTGCAACTAAAGTACAGCCTGCAATCACTGCATTTAAAAAATCTTTATTTTTAAATTTAGTTACTTCATTAGCCAGCATTGTGCTGGCATCCTGACCCATCTTTTTGATCGAATCTAATAAAGCCATGGTCTGTCTCCTGCTGAGTTTAAGCAAACGATGAAGATCTAAAATAGATGATACTCATGTTTAGGTCTGCGGCAGAAGAAATAGTTCATTTATACCCAATAATGATACAAATCTGATTGGGTATAAATAATTATTCAGAAATTTAAATCAATTCAATAAAGTTGCAATGCAACAAATACATTGGCATTCTTTTATTGATTTTCTTGTTCTGCGCGTGCAGCCGCAGCACGTAATTTATCTTTTTTACTCATTCGCACGCCTTTCACTCCGCCCGTATTGGCCGCCACAGGCATGCTGATCAGCTTGGCTTCAAAGCCTGCAATCACTTCACGGCTAAGGCGGATATTTTGCCGAGTTTCGATCAGACGAAAATGCGCTTCGGTGGCAGCACTCACTAGGCTGATCGCCGTGCCACTCGCACCATTTCTACCCGTGCGGCCAATACGATGGGTGTAATCCACCGGCGAGCGCGGCAAATCGTAATTCACGACCAAGGGCAGGCCGTCGATGTCGATACCACGACCAGCCAGATCGGTCGCCACCACCACTTGCAGGCTGCCCGATTTAAATTCGGCCAGCACCTGATTACGGCGACCCTGGCTAAATTCGCCATGGAAAGGCGCGGCGTTAATGCCTTTAGCGTAAAGCGTATTAGCCAGTTGCTCGCTGCCATGCTTGCTGGACACAAACACCAGCATCCGCTGGCCTGCATTTTCTTTAATCAGATGCGCAAGTACATCAGCGCGACGCTCGGCATCCACAAAAATCGCCCGCTGCAAGATATCCGGCTGGCTTGTTTCGGTGGCTGCAATCATCACCCGCGTTGGCATATTTAATATGCCAGTCGCTAGGGCATTTACATCTTCAGGAAAAGTCGCAGAGAAAAACAGGCTTTGGCGCTTGGCAGGTAACAGTGCCAGGATGCGGTTAATTTCGGCAGCAAAACCCATGTCCAGCAGGCGATCGGCTTCGTCCAGTACTAGGGTATTAAAAAACTCAGGCCGAACAGCATTCTTGTCGATTAAATCCAGCAAGCGGCCAGGCGTTGCCACCAGCACATCGGCCCCACCACGCAGCAGCATCATTTGCGGATTAATCGCCACACCACCAAATACCGTCGCCAGCTTGATAGGCCGAGTCATTTTGCCTAAAGCCGCCAACAAGCCCTTGATCTCCTCACCCACCTGCACTGCCAGCTCACGCGTTGGCACTAAAATCAGCGCCTTGCTGCTGCCCGTTGTCATCAGATGCAGCAGAGGCAAAACATAAGCAGCCGTTTTGCCCGAGCCGGTCTGAGCCTGCGCCAGAATATCTTCTCCCCACAGCACAGCAGGAATCACCTCCGCCTGAACCGGCGTTGGGGTGATATAGGATTTTTTGCTGGCAGCAAGTAAAACGGCGGGTGACAGACCCAGAGCGGAAAAGGACATGATGGGCCTTAGATAATATTTCTGACGGGTGCGAAGTATAAGCGAGATGACGGAAGCTGTCCTTGTGGATAGGACAGGATGCAAAACTGAGCGGGCTTGTTATTTACCCAAGTCAGCTCTCGTTTGGCAGGTCGTGCTCAGCCAGCGGCTAGGCGCGGGATAAGCATAGCAGTAGCAAGCAGCGTCAGCTAAAACGATAAGATGCGATATGACTGAGGATTTAAAGGTGAAACTGCAATACTTGCTGGCAACGCTCCTAACAAGCTGGCTGCTGCCTGCCACGGCTGCAGATCTCAGCCTGTGCTATGAGGATGTCGATGTCTATCCATGGGTGTACGGCAAGAATGAAGGGCTGGATCGCTATCTGCTCCAGACTGTTGCCAACCGGCTGAAAATTGATATTGAATATCGCCCCCGGCCTTGGAAGCGCTGTCAATATGAAGTCCGCAATGGCATCAGTGATGGCATGTTTTCAGCCTCCTACACGGTGGAGCGGCAACAATACGCAGTTTATCCGACGCTACCCAACGGAGAGCCCGACCCCAGCTACCGCATGGCCAAGGATGACTACCGCATCTATCGCCGCATTGGCTCCGCCATGGACGGGCAGAATATGCACATGAGCCATATCAAGATGATTGGTATCCAAGCGGGCTATAGCATTTATTCTGAGCTTCTCGCAGCAGGTTATGGCCTAGAAGACAGCTCGAAAAATGTCAGTGATCTGATGCGTAAACTGGATGCGGGTATTGTCGATGTCGTCATTACGTTGCAAGGCCCGGCCCAGCATACTCTGCAAACTTTGCCTCAGCTGGCCAGCCGCATCGAGATGCTGCCGATTCCGTACAAAATTAACAACTTGTATCTGCCCCTCAGTAAAGGCTACTGCCAAAAGCAAGCAGAACGCTGCCAAGCACTCTGGCAGGAAATCCGCAATGTCCGAGAAACTGCGCAATACCAGAGCATGTTAAAAGCACACGGCTTTTGATCCTATCAAATTTATAGCGCTCACATTCACGCCTCAGTGCCATCTTGGGGCATAAAAAACGCCGCCCCCTTAGGGTGGCGGCGTAACACATTGCAATCAAACGATCCTCAGTCTTTACATCAAACCGTAATTTCTTCCACCCGATGACAAGCCACCAAGCGGCCTTCTACCGGGCGCAGTTGGGGGACTTCTTTGCGGCAGTGGTCGGTAGCAAAAGGGCAGCGGGTGTTGAAGGCGCAGCCTGTTGGCGGCTTGAGCGGGGATGGCAGCTCGCCGATTAACTTTACTTTGGCACCACGATCTTCGGCACGGATGGCGGGCGTGGCCGACATCAGGGCACGGGTATAGGGGTGCAGCGGGCGATCAAACAGAACGTCTTTGCTGCCGTGCTCTACCGCGCGGCCAAAGTACATCACCATCACATCGTCGGCGACGTGCTCAACCACTGACAAATTGTGGCTGATAAAGATGTAGGCAATGCCCAGCTCGTCTTGCAGATCCATAAACAGATTCAAAATCTGCGCCTGAATCGATACATCCAATGCCGAAGTCGGCTCGTCGGCTACCACCACGCTTGGGTTAAGCATCATGGCTCGCGCCACGGCGATACGCTGGCGCTGGCCGCCGGAAAACATATGCGGGTAGCGATGATAATGCTCAGGGCGCAAGCCAACGCGCGTCATCATGGCGCGTACTTTTTCTTCCCGCTCAGCGGCGTTTAAAGAGGTATTTAACAGCAGCGGCTCGGCCAGCATGGTGCCAATTTGCTTGCGCGGATTGAGCGATGCATAGGGGTTTTGAAACACCATCTGCACTTTAGGGCGCAGCGCCTTCAGATCTGCTGCGCTTGCCCCCACCGTATTGATACCAGCAATTTGCAGCTGGCCGCTGGTCAGCTCTTCAATCAGCGTCAGCTGGCGGGCTAAGGTTGATTTACCACAGCCCGATTCGCCCACAACGGCCAGTGTTTTCTTGGCTTCCAGGCTAAAGCTCACGCCATTTAAGGCTTTTACCATGGCAACAGGCTTCATAAAGCCGCGTGAAACGGGGTAATGGCGAGTGATCTCACTCGCGACTAGGATAGGATTCTTACTCATGCTTGGGGTCTCCCAGCCGTATCAAGCGGCGTAATGCAACGCACGCTGCTCGTGTCTCTTGTCATCAGTGCTGGACGATGGGTTTTACAGGACTCTTGTACATAGGGGCAGCGTGGCGACAGCAGACACCCCACTGGCCTGTCGTATTGCCCAGGCACCACGCCAGGTAAAGTGGCCAGACGGTGTGCACCCTTGCTGTGTTCAGGAATAGAGCTGAGCAAAGCTTGGGTATAAGGGTGACGCGGGGTATCAAAAATAGCCGGCACGGGGCTGGTTTCGGCCACCTGCCCTGCATACATCACCACCACACGCTGCGCTACTTCGGCAATCACGGCCAGATCATGGGTAATCAGGATCAGCGCCATATCGTGTTGTTTTTGCAAGCTAACCAGCAGCTCCATAATCTGCGCCTGCACGGTAACATCCAGCGCGGTAGTTGGCTCGTCGGCGATCAGTAAGCGTGGCTTGCAGGCAATCGCCATGGCAATCATCACGCGCTGGCTCATGCCGCCGGATAATTGATGCGGATAGGCATCGAAGCGTGATTTGGCGTCAGGAATTTCAACCATTTCCAGCAGCGCAATGGCCCGCGCTTTTGCTGCAGCACCACGCAGGCCTTCATGCTCGCGCAGTGTTTCCATCAGCTGATAGCCCACGGTATAAGCGGGGTTCAGGCTGGAGAGTGCGTCCTGAAAAATCATGGCGATATCTTTGCCGATAATCTTACGCTTCTCACTATCTTTCATATTCAGCAGGTCTTTGCCTTCAAAAGACAATTCATCTGCAGTAACGCGGCCCGGGGCATCGATCAAACCCATCAGTGCCAGCATGGTCACGCTTTTACCCGAGCCCGATTCGCCCACAATCCCGACGATCTCGCCACGGTTAATCGAGAAATCAACGCTTTCTACCGCCCGAAATGGCTTATCAACCGAGCCAAACGCTACGGAGAGGTTTTTTATATCTAATAAACTCATCGTTTTCTCTTTATTAGAATCATTACACAAGCTAGCTGCCTGCAATCCCAAGTAAACCCAAATCTTGAATCACGGAGAACACAGCGTTTCACGGAGAAAACCAAGGAACTTGTGTTTTCGGTTTTTCCCCGTGTACTCCGCGTCAAAAGCTTATGGTTTTTTAAGCCAGCTTTTTCAGTTTTGGATCCAACGCGTCGCGCAGGCCGTCGCCCATCAGGTTGAGTGCCAGTACGGTGATCAGAATCGTGACCCCCGGCATAGTCACTACCCACCAAGCGCGCTCGATATAGTCACGGGCGGAAGCCAGCATAGTGCCCCATTCAGGCAGCGGCGGCTGAGCGCCAAGGCCCAAGAAGCCCAATGCGGCCGCGTCCAAAATCGCAGCAGAAAAGCCCATCGTCGCTTGTACGATCAGCGGAGCCATGCAATTGGGCAGTACGGTGTTAAACATCAAACGCAGCTGGCCCGCACCCGATAATCTAGAGGCAATCACATAGTCTTTTGATAGCTCGCCCATGGCCGATGCCCGCGCAAGGCGCACATAGGAAGGCAAGCTCACCACCGCAATGGCCAAAATCGTATTCAGTAAGCCCGGCCCAAGTACGGCCACAATCGCCACCGCCAGCAGCAGGGAAGGCAGCGCCATCATCACATCCATCGCCCGCATAATCGAGGTGCCGATAAAGTTGGGATAAAAAGCAGCGATCATGCCCAGCACAATGCCCGGCAACAGCGACATCAGTACTGAGATCAGACCAATCATCAAACTCAGACGAGCGCCGTGTAAGAGCCGACTCAGGATATCCCGGCCTACTTCATCGGTGCCCAGCAGAAACTGCATGGAGCCACCGGTTTGCCAGGAAGGGGGTGCCAGAAAAAACTCGCGGAATTGCTCGGTTGGCGAATGCGGAGCCAGCCATGGAGCAAGCAGAGCAGCAAGCACCAGAAGCAAAAAGAAAATAAATGAAACCAGAGCCCCACGATTGCTACTAAAACTTTGCCAAAATTCTTTAAGGGGGGATGGATAGCTGTAAAGCGGCTCAGCAGCGGCCAGAGTTGTAGCGTTTGTCATACTTACCTCGCGTGGCGAATACGTGGATTGATAACGCCGTACAGCACATCAACCAGCAGGTTCACAATAATAATCAGTGTGGCAATCAATAAAATACCGCCCTGCACCACCGGATAATCACGACGCGAAATCGAATCGATCAACCATTTACCAATGCCAGGCCAGGAGAAAATACTCTCCGTGAGCACTGCACCGGCCAGCATCGTGCCCACTTGCAAACCAATCACCGTCACCACGGTCATCAGGGCATTACGCAGTGCATGCACCAGTACGATGCGGGTTTTAGACAGGCCCTTGGCACGCGCAGTGCGGATATATTCCTCACGCAGCACTTCCAGCATGGATGAACGAGTCATCCGTGCAATCACCGCCATCGGGATGGTGCCCAGCACAATGGTCGGTAAGATCAGATGCATAAAGGCGGATTTAAACGCGCCTGCCTCGCCCGAGATCAACGTATCAATCAGCATCAGCCCTGTAACACGGGTGATGTCATATTCCAGATCGATACGACCAGAAACCGGTGTCCAGCCCAGCTGCACTGAGAACAGCATAATCAACTGCAAACCCAGCCAGAACACCGGCATGGAATAACCTGTTAACGCAGCCCCCATCACGGTGTGATCAATCCAGCTGCCACGGCGGATCGCGGCAATCATGCCGATAATCAAGCCAAACACCGAAGCCAGCAGCATGGCACAGATCGATAACTCCAATGTGGCTGGAAACAGCGCCCAAAAGTCTTTAATCACCGGCTCATGCGAGACCAGCGACTGCCCCAGATCGCCTTGTAATACTTTCAGCAGATAATTCCAGTACTGCATATAAAGCGGCTGATCCAAACCTAGGCGAACGAGTGCCTGGCGATAAAATTCAGGGTCTAAACGGCGCTCACCCACCATCACCAAAACCGGATCGCCCGGAATCATATGGATCAGGGCGAACGCTAAAACAGTGATGCCTAAGAAAGTAGGAATCGTGACGCTTAAGCGGCGCAAAATAAAACTAAACATGGATATTTCCCCATACGGCTACTGCCGTTTGCATATCAACACCGCACAGAGCAAAAACACGCCCTGCAAATGCAATTTTCATAAGTTCACTACAAAACGCTTACGCAAAAACGGCCGCCCGAATCGCAGCGGCCGCTCTTCTCAGACCAGAAAAATTACTTCAGGCTCACACCCGCAAAAGAGTTCAGACCAAACGGGCTGATCTTATAGCCCAGAACTTCTTTACGCATCGGCTGATAAACCGTTGAGTGAGCAATGGTGGTCCATGGCAATTGACGTTTAAAGATATCTTGCGCTTTTTCGTACAGCTTGGTGCGCTCGCCCTGGTTATTTAATGAACGTGCTTTTACAACCAAGCCATCAAACTCTTTATCGCACCACTTAGCGTAGTTATTCCCTTCTACAGAGCCGCAAGCCAGATTCACGCCCAGCCAGTTATCAGGATCACCATTGTCGCCTGTCCAACCCACCAGCATGGCGTCGTGCTCACCTGCTTTACCACGCTTCAGGTATTCGCCCCACTCGTAAGTGGTGATCTTGCCCTTGATGCCGATTTTTTCCCAATCAGACTGAATCATTTCAGCCATGAGTTTGGCATTCGGGTTGTACGGACGTTGTACTGGCATCGCCCACAGGGTGATCTCCGTACCTTCGGCAATGCCGGCTTTTTTCAGCAAGGCTTTGGCTTTAACCGGATCATAAGCCGCATCTTTCAGCTTTTTATTGTAAGACCACTGGGTAGGTGGCATTGGGTTGGTCGCCGCTTGGCCCGCACCTTGGTAAACCGCTTCGATAATGGCTTTTTTGTTAATCGCCATATCAAGTGCTTGGCGAACTTCCAGCTTATCTAACGGCTTATGTTGTACGTTGTAAGCTAGGTAGCCCAAATTGAAACCTGCCTGTGATGGCACGGTCAGCTCGGCATTTGCACTCATGGCTTTCAAATCGGCCGGACGTGGGTAAACCATCACATGGCATTCACCCTTTTGCAATTTTTGGTAGCGCACAGATGCATCTGGCGTAATGGCAAAAATCAGCTTGCCCAGTTTTACATCGCCTTTCTTCCAATATTGCTCATTGGCATCAAAGCGGATATTGCTGTCTTTTTGATAGCTTTTGAAAATAAACGGGCCCGTACCAATTGGCATGGTATTCAATTGCGAAGTCTTGCCGCTCTTTAACAGGCTGTCGGCGTATTCAGCGGAATAGATTGAAGCAAATGACATGGCGATATTTTGCAGAAAGGCTGCATCAACCGTTTTAAGCTTTAAGCGAATGGTATACGCATCCACTTTTTCAATACCCACGATATTGGTATCAAGACCCATATCGGCAACGTATGGGAAATCAGATGGCGCGGCCTTATTAAATGGCAGGTTTTTATCTGTCATACGCTGAAATGTGAATGCCACATCATCGGCATTAAAATCACGCGTTGGCTTAAAGAAAGGAGTGGTGTGGAATTTAACGCCTTTACGCAGATTAAAGGTGTAAGTCAGGCCATCAGGTGACACTTCCCACTTTTCAGCAAGGCCTGGCTCAATCTGAGTAGAGCCTTGTTTGAATTGAACCAAACGATTGAAAACAGTTTCGGCAGAAGCATCGAAATCAGTACCAGAGGTATAGCGTACCGGATCAAAACCGGCGGGGCTGCCTTCAGAGCAGAAAATCAGAGTTTTGCCTGCGGCCATCGCCGTACCAGCATTCAGTGCACACGCCGTAGCGAGAATATATCCGAGCTGTTTTAATCGCATTAGTGATTCCCCACCTTACTAAGTTAATAGAGAAAACTCATACAGAGTCTAAAAGTGCTGCCCATCAGTAAACATCACGTTAGGGTCAAGTCCTACTAGAGATATCCCCAACACATTACTGCTCGTATTTTTTAATCAGGCGCACATTTCAGCCACATTCCTCTGCTGAGCCTTAGCAAAAAAATGATATAAATCATACATCAAAGCAATTAAATATCACCTCCACCCCAAGCACCGCGTTTCACTTGTGGCTTAAGCTCAAACTAAATAATTATTTAGCATAAAACACTTAAATATTTGTAAGCCGCGCATTTACCGCAAAGTTTGTCAGTTTGGCCGAAAGAATAAATAAGCATATTTTCTTAAAATAAGAAGGAAAATAAGTGCTTCATACTGAGTAAGCGCAATATTTACTTACGAATTCATACAAAATACTAAAAATTTTAATTTCATATTTACAACATAATCGTAATTATTCTGCTAAATCCTCAAAAAAAAAGCGACCCCAGCCGGGATCGCCTCTTTAACCTGAGCCGTTAACTTAAACGGTATAAATGCGTTTACGACGCAAAGCCAAAGCTAAAACCCCCAGCCCCATCAGTGCATAGGTTTCTGGCTCCGGCACAGGAGTAATCGTAGCTAAGTGGGTGTTCGCTTTAAAATCCAGCGCAGCCCCGGGAATAAAATCAGCTTGGGCAACAATGCCATATGGATCATTGCCTAGGATGCCAGCGTAGTTTTTATCCAGCACAGCAAAAGTAAAACTGGTACCAGAGCCAAATTCATCCCGGCTATCCGTCAACTCCACGTCAAACTGCAGCTGTTTGCCAAAAATCAGCCCCTGAGTAAACTGGTTTAGCGAGCGGTTATCAAACTTGAGCGATGTATTTAAATCGCCCTGCACATTAAAAGTATTCTCTGCATCAATCAGCCCTAAGCTGCTGCCACGATACTGGCTCAATAATGCACTCACCCATGGAGAATCGCTCAAGCCATTTAATCCAAACGCAATATAACCATCTTGCCCGTCAATACTGCTGGTATCTAGGCTCACGTGATAGGCAGCGGCCGAAGCTAGGCTGCTGCAAGCGAGGAAAAGCCCGGCCAGTGCCAGTTTAAGAGTGTTTTTCATTATTTGAAGTCCTTAGTCGCCAGAATCTGTGCGTTAAAACGAATCGCCACGCGTGCGGGATTATTGAATTTAAGTGGCAAGACCAGTGCCGTACCTGGGGTGATATTGGCCGTGATTACGCCATCTTCAGCACCATTTAGGCTCACACCAAGAGGCAGGTCTTTGATTTGCACCCGAACAGGGCCGCTCACCACGCTTTGCGCGGCCAGAGTCAGGCTGCCATTAAAGGTTTTGCTGGCAGCGCTATAAACCAAACCCGATTTTTGCTGGGTAAAGCGCTCGCTCACATCAAACCATGGCTGTGGCAGCTTGATTCTTGCGACTTCCGGCTCATGATCAGATGCCTGATCTGCAAACTCAGAATTCACATGCACCACGTCATATTCTGTGCGGGCGGCCAGAGCCGGGGAGGCAAAAATATGATCTAGGACTTGGCTGTTACCTTCGAACACATAGGTGTAGCGCTCGTTTTCTGCCAGCGTTTCTACCAGATCGACCAGGCCCACCGCTTTTAAACGCGCCACGCTGGTAGAGAACTGGTAATCATTGATATCACCCAGCACCACAACGTTGGCATTGCGATCCAGCGCATTAATGCTGCTGACAAAATCGGCCACGATTTGCGCCTGCTTGTTGCGCTGAACTTCTGAAGTGCGGTTTGCAGGCTGGAAACGGCCGCTTAATGGCTGATCACCGCCTTTAGAATTAAAGTGGTTAGCAATCACAAACAGCTTCTGGCCATTAAAGGAAAACTCACCAGCCAGCGGTTTACGGCTGGCATTAAAAGCCGGATCAAGGGGCAGAATGCGGCCCGGGCTGGCTGTCAGGCATGCTTGCTCCGGGCAGGCCACCACATCAACGGCCTTGGTGGATGTGCCACCAGCGCGGTCTATAAAGCTGACTCGGGCGGGATTAAATAAGAACACCTGACGAATATTGCCGCCTGGCTCGCCACCATCCTGGCCATCGACCGGATTAATCTGGCGATACTGATAAGCTGGGCCGCCCGCGCTTTGAATTGCGGCGATCAGCTTTGCCAGTGTCTGGGCAGGATCAACCGTGCCATCACTCGTCGCGCCGTTATTGTCCTGGATTTCCATCAGGCCAAGAATATCGGGCGATTGCAGGTTTTGCACAATCTGTGCCGCAAGACGGGCAAACTTGGCATCCCCCTCTTTGGCATCCAGGTTTTCTACATTGAACGATGCAATGGCCAGCTCGTCGGCTGCCTGTTTGCGCGTCACTTCGGGCTGCAGATTACTGCTTACCACTGCCGACAAATCGCTCAGTACAAGATTGAAATTAGCAAAATTGTAATCAACAACGCCCACAGCCTTGGTGAACAAATCGCCCACATTCACTACCGGCGGCTTCACTGAGCCCGTCACCAGCATAATGCGCTCAGGGTTGAAATCGGTTTCTGTCACCACCACACCACCACGTGGCGAACGCGGGCCAGCATCACGGCCATAATTGGGCACGACAAAAGCTTCGCCGTATTGATTAGTCGGTCCTGTTACCACCGCACCATCAATCTGTACGCGCATCCCTTCTAGGCTTTCATAAAAATCAATACCATTGGCCAAATCCAGCTGAGCAGCCAGCTCTACATCGCTGACATTGCCCTGCCACATGCGCTGATTAGGCACATTTGCGGCCAGAAGCACCGGCTCAGGTAAGGCATTGCCCGAAGACACTTTACTCACACCACCTGCGGCCACTTTGATTTGCGTAGTTGTCAGATTATTCGTGCCGCCTGTGCCGCCCGGACGGAACTCACTGACCACACCCGAAACCAATACCGCATCACCCACTACAACACTGGGCGCGCTGCCAACAAATACAAAGATCCCTTCAGACGTCAAAGGATCATTATCTGGCTGGGTATCTTGAAGATAAAAACCATTACTACGCACAAGAGTGACCACGCCTGGCACACTGTTTACCTGGCGGTTTTCCATTGCCGAACGATGAGCACGGCCTTGAATATCATGGATACGCTGTGCGCTTGGTGTTGGTGTTGGCGTTGGCGTTGGCGTTGGCGTTGGCGAAACACCCCCACAAGTCTTAATTAGCGTTGCCGTATTGCGTGGCGCAGGCGTTGTAACAATAAAGTCAGCGCTATTATCATTACTATCAGTACAACCTTCATTTTTACGCAATGCTGCCGTTGTGTTGCTCAAAACGGCGGTCGGGCTGGTCTCTGCATTATTTGCCCCGCCAAAACCCACAAAATCGACCACATCTGCAAAGCTGCTGCATGCGGTTCCGCACCCTAATGCCGTATTATTTTTAACCAGCGCCACTTTGCCCGTTGAGCCACTCATGGCGAGCGTTCCGATCGCATCAGGCGTTGGTAAGCTTACGCTCCCCCCCGTGCCTGCGGCTTGCTGGATCAAATAGTACTGCCCTGCAAGCAAAACGCCATTGATGGGCGTTTTCTGCCATGTGCCACCCGAGGCAGAAGTGTATTGCACACTCCATCCAGACAAATCTGCGGGCTGATCCCCTGCATTAAAAAGCTCAATAAAATCATTTTTTAAAGTGGCACCATTATTTCCGCCACCGCCGTACACCTGGCTAATAACCACCGCAGAATGAGCGGGAGCAGCCATGCCCCAGGCCATCAGGCACAGCGCCATCAATTTTTTCAGCTTGCAGCTCTCTTTAAGCTTATTGTTCATTGCAACCCCTGCTTATAAATATGGTTTAGCCGGTGTTTCCGGCGTGGGATTAGACCATATAGATAAACAGTGAATGCATAGTGTCAGTTAAGTGACAGATTTAATACAGTAGATAATGCTAATGCTCGAAAGAAAAACTGCGAATCCTATTCATTTACCCCGCTAAGCATTTCCTACATGCAAAGCAAAAAAAAGCGCAAGCCATAGCCTGCGCTGATCCGAACAGGCGCTGTTTCTTAATAACGCCTTCTCCATTACCGCCCCGGCATTAAACGGCGGCGGGCATCGCAAAACCAAATGCAGCTTCAAAACGAGCGGCCAGCTCTTCACGGCTGATGGCATGATTTTGCCCGCCCTTAGTGGCGATCTTAATGGTGCCTAATAAAGAAGCAAGCCGCCCCGTAGCGGGCCAATCCCAGCCCTGGCTGATTCCATACAACAGCCCTGCGCGATAAGCATCACCACAACCTGTTGGATCTAAGACCTCTTTGGCGGCAACAGCAGGAATATCATGGCACACCCCATCGGCATAGATTCTGGAGCCATCCCCTCCAAGCGTAACAATCAAAACGGTCACCGCCTTTTGCAGTGCCTCAAGGCTTAAGCCCGTGGTATTGAGCACCATTTCTAGCTCGTAATCATTCAGCGTCAGAAAGTCTGCCAGTGAAATCATGCGCAATAGCTCATCCCTGCCAAACATCGGCAGCCCTTGGCCTGGGTCAAAGATAAAGGGGATGCCCGCCTCTGCCAATTGTTCACAATGCTCCTGCATGCCCTGCTTACCATCAGGCGAGATAATGGCCAGGCTGACCGGCACTTGCGCATCGCTCACCCGGTTTAAATGTGAAAAACTCATGGCACCCGGATGAAATGCATTGATCTGGTTATCATCTAAATCCGTGGTTAAAAAGCACTGGCCGGTAAAGGTGTTTTCAACTTCACGAATATTGCTGCGGCGAATGCCAAGCGTATCGAGACGCTCTGCATAGAGAGCAAAATCGCAGCCAGCGGTGGCCATAATCTGCGGATCTCCCCCCAGCATTTTCAGGCTATAGGCGATATTACCCGCACACCCGCCAAATTCACGGCGCATTTCCGGCACCATAAAGGATACCGAAAGCATATGAATTTTTTCAGGCAGGATATGATTTTTAAAACGATCGGGAAAAACCATGATGGTGTCGTAAGCCATAGAACCGCAGATCAATACAGACATCGTTTCATACCTCGCCCAGGGTTAAGCTGGCAATTATAGATTGAAGAAAGTCATTAAAAAGTCCATGCATTATGAATACAACATATTTATATAAAATAAATAATAGATTCGTTGGACAGGAAATATCCGCCGGATAAAAACAACACAGAAACAAGCCTTGCAACAGGCTTATATTCCGCAGCAAAAATTATGACGACCACCTACACCCTTACAGCAAAAGAAGTAAGGCATTTTCGTACATAAATAAACTATATTTGTTCACACTGTAAAAATGGGCCAAAGTTTCACAATATCAGTGTTGGTCAGCCATCCCGACCCTTATTTGGAGAAATAGCGATGAGAAAGAAACTGATTACCAGTGCAATGATAATCGCTGGTGTATTAAGCACTTCGCCCGTTTTTGCTGCAGAAAAAGTAAAACTGGAATTTTGGACCATGAATATGGCACCCAAATTCAACCGCTATTTTACGGACCTCACCACACAATTTAATCAAAAAAACCCCACTTTAGAAGCCGTGTGGGTTGATATGAACTGGGATCAAATCCAGCCCAAACTGATCGCTGCCATTGCCGCGGGCAACCCGCCTGCATTAGTTAATTTTAATGTGCCATGGGTACATGATTTTGCACGTCAGGGTAATATCCTTGCGTTGGATGAATATTTAGGCGCAGATAAAAATCTTTATCAGACCAATGCCCTGAAAGATGTCACATATAAAGGGAAAATCTACGCGTTCCCTTGGTATAACTCTGTTTCTGTCATTGCATATAATAAAGACCTATTTAATAAAGCAGGCATTAAAGCCCCTCCAAAAAGCTTTGATGAATTGCTGGCTCAGGCAAAAACAATTAGTGAGAAAACAAAAACACCTGCTTTTGCACCCAAATTATCCGCAGAAAGTGGTGGCAGTTTTATTAACTGGTTTTACTATGCGGGCCTGCCCGTGATTGAAAATGGCCAGGCTGTTTTTAACTCGCCAAAACACATTGCTTTATTACAGAAGTTTGCTGATTTATATAAAGCAGGCGCAATGCCTAAAGATGTATTCAAAATGGAATTCGAACAAGAAATTGCTTCGTATAATACGCAAAGAATTGCCATGATGACGACAGCCCCACAGGCTTTGAAACGCACCCAAACCGATAGCAAGGCCATCTACGCCAAAACGGATATCGCCGCCTTCCCGATTGCCGAAGGCAAAATGGCTTTTGGTGGCTGGATGATGGATTACGTGATTCCAACAGGGGCGAAATCGCCAGCCGATGCCGCTAAACTAGGTAAGTTTGTAACCAGCGATGCAGCACAACTGGCTTTCTCTAAAGAAACAGGCACAACGTTCCCTTCTACCAAGCTTGCGGCAACGGATGGCTACTTTATGTCGGGAGCAAAAAGCAATGATCCCGTGGAAAAATCACGCGCTATTGCAGCGCTCTCCATCGGCAACGCAAAAACGCTGACACTGGAGCCCGGCATTTTGCCAGATGAAACCACCATGCAGCGTACATTGCAAAATGAAATACAAGCCGCTATTACTGGCCGCAAATCAGCCAAGGCCGCGCTGGATGCTACAGTCAAAAACTGGAATGAGCGTTTAAAAAAATAAGCATTTAAGCACGATGGGGCTTACGCCCGGCTAATGCTTCTAAAATCGCCAGTTCGTCGTCGCTATGATTACGAAATGGCGATTTTTTTATACCACCGCTGGCATCCAGCAGATGTGCCTGATGGTGGCTGGCCTTTACCCGAAAACGTTTCTTGTGCTGGTGCATCGGGCTTAAATCGACTTCGCCATAGCAGAGGCAAAAGTAGGTGCTCTGCTCGCTGGCCTCAGCATAAAGCCCCGTACCGCGTATCCCCGCCGTTACCGTTGGAGTAATAATCTGCTTATGCCCTTTAGAAAACACCGCCAGTAAAGCGCCGCTCAGCAAGCGTAATCCACTTAGCACCGCCCCTTTTTGCTCCAGCTGCAAGGTAGTATTAGCGCGCAGCAAATACACATCGCCCTCTGCCCTCACCACCAGCTTTGAATCTGCACCGGTACGTAAATGATCCCCTGCGGCAATCGGGTCGCCCACTTTTAATGGCTGATCATTACGCCAAGCCTGCCCCTCAAGCAGCTTCACTTCACCTGAGGACCCCGCCGCCCACGCAGGCATAGCCACCGTGGCAAGTAAGCCGCTCACCAACATTAAAAACTGCCTGCGCTGTAAACAGATATGCTTCATTCGCTTACCCCTTGAGTATGGCTTTAACCATAGTCAACCAGACTGAATGTGATAATGAGTTTTCTTGCGTACAATAAAAAAGCCGCAGCTTTCTCCTGATTTAGGAAAAAGACTGCGGCCTGATGCATCACGGCTTAGCGCCGTAAACCATGGCTTAATTCAATACAGTGATCCGCTCTGCGTTAGGCACAGCAAGCAAAGGGTTTTTCTTCAGATAGTTTTCCAAGGCATCCACATCTTGTGGGCCGCCCAGCACGTTTTTACCATTTACAAACTCTAGATAACCATCACCGCCCGTAGCCATAAAGTTGTTTACAGTCACGCGGTAGCTGGCTTTAGGATCGATAGCCACGCCATTGAGCTTAATACTGGCAATATCCACCTTGCTGCCATCAGGCTTGCTCTTATCCCATGTGTAGCTGAAGCCTGCAGAAACTTGCATGATTTTGACCGCTGCACCATTCCATTGCTGCTCTAGCACTTTATCAATTTGCTCGCCCGTCAGCGTCATCGTGACCAGCGTATTACCAAAAGGCTGCACGGTAAACAGCTGACCATAAGTCACCTTGCCAGCTGCATCAGGTGTTAACTCGGCACGCACACCACCTGGGTTCATAAAGGAGATTTGCGATGCGCCAGTGCTCTTATCGGCCGTTGCATTAAGCTGGGCATCAGCAATCACCCGGCCCAGTGGCATCTCACCTGCTTTGGTCGCCGTTTTAGTCAGCGCGCCTGCGATGGTTCCGGCAACACGGTCTTTAAGCGGGGAAACCAGCTTCTGGAATTTCTCGATCAGAGAGGTTTGGGTTGCGTCTTTTGGCACATCACGCGTTACAGCCAGATTATTGGCGCTCATCTTGGTGACATTGCGGGTTTTTGAATCAATCGTCAGATCAATATCTGTCACCATGCCGCCGTATTGGTAGGCGCTGGTCACCAGCTTATCGTTGATTTTGCAATTGTAGGGCTGATGGGTGTGACCAGAAATCACCACATCAATGGCCTTATCCAGCTTGTTCACGATATCGACAATCGGGCCGGAAATGCCATTACATTCATTGTATTTTTTATCAGCTGTTATACCGCCTTCATGCAGCAAGACCACGATAGTTTCAACGCCCTGCTTTTGCAGCTCAGGCACCAGTTTATTGGCGGTTTCTACTTCATCTTTAAAATCTAAACCCGCGATACCAGACGGCGTAACAATGCCCGGCGTGCCTTTTAAAGTCATGCCAATAAAGCCGACTTTTACGCCGTTAAATTCTTTGATTAAGTAAGCAGGGAAGAGTGTCTTGCCAGTTTTGCTATCTTGCACATTAGCAGCCAAAAACTTAAATTTAGCCCCGTCAAACTTACCACCCGCGCAGCTGGTGCTGGTATCTGAATGGCAGCCACCATTTTGCATGCGCAGTAATTCTGCGCTGCCATCGTCAAACTCGTGATTACCTACCGCATTAAATTCCAGACCCAGCGCATTCATCGATTCAATGGTTGGCTCGTCGTGGTAAAGCGCCGAAATCATCGGGCTGGCGCCGATCAGATCACCGGCAGAAACCACCACATTATTTGGATTTTTAGCTTTAAGATTTTTAACCCAGGTCGCCAGATATTCAGCACCACCCACCGCTGTTTTGATGGTTTTGCTAGGGTCTTTAGGATCGGGAGAAGTGAGGGTAATGCCCTCTGCCGCTTCGATATTGCCATGAAAATCATTAATAGCAATCAGCTTAACGTCAACCGGAGCAGCGACGGCTTCAGGAGCCGCCACATCTGAGTCATTACATGCAGTAAGCGCCAGCGCAATGCTGGCCGCAAGCAGGCCATTACGTAAATTCATGGGGATACCCTCGGGCAAGAAGCAAAAAGTCAGTAAGGCTAAAGCTATTTAATGACAAAGCCATAACAGATATATGACCAAGTAATGACATCAACAGCCTTACTCTACTCTTTCCCCAAGGGTTTTACTGCGCAGGCACCAACAGCGCCATTTGCGCCTCGGTTAAATAACACCACTGCCCTTCAGCTAAATCCATTTCAGCCAGCTTTAAACCGCCAATTTCGGAGCGGCGCAAACTGGCGCAATGATTACCTGCGGCGGCCAGCATGCGTTTTACCTGATGATATTTGCCCTGCTCCAGCACGATTTCCAGCTCGTTTTCACCCAGCTTTTTGCAATGCACAGCAGCAAGCGGCGCAGGCTCGTCGTTCAGCTGCACACCTGCCATTAAGAGTGTAATCAGCTCTTCTGTTACAGGCTCGGCGGTAATCGCCACATACACCTTAGGCACATGGCGCTTGGGGGACGATTGCGCGTGGATAAACGAGCCGTCATCCGACATCAGTAAGAGGCCGGTGGTGTCGTGATCCAAACGCCCAACTGGCTGCACTTCGCGCCAGTTAAATTGCTCAGGCAAAAGGGTAAGCACACCGGGGTGGTGGCTGGGTTTGCGTGAACATTCAAAATTGGCCGGTTTATTCAGCGCAATATACACATGCTCACGATAGGGCCAGCTTTCACCAAAGATAGTCAGCTCAAGGCCCGTAGTTTCAAAAGCGAGCTTAAAGTTGCTCACGATTTCGCCGTTTACGGCGACTTCACCGTCGGCAATCATCTCGCGACAACCCTTGCGCGTACCAAAGCCCTGCGATTGCAGGATGCGATCTAATGTTAATTTGCTCATGGGCGAATTTTACCGGATACACAGCGCCCAAGCGATAGCAGCAAATTAAAGGCAATAAAAAACCGCGCTTAAGCCCAAGGCCAAGCGCGGTTTTTTGTGGATAAAACTTACTTCACAAAACCTGAAGCCATTGCGGTACCTGCCGCTGTTTTACCTAAAATAGTATGCCCCGCAATAGTAGGGTGCACACCATCTGCAAACAGATAATTCGTATCTGCATTAGCTGCTACCAAGGTTTTTCCGGTACAAGTCAGAGCAGATACTTTTGTTGGATCATTTGTTGGTGGCAGAGCGCTCAGTGATGGCGTGGTGTCGTTATTACACGCCATATTGCTGGTATTCACCAAACCAAAACTCACTGGGCTGGCAATCGCTTTAGCCACAAGGCCTGCGGTATCTACAATCACCACCTGTTTCGCCGCCACTTCAGCGGCTAAGCCAGCAGCAACTGCTTTGTTATATTCAACTGAAAGCGTTGTTGCTAAGTCTTTTAAAGCTGTTGGTGCAAACTGTGGGGTAACGCCTAAATCTGGCATATTGGCATAGACCACTTTGCTAGCACCCATGGCAACCAAGGTTTTCACTTGCGTAACCATCGACGTTGCATTTTTGCCAATCGCAGCTTGAATCGCAGATGGTGTTGCGCTGCTTGGTGCGGCTGCAACCCCCGCTAAAAAGGCAAAGAAGTCATTGGGGCCACCTTGAATCAGCACCAATTGGCTGGCATTAAAACTAGTGCGTGCCGCTTTATACTTGGCAATTTGGCCTTTGATCGACAGCGCCGTTGCCGATTGGTAAGTCATACCGGGGGCGACCGTTACCAGACCATTGCTAATCGTTTGGCCTTTCGCATTTACCGTGAGCTCAGTGTCAATTCTTGAGCCACCTTCTGCATAAGCGTTGCCGCCCAGATCATAAATTTTGCCCATGGTGCTAGGTGTACCCACCGGAGCGCCAGTGACAGGATTGAGTCCGCTAAAGTTGACCAAGCGATTAGGAGTTAAATTTAAGCCATATTCAGCAGCAAAAAACTCAGTCCATACAGCCCCCGTCGGAGCGGTCGCTGGCTTAGTGGTAAAGCGCAAACCAACAGGAATATCGTTTGTCAGATCTGCATCTGCCGTAGTCGGGTTATACGTGCCGATATCGCTCAAGCTATCGCCAAAAGAAATCACTTCTTTAATATTGCGGGTGTCCGCTGGGGTACTTGCATCTCCGCCACCGCCACACGCAGCGAGCAAGGAGGTCAGTAGCAGAACAGCAAAGGGGCGGCTTGCCCGTGGCAGTGAAGAATTCATGTAAATCTCCCGTCTTGTTTTGATTAGCACAAGCCAAAGCCCGATGCTTTTTGTAGTAAACCCACTTGATGCTACGAATCAAACATGTGTTTGACAAGCCAAACTAGCCTAGGACTATCCCTAAGTCAGACCAAGTCTGCTTAAATTACTGCATAACTAGGGGCAATTGTAAGAAAACAGCAATATCATTGTGCATCAGCACAATATTCACAGAATGGTCTCCGGCTGCCACTTGATGCTGAATAAAAAGACTTATTTTTCTCCTTGATCATTTACTGACCCGGCTTAAAAACTTGCGTATCCTGACAAAAATCTACAAAAAGATTCAGCTCTCCTCTGTCCCTGCTAGGCAGTATTGATGTTTTTAAACGACAAACAAGCAAAACTCGTCTACTCAAAGTAGCCGCAGATTAAATAAATACAATTTTTATACTGATTTAAATCGATATACGCCCACCAGCCTAAGTAAACGCCAATGATTGAATTGCTCGCCTTATTTATTGTTTCTTTAATCGCCAATACGCTTTCTGCGCTGGCAGGCGGTGGCGCGGGGCTGCTGCAACTGCCTATTCTCTTGTTTTTAGGCCTAGCATTTCCTGTGGCACTGGCAACGCATAAAGTAGCCAGTGTGGCGCTGGGGCTAGGGGCCACTTTCAAACATTTAAAAGCAGGCACACTAAACTGGCGTTTTTCTGCCTTAGTACTAGCCAGCGGCTTACCAGGCGTACTGATTGGCACCCTCTTGGTCTTGCATATTCCTGAACAATTAACGCTATTCATCTTGGCGATTCTGACCAGTGGCTTAGGCCTGTACTCACTGTTTTCCCCAGCTCTTGGCCAGCAGCAGCAAAGCCGCCATCGCAGCGGCTCAAAACTATGGCTGGGCGTGGCCGGTTTATTTTTTATTGGCGTGCTGAATGGCTCTTTTACTTCGGGCACGGGCCTGTTTGTCACGCTGTGGCTAGTGCACTGGTTTGGCATGGATTACAAACAAGCCGTGGCTTACACCATGGTATTGGTGGGACTATTCTGGAATAGCGCCGGAGCCATTTCGCTGGCCCTGCAAGCTGGCGTTTACTGGCCGTGGATTCCAGTCTTACTGCTGGCCTCTGCCCTAGGCGGCTATCTGGGGGCACATTGGGGTTTAAAGCAGGGTAATCAGATGATTAAACGCTGCTTTGAAAGTGTCACTATTCTGACAGGAATATCACTACTGATTAAAGCTGTGCATTAAGATACGGGCATTGCAGAACCGCCCGACTCACTTTAAAGAATTGGCCATGCTTCCCACAGCGTTTATTCCCGAATACAAACATCTGCCAGCCAGCGCAAACAGTCTTTGCCTGGCTTTTATCGGCGATCAGCTTCTGGTTTTTTCCGATGGCCGCTTGCCAGAGCATTACGATTTACCAGCGCATGATTGCGCAGAAATTTCAGTACAAATTGGTAGTGTGGCGAGCCAGTCATGTGTGCTGATGGCCTGGCATAAAGACACACCCTATGCAGCGGATCTGCAAGCCATTGGCCTGCGAGCGGCTTGGGGTTTAATTGAAGACAGCCATTATTGGATTGCAGCAAGGGCACAGCAATTACTGACCTTTGACCGGCAGCATCGCTTTTGTGGCTGCTGCGGCACAGCAACCACTAGGATGAATAAAGAAACCGCCAGAGAGTGTCCGGCCTGCCTGCACCGTGCTTATCCCAGAGTTTCACCTGCAATTATGGTGCTGATTAAGAAAGACCGGCAGCTGCTGCTAGCCCGCTCGCCCCATTTTCGCCCTGGCGTTTACAGCGCACTTGCCGGCTTTGTAGAGGCAGGTGAAAGCTGCGAAGAGGCTGTTTTTCGCGAAATTTATGAAGAGGTAGGGGTAAAAGTCTCCAACCTGAGCTGGTTTGGCAGCCAAAGTCATCCTTTTCCGCACTCTTTGATGCTGGCTTTTATTGCTGATTATGTTTCGGGAGAGATCACACCGCAGGAAGGAGAGATCGAAGATGCGCAGTGGTTTGGCCTTGAAAACCTGCCCGAGCTGCCTGGGAAATCCAGCATCGCCTATCACCTGATCCAGGCGGGTTTAGCAAAAATAGCCCAAAAATAACAAACCAAGCTCAGGCAAACTCACAACTTAAACCACAGGATAAAGTGTTTAAAGGCGGAAAGCTGTTTCCAAAAGCACAAATAGCCAGAAGGGCAATCTCAGAATGCATAGTAACGCAAGCAGCTCCTCATTTCGCCTTGGCGTTATTCTGGCCATTTTTGCCGCTACGGGCTTTTCGTGCAAAGCCATTTTTGCCAAATTGGCTTACCGCCACGGCACAGACGCCATTACCTTAGTCTGCTTACGCATGTTATTTGTGCTGCTGATTTTAGCCAGCTACAGCCTGTGGCGCAGCAAAGCACGCTTGGCAGGGCGCGATTATTTGGCGCTGATTGGCTTAGGGCTTTTAGGCTATTACCTATCCAGCGTGCTCGACTTTATTGGCCTGACTACAGTCAGCGCCAGCTTAGAGCGGCTGATCCTCAGTCTCTATCCCACACTCACGGTGCTGTTTTCGGTGCTACTTACCGGCACGGTGATGACAAGGCGGATGAAACAAGCGCTGCCACTCACCTATCTCGGCATCGCGCTTGTGATTGCACCTGGCTTAGCTGAGGCCAATGCAGATTGGGTGGGCATCGGTTTCATTATGGCCAGCACCACCTGCTATGCCTTATATATGAGCCTAAGCCCAACGATGATTTCCCGAGTAGGAGCAATGCGCTTTACCGAGCTGGGGCTTACCGTTTCGAGCATTGCCGTGCTCTGCCATTTTTTAATCACTCATCCCATCAATGCCCTCGTTCAACCCCTACCGGTTTACGGCCTTGCTGCCGCAATGGCCGTTTTTGCAACCGTACTGCCGATTTATGCCACAGCCGCCGCCATGAGCCGTATCGGTGCCAGCCGCACTGCCATCATCGGCAGCCTTGGCCCCATGCTGTCTATTTTAATGAGCATAAGTATTCTGGATGAACGCTTGACGGCCATTCAATGGCTAGGCGCAGCCCTTGTAATGCTGGGGGTGTGGGTTGTAAGCAAAAAATCTTAAACGCAAACAAGCAAGGGAACGCCTGCTATGCCTGAAACGATTTACTATCATTTTAGCGACTTAGAAAACATTGACCCTGCCCCATTTATTAAAGAACAAGTGCTGCTTAAACAATTTAACAACAGCACGCCAGATGAGCGCCGCGAGCTGATCCCGGCACTCTTTGCAAAGGCAAAAGACGTCAATATTTATCCACCACTGTATTTATCACGCGGCTGGGAAGTTGAACTTGGCCCTAAAGTAATGATCAATCTGGGAGTTAGTCTCTTAGGTGGCGCCCCCATTACGATAGGGGAGCACAGTTTAATTGGTCCTCATGTTCAGATTATCACTGTTAACCACCCCGTCGATCCCACCGAACGCCAAAGGTATGCCTTTACTGCAAAACCTGTCCACATTGGCGCTAATGTCTGGATAGGCGCAGGGGCTATTATTTGCCCCGGAGTCAGTATTGGTGATCACAGCGTGGTGGGAGCAGGAGCGGTAGTTACACATGATGTGCCGCGCTGCACTTTAGTAGCAGGGAACCCTGCACGTGAAATCCGCAAGCTGGAAGAGCCCGACCTCAGTACACTTTATTTGGATAGCCCATGAAACTCTGGAATGCGCTCCGCGCTGTTTTTACCCGTGAACCCGCTGCGCCTGCCTGTGATCCAGCCCTGCTGACAGCATTAGCAGACAGCGCCAATCCGCGCATTAAACTAGCCAGCCGTTATCTGGCTCGCCTGCAAAATGCCTATGCCATTGCCCACTCATGGAGCGGGCGCATCGTGATGCAGTTGCCCGCGCCGGTAGAGCTGTCAAGCCGAAGCTGGAGCCAGGAAGCCCATACCCATGCGGCCTTTGGCACTGCCGAAAGCGTGCAAGAAACCATCAGCTATTCCGAAGAAGTCAGAAACTGGTTTGCACAAAATCCGCTAGCCGATCACGCTTATGCTGTTTTGATTATGCAAAGCCAGTTACAGCAACGCTATGGCATGGAAATCTGCGGCGACAACATCAGGCAGGATGTGGCCCAGCAAGTGCTGGTTTGCCGTGGCCAGCAAATCAGCCAGGTGGCGGGCAGCATTGCAGAATTGCAAGAAAAACTCATCAGTCGCCTGCTCAGGCTGCTGGCTAGCAACGCAGCCTGGCATATCGAAGCCAGAGAGCAATTTAAGCGCCAGCTGGAAACCGAGCTGAATGAAGTCCGCATGAGCTGGCGTTATTGCAAACCCACCGAGCCGCGCTATGCCGGACTCACACAAGAAGTAGAAAAACTCTCTGCAGAATTTAGCGCCTGCCGCAGCGCACTGGAGCCAGATGCCCTGCTCGCCCTGCTGGAAACCTCGCTAACCGATGCCAACAGCCATCTTAAACTGGAAATCCAATCCTTAAAGCTCGATAAAATGGGCGTACAAAGCCAGGCTGAAGATGCCGCAGAAATCACACTCTGCCATGTATTGGCAGAGCGCGGCCAATGGCTGGACCGCTGCATCCTGCCGGTTAAAATCTTACGCAGCGATGTGATCCAGCCCAAAGACTTCAGCCAGCGGCTGGATGAGGTGCTGTTTTAAGCGGCAGCCGCTGCAGCAAAAAATGCGGCAGACACAGAGCCCAATCTGGACACAGAGCACAGAGAGCCAAACAACAGATCTTGCACTTTGCAGCTCAATGCGTTGCCTGCTGATTGTGTGCAAACCAATCAGAGAGAAAATCGATCAGCACCCGCAGCTTGGCCGGCTGGGGCAGGCGCTGCGGATAGACTAGATATAACGATTGCGCAGGCAGGCTGTATTCGGGCAAAAGCGCCTGCAACTGCCCGCTGGCTAAGTCTCCGGCAATTAAGTAATAAGGCAAACAAACGGCCCCAGCGCCATCTAAGGCCAGATTTCTAAGCAAACCATAATCGCTGATTCTGAGCTCTGCCCTAATATCCACCGCGTGTAATTCATTGCCACGATTAAAAACCCAGTGACAAGGATCACGAAAGTGAGAGTTGGTAAGACAGGGCCAAGCCAGCAAATCGCTGGGTGAGGCCAGCTCTGGCGAGCGGGCAATACAAGCCGGGGATGCAACAAGGCAAAGCTGCGCCGATACCAAGGGCTTAGACACCAGCCGCTCGTGCCCCAAATAGCCGGATCGCACCGCCAAATCATAGCCATCGGCTTCTAAATCCCGCGGCTCGCGGCTGACATCCAGCTCGACTTCCAGCATTGGATATCGCTCACGCAGCGCTATTAATATCTGCGACATAAACACCCCACCAAAACTAGTCGGCACAGTGATACGCAATAAGCCTGCCACCTCTTCACGCAAAGCCTGCACAGCCTGCTGAGCGGCCGAAACCTGCGCCTGCCACGATTGGCAATGTGCCAAATAAACCTTCCCCGCCTCGGTGAGATTGAGTTTGCGTGTAGTGCGAAAAAATAGCGCGACTTTCAGCAGATTTTCCAGTTGCGATACCTGCTTGCTGGCATAGGATTTAGAACAGCCCAAGATTTCTGCCGCCCGTGTAAAGCTCCCTTGCTCTGCCACACAGGCAAAAGTATTGGCCCAAATCACTTGCTGATTGATTGTTTCCATCATGGCAACACTCGTTTGATTATTGAGCTAATTATCTTCGACAAAAGATTGTTTATGCTAGTGGCTGTACACAATCAAAGCTAATCAAAGGCATAGGGCCTGTTTAGCAAACCCAACTTCAGAGAAAGAAAACAATGAAAATCCTCGTTATCGGTGCCAATGGCACAATCGGCAAAGCTGTTGTTGCAGAACTAGTAGCACGCCATGAAATCATCACCGCCGGTAGAAGCAGCGGCGAATACAGAGTCGATCTAAAAGACGCAGCCAGCATCACCGCGCTGTTTAAAGAAGTAGGCAAAGTGGACGCGGTGATCTCTGCGGCAGGGAATGTACACTTCGCTCCGCTAGCCGAATTTAGCGCCGACCATTACGCCATTGGGATCAACGATAAACTGATGGGGCAGGTGAATCTGGCGCTGGCCGCGCAAAACGCATTAAATGACGGTGGCTCGATCACCTTAACCAGCGGCATTTTAAGCAGCGATCCGATTCGCTTTGGCAGCAGCGCCAGCATGGTCAACGCCGCCATCGATGGCTTTGTCAGAGCCGCTGCCATCGAATTACCACGCGGCCTACGCATCAACAGCATCAGCCCAACCGTATTACAAGAAGCCCTTGAAAGCTACGGCCCCTACTTCCGAGGCTTTGACGCCGTACCCGCCGCCAAAGTAGCGCTGGCCTACAGCAAAAGCGTAGAAGGCGCACAGACCGGGCAGGTTTATACAGTGAATAACTAACACCACGAATGTCCCGCAGAACACGGAGTTGCACAGAGAAAAAATGGGTTTGAAATAAGTTGTTTTGTAGGTTTTTAGTCTTTTAAAAACCCAGTAGTCTGCATTCATGCAGCAGCTCCTAGCACGGGGCTTCAATCCCCCTTGAAACACGCCGGAGCGAGGAACAAGCGGGGTGGGGTTTCGGCCAGGGGCAGCGAGGCATGAGCGAGTCCCGCCCGCCGCCGCCTCGATTGTCCGCAGAGAAGGGGCCTTCGTGTTTCGTGGGGCGGCCTTCTTTCGCTTCCTTTCTTGGCCGTTCAAGAAAGGAAGGCCCCCGCGGTGGCTACCGCTCCTAAATCAACGTGCCGAAGGCACTAAAAAGGTCTTTTTGATTTTGGTGAGCGCACATGGTGCTTCACCCGCCCTTCAAAAGATGAAACTCACACCTCTTCCACACTATATCGCTCGCCGCCCTGAATCTCAGAAGCCACCAGCCTTGCAATCGCCGCCGCCACATCTGCAGGCTGGCGCAATAGGCCCTGCTCTTTGCGGGCAATAAAGCGGCCAACATCGGGGAATTCTTCTGTTGTACGCGAGCGGATTTCGGCTTGCATGGCGGTATCCATTACGCCTGGGTCAAAATTAATACAGACCACAGGGTGAGCCGCCGTGCTTTGCTCCACCGCCAGCGCTCGAATAAAGTGCTCCAAGCCTGCTTTGCTGGCGCAATATAAAGACCAGCTGCCATAACCGCGAATTGCTGCGCCGGATGAAACCTGCAGCACGGTTTTACGTGCGGGCAGATCGCCAAAATGGCGGATAAACGCAGCAATAATGCGGATCGCCGCATTGAAATTCACACTCAGATTGGTGGCAATGGCCTCATCACTGAGCGTGGCAACCGGGGCCAGCGGGCTGAGCATGCCGGCATTATTAATCAGCAGCACTTCTTTCCATTCTTGGCTGGCCAGCTGGGAAAAATGCCTGTCAACCAGACTTGCCGCATTGCCTGCCGCCAGATCAACACTGATATGCCCTGCAAGCTGCCCACTGCGCGAAAACTCACACACCTGCCAGCCTTGAGCCTGGTACAGCTTGACCAGCGCCGCGCCCAAACCCGCAGATCCGCCGGTGATACAGAGTAATTTCATGTTTTTCCTTAGGTCTGTTGAAAATAATGCGGCCTCTCCCTTTATGCAGTAGGGCTGAAGCCTGCATATTTATTCAATATTGCTGATGGGTTTATCCCACAAGTCTGGGCGAGATGATTGAAATAATTCCTCACTCCCCCCTCTGCATTCAAGCGGGCCAATTTCCTGCCCTGCCTGAACAAGCAGCGGTGCTTTTACACTGGCTGCCGTATAGATTCCTTTAGCGGCTTGTCTGGCTTCAATCACCGTTTCACCTGCTTTTAGCAGCGTAACCCAGCCGGTTCTTTCATCCACAGCAGCAACCTCTGGCTGGCTACTGTAATAGCGGATCATCCCTTTGCTATTACTGGCAGGCGCTGGGATATAAAACGGTTCATCATCCAGGGTTTTGTTGGTCATCGTCAGCGCAGCCAGATCTGGCATAGGCAAAACGGCCTGTTGCTGAGGGCTGAACACAACATCATCTGCATTTAAAGCACCAAGCTGGGGCCGTGATAGCGAGCCCAGTTGCTCAGGGCTCATGTCGATCAAGCGCTGGGGAGGCAGAGCGCCCAGTTGTTGCGGGCTCAATACCGGCAGTAATTTTAATACGGCCAGCTGAGCTGCCGTTATGGCCGCAATCGCCCCGGGGGGTAATGAGCGCAATTGCTCAGCATTAAACAGCGCCAGCTCTGCCACGGGCATACGGGCAAACTGTGCTGGCAATACACTCTGCAGGCCTAAAAGCGTAGGGAAATTCATACGCTTTACCGAAACCAGCTTTGCATCTCCCCCCAGCTCTGCGGCGGCTTTGCTCACTTCCACCTCAATTTGCAGTATCGCGCCATCACTTTGCTGCACATCCAGAATATAGCTGCCTGCCTGCTGAAAACGTGTCAGCATCGCCCTGATTGTGCCTGCCTCAAGCACAAATAACTCCGCCCCACGCTCGCGAATTACGGCTTTATCTGCGCTCTGCAGTGCAATAATCGCCTTTACAGGCTGCAACAGTAAAATAGTCTGGCGGTTGCTGATATCAATACTCACCCCGCCTGCATCCGCATTTTTTTCAGGCACAACGCCGCTCAAGCCACTATAAACCAGTGCCGATTTAGGGGATGGCCGTTGAATAGCCTCGCTTAATACAGGAGTATAGGATTTGGGAGTAGGCAGATACTGCGCACAACTCCGGCTTTTCGTACCGCCCCCATACAAGGGAAGCGCATAACGCAGCACAACATTGCCTTGGGCAAAGTCCTGCTCCAGAGAGCGGGTAGCCGTCAGACTCCATTCATCCTTGGCAATCCCTAGGTTATACAGACGGCTGGATTCACTGCCGTTATAGCCCCCGCTAAGGCGCATGCAGTTGGCAAAATATTGGCTGTATTGCACTAAAGATTGCCGCTCATTTTCCCCCCACTGAGCCCCTGCTACATCCTGGGTACGCTGATAGCCCAGTCCAAAATCAAGCTTGGAAAAATAACTGGGTGCAAGGCTGATATTGTAAACAGCCCCCTGACGCCGGGTACTGGACATACGCGGATCAAAATACAGCTCGCTGCTGCTCTCCTGCGCGAGACCTTTGTTTTTAAGGCTTGGATCGGCGGCATAGACCGTGACACCCAGCTCTGATAAAACACGGCCCCTTTCCCAGCTCTTTTTTAGGTTCAACAGATAATTATTCTGCCGCATCTCCAGCTCATCACTGCCATATGTAAACTGAAACTGCTTCTGTGCCTGCTGCTGCCCTGCAGAAAGCCTTAAACACAAATGATCAGGGGTACTGAAAACACCCGTAAGCAGCGCCTCCTGAAAACCCTCACTCACCGCCAGATTAGCGCCCAAAGCAAAATAATCGCTCAACGCAAAGCCCGCATCCAGATTCAAAGCCGTTTGATTTGATTCCGAATAGGCAATGCTTGCAGTAAGACGCTCTGTTGCCGTCTTAAACCCTAGGCTTGCCCCATCGGCTTCCCAATTAATTTTACCCAAGCCGCTACCCTGAGCGTCGGGTAAATCAGGCAAATTTGCGGCGTGCAAAGCCGTGCAGCTCAGAAAACTAAGGAGATATATTTTTTGATACGATAGAAACGAAGTCACAGGCTTCCAGAATCAGTCTGCAGAAAGGCAAGCAAGAAATCTAATGAAAGCCACCCTCATTGTCTTGGTAAAAATACGCTCATCTCCGATGAAGCTGGCCCCTCTTTAAGAAAAAGCCCCCATGCAAGGTAATGCCGTTCACTTAAGGTATTGGTTTTGCTTCCCCCTTTTTCAAAGGGGGGAAATTAAGCAAAATCGCTTAAGTAAACGGTTTTACCCATGCAAGGGGGCTTTAGCCGCTGGACCTCAGCCTAAAACACCGCCAGCATTTTTTCCACAGCGCTGACATCCACTTGATGATCGCTTTGCAAATGCTTTACCACTCTGGCTGGATTGCCCGTTACCACGCAAAAAGGTGGTACATCTTCACTGACAACTGCCTGAGTACCAATCACTGCGCCCTCGCCGATTGTTACGCCTTTCAGAATGGTTGCACCGGCGCCAATCCAAACGCCGTTACCAATCCGCACCGGAGCCGAGCGGATTCTTGCCGCCTCGCCAGCCTGCCCACGTCCAAGCAAGGGATGACCACTGCTATCCATAATGGTAACCATAGGGCCAAAAATAACATCATTGCCAATCTCTACGCGCTGATAAGCCAAAATTGCAGCGCCCTGCAATACCACCCGGTCACCAATTTTTATTTGCCCAACCGGGCCGTCATTAATTTGCACCGTGCTAAGTTTAACCGGCAAATTATGAAATGCAGGAATATGGCCAGATTCGATATAACACTGACTGCCAATCGTAATACTGCCCGCAAACAGAGCCTCATCTATTTCCCGCTCTGCCAAATCTGCATCCAGCAGCTCTTTATCAATCACCCTTGTATACGCTAAACGAGGCGTGCCTGAAAAATGCGTATTTGAACCAATATTAACCTGATACCTGATGAGTTTTTCCGGCACATTCTCGGCTGGGCTGCCAGCTAATTCAGGCGCAATAAGATATATATTCTGATATTCGCAAGGCATTTTATGCCCCCTCTGTTTCAAGCAATTCGGCGCGTTTAGTTTTTTTAATCGCATAATCGCGATGAATTTTAATGACTTTATTTAATGAATATTTTTCATCATTTAAGTCTTTGCCATAAAAGCTGGTTGACCATAGCTGATACTTCTGATGAATGCGTAAAGCGGCGATTTCCGATTGCTCTTTTTGATCATCCACTTCTTTCTTATGTGGCCAATGGAATGATACGGCTTCGCGCTCCATTGAAAACTGATTGTTATTCAAATGTAAACGCACGCCTAAATCAACATCTTCCCCGCCCCAGCTATTAAATGATTCATCAAATAAGCCTGCTTTCAAAAGCTGCCCGCGCTCGGCTGATGCATGGCAAGTCCAGAAGATATCAAAGGGTGCAGGCCAGTTGCTGATGTTGTCACCCAGCTCATCGTATTGCTGCTGGCGAATATCATGCGCGCCCAGCAAGGCCAGCCGATTAATGGTGGCATCAGGCGTTTGATAATCAATCTGCGCTGACATTTCTTCCAGCAGGCTGTTATCCACTTCAAAGCCATAAACATAGCCAATAATCACCACCGGAAACTCAGACTGGCTGTGCACTTGAGCGTGCACTTCCAGTGTTTTGCTGCCCAGCAGCACACCAGTATCAATAAAAACAATATATTGGCCTTCGGCAATGGCGGTCCCAATATTGCGCGCCTTGCCCGCCCGGAAGCCTTTGTCTTCTTGCCAGAAATATTTGATATTCAGCTGCTCAGCAAACGCACTGACCACCTCTTCGCTATTATCCGAGCCGCCATCATCCACCACGATCACCTCAAATAATTGCTTGTCCAGCGTTTGCAAAACCAGAGACTCAAGGGTGTAGCGTAATAAATCGGCCCGATTATAAGTGGGAATTACAACACTGATCTGTAGCTTAGACATGCTCTTTCCTTTGACTTCAAGTTGATCAAAAACCCAGCTTGAATACACTTTGAATAATCAAGCCGTGAGACTTCGTATGACTGTTGAGCAAAGCAGATGGCCGCAAAGCAACTACATCAGCGGCTCATGATGTAAAATTTAATTTCAAACATCAACAATTAAATGACAATTTAAAGTAAGTATCTTATGTTTATTTACTTTATATTGCTTTCAATCAGCTGTAAATAGTATGCCAATGTAGTTTTGTAACAGATTTTTTTGTAGTATCGCGTATTTTTACTACAATGGAATATTACGAGGGAATAAATCCAAGGCGAAGCCCACCTCTTGCTTACAAAAAGGGATCCGCCCTGAGTGGGATAAAGTAATCAGAATAGAAAAGGAGTGGCAGCCTGAGCAGGCAGCATAAGAACGCAAGATTTACAGAATGAAGCCAGGGCGAACACCCCGGCGCAAAGCACAGCTTAAAACCTATGAATCTAAAACCTGAGCCAGAAGCTTAGTCAAAAAGTTCTTCATGGCAAGCACGCGCTGGCTTGCTTTTAAATCACGGTGATAAACCAGCCAAAGCTCTCGCGACGGCACCACCGACGGGGCATCCAGTTTAACCAGTGTTTCGTCAATATCGCCCACATATTCCGGCAGCAGGGTAATGCCCAGTCCGCATCTGACCGCCACATACTGAGTATGCAGCGTATTGCCTTTAATCAGCGGGGCACGGTTTTGGGTAATCTGCTTTAACCATTTCACCATTGGCAAATAGGCCCAGCAATCGCTTAATTCAATAATAGGCAATGCCTGCCACGGGTCTTGATTTGGCCCCAAATCTGCCAATAAAGACTTTAAACAATAGGGCGCAAAATGCACATAACCCACAAAATGCGTGATGTAATCTTGGTTATTATCGACCACAATTGAGTCGCCATAACGCAAGGCCACATCCGCCTCCCGCCTGGCCAAATTAGCCGGTAATGCACCCACTAACAGCTCTACCTGCATTTTTGGATAAAGCGTCAGAAACTCCGGCATATGCGGCATGATTAAATAACTGGCTAATGATTCAGCCGCAGCCAGCCTGATTAAGCCGCTGACCTGATCAATGGATTGCAATTGATCGCTATTTCTTTCCACGGTGAACATAGCATTTTCAACCTCGGTCACCCTTGCCAGAATGCTCACCCCCTGATCGGTAAGCAGATAACCAATTTGCTGCCGCAAAAACAGCTTAACCCCTAGGCGGTTTTCCAAAGCTGAAATATGCCGGGACACTGTTGATGCGCTGCTACCCAGCTTAAGCGCTGCCGCACTGAGGCCACCTTCACGCGCCACCGCCAGAAAATACTTTAAGTCATTCCAATCCAAATCAGTATTTTTCATTTTTAGAAAACTGTTTTCCATTCAGGGCTAAATACATCTCAAGGATCAGCAACAATAATGACGGCAATTTCAAGCCAAAGCAGTACACACCATGCCACATTTGCTGACGTATCTACAACTCACACTGACTGTCTTCTTCTGGGGAGCAGTATTTCATATCGGCAAATATACAGTGCAATTTTTATCCCCCATGGTGGTTGGCAGCTGGCGGTTTATCATTGCTGGCTTAATGCTTTTTGCGTTTGTTTCTTTGCGTGAGAAATGGGATATTCAAGCGTTACGCAATAATATTCGCCCATTATTATTTATGTCTGTGATTGGCATTATGGGCGTCAATTTTTCTTTATTTTATGGATTACAGCTAACCTCGGCCATTAATGCCGGTTTAATTATGGCGCTCAGCCCTATTCTTACCGCGCTGCTCACGGCTTTTTTTCAAAAAGAATCACTGAACAGCCAGCAAATACTGGCCATGGGATTAAGTTTTTTTGGCGTAGCCATTGTTGTTAGCGGCGGCTCTATGCAAACCATCCGCGATTTACATTTTGCCCTCGGCGATGCTCTGGTTCTTATTGCCAGCTTTAGCTGGGCTTTATATTCAGTGATTCCAAAACGCTTTGTCCGTGGCGTATCCCCCCTGCACACCACCACCGTCACCATTATGATGGGGGCCGCCTTTATGACAGCCGTTTCAGCCAGCATCAGCAGCGATTTTTACACGATTCCCGCATGGAATGTTTTGCTGGCTATTGCAGCCATGGCCTTCTTTTGTACAGCACTGGCCTTTGTGTGGTGGAATGAGGGCCTGCGCAAGATTGGCCCGGCACAGGGGGCCATCTTTATGAATCTGGCACCAATATTTGCAACATTAATTGCCATTGCGCTTGGCCAGTCGCCCAGCCTGCCGCAATTTATTGGCATGATCCTGATCATCAGCGGCGTGGTTTATAACTCGCGTAAACCCGGCACGCCCAAATTATTCAGCCGGCCAGCGTATCAGCGCTCATCGATTCCTTCAGCTTTGCCTGCAAACGTGGCACCGCAAACTGAATAAATGCTTCGTATTTTTTAGGCATGGGCTGCCGGTAAGGAAATACCAGAAAATACGGCTTAGGGGTAGCTAGCCAATCCGGCAATACCGCTTGCATTAAGCCCTGACGCAAATAGGGTGCCGCAATAATATTATCCAAGAGGCCCACGCCGTAGCCCGCCTCCACCGCACTGGCAATTGCCCCAAAGGTATTGCACACCAGTGTAGGCCGCAGCTCTACCCTGACTACTTCGCCGTTTTTCTCAAGCTGCCAGCCCATCTGCTCGTGCAGGCTTTCATGGCAAAACACTTGATGCTGCTGCAGATCACAAGGATGCTGCAATTTGGCCGCCTTAGCCAAATACAGCGGCGATGCATAAAGGCGTTTTTGAGTAAAACCTAGGGGCCGCGCTACCATGCTGTCATCCAGCACCGTGCGTGAATGCAGGCAAAAATCGATTCCCTCACCAGCCATATCCTGCAGCTTATTTTGCGCAGTCATATGGACCTGCACCCCAGGATATTGAATAGCAAACTCGGCCAGAACCGGTGCCAGTACATACTGCCCTATGCCACTTGGGCTGCTGATCAGCAATGGCCCAGCCAGCTGATCCTGCATACTGCTGACTTCTGCTTTCAAGCCCTCCATCAGTACCCGCAATTGCGCAGCCCGCATGGCCAGCGTTTGCCCCACCTCGGTCAGTGTCACCCTTCTGGTGGTCCGTAAAACCAGCACGGCACCTAAATCAGCTTCCAGCCGCTTAATATTTTGGCTTACATAGCTTTTAGCACAGCCCAATTCATCCGCCGCTGCAGTAAAGCTTCTCAGCCTGGCAAGCGCATCAAACACCAGGAGCGCATCGGACGAAGGCATTGTTTTCATAGAGGAACAGTTTGTCCAGTTATCATGGGTTTATCCAGATAATGAATCAAAATACACTCCAATTACAAATTTAAAAAGCAAATTGGAGATACCATGAAAGCACTAATCAGCAAAATGCTAGTTAAGCCAATGGCATTCTGTGATACCCGCCATCACGGGCATGGGTTCCATGCAAAAGCAGAAACAGATGAAGGCCTTGAGCACCGCCTGCGCAAAGCAGCGATGATTGCAGCCGCCAGAATGGAAGAATGGCGATGTCGATGCAGAGAGCGGGTTTAATCCCGCCAGTACAAATTAATTTATGGGGATGAAAACAATGAATATAAAAAGGGCAAGCCTGGAAGACTTAAGCGATATCTGCATTCTGGCCGATGAAATTGCCACACAACACAATCTGCAGCAGCCAGAAATATTTGCCCCGGCATCAGGCATAATTCGTGACAGAGATTTATGGGCATCCTGTATTACGGCAGAAAACGGGGTGATGTTTATCGCCAGATCTTCCGGCCAAATCGCTGGATTTGTAAGCGCTCAAATCACTGACACCTCAGCGATTACGCTTTTACAGCCCCGGATTATTTGCAGAATTGGAACTATTCTTGTCTCTCAGGCACAGCAAAGACGAGGCTTGGGTAAAGAGCTGATTAATACTGTAGAAAAATGGGCAGCAAGCAAAAAAGCCTGTGAAATACGCTTAGAAGTCTTTAAATTTAATCAGCAGGCCATTGATTTTTATGAAGCTCAGCATTTTCTGCCGCAATCTCAAATCATGACAAAGAAATTGAATCATGAATAAACAAATGCATCGGTGTAAGTGTTTGCCAGCAGCATCGCCAGCCAACACTTACCTCAATCTGCGCCAAGGGCTTTGGCCACGAACTTATTGAACCAACGGTGTTTTCGCGGCTAAAACCACGCCAACAAAAAAACGCCTTCTTTTACCCTCTTTATTAACAGAGCCGGATTAACGTTTTTTTCGCCTTAGCCATCGATTACGCCGTAAAAAACCGCTCACCCATTTCATCCAAGCCCAGCTCGGCCAGCACGGCAGCAAGGCGTTCGGCGGGTTTGCGGCGTGGCAAGTTTTTATACTGGGCGATAATTAATTCGTTTTTCATCGAATGCTCCCAGCCTACCAATTCCGTTACCGTCACTTGGTAACCGTGCGCTTCCAATTGCAGGCAACGCAATACATTGGTGATTTGGCTGCCAAATTCACGGGTATGAATCGGATGACGCCATATTTCTGCCAGCGGGTTCTTCAGTGATTTAGCCTTGTTTTTACGCAGCACGGTTGCCACTTCGGCCTGGCAGCAGGGCACCAGCACCATAAACTTGGCTTTCTTTTTAAGCGCAAAAGCAATGGCATCGTCGGTGGCGGTATTACAGGCGTGTAGTGCCGTAACTACATCAATGGTATCAGGCAAGAGGTCAGAATCTGTTGATTCTGCCACCGATAAATTCAGAAAAGACATGCCGGGGAAGTTAAGACGCTGAGCTAATTCTTGCGATTTTTTAACCAGCTCATCGCGGGTTTCAATGCCATAGATATGACCGGAGCTCGGCTTATCTTTAAAGAATAAATCGTAAAGAATAAAGCCCAGATAAGACTTACCCGCGCCGTGGTCAACCAAGGTGACTTCAGGGTGATCCGCCTGCACTTCTTTTAAGAGTGGCTCAATAAACTGGTAAAGATGATAAACCTGCTTGAGCTTGCGGCGGCTATCTTGATTGAGCTTGCCGTCGCGGGTCAGGATATGCAGCTCTTTGAGCAGTTCGACCGACTGGCCGGGCTTGATTTCGTGATGTTCTGTCATGGTGCGTCCAATGGCTGAGCTTGCAGCAAGGCGCAATTCTACCCCTTCTGAGCACTTGCGGCACTTTGTAAACTTGCCACGGCTTATCCGGATATGCAGCCCATTAAATCAGGCATAAACCCACTTAAATCAAAAACAGCGGCCTTCTCGTATTTGAGCCGATCAAGTCATCCTCCTGCATCCATCCTGAAAGCTGCCGCTCAGTCAATATGAATACCTGAACGCAACAAAGCATGCTAAAAATAATCAGCCTTACGTAAGAAAAAAGAAAAACAAAAACACAAAACTTTCATTATCTTTTATAAAAACGAAAGTAAACTTGTTGCAGCTATGAACAACTGCATTTCATTTACGCAAAGCAGATAGCAAATAAGCCAATCAACCCCAAGGAATAAAGATGAAATCACTGACATTCATTCGACCACTGGCACTTTCACTGATGCTGGCTTCTGCACTGGCTTCTGCATCTGATGATCATGGCGGCACAGTCAAGCCTGAGCCCTATGCCGTTGGTAAAACTATGACTAAAGCGGTGCAAGCCAGTATTACGCCAAGCGCCGCTCTGGATATTTTAAAAGCAGGTAATCTGCGGTTTGCCAGCAATAAATCGATTAAACGCAATTATAAAAAACAAGTGACGCAAACAGGCCTAGGCCAGTATCCGTTTGCCAGTGTAGTTTCCTGTATTGATTCACGCTCAGCGCCAGAATTAGTGTTCGATCAAGGCATCGGCGATTTGTTCACCGCCCGGGTAGCCGGTAATACCGTAAATGAAGATATTCTTGGCAGCCTGGAATACGCAGCCAAAGTAGCCGGCTCACGCGTAATTGTCGTACTGGGCCACAGCCAGTGCGGTGCAATTAAAGGCGCTTGCGATGATGTGAAATTGGGCAATCTGACGGGCTTAATCGATAAATTAAAACCTGCTGTTGAGGCCACAAAAACCGATGGCGAGCGTAACTCTAAAAACCATGAATTTGTACAAAAAGTGGCCGATGAAAATGTGCATCTCACCGTGCAAAAAATTCGTGATATGAGCCCAATCCTGAAAGAGATGGAAGATGAAGGCAAAATCAAAATTGTTGGTGCGATGTATGACGTAGGCACCGGCAAGGTAAGCTGGTAAGCGATAGCAATAGATATCTTATTGATTTAAAAGATACGGGGAGCGATTACTCCCCGTATTTTACTTTCCGCGCTCTTCTGCACAGAAAATCAGCCCCCCGAGTATTTAAGCTTATTTCCCTGCCGTTCAGAGGCAGCATTTACATATCCTCATGAAAAACAAGCATTTTTTTGATGCAGCGGGGCTAAATCTGCGACAATGCGCGATTAGTATTGCTCATCAAAGCCATGAATCCCGCTCCTACTGCTATTTCTACCCTGCCTGCAGGTGTTTTCCCCCGCAAACCCGCCCCCTTCCTGCCTATGAGCCGTGCCGAGATGGACGTATTGGGCTGGGACGAGTGCGACATTATTCTGGTCACAGGGGATGCCTATATCGATCACCCCAGCTTTGGCATGGCCCTGATTGGCCGCCTTTTAGAAGCGCAGGGGCTGCGGGTCGGGATTATTTGTCAGCCAGACTGGTTATCTGCGGACGAATTTAAAACGCTGGGTAAACCAAGGCTCTTTTTTGGCGTGACCGCGGGCAATATGGATTCGATGATTAACCGCTACACCGCAGATAAAAAGCCACGTTCCGACGATGCCTATACCGCTGGCGGCATGGGTGGTAAGCGGCCTGATCGCGCCGTTACGGTTTACTCCCAGCGCTGCCGTGAGGCTTATCCCGGCGTACAGATTATGATTGGCGGGATTGAAGCGAGCTTGCGCCGCATTGCTCAGTATGATTACTGGAGTGATAAAGTTCGCCAGTCGGCGCTGATTTACTCCAAGGCCGATATTCTTTTATTTGGGAATGCCGAACGCGCCTTGGTTGAAGTCGCCCAGCGCGCAGCTGCGGGCGAAAAACTTAAAGATATGAAGGATATTCGCGGCACGGCGTTTATGAGCCCACAGGGCTGGCTGCCTGAAGGCTGGGCAGAGCTGGATTCCACCACGGTAGATACCCCAGGCCGCATCGATAAACATATCGACCCTTATGAAATGCTGCCGGAAAAGTCTGAAAAAGACATCACCCCGGCCAGCGACACCAAGGCGATTCGCCTGATCAGCAAGGCCGAGCGCATTGCCGCTAAGCAGGCCGACCGCCAGCACACGGTGATCCGCATTCCGGCTTATGAAGCGGTGGCTTTTGACCCTGTGCTCTATGCCCACGCCAGCCGCACCCTGCATTTAGAATCTAACCCCGGCAATGCCCGGGCGATGGTGCAGCAGCATGGCTCGCGTGATGTGTGGATTAACCCGCCACCGATTCCGCTGAGCACGCCGGAGATGGATTATATTTTTGGCCAGCATTACGCCCGTAATCCGCATCCAAGCTATGGCAAAGCGCATATTCCGGCTTGGGAAATGATCCGCTTCTCGATCAACATTATGCGTGGCTGTTTTGGCGGCTGTACTTTCTGCTCAATTACCGAGCACGAAGGCCGGATTATCCAGAGCCGCTCGGAAGAATCTATCCTGCAAGAAATCGTCGATATCCGCGATAAAACCAAGGGCTTTACTGGGCAAATTTCTGACTTGGGTGGCCCAACTGCCAATATGTATCGCCTATCGTGTAAAGATCCAAAAATCGAATCGTCCTGTAGGCGCTTAAGCTGTGTTTACCCCGGCATTTGCGAAAACCTGAATACCGATCATGCGCCGCTGATTCAGCTGTACAAAAAAGCCCGCAAAATTGATGGCGTTAAGCGCATTACCATTGGCTCTGGCGTGCGTTACGATATCGCGGTGGAGTCCCCTGAGTATGTCAAAGAGCTAGCCACCCACCATGTATCGGGCTATTTAAAAATCGCGCCGGAGCATACTGAAGAAGGGCCTTTATCTAAGATGATGAAGCCCGGCATCGGCACGTTTGAGCGCTTTCGCGAGATGTTTGATTATTACTCTGAGCAAGCAGGCAAAAAGCAGAGCCTGATTCCCTACTTTATTGCGGCCCACCCCGGCACCAGCGATGAAGATATGCTTAACCTTGCGCTATGGCTGAAGAAAAACGACTTCCAGCCTGATCAGGTACAGGCCTTTACGCCTACACCGATGGCGATGGCGACCACCATGTGGCACACCCGCCGTAATCCTTTAAGAAAGCTGGCAAGAAGCTCGGAAAAGGTAGATGTCATCAGAGACGGCCACCGCCGCAAGGTTCACAAAGCCTTCTTGCGCTATCACGATTCAGATAACTGGCCTATCCTGCGCGAAGCCTTAATCGCCATGGGTCGTGCAGATCTGATTGGTAACACACCAAGACATCTGATCCCTGCACAGCAACCCGGCGAGAAGTTTGTGCACGAAAAAAACAACGTCGTGGTTCGCCGCACTGATAAACCTAAGGGCAAAAAAACCTTCGGCAGAAGCCGTGATGCGGCGGCTCAGGGCACTAAAAAACGGTAAAGAACCCCCTGTATACAGAGCATAAAAGCCGCCCATGGAGAAAACCCAATCAGACGCTTTAGTTTGAAAGGTTTTTTCTCTGTGAGCTTTGTGTCTGCAGAAATTTATGCCTGAGAGCAAAATATGAACTTAGAAAGCCGTATTACCGAGCTGGAAATCAAGCTGGCGCTGCAAGATGAGCTATTAGAAGAATTAAACCGCATCGTAGCCACTCAGCAGCAGCAGATGGATCAGGTTGTGAATGAATTACGCTGGCTGCAACAGCAAGAACCCAGCGGCCCGGCGCAAAAATCCTTATTTGATGAAGTACCACCGCATTATTAATTTCAGCCAATAAAAAAAGGACCTATGCAGCAGAGTCAGTGCTTCATAGGTCCTTTTTTATGCTTCAAACTTTTAAGCAGGCTTTAAGTAATGCACCAACAGCTCGCCAAACAGCACACTAAAACCATCCCAGAAAATCTGAATCCCGATGCACATCAAAATAAATGCAGACAGGCGCAGAAAAATAATCGACCCCGTGCTGCCCAATAGCTTAAGCAGACGCTCTGCATGGCGGTAGCACAGATACAAAGAATAAGAAGTAATCGCCACAGCGGTCAGACTGGCTAAAGGCATTGAAAACTTCTGCAGGCCCGGGCCGTTAAACCCAGCTCCCAAAGCAATCGCTACAGTAATCGACCCTGGTCCTACCGTAATTGGAAAGGTCAGCGGGTAAAATGCCCGCTCGCGTAATTCTTCATTACTTGGGCGGGTAGCCCCTACCTGCAGCATACCTGCAGACTTATGGCTGTCATCGCCCGAGCTCATCAATTGCCAGCCCGCCGTCGCCACCAGCAAGCCACCACCAATACGCACAATAGGCAGCGATACACCAAAAAACTCCAGCACATAGCTACCAATAAACATACTGATCAGCAGCAAAATAAAACTATAAATCCCCACTCGCCGCGCCAGAATCGTCCGCTCCTGCGAGTTGTAATCTGCCGTCATGGTTAAGAATATCGGAGCATGGCCCGGCGGATTTAAAATGGGCATTAAAGCGCCAAAAACCAACAGCATATTGCCAAAAAATACGGTTAAGGTTTGCAGCATCTGGATTAAAACCTTGCAATAAACAGCAATGAAAATGACATTTTAAACGAAGCAAAATATAAAAAATGCCAAAGTATTATGGTTACTTTACCAATTCAAACTGAATCACATAAAAATGATCCTGCCCCGGATAAATTTCTTTAATAAGCTGCTTTAATTCTGGCAAGCCCATATTCTCCTGTGCGGCATGCAAGGGGGTTAAATCCGCCCAATCGGTCTGCGTTACCGACAAAACCTGCACACGGCAAAACCATAGCCCTTCTTCCAGAGTGCTGACTTCCAGAATATCACCTGCCTGCACATTCGCTTCGCTGGAATCACGAATAGTGATGGTTTTGCGCTCTGCAAGAATATCGTCAACAAAACGCTTAAAAAAAGTAATCTTCTGCATACCATTCTTCCCTGGAAATATGAACTACACGCTATAAGCAAGACTAAAAACACACGGCCAAGCCGTCATATAAAGAAAAAAACATCAAACTACTTTTTGATCAAAGGCTTATAAACAGCCGCCTTTGCAATGCCATGTAGATAATCACACAAAAGTGTAGTTGTACCACTTAAATTTACACTATAAAATTCGTAGTAATACTACATACATAAGAGATACGCCATGATCAGCCTGTTAGCCAGCCTTTATCACTTTTTCTTTTCTGCATCGCACAATATTGCCATTAACACCCGTGTAAACCGCATCGCCACAATTGATGGCTCAGAAAAAATTGACGGGCTGGTCATGAAAGTTGAGGGTGGCCGTGCTCGTGTATGCTGGAACAAGGGCGAAAAAACCCAAGAAGACTTAAGAAACCTGGTCACCATTGTCGACTGATCAAAGCAGTACAACAATGAACAAATCAAAAAAGGCTGACCGGGATCAGCCTTTTTTTATGAAACTGCTTTAACCCGCCTCGCCATCCAGATTGCCAGCAAGCCAAATACACAGCTTAAATAGCCTACCCAATCAAAATTAATAATTCTGCCACTGCTGCTTTGCGTCATAATCGTGCCCGCCAAAAGTGCAGCCACACCCGAGGCAAAGTTTTGCGTTGCGGAATTAAACGCCATTAAACGCCCGCGCATTTGCGGCGCTGTGGCCCCTGTAACCATTGCCGTGGCAGGAATAAACCGGCCGCTTACAAAAACAAAAAAAAGTGTAGAAAACAAAAGCTGCCATGCCAGCGCTAAAGCAAATGTTTGTGTAACCAGAATCAGCGGTACAAAACTTGCAATAACCAAATAGCCAAGAATGCGTGTGGGCGAATAGCGATCAATCAGCCCGCCTATAAACGGCCTTGAAAATAAAGTGGCCACGCCGCCCAATAAATACATATAAACCAGCTCATGTGTCGTTAAGCCGGAATTACTCACCATAGTGGATGCGATATAGGGAATCACACAAAAACCCGATAAAGTCAGCATGGCGGTTACGCCGCAAGCCCACCAGTGATTCATATCCGCAAACAACTCCTTATATCCGGCCAGCAAACCCTGGGGCGCCTTTGTTAAATGGCCTTTAACGGAGGGCAATAAGTACCAGACACCAATCCAGACCAGAACACACATCGCCGACAGCGCCACAAAAGGCATCCGCCAGTTAGAGTGAGCCGCAATAAATAAGCCCAGCGGCACACCCGCCACGGCGGATAAAGAAAAGCCCAACATCACCCAGCTCATTGCCCAGCCCCGGCGCTCAGGCGGAATTAAATCTCCCACAATGGCAAAAATAATCGAGCCAATCACTCCGCCAAAAATACCTGCAAGGCCACGGGCCGCTAATAAGCTATAAAAACCCGTCGCTGCCGAGCATGCCATCGTTGCCAGCACCAGCCCTGCATAACACACCAGTAAAGCCTGCCGCCGGTCAAAGCGATCCGCTAAAGATGCCGCCAATAATGAGGCCACGCCCGCTGCCAGCGAATACGCTGAAACTAAAAACCCAAACCGTGCCGTATCAATATGCATCTCGCGCATTAAATCAGGCGCAAGCGGCATCAGAATCATAAAATCTGCAATAGAGGTAAACATCACCAGCATTAAGACCAGAAGCATGGCCTGAGTACGGCGTTCCGGATTAAGCGATTTCAGCATGCAAAGCTTCCTAAAAATAAATAAATACTTTGAAGGCAAGCTGCCCCCTCAAGAAAAACCAAGACTCAGCCGATAAGTGATAAACAACTTTTGAGCACCTAGCCATGAACCCGCTCTCTCTGCTGAATAATCGCACAATCCAGAATCCTTATGCGTCTTCTGCAGAAAGCAGCGTCCCCCGCACGCAGGCCATTAAACCTGAAACCACAGTGCAAAAAAGCAGCGATGCGCTGGCAAGCCGTGCCGAAGATTTAGGCAAAGCCACCACCGATTTAGCACAAAATTTAATGCAAGGTTTTGCTCAACAACTCTTTGGCGACGCCGCCAAGGGCATGACTTTTCAGTTTGATCAGGCCAAGCTAAGCAGCTCATCCAACTTTGCAGCTGCAGCTCAGCAAAGCGCCAGCGGTACAGCTGCAGGCTTCAGGCTTGAAGACGCCAGCCACTTTAATGGTAAGGGTAAGCTATTTACCGCCGATGGCCGCCAGTTTGATTTTGAGATTGACGTTCGTTATCAATCCATTATTGAAGGGGCCAGCGCCAGCAGCATCCAGCCTGCCGCCGAAACTAAACCCACAAATACCCCCGCAGGCAATCTGAACACACAATTTGCAGACACCGCAGAAAACCTATTGAAACGCTTAAGCAGCAAGCCTGAGCGCCAGCCATTTCAATTGCTCAAACAGGGAGAAGATGGCAAATCACTGCTAAAGCTGCTGGGCGATATGAGCTTGCAACTGCTCAACCTGCCTGGCGGGCCACGTTATCTGGATTTAAGCCAAGACGGTACCAAGCCAAGCTTTCAAGAACAGGCTTAATACACAACTATTGCAAAAACTGATCCCAGCCTGGCTTACTGCCAAAACGCTCAGCCAAAAAATCCAGCAGGCTGCGTAAAATATTGGGCATATGCCGTCTTGAGGTGTACAACCCATAAATTCCCAGCTCATCTGACTGATAATCCGGCAGTAAATGAACCAGCTCGCCCGATTCTATATAAGGTGCCGCACTGAAAGTGGGTTGGTGCGCAATGCCCGCCCCAGCCAAAGCCGCTTGTAAAATTACATTTGCGTCATTCGCGCTAATCGCCCCGGCCACATTCACCATATAAGGCTCGCCATTTTTAGTAAAGCGCCAGCCATTCCTGCCAAAAAAAGCATGGCTCAGGCATTGATGCTGCAATAAGTCTTCCGGGTGCAGGGGCGTGCCGTGTTTTGCCAGATAGGCCGGTGTGGCACACACAACAGACCTACAAATGCTTAATTTTCTGGCGATCAGATTAGGATCAACGTCGTTGGTAATCCGAATCGCTAAATCAATCCGCTCCTCGACCAGATTAATGCTTCTATCGCCCACAATCAGCTCGACCTGGGTATCCGGGTACTGCGCAACAAAAGCAGCTGCAGCAGCCGCTAAATGCGATTGAGCAAAGGAATTGCTGCTCGCCACACGAATCAAACCATGCGGTGCCGCATTCAGATTATGCGTGATTCCCTGCACATCATCGGCCAGCTCCAGCATTTTCCTGCATCGTGGCAAAGCATCCTGCCCTGCACTACTCAGGCCGATGCTGCGGGTGGACCGGTGCAATAATCTCACCCCCAGCCACGCTTCCAGCTCGGCCAAATAGCGGGAAACCATGGCCCGCGACATATCCAGCTTATCTGCCGCAGCAGTTAAGCTGCCCTGATCCACAACCTCAATAAACACCCGCATTGCGGTCAGCCTGTCCATCATCTTGGTAACAGCATGCGCTGCTCCTTTTGCAGATTGATCATCTGCTCGAATTATGCAACAAACTAACGCCTGATTTGGGGTTTTTCTGTGCGCGGTATACAACTAATCTAGCGTCCATTGCAAAACCAAACACATTCAAGGAAACAAATCATGCTTAAACCCGCTGCTGTTTTATCCACACTTGCTCTGTCTTTTGGCCTGATCGCCGCTGCTCAAGCCGCTGAAGCGCCTTTAAAGCTTGAAGTTTATGCAAACCCGGATCCAAGCACCTTTGGCGTGGCCTCTACCCTGGTAACTGGTAAGACCGAAGCCATCCTGATTGATGCACAATTTACCCTTGCTGATGCCCACCGTGTTGTTGCCAATATTCTGGCCAGCGGCAAGAAACTGACCACTGTTTATATCAGCCACGGTGACCCTGATTATTACTTCGGCCTTGAAGTGATTACCCAGGCTTTCCCTGGCGTAAAAATTGTAGCCAGCGCACCTACAGTGGCTCATATCAAGCAAACGCTGCCAAAGAAAATGGCTTACTGGGGCCCAATCTTAGGGACAAACGCGCCTAAGCACCCGGTTGTTCCTGCGCTGTTATCAGGCAACACACTGACAATAGATGGCGAGAAATTAGAAGTGGTTGGCCTTGATGGCGATAACGCAGAGCACAGCTTTGTATGGATTCCATCGATCAAAACCATCGCTGGTGGCGTATCTGTATTTGGTAACTTCCATTTGTGGACTGCAGACGATGCTTCTGTATCCAAGCGTGCACAATGGCTGAAAGTGATCGATAAAATGGAAAGCCTGAAGCCTGAAGTGGTTGTTCCTGGCCACTTTAAAGCCGGTACAACGTTCACTGTTGAGCATCTGCAATACAACCGTGAATACCTGAAAGCCTACGATATTGAGCTGGCAAAAGCCAAAGACTCTGCAGCACTGATTGCGGCCATGAAAAAACGCTATCCGGATGCTGGCCTTGGCATGGCGCTAGAAATTGGCGCAAAGGTCAACAAAGGCGAAATGAAGTGGTAAGCACACCCCTGCTGTAAAGCAAAAAGCCCGGAAATCTTCCGGGCTTTTTACTTTAATGATGCGCCAAAGGGCTCACTTCCCTAGGCTTTGCCGCAATCACAGCAGAATGCACGGCATCATCCTGCAGGCCATGCCAGAACACATGTGCAGCGACCGCATGGCTGTGATCATTAATTTGCTGCCATGCACGCACCGCATCACTGGCAAGCTCAAACATCACAATAGAATGGTGCTCTTCCAGCGCCTGCGCCACCGTAATCATGCCTGCATCACTTAAATAATCGATCAAAGCCCCCCGTGATTTGGTCGTTCGCTCATCCGTTGTATCGTAAGTCAGAAACAAAACTGCATCGCTTAACTGTGCAGATGCAATACGAATAAAATCAACCCGGGACAAAATACTCACCTTCCCACGCGGACTCTCGATCTTCATGATAAAACTCCTTCGCCTTAAGCATGGCCTTACTGTGTTCTAGCAGATAAAAATCTGCACACTGGCAAAGAAAGTGCATACTACTGCTAGCTTAAATGAGATAACGCAGTGCAACAAAGCGGAGTATTGTTTATGCGTAAGCAAACTATTTACTGGGGAAAGCCATGGCGCGTACAGCATTAATTATTAGTGGGGGTGCACCCAACTCCACCTTGATTGCAGGGGCTTTAGAAGCCTTTCACGAACTTGGGGTAAAAGTGGATGTTATCTCTACAGCGGGGGCTGGGGCACTGCTTGGCCTGATGTATATTGCTCCGAAGAACGGTGATGTTGTAAGCACGCTGCGCGGGCTGAAAGAAATGGGCGTGGCAGACTTTATCTATCGTGCTTTCCCGGTGAACTTTAAAGTTTTTCATAAGCCAGGCCCCTTGGCCGAGGCCTACCGCCAGACGCTGGCGGCCAATCCATTACTGCAAATGATGCAACAATGGCCAGCCAGTAATCCTTGGGCGCAAACATTAAAAGACGGGGCTGCTCTTGCCTTAGCCAGCGCCAGCCCCAGTGATTTAAGCAGCGATTCACTGGGCCTCTGTGCTCATGTACCCTTTGCTGAGCAAATAATTGATTTTGAAGCGCTGCAGGATAGTGACGCCCATTTCTGGCTTAATGCCTATAACCTGAGCCAGCATCAAATGGAAAACTGGCCACGCAGGCAAATTGATTTAAAGCATTTACAAGCCGCATTGTCTTTTCCCTATCTTTATCCGCCAACCGAAATCAATGGGGATTTTTATATCGAAGGCGCAGCAATTGACTGCCTTAATTTTAAAGACTTGCGTAAAAACCACCCAGAATTAAAAGAAATTATTGTTTTTGATTTGCTGGGCGCAGAAAAATTACTACGCAAACCCAAAGATTTATATGATGCATGGGTAATGTCTATCATTACCCCTCTGGTAGAAATTGCCCGGGACGATATTAAATTATTTGAAGCGTTGCATAGCGACGGCATTACCCTGCACAAAGTGCCATTAATTGATGCTATTGCAGAGAAAGATCTGCCGGATGTATTTGACTGGTCCAGAAGCAATATGGACAGGCTCTATCAGACAGGATATCAGGCAGCAAAAAATTACGCTGCTGCTAAACTGGCACACTTAATAAACTAATATTTATTGGAAGTATTTAAATTAATAACCGTTCTTTTATTTAAATTAAGTTGCTTTACCTTAGGGAAAAGCAACTGATCGAAAAGGCGGCGTTGCAAGCCACTTGCCAACGCCGCCTGTAATGCTTTTTCAATCTGATTTCTGAGCTGCGGATAGCGCGGGGAAACATAAAAAACAAAATCGCGCTCGTAACTTAATAGCAAATCAGGCTCGATCTCTAAATCAGGATGTGCAGCCAAATCATCCAGAATCTCTATCGCACCACGTGGAAAATAATCAACATCCCGGTTGCCCGCTGCCAAAAGCTTAAACAAGACTTGCCAGTCACCAATTTGTTCATAAACAGGCAATTGGTTTTCTTTCCAGACCATCACATCAAACCAGCCCTGAGCCAGGCCCGCACGTTTATTAATGGCCTGTAAATCTGCCAGTGTTTTCACCCTAGAATAGGCTGCAGATTGTCCTTTTTTAATCAGCAATAAACGCTGGCCAATCAGGCCAAAGCTTAAAGGAATATCAACGCGTAAGAAACGCTTATCCCGCTCTGCCGTTTGTAAAAACCAGTGTACGGATAAATCACCACTCTCTAATACCTTATTAACACGCGCCACGGGCATTTCCGGCTCTGCAATAATATTTACTCTATACCCTTCAGCCAGTAATGATTCCTGTAATAAACGATGATAATACTGCTGTTGTTGATCGCGCCGGTTCATTAAATGAAGGTCAATCACTTCAGCATGTGCAAAATTCATAAAAAATAAACAGATGCCTAGCTTATACATAATCTTAGCCTTTAGCTGCCCTTGATTAATAATAGATGAATATTAAATAAAGCCAATACTCCTTTTGGCCGGCCATTAATAAAATAAAAAGAAAGAAAAGTCCAATCAAGCCTAATGTGCTAGTTCTGCATCAAAGGTGCCATGCTAATGAACTACTTAATACGATTCATGCGCTCGCTAAGCTACCCTGCCCGATTCGCCGTAATGGGCCTTGTAATAGCAATTGGCATTTGTTTTCTGGGCTACTCACTTTATAAAGTGACCGAAACCAACCACCTTTTCTCTGCACGCGAGCAGCAAGGCATGGCCTATATTCAGCCATGGCTAAGTTTGCAAACCAGCCTGCAAACGCTGCGAGCAGCCAAAGCAGCAGGGCAGCCAGGCAATGACAATGCCTGGGTCGGTGAGTTTGAAAAAACACTGGGCAGTGCGGAGCAAAGCCAGTTAGCCCAAGATTTAAGTTTTGATAAGCAAAGAAGCGCTTTACGCCAAGGATTGGAAGAATTTCGCAAGCAAAATGCCACAGATCCCAAAGACGCGGAGCAAAGCTATGCCACGATATCCAGCCTGATTACCCAGCATATATCTGACGCTTGCGATCAATCCAACCTCACCCTCGATCCAGATATTGACACCTATTATCTGATGGATACCGTTTGCTTTCGTTTACCTGCCTATCAGGATCTACTGGGTGAACATATGGCGCGAGGTGCCATTTCACTTAAAACAACAAATGCCGGTCAGGCCACCCGCCTCATCGAACTAAGGCCGCTTGCCCAGCAAAACCTTAGCTTGATTACCGGAAATTTAATTCGTGTTGGCAATTACAACGCAGAAATGAATAAGCATTTTGATGATCATTTAAATATCATGGGCGGCCAATACAACAAATTGCAAAGCCAGCTTAGCCCGCAGGCATTAGAAAATCTAAACGCTGAAACTTTGCCGGCTCTGTTACAGCAACACTCGCAAGGCAGCAATGCTCAGGCAGAGCTGAATAAAGACCTGCAAGCGGCGCTCAATAAACTTTTACAAATACGGGTTGATGGCCTGACCAGCCAGCGCAACAATTATGTGGGCGCGGCGATTGCCGCACTGATACTCACCATTTTGCTAGGCTGGGCATTTTATCGGGCACTCAGTATGCAGCTTGGCAGCGATCCCAATACGGTTGTCGCCCTGGTCAAGCTGATTGCTGCGGGTAATCTGGCCGTGCCGATTCCACCATCTGATCAGGGAAGCCTGCTGCAAGCCATTGATAGTATGCAAAAAGATTTACGCAGCATGGTGGCCGAAACACAAATCGCCACGACATTATTGGGTGATATCGCCATTGAATACGCCAAAACAGTAGCCAGTATTGCCGATATGGCGGTACGACAAAGTGAAACAACTCAAATGGTTTCCAGTGCGGTGGAACAGTTATCCACCAGCATCGCGGAGAGTGCATCTTATGCCACTAATGCACTGGAGCTTGGGACAAAGTCTGAAGCTCAGGCGATTCAAAGCGTGGCAGAAGTTGACTCGGCATTTGGCCAGATGCAGCAAATTGCCGATAGCATTAACACCGTATCCAGCAGCATTAATCATCTGAGTACCGAATCCACGCGTATATCATCATTAGTCGGCGTGATCCGTGAAATTGCCGATCAAACCAATTTGCTGGCGCTAAACGCTGCTATTGAAGCCGCAAGGGCCGGAGAGCAAGGGCGGGGCTTTGCCGTTGTTGCAGATGAAGTACGCAAGCTGGCCGAAAGAACTTCCAGTTCTTCTGCTGAAATCGTTGGCGTTCTCAGTAAGGTTCAGCATGCTACACAGGATGCCGTCAGCAGCATGAACCACAGCGTGGCCGAGGTAGAACGAAACAGCAATATGTCGCAAAAAATCAGCGCGTCAGTAAACACCATGCGCGAGCAAATGAGTGGTGTGGTTGGGCAATTACGCTCAATCAGCGATACCCTAGTAGAGCAGCGTACCGCCAGCGAGCATGTGGCGATGCACGTTGAGGCGATTGCGAGGGAAGCAGATGGCAGCCGCGCCTACACCGAAAAAGGCCTGCATGCCTCTGAAGAGCTGCAACATGTAGCATCTCGTTTGCAAGAGAGCGTCAGCAAATTAAAGATTTAAGCGGGCAAAGGAGTTGCTTTGTATTGACCACCGCTTTTGCAAAGCGCGGATCGCTCTGATAAAAACTCAGGCACTTTTACGCTGAAATACCCATACCCCGGCTTTTAACTCAGGCGGCAGTACCAGCTTGCTGAGTGCGGCGTCTTCCTGCCAGGCAAACGCCGTTTGTGCTTCATAATCGGCCCAATTACCGGTAATAAAGCGTGAATGGCTGCCCAGTACGATATAAGTTTCTACGCTGCGGGTACGAAAAATCTGTTTTTCAAAACGATTTCCCGAAGGCGGCCACGAGCAAATCACCACCTGTGGGTTAAATCGGGCCATCGCGGCGGCGGCATCCATGCGTTGTACAGACTCGGGATATTGCAGCACTTTTCCCCAGCTAAAATCGTCACTGGCGGTAATATCCACGCCTGCATCGCTTAAAAACCGGCTGAGTGTGCCATCTCCTGCGGCAATTTCAAGGCAACTACGCTGGCCGATGATCCGGGCTAAGCCTGCAATCAGCTCGCGGCTATAAAAACAATAAATCCCACGTTTTTCTACCAGCGGCATCAAAAGCCGCTTTTGCCATAACAGCGGCCAGATGCACTTAAATGCCCGCATCGATACCGGTTTTCTGACTAAATCGTGCTTGAATAATAATTTTTGCGCCAGAAAACCATTAAAGAAATTAAACCTTACCTTGCCCTGATACACACCCGTAGCCGCAGAAAAAGCATATTGGCGCAGGGCGAGCTCCGTCATTCGCTGGCGAATTTGAGCACGGACAAAATCTGCAAAAGCACGGCCATTTCGCTCGCCCGATAAAAACCTCGCATCAGGTTTTATTCTCTGTGAAGAACGTTCCACCAACTGCTTAAGCTCCGCCGGATTACGCCGCGCAAACACCGCCGCCAGCTCATCACGCACCAGCAGCCAATCCTGTGGGCAAGCCTCGCTTAATGCGCTTAAACCCGGCCCACTCTGCAGCCACTGCCACTGTTGCTCAGGGGTTTTATCATTCAAAGCAATGCTCCTGAGAAAACCCAAATCTTAAACCACACAGAACACAGTGACACGAAGTTGCACGGAGAAAACCTTGTTTATCATTTTCTGCTTAGCCCTTCGTATTCTCCCTTTTCAGCAAAGTTAAAGCTTGGGTTTTGCTTGAGACTCATTTCTACAGGTGATGAACAAGCATAAAAAAATGCAAACCAGCGAACTAGTTTGCACGAAGAGAGAGTCTTGCAAGCCAGCCTGCTAGCAGGCTGGCGTAATCTTACTTACCGCCAAGCGTTTCCAATACTTCCCACTTACCACCTTTTACTTTGTAGACCGTCAGGCTGCCGTCTTGCAAATCGCCTTTATCGTCAAAGCTGATATTGCTTGATGTCACTCCACTGTGCTTGATTTTAGCCAGCACAGGCAGGTATTTAGCTGGGCTTGCTGAGCCAGCGGCTTGCATTGCGGCCAGCATCAGGCGGGTAGAGTCATAGCCGTACGGAGTGTAAATTTCCAGCTCGCCGTATTTGGCTTTATAACGAGCGGCAAAGTCTTTGCCACCAGGCATTAGATCAAGAGGCTGACCTGCCAGCGCAGCAATCGTGCCTTCAGCATCCGGGCCAGCTAATTTCAAGAAGGTATCTGAGCGAGTCATTTCACCCGAAACAATGGGTGCTGCAATGGCTAAACGTTTCTTTTGGCGTGCCATCGGGCCGGATTGTGCATCGGTGCCACCATAGAAAATCACGTCTGGCTTAGCGCCCTTGATGGAGGTCAGAATCGAAGTGAAATCGGTTTCTTTATCGCTGGTAAATTCGCGTTTAACGATTTCAGCGCCTGCGGCTTTGGCCGCTTTTTCAAACTCATCAGCGAGGCCCTGGCCGTAAGCAGAGCGATCATCAATGATGGCAATCTTTTTAGCGGCTAGTTTTTCTACCGTATATTTACCGATTACCGAGCCAAGCTGTGAATCAGAAGTCAGCGAGCGGTATGTGGTTTTAAAACCTTGAGCGGTATAAGCGGGCGCTGTGGCCATGGCAATTTGCGGCAGGCCAGCATCGGAGTAAATCTTGGAAGCCGGAATTGCACAACCAGAATTAAAGTGGCCGATAATCCCTGCAACCTTGGCATCTACAAATTTCTCGGCAACCTGAGTGGCTGTTTTTGGATCGGCCATGTCATCTTCGGCCACCAGTTCAAACTTAACCGGCTTACCATCCAGAGTTGGTTTTGTTTCGTTTACATCGTCAATAGCCAGCTGCACACCGTTTTGATAGCCCTTGCCGTAATGTGCTTGTGGCCCTGTAAGCGGTGCAGCAAAACCAATTTTAACGACCGAAGAATCACCAGCAGCAGCTACAGCAGGCGCTGGGGCAGATGCAGCGGTGTTGCTTTCTGGCTTTTGGCCACAAGCTGTCAGCGCTAAAGCAAGAGCCGCAGATAATGCTGCCGATTTCTGAACGAATTGCATATACAAAACTCCCCTCGAATGTGTTTATGCAATGTGATCGTGTTCATTTTTTACAGCAATCGGGGGTTTCCTGAACAGGGTTTTGCTTGGTCCATGCAAAAGATGCCAGCAAAAAGCAAGTTAAGCGGCAACGCCGCTTAAAATGCAAGCTACAGCGACTATATGCGGTAAAAACACCCCATAAGCCGCCTGCTTCTTTATTTTTGTAACTGCTTCAACTGCTCAATACTTGGGGCAAAAAATGCAGCACCCGTCACTGCACGAGTAAAATTGAGCATATGGTCAACTCTGCCATCTGATGTAGGGGCCACCATTCTGGTCAGCATCTTTTCAAACACAACAGGTGTTTTACAGTAAGAAATAAAATACAGCCCTTTATCGCCACCCGGCGAGCCATAGGGCATTGAATGCCTGAGCATCGCCAGCTCTTCGCCGTCTTCTTCAATAATCACTCGGCTGATATGGGCTGTATGCGGCCTGTCTTCATCCGGTAATTCTTCATTCGTGTCTTTAGTGCGCCCAATCACCGCTTCCTGCTGGCGCACCGGAAGCTTTTTCCATTGCTCCATTCGGTGCACATAGCGCTGCAAATGAATATAACTGCCGCCCGCCCAATCACCATCAGCCAACAAAGCCACTTCTGCCCGCTCGTCACCAACCGGGTTTTCAGTGCCATCCACAAAGCCGGTTAAATCACGGGCATCCCGGTAACGAAAACCATGCACGGTTTCGATCACATCAAGCCATTCCGACATTTCAGCACTCAGCTGATCAGCAAACTCGTGCAGCAAATCGTAGCGCTCACCGCGCAAATGAAGCAGTACATCAACCTCGCTGGCAGGAGCGGGGTGAATGGCTCCTGATATGGAAGGAAAATCACGCAGCAAAGCCGGTTTGCTGCTGTAAAGCTCCGGCCAGACATGAGGGCCAAAAGCAATTACTCCGCTGGCTTGCGGGTCTTCACCCTGTAAATGAATAATCCGGTCTGAAACACTGGCCAGAAGCGCTTTTAAGCGCGCATCAGCACGCCTACCCAAACGCCGCCGGAATAAAGTAAACAACGCGTGCCCATTGGCAGGAGGAAGAATTCCACTTTGTGGAGTCATGCTTTAATCCTTAAGCAAAAATCTCAGACATCAGGCGGCGCATTCCGCCTTAAAAACACTCAATCTTGTTAAAACCCAGCCATGCAAGCCATCACCGTATGCAGTTTTCTTTACCTTGAGCAAAGCCCCATATTTCGGGTAGCCACTGCTGAAAATCTGCAAAACCATGATCGCCCCCTTTGATGATCGTTTGACGACAAGCAGAGTAATAGTTCACTCCGGCTTGATAATCCAGCACCTCATCACCCGTCTGAGTAAGCAGCCAGTATCGCTTGGGCTGGCTTGGCTGACGCTCAAACTCTTTGAGCTGATCCGCAAAACGAATATCAATGATATGTATTTCACCTGTTTGATAATTACGCTGCGGGCCTAAATACTCATTAATTCTTTCATAAGGCCTTACCGCAGGATTAATCAATACCGCCCTGCACGCAAAGGTTTCTGCTGCCCATGTCGCAAAAAAACCACCCAAAGAGCTGCCAACCACACAAACATCTTCGTTTGCTAAATGAAAAAACAAACCCTGAAGCAACACCCCCGCTGCATTGGGATCCATAGGCAGCTGAGGGCAATGAAAATAATCCTGCAAGCCCTGCTCACTCATCCATGTGGCCATTTCCTGCGCTTTTTGGGATAGGGGGCTGGATAAAAATCCATGCAGATAAATAATATGCGGGCGGTATGACATTATTTTAAGGCCGTAATAAGGTAGAGCCTTGCGTTTTACGCAGCGCTAAATCCTGATGAGCCTGTGCGGCATCTGCTAATGCGTAGCTCTGGCCAACTTCCGGCTTCAGTAAGCCACGACGCACGGCATGGAAATAATCTGCTGCTGTATTCACCAGCTCGGCTCTTGTTGAGGTGTAATGTCCCAGTGTAGGACGTGTAAAAAAAAGCGAACCTTTTTGAGCCAGAATAGCGGGCTCAAAAGCAGGTACAGGCCCGGATGCATTACCAAAACTCACCAGCATGCCGCGTACGGCCAGGCAATCCAGTGATCCTGCAAACGTATCTGCCCCTACTCCGTCATACACCACAGAAACGCCCTTGCCACCTGTTATTTCACGCACCTGCTCAGAAAAGTGCTCGTAACCAATAATATGATCGCAATAGGTGCGTGCAATCTTTGCTTTTTCTTCAGAACCCACCGTACCGATCACAGTCGCGCCCAGCTCCCGCGCCCACTGGCAGGCCAGCTGCCCCACACCACCGGCAGCAGCATGAAATAAAATAGTTTGCCCTACATGCACAGGAAAAGTTTTCTTAAGCAAATATTGTGCGGTCATTCCCCGCAGCAGGGTTCCTGCCGCAATATCATCACTTACCCCAGCCGGAACATGAACCAGTTTATCTGCCGGCATAAGCCGGTGCACGGCGTAAGCCCCAAGCGCGCCGCCTGCATAAGCGACCCTGTCACCAGGCTTAAATTCAGTCACACCCGCACCAATCGCCTCGACCACACCACACGCTTCCACGCCTAAACCAGAAGGCAGGCTGAGCGGATATAAGCCCGAACGATGATAGGTATCAATGAAATTAACGCCAATTGCAGTTTGTTTCAGCAAGACCTCCCCTGCCTGAGGCGCTGCTACTGAGGAAGTTTCAAGCTGCATAACGCTGCTATCACCATGCTGATGGATACGAATCACCTGAGTTTGCATCACTTTTCCTTTGAAGAGAGAAAGCTGACAAAATAATCCAGCTAAAAACAAACAAGCAAAAGACAAACCATAGCGCGAGTGCAAGCTTACCGCACCGGAATTAATTGAAATTACGATGGCCGAATGCAAATTAATAAGCTGACCTACTGCAAAAACCTTAAAAAGTGTAAAAAGCCCATCATCACGTAAAAGCCCTTCCAAGCAGGCCAAAAACCTGGCCTTACCATGGTAAAATTGCCAGCTTTGTATTAAGCCCAGATTGGACACGCTCATGACCCGCCACCAGAGTCTTCATTCAGAACTACATAACCAGCTCAAACAGCGCATTCTGATTTTAGACGGCGGCATGGGTACGATGATTCAGGCTTACGATTTGCAAGAAGCCGATTATCGTGGGGTACGCTTTGCTGACTGGGCTTGCGATGTAAAAGGCAATAACGATTTGCTGGTGCTAAGCCAGCCACAAATTATTCAAGAAATCCATCAGGCTTACCTAGATGCGGGCGCGGATATTATCGAGACCAATAGCTTTAACGGCACCTCGATTGCCATGGCCGATTACGAGATGGAAAGCCTGGTTTGGGAGCTCAACTTTGCCGCTGCCAAGCTGGTCAAAGACCTGTGCGTGGCACAAACCGCCAAAACCCCCAATAAGCCGCGCTACTGTGCAGGTGTTTTAGGCCCAACCAACCGCACCTGCTCGATTAGCCCCGATGTGAACGATCCGGGCTATCGCAATGTCACCTTTGATGCGCTAGTTGAAAGCTATTTAGAAGCAATTGATGGCCTAGTGAAAGGCGGCGCAGATATCCTGCTGGTGGAAACGATTTTCGACACTCTGAATGCCAAAGCCGCGGTGTTCGCGATTAAACAGTATTTCCGCAAAAATAATATCGCCAAACAAGATCAATTACCGGTGATGGTTTCCGGCACCATTACCGACCAATCTGGCCGCACCTTAACCGGCCAGACCACCGAAGCGTTTTACAACAGCCTGCGCCACTCAGACGCCATCAGCTACGGGCTGAACTGTGCGCTGGGGCCAGATTTGCTGCGCCAGTATGTTGAAGAAATGAGCCGGATTTCTGAAAGCTTTGTTTCAGTCCATGCCAATGCGGGCTTACCGAATGCTTTTGGTGGCTACGACTTAGACCCGGCCATGATGGCCGAATCGATTAAAGAATGGGCCGAATCTGGCCTGATCAATATCGTCGGCGGCTGTTGCGGGACCACGCCAGCACACATCGCTGCCATGTATCAGGCGGTAAAAGATCTGCCACCGCGCGCCCTGCCAGAGATCGAAGCCAAATGCCGCCTCTCTGGCCTTGAGCCATTCAATATTGGCGACAACGATTTATTTGTAAACGTGGGTGAGCGCACCAACGTCACCGGCTCCAAAGCCTTTGCCCGCTTAATTTTAAACGGTGATTATCCACAGGCTCTGGTGGTGGCGCGTCAGCAGGTAGAAAACGGCGCACAAGTCATCGACATTAATATGGACGAGGGCATGCTGGACGCCAATAAGGCCATGGTCACCTTCCTGAACCTGATCGCTGCCGAGCCAGATATCTCGCGCGTGCCGATTATGATCGACTCATCCAAATGGGATGTGATCGAAGCGGGACTGAAATGCGTGCAGGGCAAGTGCATTGTTAACTCAATCTCGATGAAAGAAGGCGTTGAAGCCTTTAAACATCACGCCCGCTTAGTCAAAGACTACGGTGCAGCCGTGATCGTCATGGCCTTTGATGAAGTGGGTCAGGCCGATACCTACGCCCGTAAAGTGGAAATCTGCGAAAAAAGCTACCGCATTCTGGTCGATGAAGTGGGCATGGATCCGGCCGATATTATTTTCGACCCCAATATCTTTGCTGTAGCCACGGGTATTGAAGAGCACGCCCGCTATGGGCTGGACTTTATCGAAGCCACCGGCTGGATTCACCAGAATCTGCCGCATGCTAAGGTCAGCGGCGGCGTTTCCAATGTGTCCTTCTCCTTCCGTGGCAATAATAAGGTGCGCGAAGCCATCCACGCTGTCTTCCTCTATCACGCCATTAAGAAAGGCATGACCATGGGGATTGTGAACGCGGGTGCGCTGGAAGTTTACGAAGAAGTACCACGCGAATTACGCGATTTAATCGAAGATGTGGTGTTGATGTTGCCCGCTGGAAGCAGCGCCGGTGCACCACTCACCGAGGGCAATCTGGATGTGACAGAACGCCTGATCGAAATTGCCGAGCGCTTTAAAGGCGACGCAAATCAAGCCAAAGGCGAGGATTTAAGCTGGCGCAATGGCACGCTGCAAGACCGGATTACCCATGCGCTGGTACGCGGCAATACCACTTATATTCTAGAAGACACCGAGGAAGCACGCCTCGCGGTGGAGCGCCCAATTCATGTGATTGAAGGCGTACTCATGAACGGTATGAATCATGTGGGCGATCTATTTGGATCGGGCCAGATGTTTCTGCCGCAGGTGGTGAAATCCGCCCGCGTGATGAAAGCCGCCGTGGCGCACTTAGAGCCCTTTATTGAGGCAGAAAAAATCGCTATGGGCCTGCAGGATGCGCCAGCCAAAGGCAATATTGTGATGGCCACGGTGAAAGGCGATGTACACGATATCGGCAAGAATATTGTAGGCGTGGTTTTGCGCTGCAATAACTACAAGGTCACCGACCTTGGCGTAATGGTGCCTGCGCAAAAAATCCTCGATACCGCCAAAGAAATCGGCGCAGATATGATAGGCCTGTCTGGCCTGATTACCCCAAGCCTGGAAGAAATGAGCCATGTGGCCAAAGAAATGCAGCGCCAGGGCTTTGATATTCCGCTGCTAATTGGCGGCGCCACCACATCTAAAGTGCACACCGCCGTTAAAATTGAGCCGGGCTACGCCAATGGCCCTGTGGTGTACGTGCCGGACGCCAGCCGCGCCGTGGGGGTGTGCTCCAATTTATTAAGCGACGAGCTCAAGCCCGAGTTTATGCAAAAGCTGCGCGCCGAATACCAGAATATCCGCACCATTCATGAAAACAAAGGCAAGAGCAAGCTGCTGCCGATAGCCGCCGCCCGCGCCAATAAATTTGAAATAGACTGGACCAGCTACACCCCGCCCAAGCCTAAGCAGCTGGGCGTGATGCGCTTTGAAAAAGTGCCGCTGGCCGACATCGCCCCCTATATCGACTGGAGCCCTTTCTTTAACGCTTGGGAGCTGGCGGGTAAATACCCGCGCATTCTGACTGACGAAGTGGTTGGCGAAGCGGCAACGGCTCTGTTTGCCGATGCCCAGCTACTGCTGGCCAAAATGATAGAAGGCGAATGGGTGCAAGCCAATGGCGTGATTGGCCTCTTCCCGGCGAGCAGCGTGGAAGATGATATTGAAATTTATCACCCGGACAGCGGCGAAAAGCTAATGACTTGGCACAATTTGCGCCAGCAAAATGCCAAAGCTGCAGGCAAGCCTAACTGGTGCTTAGCTGACTTTATCGCCCCCAAAGACAGCGGCGTTAGCGACTATATCGGCGCATTTGCCGTCACCGGCGGGCTAAATATCGATGCCCATGTAGAGCGCTTCGAGAAGGCCGACGACGATTACAACGCCATTATGGTCAAAGCCCTTGCCGATCGTTTTGCCGAAGGCTTTGCCGAATATATGCACGAGAAAATCCGCAAAGAGCTATGGGGCTATGTGCCGGATGAAAACCTGCATGTGGATGACTTAACCGACGAAAAATACCAAGGCATCCGCCCCGCCCCCGGCTACCCCGCCTGCCCTGATCACACGCCTAAAACCGGCTTATTTAATCTGATCGACCCCGCCAGCATCGGTATGAGCCTCACCGAGGGCTACGCCATGCTGCCAACCGCAGCCGTCAGCGGCTTCTACTTCAGCCACCCACAAGCCCAATACTTTGCTGTGGGTAAAATCGAGAAGGATCAGGTAGAAAGCTATGCAGCGCGGCGCGGAGTAACGATTGAGCAAGCCGAGCGCGATTTAGCACCTAATTTGGGATATAACGCCTGATTTCCTAGGGTGGGCCTTGGTCTATGCTGGTGGGCGTAACCCGCCAGCAATCAATGGCAATCCCATTTCCTCCTTATGGCAAAAATCAAGCTTGCTTACCCTATGAGATACGCTTTACCTTAGCTACTCGCTACTTCATCCACCGCCCGGATTCCCCATGCCCAATTCCCATCGTTTTTCAGATTCCGAAATCGCCAGCCTGACCCGGCTGATGAGCCAGCGGCGGGATATTCGTCAGTTTAAAACTGGGCCATTGCCAGAGGGGCTGATGCCGCGCTTAATTGAGGCGGCACAAATGGCCCCTTCGGTGGGCTTTATGCAGCCCTGGCGCTTTCTGCATATCACCGACGATGCATTACGTGTGCAGGTGCATGCGCTGGTAGATGCCGAGCGCGAGCGCACCTCGGCAGCGCTGCCCAGCCGCCAGCAAGAATTTATGAAGCTCAAAGTAGATGGCTTAGCAGAATGCGCCGAAGTATTGGTGGTGGCTTTAATGGATGGGCGCGAGAAACACATTTTTGGCCGCCGCACCCTGCCCGAAATGGATTTGGCTTCTGCATCCTGCGCCATCCAAAATATGTGGCTGTTAGCACGGGCCGAAGGGATTGGAATGGGCTGGGTATCGATCTTTGAACCGGAAGATCTTGCGCGGCTGTTAAAGATGCCGGAAGGCGCAAAGCCGATTGCCATTCTTTGCTTGGGGCAAGTTGAAGCCTTCCCAGAAAAACCCACGTTGGAGCGCCTAGGCTGGGGCTGCCGCTTGGAGCAGGAGCAAATCTTTTTTGAAAATAGCTGGCCGGAAGGCGATCACAGCACGCCGATCACTTATTGAGCACGGCTGTCTCAAGCCGCTCTCAACTTTCCAAATCGATGATTACCCTGCTGGATCCCCGAAAAAACATTCGGGGATGACGCTAGGTCAATTGCTAAGTACAGACGTAAAAAAAGCCGCTTACGCGGCTTAATTTGCTCTTGGCAGGGGAAGAAGGATTCGAACCTTCGCATGTCGGAATCAAAATCCGATGCCTTAACCAACTTGGCGACTCCCCTGAAGAGATCGGCATACTACATGAAGAATTTTGTTTTGGGAAGCTTTTAACAAAAATTTGTAAGCCACCCGGTAAAAACCGGTCTTTCAGCCACCTCTGCGGGCCCGTTTATAGTGCACTGCGGGCCCAATCCATGGTCATTAAAGCGGGATATTATCCAGAAAGCCACAGTAAGGCTTTCTACTTACTTTCTTGTTTTCATTGCAATACTTTCCCTATACCATTGGCATTAATAATCTTGATGGGACTAAGTCTTGGTGCAGCATGGATGAAACAGAAGATCTGGAAGTATTCTTTGAGGTTTTTTCCAAAGTCTACGCAAAGCTGGATGTAGATGGCGTAACGGATATGTTTTGCCTGCCGTTTTTTTCCTTAATCAATGGGGAAAAAACCGACTGGCCCAAGCTAGAAGAGCTCTATCACACTACATGCATATTATTCGACTGGTATAAAAATCAGGGCTTTCACAACGCACGCTACACCATCGTCAGCATGCTGAAAATTACGCCCACGCTGGCCACTGCCAGGCTGCGCTGGCGGGTACTGCTCACCGATGGCAGCCCTTGGGAATATTGCACCAGCTATCAGCTCAAGCGAATTGACGGTGAGTGGAAAATGGCAGGCGTGATTCAGTTTGAAGAAAAAACCTCCAACACCCCACCGCCGCCCTTGGTTGCCGCAGAAAATGCACTGCATTTTTTGGCCGATCTGTCTGAAAGCGAAGCGCATCAGCTCAAGAATGTGTATTTCGACTTAGAGCAATAAAAAAGGATTTTGCTGAAGATCAGAGCTTGGCTGGTAAAATCGTCATTTGCCCGCCTGATCTGATCATGTCTGAAACCCCTATTCCCTCGCCATGCATTGGCCAGTGCAAACTGGACGACGCTCAAACCTGCACGGGTTGCCGCCGTACATTGGACGAGATTCGCCTCTGGTCTGCAGCAACAGATGCAGAAAAAACCATCATCTGGCAACGCTTGCTTGCCCTGCCTTTAATTGTAAAAAACAAGCAATGTCAGCGCTGCGGCTCAGAATTCGGCTGTGGTAGCGGCGGGCAGAATGGGGGATGCTGGTGCATGGATTTCCCGCCGGTGTTATCGCCATCCGGCTCATCGGGTGATTGCTTTTGCCCTGAATGCCTTGCTCAAGTCATCAGGGAGAGCGGCCTGAGCTAAGAGGCCAATCCTTCACCAGTAATTCCTGAGCTGTATAGCTGCGGCGGCTGACTAAGGCCGCCAAAGCCTCTGTACCCACATCCAAATCATAAAGATGCCAAAGGGTGTTTTCACCATCGCAATGAATCATTGCCCGCATGCACTGCTTGTCCCCCTGCGGCAGCACCACTTGCGACATGGGTAAATGCAAACCCCGCCCAAATGCCTTGAGCACCGCTTCTTTGCGCACCCACAGCTTTAAGGCCTGTGCAGCGCTTAAGGACTGAGTCATTTTCCGCAGCTCTGCAGGGCTTTGGAAATCGCTAAACCAATCCGGATCAGTGTCATTATTTTGCAGCTCGATATCTATTCCCAAAGGCCCTTGGGGCTGCAAGGCAATCAGCGCAATCCCCCCGCTGTGGCTTAATGAAAATGCCGGGCCATGATGCAAAAATGGCTTACACCATGAATTATGCTGATAGCAGATATCGGCCGGTAAACAGTCCAGCTCACTGGCCAGAACAGCGCGTAAAGCAATATGTGCAGCCGCATAACGGTTCGCATCAAGCGCTCTGCGCAGGCTCTGCCAGCGCTGATACTCCTGCTGATCCAGCGCAGCCAGCCCTAGCTCGCTCAGCCAGCCCGCATCATCCAGATAGACACGCCAGATCTTCAGCACATATTTTTCCGGTTAAATACCCAGCGTCGCCCCGCCATCCACACACAAATTATGCATGGTGATATGGCGGGCACCGGGCGAGAGTAAAAAGAGCACCGATGCGGCAATATCCTCCGCATCCGCAATCCGCCCCAGCGGAATACCCGTGCGATAGCCAGGCAAAGAGCCCGCTATCACTTTTTGCACATCGCTTTCATCCTGCCAAAGCTGGCGCTGCATGGCCGTATCAGTAGAGCCGGGGGAGACAATATTACAACGTATGCCGTATTCAGCCAGCTCCAGCCCTAGGCACTTGGTAAAATGCCCCACCGCTGCTTTAGATGCGGCATAGGCCGCCATTTGCAGCCGTGGCACTTCAGCCGCATTTGATCCTACCGTAACAATCGCGCCGCTGCGGCGCGGGATCATACATTGCGCGACGGCTCTGGATAAATAGAAAGGGCCATGCGTATTCACCGCAAAGGTGTTTTCCCAATCTTCATCACTCATCGTGCTGATGGCCGACATATGCAATATGCCTGCGGCATTCACCAGCACAGCAACAGGCCCCAGCTCAGCTTCAATCTGCCCAACCACCTCGCTAATCCGGCTGCTGCTGCGCATATCCACAGAATAAGCATGCACCGCCAGGCCTTCAAGTCGATATTGCAAAGCCACTGCCTGTAAGCGCTCAGCCTGAATATCCAGTGCTGCAACGATCGCACCCTGGCGGCTTAAAGCCTGCACAACGGCCGCACCAATCCCCTGAGCGGCTCCGGTCACGATGGCGACTTTTCCACGATAAAGCTGATCTTGCATAAGAGGGCTTTCCTTGTTGTTTTTTGATGGCACAAGACACATTTCAGGCCATCTGAATCAATATTTTAATACGAATAATTATTATTCGTATTAAAATAATTAACAAGGCTGTAAGCGCCAGCTCCATTTACAGGCTCTTTCCCCTGCCGCCAGCAAAAACCACACAAGTGAGTCATTCTGTGAATACAAAACACGGCCTTCTGGCCTTTATGCTTATTGGCGCGGCCCTGCTTGCAGGCTGCGATTCCGGCTCAAAAACAACCGCAGCCGAAACGCAGACCAGCGGCTGGCCACGCACTTTCGACACGCCTCAGGGCAAGCTCACTATCAAGGCCCCGCCTCAGCGGATTGTATCCACCAGTGTGACGCTTACCGGCACGCTACTCACCATTAATGCCCCTGTAGTTGGTAGCGGCACTGGCGCGGTGAACACCGTAACCTCAGATGAGCAGGGGTTTTTCCGCCAATGGGCGCATATTGCAAAAGAGCGCAAAGTAGAGCCGCTTTACCATGGCGAGCCCAATGCCGAAACGATTGCTGCAGCCAATCCTGATCTGATTATTGTGTCTGCAACCGGCGGCGATTCTGCCCGTAAAATTTATGATCAGCTCAGCCAGATTGCCCCAACCGTGATCATTCATTATGACGATAAAGACTGGCAAGCCATTGCCACCCAGCTGGGGGCCATTACCGGGCACGAGCAAGATGCAGCAGCCGCAATCAAAGACTTCAGCAGCAAGCTCAGTGCCACAAAACAAAAAATCCATCTCCCGCCCCAGCCCGTAAACGCTATGGTTTACTACGAAGATAACTCTGGCGCCAATGTCTGGACTGCAAACTCCGCACAAGGGCGGCTATTGCTGGACCTAGGCTTTACGCTTGCGACTATTCCGGATGCAGCCAAAGGCGATACCAGCATGGGCATACGCAAGGACTTCACCCAGCTGACAGGTGAAAAATTCTCTGCAGGGCTGCAGGGCAAAACCATGCTGCTGTTTACCGCAGATGATTCAACCGTAGCCAAAGTCAAAAATAATAAGTTTCTGCAACAAAATCTGGCCATATCCGGCAATCGCGTTTATGCCGTAGGCCTAGATACTTTTCGCATGGATTACTACAGCGCCAGCAATATGCTGAAGCGGGTTGAGCAGCACTTTAAGTAAACAGCAGCCTGGCTGACGTATTCAGGCAGCCAGGCAAACATTGCTTTAATGAGCCGCCTCAGATACCGCATCTAGCAGTGGTGGCTCAGCCTCTGGCGGGGGATTCTGCAAGCGCCGCAATCCACTAAACCCAAGCCCCAGCATGGCCCCGGCCAGCGCAACGCCACCCGCAAAAGAGCACACCGCCAGCAGTGGCGCAAATGCACGGGCCAAAGCCCCCAGCCCCAAAGCCCCTGCTGAATCCCCCACCACATCCTGAGCACTCCACAGGCTGTTTATCCGCCCCAGCAAATGATCCGGCGTGTGCTGCTGCACTAAGGTGAACTGCAATAAAGAGCTGATCGAGCCCAGATAACCAAAAACAACAAGCGCCACCAGGCCCGATGGCAGGTGAGTCATCAGGCCAAACACAATAATCGCCAGCGCAGCAGCAATCACCGCAGTAATCAGTAACAAGCCAGGCCGCTGTACCCGCGCCACCCAGCCACTGGTAAATGCACCCGTCATCGCGCCCAGCGGCACCGCCGAATACATCAGGCCCACTTCAAAAGCACCACCGCCATACACAGCCAGAGCCAGCACCGGAAACATCACCCGCACCGAGCTTAATAATGTTTGCAAAGTGCCCATCACTACCACAGCCCCAACCACAGGGCTTTGCTGCAAAAAGCGCACACCATCGGCCAAAGCACGCAAGGGATGCTGAGGCTGGCCCGCAGCCGCTTTCATGGAAGGCAAACGCAGCAAAGGAATTAATGTGCACAAAGTGCCAAGCCCTGCCAGCAGGTAGTTCCAGCTCACCCCTGCCGAAGCAATCACCACACCAGCAAGGGCCGGGGACAAAATCGCCCCCAAACGAACGGTCAGCATGCTTAATGCGCCTGCCGCCGGTAGATTTTCACGCCCAACCAGCGCCGGAATACTCGCCATCAGGGCCGTGATTCCCAGTGCCCCAAAAAACCCATCCCAAACCGCAACCAGATAGAGTGCCAGCAGCGAGGGAGCTGAAATAAAGCTGTTCAAAGCCAGCACTAAAAAGCCAATACCGCACAGACTGCGGGCCATCAGGATCAGCTTGCGCCTGTCGTAGCGATCGGCCAGCACACCGCCACACATCAGCCCTACAAACATCCCTACACCATCTAATGCCACCGCCATCCCTACATGCAATGCCGAGCCGGTCAGCGCATGGATTTGCACCGGCACTGCCACGGTAAGCATGCCTAGTGACAGCACAGAAATTAAACGCGCTATAAAAACAGACCGAAAGTTTGAATTATTTTTAAGCAGACTGAAATCAACAAAAATGGACGATCCGGGTTTACTCATAAGAAATCCAAAAAAGAGAAAGAATCGGGAGCACCGCAAGGCGAAATCTGTCACCAGCTTGACGGCTATGGTATCATCAAGCATCAAAATGAATATGATTAACATTCTCATTTAATGCTTAATTCTGCTACGCCCGCGCCTCTTCCCCTGCTAAAAACCCGCTCCCGATATGCCTTAGCGTTTATCTTGCTCTGCATTTTTGTGGTGCTTAGCCTGACCATGGGGGCCAAACCCATCCCGCTGGCTGTGGTTTACGACAGCTTTTTTGGCACAGCCCAACATCCAGACAGCATTATTGTGCTGGAGAGCAGGCTGCCCAGAACGCTGCTTGGCCTGTTTGCCGGAGCCGCACTGGGCCTCGCCGGTGCGCTGATCCAGGCACTGACGCGTAATCCACTGGCAGATCCCGGCTTGCTTGGGGTGAACGCCGGGGCCAGCTTTGCAGTGGTGCTTGCCGTCGCGCTATTTAATATCCAGCAGCCTGCCTCCTTTGTTGGCTTTGCCTGCGCGGGCGCATTAATTACTACACTTCTGGTGTATTTCATTGGTGTCTGGGGTGTCGGCCGGCTAGACCCCAGCCGCTTTATTCTGGCTGGCGTGGCGATTGGCGCGGTCATGCACGGTATTTCTTCGGGGCTGGTACTGTTTAACCCCATGGCCTTTGATCGTATCCGCTACTGGAATGCAGGTACTCTGGATGTACGCAATCTGAATCTGGTACTGATGATCTTACCTGCCATGATCACTGGCAGCGTATTAGCACTCTTATTAGCAAGGCCTCTGAATGCGCTCAGCATGGGCGCAGAATTATCTATAACACTGGGTACCCGGCCCTGGATCACGCAGGCCTTCAGTATTTTGGCCATTACCCTGCTCACAGGTGCCACCACGGCCATTGCAGGGCCAATTGGTTTTGTCGGCTTGATGATCCCGCAGGTGGCGCGCTGGTTGGTTGGCCCTGATCAGCGGCGGATCTTGCCACTGACTATTTTACTTGCCCCCATTTTGCTGCTCGGTGCCGATATGGTGGGCCGACTGCTGGTGCCCGGCGAGCTGCGAGTATCAATTGTTACCGCCTTTGTGGGGGCTCCAATGCTGATCTGGCTGGCCCGCAAGCAGGTGCGCACATGATGGCGCGCCGCACTATCCTCATTGGCAGGCCGGATGGAGCCATCAGCCTCCGCCTCAATTTTGCCGGGCTGCGCCTTGCCTTGATCCTTGCGCTGGCCTGCCTGCTGCTGGGAGTGATGGCCTTAAAGCTGGGTGCATTATCGTTTTCAAACGCAGAAGTCTTTGCCGCACTCAAAGGTGAAGGCAGCAGCCGTGCCATGATTGTGATCAACCAATGGCGACTGCCACGCGTATTTATGGCGCTGGTGATTGGCGCAGCATTAGGCATGAGCGGGGCCATCTTTCAATCGCTGGTACGCAACCCGCTGGGCAGCCCCGATGTCATTGGATTTGGCACAGGCGCACATACCGGTGCGCTGATTACCATTATTGTTTTAAACGGCGGCTATCTGCAGATTGCTACCGGTGCCATTATTGGCGGGCTGCTAACGGCGCTCCTCGTATATTTACTGGCATGGCGGCAAGGCATACACGGCTTCAGACTGATTATTACTGGGATTGCCGTCAGCGCCATGCTGGCGGCCTTTAATACCTGGCTCAGCATTACTGGCAGCCTAGAAGCGGCCATGAGTGTGGCGCTGTGGGCAGCCGGATCGCTCAATGGCATGTCATGGGCCAAAGGCCTGCCTGCTGCTGCGTTTTGCCTCTGCTGTATGCTGCTGGCCCTGCTGCTTGGCCGCAGGATGCAGCTATTAGAAATGGGCGACGATAGCGCCAGTGCATTAGGCATCCCTGCCGAGCGCACCCGACTACAGCTAATGGCGCTCGGCGTGGCCCTGATTGCCGCAGCCACCGCCGCCACCGGGCCCATTGCCTTTATTGCCCTTGTTGCACCGCAGATTGTGAAACGGATAAGCAACACGGCAACGCTGTATCTTTCGGCCTTAATGGGCGCGCTGCTGCTGCTCTTGGCGGATATCACCGCGCAACATTTATTCTTCCCCCAACAATTTCCGGTAGGCGTTATCACGGTGAGTATTGGCGGGGTTTATCTGATTTGGCTCTTACTCTGTGAAGCAAAACGCATATGACCGCAATGCTAACCCAAACCGCCCCCGCCGCCAGCCGCTTAAAGGGTGAAAATCTGCAGCTGGGCTACGGGCAGCGCATCATTTGCGAGCAGCTTGATCTACAGATCAGCGATGGCGCTTTTACCGTCATTATCGGCCCCAATGGCTGTGGCAAATCAACGCTGCTGCGTAGCCTAGCAAGGCTAATCAAACCCTCCACAGGGCAAATCAGCCTCGATGGCAAAGATATCCACTGCTACCCAGCTAAATTTGTCGCCACACAACTTGGCCTGCTGCCGCAATCTTCCACCGCGCCCGAAGGCATTTGTGTGGCCGATCTCGTTGCCCGTGGCCGCTACCCGCATCAAAGCCTGCTGCGTCAATGGAGCCGCAGCGACGAAGACGCCGTAGCCAGCGCCATGCAAGCCACAGGCATCACTGAGCTTGCCGGGCAAAATGTAGACGCGCTCTCTGGCGGGCAAAGGCAACGCGTTTGGGTGGCGATGGCACTAGCCCAGCAAACCTCCATTTTGCTGCTGGATGAGCCCACCACCTATCTGGATATTGCCCACCAGATTGAGCTGCTGGAGCTGTTTCGCACCCTGAATGAGCAAGGCCGCACCCTAGTGGCGGTATTACACGATCTGAACCACGCCTGCCGCTACGCCAGCCAGTTGATCGTGATGAAAGAAGGGCAAATTGTCGCCACAGGCACGCCCCGCCAGATCATGACACCCGAGCTGGTAGAAAACGTCTTTGGGCTGCCCTGCCTGATTATCGACGACCCGGTCAGCCACACCCCAATGATTATCCCGCGTGGCAGGCCACATTTACGCTGATTAAACCGAGACAAAAAAACACCCCGCCTTCGTGATCAGCGGGGTGTTTTTTTTCAGCTCAGAGTTTTAGTCAGAATCTGATCCAGCAAAGGACCGAGCACCGTCAGGGATTCCGGTGAAACGATATCCTCGTGGGCGCAGTCCAGATAGTGGACTTCCAGCTCTTCCACATAGGCCGCCCAGCGGGCCTGAATATCCCAGTCTGCGGGCAGGGTGCGGCTGGCTACAAACAGCTGTGCTTTACCATCAAAACGAGGGGAGCGTGCACTGGATAAGAGCCGCACGGCATCCGCGTAGTTGGCCACAATCTGCTCAAACATTTCGGTTTTTTCACGCAGCATAAATTCATCTGCACCCTCTTCTGCCGCCAGCATAAATTGCTCGCGCTCCCTGTCCAGCTCGGTATTGGCTTCCTCTTCCGAAGGCGCGGTCCAATCCTGCTCTTCGGGAGGATACATATCAAACAGCCCCAGAAAAGCAACTTGCTCACCCATAGCTTGCAGCCTTGCCGCCAGCCCATGCGCCACCGCGCCGCCAAAAGAGTAGCCCAGTAAGTAATAGGGGCCTTGCGGCTGTAGGCGCAGTAAATTAGCCAGATGCCGCTCGCACACTTCATCCATATTGGCGCAAGTGGCAATCACGCCGTCCGGCCTTGGCGACTGCAAGCCAATTAAAGGCCACTGACCAGAGAGCTGGCGGGCAAAGCCGCTGTATTGCCATGCAAAGCCGGAAGCAGGATGGATAAAGAAAAGCGGCTTAGAGAGGCCAGCCCGCAAATAAAGCACTTCGCCAAAACCTGCATTATTAGGGTCATTCGCCTGCTGCTCATCGCTCAGCAGCGCGGCCAGCTTTTGCACGCTGGACGCCACCATAATTTGCCCAACAGACACCGGCCGCTTCAATTCACTGCGCAAAACGGCCGCTAAACGCATCGCCAGCAAGGAGTGCCCGCCCAGCATAAAGAAGTCATCTTCAGCAGAAAGTACAGATTGCCCAAGGATTTGCGCAAAGACATTTGCAATCTGGCTCTCCAGACCCGCACGGGGCGCACGGCGGGCAGAATGAGCTCTTAAAACAGGCTCGGGCAAAGCTTTGCGATCAAGCTTGCCATTCGCGCTTAATGGAAATTCGCTCAGATAAACCAGCGCCACCGGCACCATATAAGCGGGAAGCACTTGCGCCAGCGCCGCAAGCACGGCCTGGGAATCGGGTGGTGACTGGCTGTCTTCTGCAATGGCATAGGCCAGCAGCTGACGGGCATCCGCACCTGTTGTTGCCGCCTGCACTCCCAGTAAACGCGCGTGCACCACAGCACGGGCAATGCCCGGTTGCTGCAAGAGCGCCGCCTCGATTTCGCCCAGCTCGATGCGCTGACCACGAATTTTCAGCTGATCATCGCTGCGGCCAAGATATTCAACATCGCCCGTAGGCAAGTAGCGCACCACATCTCCTGTGCGATACATCCGCTCGCCCGCTGCAAATGGATCGGCCACAAAGCGCCCTGCTGTCAGGCCCGGCCGCCCCAGATATCCGTCTGCCAGCTGCACACCCGTCAGATACAAATCACCTGCCACACCCAGCGGCACTTCACGCAAATAGGCATCCAGCACGCGCAGCCGGGTATTCCATACGGGACGACCAATCGGCACGCTGCCTGCGCACTCAGTACCCGCATCTTTATCCTGCGCAGGCTTGTATGTCACATCCACGGCGGCCTCGGTCGGCCCGTAAAGATTATGCAGGGGCGCGGCAATCAGTGCCGCATAACGCTCAGCCAGCTCGCGAGGCAGTGCTTCTCCGCTGCAAAATACGCGCCTCAGGCTGGCGCAATCTGGCGATAAGGGATTGGGCTGGGCAATAAAAGCCGCCAGCATTGAAGGCACAAAATGCAGCGTTGTAATCTGCTGCTCAGCAATCAGCGCCAGTAATTCTTCCGGGTCTTTATGCGCTTCAGGCGGCGCCATAAAGAGTTTGGCGCCATACATTAAGGGCCAGAAGAACTCCCACACTGAAACATCAAAGCTGCACGGCGTTTTTTGCAGCACCACATCGTCGGCCTGCAGGGCGTATTCATGCTGCATCCAGACTAGGCGATTCACAATGGCGCGGTGCGAAACCAGCACCCCCTTGGGACGGCCTGTCGATCCCGATGTATATAAAAGATAGGCCGCATGATCTGGCGTCAGCGCCACCGCAGCATGCTGCGGCGCTTGCCCTGGCAGGCGGTCTGCCAGCAGCAGCGGCCCCATTCCCGCAAAACGGGCAGCCTGTGTGCTGTCGCTGATGATTAGACGTGGCTTAGCGTCTGCCACCATATAGCTCAGCCGCTCATCTGGGTAGCCCACATCCAGCGGCAGATAAGCAGCGCCCACTTCCAGCACCGCCATTAAAGCAAGGCTGAGATGAGCCGAACGAGGCAGAGCCACTGCCACAATATCGCCCACACCCACGCCTGCGGCTTGCAAATGCCCGGCAAGCTGCGCCACCTCCAACCGCATTTGCCGGTAGCTGAGTGATTTTTTCACATCCTGTAAAGCCACGGCATCTGGCGTGCGTTCTGCCTGCGCCTGCAGTAAATCGCACAGGGTATGCGCGGGCAGCTGGATATCCGTTGCATTCAGGGATTGAATCAAGGCCTGCTCGGCCTGAATCTGCGGTTTGAAAGCAGCCCATGGCAGATCAGCATCTTCCGCCAGATGATTCAGCAGCATTAAAATCCGCTCTGCCCACCGAGCCACATCCTGCACCACATCCCGGTATTCGATGAAGAGGCGTAATTGCTGGCCTGGCAGCACCAGAACGGTTAAAGGATAATGGGTATAGCCGCGGTTTCGCAGCGCTCCTACCCGCAAACCGTGGTAATCCCGCGCCAGCAATTCATCTTGCTCGGGGTAGTTTTCTACCACCAGCAGGGTATCGAATAAGGTGGGCGCTCCCGCCAAGCGCTGAATTTCACCCAAGCCCAAGCCATCGTGCTCCAGCAGCTGAATCTGCTGAGCCTGCACGGCAGCTAATTGGGCGAGCAAAGGCTGATGCGGATTTAGCCGCACGCGCACGGGCAGGGTATTACTAAATAAACCAATATGCTCTTCCACACCGGGGCTAAAACGCCCTGATACAGGCGAGCCAAACACCACATCATTACGCCCGCTCATGATTGAAAGCAGTGCGGCCCACATTCCCTGCATCATGGAATTAAGCGTTAAACCCTGCTGACGTGCCTTTGCAGTTAAGGCTTGCTCCAGCCCATCTGGCACCACCAGCTCCAGGGTATTCACCTTGCCAAGCGATGGATTATCGCCAAATAACAGGGTTGGTTTCACCCCAGCCAGTACTTCTGTCCAGATGGCCCGTGTTGCCGCCAGCGGACGAGCTGCCAGCTGCTTGACCACCGTTGCATAATCCACACGGGTGGCGGCTAAAGTGCCATCCCCGTAGGCACGTAGCAGATCACCCAGCAGAATCGGCGTAGACCAACCATCCACCACCAGATGATGAGCCGTTAAGCAAAGCGTGTGCTGATGATGGCCTTGGCGGATTAACAGCGCGTTAAGCAAAATATCTGCGCCACCAATCACAAAATCACGATTTAATTCCTGCTGCTCTGATCGTGCCAGCTCAGCCTGCTGCTCCGCCTGGCTTAAGTGGCTGATATCCTGCTGCACCCAAGGCCAGCGGCGCCCGCGGCCACTCACCAGTGGCAAGAGCTGCACGTTGCCTGATTCATCATCAAACATCGCAGCCAGCTGCGGATGGCGCTCAAGCACCGCTTCCAGCGCATCGCGCAGTCTTTCGGTATCCAGCGGGCCAAGCAACTCAATACGGGTAATCGAGTTGTATTTGCTGCCTGCATCGCCCAGCCGGGCATGAAACAGCAAGCCTTCCTGCAAAGGCAAAGCGGGTAAAACCGCCGCCAGTGGCCCGTAGCGCTGGCTTAATGCGTGCAGCGCCGAATCGCTTACCGGCGTTTCCACCCCCACCAGCGTATCCAGCGCCAGCAAAGGCCGGGCCTGAGCAAAGTGCTTCAAGCCTGCCACATAGGCGGTAAACCGCTGATGCAGGGCGGCTATTTCAGCCTCGCTGAACAGCGCCGTCGCCCATGTCCAGTTCAGGGCCAGTTGCGGGCCGCTGCTGCTTTCTTCTACAAATAAATTAACTTCCAAACCATAGAGCAAAGGCATGCTTGGATCAGTATTCACTGCAAACGCATCGGCAAAACATCCTGCCGTGCTTTGCGGGGCCCAAAATTCGGCCGCGCCCGTAAAACGCCCCAGATAATTAAATAAGAACTGTGGCCGGTTAGCGGCTTCCAGCCTTGCAAGGACAGGGCCGCTTTCATCATCCAGATAACGCAAAATGCCGTAGCCTAGGCCTTTATCTGCAATCGCACGGGTGCTGCGCTTGATGGCCTTTACTGCCTCTGCTGCCGCGTGGCTTCCTGCTGCTACACCCGCCAGATCTAGGTGTTTCAGCTCAATCGCCAGCGGATACTCGCTGGTCAGCCAGCCTATGGTGCGGCTTAAATCTGCTTGGCCATCATCAAGCTGACGGCCATGAGATTCAAGCGAAACGCTGACGCGCGGGCTGGCAAAGACCTCGCTATACGCTAAGGACACCGCAAGCAGCATCAGCTCTTCAATCTGCGCCTGATAAGCAGCGGGCAAATCAGATAAAAGCGCTGCGCTTAAACCGGCATCCAGCAAAGTACGGCACTGGCTTGCTGAGCCATAGGTATCCCGGCCAGGATTTAACACCCGACCGACAGAAGGCCCGGCCAGCGCAGCCTGCCACAGTGCCAGCTCCGCACGGCGGGCAGGGATTTGCGCCGCCAGCCGCTGTGCCCAATCCTGCACCGTGCACGATTCGCGCAGCAGCAGCGCCGCCGTATGATTCAGCGCGGCCTCACTGGCCTCTTGCAAATCGGCCAGCAGAATTCGCCATGACACGCCATCAATCAGCAGATGGTGCAGTACCAGCATCAGATAGCTTTCGGCTTCCCCGACAAAATGCACCGCCTGCATCATTTTTCCGGCGGAAGGTTTTAAGCTGGCGCAGGCCGCTGCAAACTGGGCATCCATCACGGCAGAGAAATCATCCTGCGGCAGTAATTGCTGCTGCTCTGGCTGCGCTGTATCCCAAGTGGCCGTGAGCAGCAAACCCTGATCATCCGCCCTGGCGCGTAAAACCGGGTGGCTGCGTTGCAGTGCGTGCAGTGCGGTGTGCAAATGAGCGGGCTGAATTTCCTTTGGAATACGCAAGAGCACGCCCTGAGCAAAGCATCTGTCCAGCCCGTAATGCTCAGCAAACCAGCTCACTATTGGCAAGCGCCCCAGCCGCCCTGTTGCCTCGCTGCCTGCTGTGGGTGCGCTGTTCAGCCGCTCTAAAATAGTGGCCATTCTGGCAGGCGTGCGTTGGGAAAACACATCGCGCGGCCTGAGTAAAAAGCCTGCGCGTCTTAGCTCTGAGCCCAACGCCATCGCCGAAATACTATCCCCGCCCAAATGAAAGAAATCATCATCCGGCCCAAGGATTTCCAGCCCCAGCACCTTAGCTACGCCATTGCAGAGTAAGCGCTCGGCCTCGTTGGCAGGCGGGCGGCTCTGGCTTTGCTGAGTGGGTTTGGGCAGCGCCTGCTTATCGATCTTGCCATTCACATTCAAGGGCCAAGCAGGCAGGATCATCAACGCCGCCGGAATCATATAATCGGGCAGCTGCCCGGCCAGCCTAGCCAGTAAATCAAGGTTTAAGCCCGGCGCATCGTGCTCTGCCGTGCAGTAGGCAATCAGGCGGTGGCTGGCCCCAAGCGGCTCAGCAATCACCACGGCACCCTTCACCCCTGGCAGCTTAAGCAGGGCGTGTTCTACTTCTCCCAGCTCAATCCGAAAGCCACGGACCTTGATCTGAAAATCGGCCCGGCCGATAAACTCCAGCAGCCCGTCGCTACGCCAGCGGACTAAATCCCCCGTGCGGTACATCCGCCCTTCTGCAAAAGGATTTGCCACAAAGCGGCTGGCGGTTTGGCCGGGTCGGCGCAAATAGCCCAGCGCCATGCCTTCACCTGCCAGATATAAATCACCCACCACGCCCTGTGCCACTTTTTGCAAGGCATGGTTAAGCACATAGGCCCGGGTATTCGCCACAGGCCGACCGATGACCGGCTGCTCTGCCTGCGACACGCAAGCACCTAAGGCATCGATAGTGTATTCAGTGGGGCCATAAAAATTATAAACATGCAGGCGGGGGTGCTGGCGCAGATCACTCCACAGCGCCGGAGACACCGCCTCGCCACCAATCAGAATCAGATCAGGCACATGGCTGGCCGCGGCCAGACCGCAGGCGAGCAGCTGCTGTAATACAGGTGGCGGCACATCCAGCATATCGATTTGCTGCGCCTGAATAAATTCGAGCAAGGCCTGAGCATCGCGCCGCAATTCTTCATCGCAAAGATGTAACTCATGCCCCAAAAGTAAAAAGAACAGCGGCTCCCACGAAGCATCAAAAGAGAACGAGGTGCTATGCGCCGCACGCACTCTGCGCCCGCCAAGCCGCTGCATCATGTCCGCAATAAAGCTGTGCTGATGAGAGATCAGCAAATTAAGCAGGCTGCCGTGGCTCACCATCACGCCCTTGGGCTTGCCGGTCGATCCAGAGGTATAAATAATGTAGGCAGGATCTGCCTTATTTAATGGCGCAGCCCTATCGTTATCGCTGACCGGCTGGGCAGATAAAATAGACAATTGCGCCATGCATTCCGGCGAATCAAGATACAAAGCTGGGGTCTGCAAAGGCAGATCGCAATCGCTTAAAGCCAGCAGCAACGCGGGCTGCGCATCATCGCACAGCATCACCAGACGATCTTTGGGGTAATCCAGATCAAGCGGCAAATAAGCCGCGCCTGCAGATAACACCGCCAGCACAGACACCACCGAATCCACACTGCGTGGCAAAGCAATGGCCACAATATCGCCCCGGCCTATACCCTGCTGCATCAGCAAGCGGGCAAGGCGGGCTACTTTAGCGCTCAGCGCGCTGAAATCCAGCGTTTCCGCCCCAAAAACCAGCGCCTTATGCCCGGCAGATTGCAAGGCCTGCTGCTGAAACAGCTCAATAACAGTGTTGATTTCTGGCAGCACAACCAGAGGCCCGGCGGACCATGTATCCAGCCTTGCTGTTTCGGCAGGGGCCAATAAGGCCAGCGTATCAATCGGCGCATGCGGGCTGGCCATCAGGGCATTTAAAAATGCGCTTAAACGTTCACAATGTAATGCCAGCTCTTCAGGCTGATAGCGATCGGGATTAGCTGTCAGGCTCAGCACCAGCTGCTGTTCTTCCAGCGCAATACCGAATTCCAGATCATCAACCGGGCCTGCAGCCAGAATATGCGTCGTGGCTTGCAAGCTGCCCAATTGCAGGCTTTGCTCGTAAATCTTCAAATTAAGACCTGGCCCGTACAAGGGGCGGCGGCTGGCTCCCATATCCCTCTGCACCTGCTCCGCATCATACCGCTGGTGCCTGCGTACCCGCTGCAGCTCCAAAGCTAGGCGTTTGGCCAGCTCACACAGGCTTAGCCCCGTATCCACTCTCAGTTGCAAGGGCAAAACATTCACCACAGGCCCCATGGCATTTAGCGCGGCAGACCCCATGCGGCGCATAAATGGCATGCCCAATACCGGCCTTGCCGAGCCGGTCATCTTGGATAAATAAGCAAAAATGCCCGCCATCAGTAATTCTGGCTCACTCACATCAGCCGGTAAGCCTGAGCTTCTTTGCAGCTGAAAGCTTTGCTTTAAGGCATTTACATTGGCAAAAGACTGGCCGCCATGATGGGCATTCAGAGAAACCGGCTGAGCTAAATCAGCGCTGTAGTCCTGCCAGAACTGGCGGTCACGCTGGTAAAGCGCAGACTTTTGATAGGCCTGATATTCATCCACCACGCGGGCAAAAGAGATAAAGGGCGTGGCGCTGACCGCATGGCCTTGTTGCAAATCGGTATAAATTGCAGCAATCCGCCGTGTCAGCGCGCTAAAGCTATAGCCGTCAACGCACACATGGTGATAGCGCTGATACCAGAACCAGCGCTCATTGCCCGCCTTAAAAATAATATGCCGGTACAGCGCCTGCCCCGAATCAGCCGCCTGAGCCTGATCAAGATCGGCACGCATCAGCGCTAGCGCCGCAGCGCTCGCATCGTTTTGATCACTTAAATCTAAGAATTCGGCATCAGGCAGGCAATCTGCGTCCACAGCCAGCGGCAAATATTGCACGGGGCCGGAATCACCCTCCCCAAAACGCGCATGCAGCGTATCTGCTTCACTCAGCCCTAGGCTGACAGCACGTTGCAAGCAGGCCACGTCCAGTGCGCCTTGCAGCTCTGCATAATGCGCAACGGTATAGCCATTTTTTACCGGCGATATCTGATCGGCCAGCCAAATGCCCAGTTGTGATCCAACAATGGGCAATTCCAGCCCGCTCTCTGCTGGGGAGTTCTGCGTAACAGTACTTAACAAGATGCCTATTTCCTTTAATAAGTAGACCCGCTGCGGGCAGACTAAAAATTAATGCACAGACTGGGTGATGCGAATATCCAGCCAGTTCAGCTCAATATATTCAAGGCAGCGGGCATGGCTTTCCGGCCCAAATACCTTATTCCAAGCTGTAGGCACCGCAGCAAAACTGGGCCACAGGCTGTATTGGCCCAAGACGTTTTTCAACACCAAAAAATCCTGGCTTTCATCATCAAAAGGATTAACCTGCTCATTACTCATGCTTTGAATCTCCGCTTAAAACCGGTTTTAAAATGGGCTGACTTCAGCAGGGTATTGATTTGCTAATAGCTCGCTCAGCCCGTCGAGCAGGCCACCCCGCCAGCACAGCCAGTCGTGACCGCCTTCAAACAGGCGGTAACTCACCTGATGGCCTGCCTGTACTAAGGCATCGCGCATGGTTTCATTCACATCAATCATCACGTCTTCACGGCTGCCTGCTTCCTGAAATACCTTTAATGCGCGCGCAGCCGGTGCCAGGCCTGGCAACTCTTCAGCAAGCCGCCCCCTGCTCCCCGGCTTACGAATTGCCGGCTGATTCAGCGGCATTTTTAAAATATCGTGGTAAGGCCACCAGAAAGAGCCAGACTGGCTGAGCACGCAGCCAAAACGCTCCGGCCAGTGCAAGGCAGCGTACATGGCCGACAACCCGCCATAGCTTTGCCCGGCAATCACGGTGCGCTCCGGCTGATCACTGCAAGGCGCAATTTGCTGAATCAGCGGCAAAAGCTCGCTTTGCACGGCTTGCCAAAACTGAGGATTACAAGGCAGCTCAAGACTGCGCTGCCCGCCATCAATTGCATCGATCAGCACATAAACGGCAGCAGGCAGCTGCCCGTCTGCAGTGGCACGGTCAATCGCCGGATATACAGGCATACGTTCAGCCCAGTGCTGGCCATCCAGTAGCAGCACAAGGGCGCGATCGCCATCTGGCTCTCCTGTCTGGTAAACCCAGACCCTGCGCTGATTTGCCAGCATGGCGCTATGCCAATCCAGCAGCTTAAGAGCGGCCAAATCACCCTTATCTTGACCGTCTGCACACCGCCAGGCGGTCTGTGGCGGCGCTTTTGGCAAATGCAGCGCCGACATTGCAGAACGCCATGCGCCAGCGCGGGGAGATTGCAAATTCAAAGGATCTGCCTCTGCAGCCTCAGCGATTGAGCGCCACCAGCTGCGCTGATCGCTGGCCTGCTCAGCAGCCGCCAGCGCTGAAAAATCCGGCAGCCGGGATGCCGCCACGGGCATCAGGCAATAGCTGCCCCGCCAGTCTGCTGGCAGCTGCACCTGCCAGTACCAGATATCGCTGCCTGCCATTCTGACCAGCGATTGCGGGTCTGCACGGTGGTGATCAGTAACCGAATTAACGTCGATATAAACCCGCGCCAGCTCTGAACAAGATTCATCGCCTGCCGGATCGCGCCATAGAAACGTCACCCAAACCCTGTGATCTGCGCACTCCTCAATAAGCGGTGTGCCCTGCTCTGCAATCTTTAACCACCAGCTTTCACTGCCAGCATCAATTGCTTTCAATAAATCTGTGGCTTTGCTTGCTTCTGAATTTAGCTTGCACAACATGCTGCGACTCATCCTTTTTGCTGCTCTTGTCATAAAGGGATTATTGCACATTGTAATGAGAAGTATTATCATTTCATAGCTGCAATTTATTACATATCGCTTAAAAATCACACTATTTAGAAAACAACTGCTGATTTATTGCAATAAAAATGCAAGCAATTGAAATGAATAAGAAAGGTATTTGAATGGATATGCAATGAACTGCCTCGCTCCAACATGACCCGCAAGACCTGAAGCCCAAGGCATTTCGCCAGCAAGCGCTCACATCAATCTCTGACGGAAACAAGAATGAAACACCCAACCCGGCATTACACATTACTGTTAGCAATCAAACTGGCACTTGCGGGCTTAGGCGGGGCAAGCGCCGTGGCCTATGCGGATACATCAGCAGCAGAGCAGGTTTATCAGCTGCCGGCCGGCTCTTTATCCGCTCAGCTGAAACAGTTTTCTCAGCAATCTGGCATCAAGCTCAATATCGATGAAAGCTTAGTTAAGGGCTGGACAAGGCCTGCACTCAATGGCCGTTATTCCGGCCAGCAGGGGCTGAATGCCATTCTGGCCGATACCGGCTTACAAGCTATTGCCAGTGGTGCGGGCTATCAGCTGATTGCCAACACAGCCTATCTGGCCCCCGTTACCGTAACGGGCGAGAAAATAAACCGCTCCATGCAGGAAACCACCACCGCCATCACTGTATTAAATGGCGCTGATCTGGATAAGGGCCATGTCACTTCGATTTATGAAATAGGCAATCGCGCGCCCAACGTCAACATCAATGGCGCAGGCGGCGTAAACATTCGTGGCGTGGAAGGTACTGGCCCGGCAACAGGCGTATTCAGCTTTATCTCTGGCGCACGCCCGCGTGTCAGCACCAGTGTGGATGGCGCGCCGGAAACCTGGTCTGGCCAGCAATATGTTGATTTCGGCATGTGGGATGTAGAGCAGGTCGAGATTTTGCGCGGGCCCCAATCCACCACCCAAGGCCGCAACACCATAGGTGGCGCGGTGGTAGTGAACACCAAAAATCCGACTTCCAGTTGGGAAGGCGCGGTGCGTGCCGGGTATGAAAACGAGGCTGGCAGAACACTGGGCGCAGCCATGATTTCCGGCCCGATTGTGCAGGATGAACTGGCTTTCCGCTTGGCCGCCGAAGGCATCAAAGGCAAGGGTTTTGTGGAATACCCTGGTGATTGGCCTTGGGACCCCTCAGATTTCAAGCGCCAGAATGTCCGCGCCAAATTGCTTTGGACACCCAGCAATATGCCTGATTTCTCGGCCAAGCTCACCGTATCCCAGCGCGATCAGGAAGGCGAATACTTAAACCGGATTAACAGCGCTAATTATTCTGACCGCACCTATTCCAAGCTGAACTCCAGAGTGAATACCCGCACTCAGGATTCATCCAAAACCACGGCAAACATAGACCTTGAGTACAAAATATCTGAGGGCTTAAACAGCCATCTGCTTTATAGCCGTGGCAAATACCATGCCTCTTTCAAAGAAAGCGGCGCTGACCGCTTCCAGCTACAAATGGATGAAAACAGCAACACGCTGGAATCGCGACTGATTTACGATCCGCAAGGCGGCAGAGTCAGTGCGCTGGCCGGGTTTTACTACTACGACCGCCATCAAGATTTAAACGCCAGCCCTTATAACAGCGGCTTCTTTGGCACAGATAAGGTAGACACCCTTGCCGTATTTGGCGAATCCACCATCAGCTTAAACAGCAGTTTTGATCTGAATCTGGGCGGGCGTATCGAGCGTGAAAGCCAAAAACGTAATGTTTTAGGATGGCCAGGCACCAATAATGAAGCGCTGATCAAAACCGATATCTCCGAAACCATGTTTTTGCCTAAAGTCGGCATCATTTACAAAGCGACCCCAGAAACATCGTTCGGCCTAACCTATCGCGAAGGCTATACCCCGGGCGCAGGCAGCATTAACTATGACGACAACAAGTTTTATGAATATGGTAAAGAAAAAGTCAGCACGATTGAGCTGAGCAGCCGCTCCAGCTTCCTAGATAAGCGCCTAGCCTTAAATACCAATCTGTTTTACAACCGCTATAAGGACTATCAGGCTTTACTGAATAATTACTTTACCAATATTCCTAAAGCAGAAAGCTATGGCATTGAAATCAGCGCCGACGCCAGCGTCAATTCCTCGCTTCAGCTCTTTGCATCTTTAGGCTTACTCAGTACCAAAATCACCGAAAGCAATATTCGCAGCGCTTCCGTTGAAGGAAACCGCTTAGGCTACGCAGCACCGGTGTCTGCCAGCTTTGGCTTTAAGCAAAAGTTTGATATGGGCTTCTTCCTAAATGGCGATATCAGCCATACAGGAGAATACTATTCAGACTTAAGCAATACAGAGCAGCTAAAAGCAGGTGATTACACGCTGGCTAATTTGCAAGTGGGCTACGACAAAGGCAATTACGCAGTACGTGCCTATGTTAAAAACCTCTTCAATAGCGATGTGATTTACCGCAAAGGCAGCCGCAATCACGAAGCAGACGCAGGCGCACCGCGCACGCTAGGCGTCACGGTAGATTACCGCTTCTGATAAAAAAACGTCCACCTGCAGAGGTGGACGTTTTTTTATCAGTACTGTTTATTAAGACTTCGCCAACAAGGCCCACCATGCAGCCAACGTGGCCTGCTCGGCCAATTGGGTAAAGCTTAGCTCTACACCCGCCCTTCTCCAGCTCTCTTGCAAGCTCATAACCCGAATCGAATCCAAGCCCCAATCGATCAGATTGTCATCTTCGTGCAAATCAGAAGCGGGAATTTGCAAGCTGCTGGCGATGATTTTCCGCAGCTCATCCAGCGAGGCAGGCAGGCTGCCGCCTTGTAATTGCTGGATTAAAGCCGTGGTGGAAGTGGTGTAGCCGCAGCGCTGCGCCACGTAATCCAACGCCATTTGATGCTCTTTGGCAGAGAAATCAGCCAGCGCATCGCCCACAAAAAAGGCCTGAATATCATTCATAAAGGCATCGCAAGCGGTCATCATGCAGCCGATATGCGCGTAAACGCCGCAAATAATCAGCTGATCACGCCCTTGGCTGCGCATGCTTTCTAGTAAATTTGAGCGCTGAAACGCGCTATAGCGCCATTTGGGCAGCACAGTATCCTGCGGCTGCGGGGTAAGCTCCTGAACGATGCCTTTACGTGCTGGCTGAGCCACAAGACCCGCTCCCCACATATCCTGCAATAGCCCGCGCTCTGCTAAGGTCTGATCTGGCATTTGCGCGGTATACACCACGGGAATACCTAGCTTGGCCGCCAAATCCAAAATACGCCTTGTATTACCAATTAATTCAGGAATAGGCGCGGCAGATTTATCGTAAAAATCAACAAAGTAATCCTGCATATCGTGGATCAGCAGCACAGCGCGTTTTGCATCTGGCTGCCAGCTCACACGGTTAGCAGGAAACTCGGTGGGCATGGGATAAGTACTGATTTTGGGGATGGCCATGTGGATTCTTTTCAGTGTTTAAAGGTCAGTAATGATGCGCAGGGCGGGTGAAATACACGTATTTTTCAGCATCACTCGCGGGTTTCACTCCATGCGCGCAAAGGAAATTATTTTTTATTAGCAAACAGCGAAAAAACCTAATCACCACGCTCTTTGCATAGGGCTTTAAAGCCCCCTTGAAACACGCCGAAGCGAGGAACAAGCGGGACGGGGGATCGCTTGGGAGGAGGATCCAGCCAATCCCGCCCGCCGCCGACTCGATTGGACCGCAACAGGGGCTTTCGTGTTTTGTTGTTGTCGCTTGGCTTCGTTTCTTGGCGAAGCAAGAAAGGAAGGCCCCGCGGTGGCTACCGCTCCAAAATCAACGTGCCGAAGGCGCTAGAAAGGTCTTTTTGACTTTGGTTAGCACATATGGGGTTTCACACGCCCTACGACAGCATAAGCAAGCGCTGCTCTATCATTTGCCGCAGGATTTTTTTGCTGACTTTGCCCACGCCAGTTTTGGGAAAGGCGTCGGTAAACTCGATCCGGTCGGGGATTTTATAAGCGGCGATGCCTAGTTTTCGCAGATAGGCATTCAGCTCCACCGCCCTCAGGCTGGCATCGCGGCGGATCACAAAGGCGCAGCTTTTTTCACCCAGAAAAGCATCCGGCATGGCCACAATCGCCACATCAGCCACGCCCTGATGGGCCAGCAGCAGATGCTCTATTTCTTCGGCAGAGATTTTTTCGCCGCCACGGTTAATCTGATCTTTGGCCCGGCCTTCCACCACCAAATAGCCCTCAGCAGTTTGCCTGACCAAATCACCTGTGCGGTAAAAACCATCGGCAGTGAAGCTGCGGGCATTGTGTTCGGCAGCGCGGTAATAGCCATGAATGGTGTAAGGGCCACGCGTCAGCAAATGCCCCACTTCACCTATGGGCAAGGGCTGATCTTCATCATCCACCACGCGGATTTCATCGTCTGGCGAAATCGGCCTGCCTTGGGTATGCAAAACCAGCGCATCGCTATCGTCATAGCGCGTGTAATTAACAAGACCCTCGGCCATGCCAAAGACCTGCTGCAAGATGCAGCCCAGCTCACGCACTAGGCGGGCCGCCATTTCGCTGTTAAAACGAGCGCCCCCCACCTGCACCACTTTCAGGCTGGATAAATCCGGCTGCAAGCTTGCTGCCGCATCCAGCCATACCGGCACCAAGGGCGGAACCAGAGCAGTGATCGACACACGCTCTGCGGCAATCAGAGGGAAAACATGATCGGGGCTGGAATTACTGCTCAGCACCACCGTGCCACCCGCGTAGAAAACACCAAGGGAGCCTGGCGAGCTGAGCGCAAAATTATGCCCAACGGGCAATACGCAAAGGTAAACGCTCTCCGGGCTAAGCTGGCAGATTTCTGCGCTGCCCCGCAGGCTGTAAATATAATCATCGTGGGTACGCGGAATCAGCTTTGGTGTTCCCGTGCTGCCGCCTGACAGCTGAAAAAACGCGACATCTGAAGCCTCAGGCGGTGCGGGCAGCGGGCCAGCTGGCAAATCATGCAAGGCCGTAAATGGCCCTGCATCGCCCAGCACCAATACATGCTGCAAACTTGGCGACACGGCTTTTACTTCGCTGGCCAGATTGCGATAATCAAAGCCACCATGCTGATCGGCGATGATATAAGCCACCGCTTCGGCATGCTGGCAGAAATAGCTGATTTCTAATTTGCGATGTGCTGGCAGGGCAAAAATCGGCAAAGCGCCAATCCTAAACAGGGCAAAAATCACCGCAAAAAACTCGGCACAATTAGGCAGTTGCACCACCACCCGATCTTGTGGCCCTAGGCCAAGCGCGCTAAACCCCTTGGCTAAGCGATCCGCCTCTGCAGCCAGATCACGGTAGCTCCAGCGAGTTTGCCCGCTCACTAGCGCAAGCCGCTCGCCGTATTGCTCTGCCCGCTCCTCTAGCAAGGCGCTGAAGGTTTGGCCTCGCCAATAGCCCTTGCGGCGATAGTCACCGGCCAAAGCTTCTGGCCATGGTGTGCAATGCGCTAAAAAATCACTCATCACACCGCTCCTGCATGAACAAGTCCCAATGCTTCGAACCATGGCGAGCCATACGCTAAAAAATTACTCATCACACGGCTCCTGCATGAACAAGTCCCATGGCGTTCAGCATGGTGCGAAACTTTGCCGACGTTTCTGCCAGCTCGCTTTGTGGTGAGGAATCGGCAACGATACCGGCGCCAGCAAAGAGGCGCAGCGATTTACCCGCAACTTCAGCGCAGCGTATCGTTACAATCCACTCACCATCGCCATTGGCATCGCACCAGCCCAGCATGCCGGTATAAAAGCCACGATCAAACGGCTCGATCTGTGCAATTAAATCGCGGGCATTCTGATTGGGGTGGCCGCACACAGCGGGCGTAGGATGCAGGGCTGAAGCCAGCATCAGCGATGTGGTTTCTTCATCAATCAGCTCGCCGCTGATTTCTGTGGATAAGTGCCACATGGTTTCGGTATGCATTAAAACTGGCCGCTCCGGCACAATCAGCGTGCGGCAAAATGGCCGCAAACCGTCTGCAACGGCGTTCACCACGACCGCATGCTCGTGTAAATCTTTTGCCGACTGAAGCAGCGCTTCGCCACGCTCGCGATCAATTTTAGGATCGGGGCTGCGGGCGGCCGAGCCTGCCAGCGGGTTAGAAAACACTTGGCTGCCTTTTTTACGCAGCAAAAGCTCGGGGCTGGCCCCGATCAAAATACGCGGCTGGACTTCTGCCTGGTCGGAAAGATTAACGGCAAAGGTATAGCCATGGGCATTACGCTGAGCCAGCGTTACCAGTAATTTGGGGATATCCACCGCTTGCTCTGCAGCCAGATCCAATGCGCGCGCCAGCACCACTTTATCTAAATCTTTATTCTGTAAATGCTGCACAGCCAGCGCTACGCCATCGGCATAAGCTTGCGGCTCTGGCAGGGGAGTGATGGAGCAAGGAACTGCCTGCGGCTTAGGCTGGGCAAGGCTTTGCGGTAAAGGGCCTGCCCGCAGTACGCTGCGGGGGATGCTCAGGCAGGCCGATTTTCTACCATCAAAAGGGATCGCCCCCACCACCACCGGATCAAGATGCCCTGTGGCTTTGGCCTGCTTCAGTGCAAGGGCTACAGCCTGATTAAGTGCATCTAAACTATTGGCCGCGGGAACCGTGGCATAGTGGCCCTGAGCCAGCAACGTTTGCCTGGAGCTAGCAAAAAACATCGCTGAATCTGTTTGATAACCTGACAGCAAATATTGAGCCTGTGTACGCAATTCGCCACGGAATAGATCATTCATCAGATGAGTTCCTCTTTATAAAAGTGGAATAGGCAAAGTTAAATAAGGCCAGCCGCAGCCGCCCTGAATGGCAGGCACTGACGCCAGCTGATCCCCATCCGCCAAAATCACCCGGCCCGCAGCTGCAAGCACGGAAAAGCAAGCTTGAACAAGGCCAGTGCCAGGTTCACAGCTCACTTTTGATAAATATCACTCTTAAACGATAATGAGAATGGGTATCGTTAACAAAGTATGCCATGCTCAATCAAAATTGCACAAGATTAATGTAAGGGCACAATCAGTAAACAAGAGAAAAAGTGAGGGATTGAGAGAGGTAACAGACAAAAAAAAAGCTGGCTCCAAATTGGAGCCAGCTTTTTTAAAAGACGATCAATCAGCCTAAGAGCAGCGCATCGTCGTCGATTTTTTCGCCACGGTTTTTTTCAAACATAGCCAGCAAATCGCCCACCTCCATGGTGTGGCGCTTATCTCCTGCCACATCCAGCACCACCTGCCCCTGATGCAGCATGACGGTGCGATGGCCGTGATCCAGCGCCTGGCGCATGGAGTGCGTTACCATCAGCGCGGTTAAGTTGTTTTCTTTGACGATACGATCGGTGAGCTGCAAAACAAAAGCCGCAGTTTTAGGATCCAGCGCCGCGGTATGCTCATCCAGCAGCAGCAAACGCGATGGCTGCAAAGAAGCCATCAACAGGCTGACCGCCTGTCTTTGCCCGCCGGAAAGTAAATCCATCCTGTCGCCCAAGCGGTTTTCCAGGCCCAGCTCTAAGGTGGCCAGCTTGTCGCGGAAAATCGCCCGCTGCTCGTTTTTAACCGCCCGGCCAAAGCCGCGCTTTTTACCACGCTGCCAGGCGAGCGCCATGTTTTCTTCGATGCTCAGCCCTTCGCAGGTACCTGCCATCGGGTCTTGAAACACCCGCGCCACCATGCCAGCGCGCTGCCATGCAGACAGCCGGGTCACATCCTGCCCATCAATATGAATGCTGCCGCTGTCCATTTGTAGATCGCCGGAAATCGCATTCAGAAAAGTCGATTTACCCGCGCCATTGCTGCCGATTACGGTAATAAATTGGCCAGATTCGATGGTGAGCGATAAACCCTTTAAAACCAGATTTTCAATCGGTGTGCCGGGGTTAAAGGTCTTGTATAAATCACGGACTTCCATCATGACCGTTTCCCCTTTTTACGAAAAAACTTGGCTTTTACTTTTGGCAACACTAGGGCAAAGCCAACCAGCACGGCAGTAATTAAGTTTAAATCCTGCGCTTTCAGGCCAATAAAATCAGCATTTAGCGCCAGAGCAATCAGCAGGCGGTAAAGCAAAGCGCCCAGCACGGTAGCTAGGGTAATCACCCACAAATTACGCGATGGTAAAAGTGTTTCGCCAATAATCACCGCAGCAAGGCCCACCACAATCGTGCCCACCCCCATCGACACATCCGCCCCGCCCTGAGTTTGCACATAGAGCGCACCGGCAAAGGCAATCAGCGCGTTAGAGAGCGCCATACCAATCAGAATCATCCGGTCGGTCGCAATACCCTGCGCCCGCGCCATACGGGGATTGGCCCCGGTGGCCCGCATCGCCAGCCCTGCTTGCGACGCAAAAAAGAAATCCATGCCCAGCTTAGCCAGCACAATAATCACCGCCAGCACCGCAGGTTGCACCAGCCAGCCACTTTCCAGCTGCTCGCCAATAAAAGGGCTAAACACGGAAGGTGCACCTATCAGCGGCAGATTAGGCGCGCCCATAATGCGTAAATTGACCGAATAAAGGCCAATCATCACCAAAATACTGGCTAAGAGCTGCAAGATATTCAGGCGCACATTCAGCCAAGCAGTCAGCCAGCCCGAAGCTGCCCCGGCCAGCACGGCCATGGCACAGGCAAACCAAGGATCGTGTCCACCAGAAATTAAAGTGGCCGCTACCGCGCCACCAAGGGGAAAGCTGCCATCGGCAGTTAAATCAGGGAAATTAAGCAGGCGAAAAGAAATCAGCACCCCAAGCGCCACCAGCGCAAAGATCAAACCAATTTCCAATGCACCCATCAGGGCAATGGGAGTCATAAGTATTCCAGGGGGCAACAATCAAATCTGAAAACCCAAACCTTAAACCACAGAGGAAAGGAGAACTCGGAGGAGCACGGAGACAAACCCAACAAGATTTTCTCTGTAAAACTCTGTGTTATCTGTGGTTCAAGATTTGGGTTTTGACGCAGTTTTTTACTTCACCACTTCTTTAGCTTCTTTTAGCAGCGCTGCAGACAGCGTGACGCCTTGTTTTTTAGCGGCAGCGGCATTGACCATCAGCTCTTGCTTAGCGCCCACTTCAGGTGCGATATCGCCTGCATTTTCGCCTTTCAGAATACGCACGACCATCTTGCCAGTCTGGCGGCCTAGGTCGTAATAGCTCATGCCCATGGCTGCAATTGCGCCGCGTTTCACTAGGCTGGCATCACCCGAGATCAAAGGAATCTGCGCTTGTTGTGCTACACCCACTAATGATTCGTAGCTGGACACCACGTTATTGTCAGTATTGGTGTAAATCGCATCCACCTTACCCACTAAGCTTTTAGCTGCAGTAGAGATATCCACCGTACGCGCTGCCGGTGCTTCTACCAGCGTCATGCCGCGTTTAGCCAATTCAGTTTTTAATTCTTTAGCCACAATGGTGGAATTCACTTCACCCGGGCTATACACCATGCCGATACGTTTGGCCGTGGGTTTTACTTTAAGGATTAAATCAATTTGGGGAGATAACTGCAGCATATCGGATACGCCGGTTACATTATCGTTGCCTGTTTTCCAGCTTTTCACCAGCTTAGCCGCCACCGGGTCGGTGACCGCCGTAAACACCACCGGAATAGTGCGTGTTGCAGCCACCACGGCCTGTGCGCTTGGTGTGGCAATAGCCACGATCACATCAGGCTGATCGCCCACAAACTTGCGTGCAATTTGCGCGGCAGTGGCGGTATTGCCCTGTGCACTTTGAAATTGATATTTAATTTGCTTGCCTGGCTCAAAACCTGCTGCTTTTAATTCGTCTTCCACCCCTTTACGCGCAGCATCGAGCGCAGGGTGATCAACAATCGCAGTGACAGCCACCGACTTCATATCGCTTGCGCCCGCTGTAAACGACAAACTGACCAGTGCGGCCAAAAGAGCAGGTTTAAATAATTTAAGCATCTGACAAATCCTTATTTCAAAGTGATTTTGAAGCTTTGAGGGAAAGAAAATCGCGACTTTTTAATGGAATAGATAAGCTGATTCGCTTACTTTAAACAATCGTTTTATTTTTTCAATTAAATGACAAGCAAATAGCCAAGACCCGGCTTTAGCCTGCAAATCATCCTGAATAAAATACCGGCAGGATAAAGGCAATAAAGGGTCGTTGCGTCAAAGATAATAGAGGGAAGTCTGCACAAGATACAAAACGGGGATATCCCTAATAGAGGGTGTTCTCTCTGATATAAATTCATATACACGGAGGCAAAATAAGCTGTGGATAACTTTGTGGGTAAGATATCAATTCACCCCTGATTAAGGGGATTTAAATCAATAAAACTGGTTTATTAAGCAGATGTAAAACAGGGTAAGACCCAAGCCAGATAACACTTGACGGGCAATAAGCAGAAGAGAAACAGTATTAAAAAAAACCGACCATATGCACAGCCAAGCCTGTGTGTAAAGCCCTGATACACGCATTGATATGCCGCAAAAAAACAGCACTTAATGTGCCTGCAGCAGTACAAGATTTAATCATTTATAAAGAATTATCAAGCTCAGCAGAAAGTCGCCTATCAGCCTAGTTCACAAAAATGACATTTTCCATCCCTATTTATACGGAATAAGCTTGTAAGCTGAGGAACGGTAAAACGCCTTTCCTGCCACTGTTTCCTGCCTGATTCAGTGGATTTTAAAAAAACAAAGGCAGAAAACCTGATGATTTTCTGCCTTTATTTTCAGTGTATTAGCCAGGTCCTGCTGCAGGCTAACGGTGGATAACTATTCATCCTTACACCGCGCTAAGAATTAAAGCACGTAGCGCGCCAAATCTTCATCAGCGGCAATACCGCCTAATTTGCTGCTCACAAAATCTGCATCCACCACAATCTTGCCGCTTTTTGCATCAAAGGAGATTTCCTCCAGCAAGCGCTCCATCACGGTGTATAAACGACGCGCGCCGATATTCTCAGTACTTTCATTCACCTGCCAGGCAATTTCGGCCATGCGCTTCACGCCCGCATCGGTGAAATCCAGCTCTACGCCTTCTGTGGCAAGCAAGGCTTGATATTGCTTCACAAGGCAGGCATCGGTGCCGGTAAGAATGCTGGCAAAATCGCCCACTGTCAGCGAATTAAGCTCAACCCGAATCGGGAAACGCCCCTGCAGCTCGGGAATCAAATCGGATGGCTTAGCTAAGTGGAATGCGCCGCTGGCAATAAACAGAATATGGTCGGTTTTTACCATGCCGTATTTAGTGGTGACCGTGGTGCCCTCTACCAGCGGCAGTAAATCACGCTGCACACCCTGACGGCTGACTTCACCGCTGCCCGCCTCGGCGCGGCTGGTGACCTTGTCTATCTCATCAATAAACACAATGCCATTTTGCTCAACCGCTTGCAGCGCTTCGGTTTTAGCGTCCTCTTCATTCACCAGCTTGCCCGCTTCTTCCTCGGTTAATAGCTTCATCGCCTCGGCCACTTTCAGCTTTTGCGATTTCTTTTTATCTGAGAACGCGCCTTTAAACATTTGTTGAATCTGGCTGGAGAAGTCTTCCATTCCCGGCGGGCTCATCACTTCCATCGTTGGCACGGCTGCGGCCACTTCGATTTCAATTTCTTTATCATCAAACTTGCCTTCACGCAGCATTTTGCGGAATTTCTGACGGGTATCCGATTCATCGTTGCCACCTGGCGGCAGCAGCACATCTAAAACACGGTCTTCAGCAGCATCGGCAGCCCGATGGCGATTGCGGCTAATGGCTTTATCCCGCACCTGCTTAACGGCAACCTCAACCAGATCACGAATAATACTGTCTACATCTTTACCGACATAACCCACTTCGGTGAATTTAGTGGCTTCTACCTTAATAAAGGGTGCATCAGATAATTTGGCGAGGCGACGGGCAATTTCAGTTTTACCCACACCAGTTGGCCCAATCATCAAAATATTTTTAGGTGTAATTTCACTGCGCAGGGGTTCTGCCACCTGCTGCCTGCGCCAACGATTACGCAGCGCAATCGCTACTGATTTTTTGGCGGCAGCCTGGCCAACAATATGCTTATCCAGCTCGTGAACGATTTCCTGCGGAGTCATTTGGCTCATGATTCATCCTTAACAAAATATATAAAGCAGATGGCGGCGCACAGAATAAATTTAAAGCCTGATCAATAGATATTTCATCTTTTCACGGCTTTATTACGTACTAAGATTAAATACATGGAAGTTTTACAAAATGATGCTCACTCACACAGATAAGTTCTACACTGACTATATACGGACCTTACGTAGAGAGAAATATGAGTAATAGCGCTGATGAAGATTGGCTGGATGAAGACAGCAGCGATGAATCAAACGGCCATCAGCATGATTGCTGGACCATTCTGGTGGTTGATGATGAACCCGATATTCATCATGTCACAAGACTGGCACTCGCTAATATCGAGTTTTTAGGCAAACGCTTAGAAATTTTATCCTGCTACTCAGGGGCGGAAAGCTTGGCTCTGCTCAGCTCCCGCCACGATATCGCCTTGGTATTACTTGATGTGGTGATGGAACAGGAAGATTCCGGCTTGCAAGTGGCCCACGCCATTCGTGAAACGCTGGGCAATCATCAGATTCGTATTATTTTGCGCACCGGTCAGCCCGGCGTTGCACCAGAGCGCCGGGTGATTGAAAGCTACGATATTAATGATTACAAAGCCAAAACCGAGCTGACCCGCGATAAGCTTTACACCGCCATTCTGGGTACTTTGCGCTCGTATAAAGACATTATGCTGCTTGAGCATCAACGCCAGATGCTCGCCGCCAACCGCCGTGGCTTAATTAAAGTCATTGAAGCTTCAGCAAGCATTTTTAAACAACAATCTATTCAGCAATTTGCTCAGGGTGTGCTGGAGCAACTGCAATCCCTGCTCTTTTTTGAACAAGAAGCGCTTTATATCATTGTGCAGGGTGGTATAGCGGCGCTATCACAAGATGGGGCCATTCAAGTCATGTATGCCACCGGTGGCTATGAGCCGCTTTGCGGCAGGCCATTAGAGCTGAATGAGCGGCTGCGCTTTGATGAATCCATCAAAAAAGCCATGCAGGAGGAAAAGAGCATTTACGCTGCAGATCACTTTGTGGGGTTTTTCCATACCGAGCGTGGCCCAGTCAATTTGCTGATCATCGACGGGCCAGTGGCTTTATCCAACCCGGATAAAGAGCTGATTGAGCTGTTTTGCCGCAATGTCAGCATCGCATTTGAAAACCTGATGATGAATAAAGAAATTCAATCGCTGCGCGATGCCGAATAAAACGCTGAAAAAATACGCTGATTTAAAGGTGATTTTCGCAAGGGTATAGCGCAGATCCTGCTCAAATAACGAAGCGGAATGAATCAGGCATCCTTAGGCTGCTTGCCTCGCATCACCGGTACAGGCCAGCGAGCTGAGCATATTTAAACCCTCCTTGGGAATAACAACAGCCATCTCCCCGGCTTTTGCAGCTAAGCCGCATAGAGCACCCACGTAAATCTGCCTGATTTTCAGCGTGTCTCTTCTTCAAAGCCCCAATTTACTGTTTTCAACGGTAGAATCATCCATTCCCTCTCACCAACCCGTAGCATGCTATGTCGAAAGATTACCTGGAAAGTATTATCAAAGCCCGTGTCTACGACGTGGCCATTGAATCTCCGCTTGAATTTGCACCCAATCTATCGCGCCGCATTGGCAATAAAGTGCTGTTTAAGCGCGAAGATATGCAGCCTGTGTTCTCGTTTAAAATTCGCGGTGCTTACAACAAAATGTCGAAGCTGAGCCATGCTGAGCTGGAGCGTGGCGTAGTTGCAGCATCAGCAGGCAATCACGCGCAAGGCGTGGCGATGGCCGCCCAGCATTTAAAATGCCGTGCCACCATTGTGATGCCAACCACCGCTCCGCGCATCAAGGTCGACGCCGTTACCCGCCGTGGCGCAGAAGCGGTCTTGGTGGGAGACTCTTACTCCGATTGCTATCAGCATGCACTTAATTTATCCGAGCAAACCGGCGCGACCTTGATTCATCCCTTTGATGATCCCGATGTGATTGCTGGGCAAGGCACCGTGGCAATGGAGATTTTGCGCCAGTACCCCGATCATATCGACGCGATTTTTATTCCGGTAGGTGGTGGTGGCCTTTTGGCAGGGATGGCGGCGTATATCAAACGCCTGCGCCCAGAAATTAAAATCATTGGCGTAGAACCCACCGACGCCAACGCCATGTACTTAAGCATGAAGCTGGGCGAACGCATTACCCTGCCGCAAGTGGGTATTTTTGCTGACGGCGTAGCGGTGAAACAGGTCGGTGAAGAAACCTTCCGCCTCTGCCGTGATTTTGTAGATGATGTGATTCTGGTCGATACCGACGCCATGTGCGCGGCGATTAAAGACGTATTCGAAGACAATCGCTCGATTCTAGAGCCAGCCGGCGCGCTGGCCATTGCTGGCCTAAAAGCGTGGGCGGCGCGTGAGGGCAAGCAAGACGCCACCCTGATCGCTGTGGCATCGGGCGCAAATATGAATTTCGACCGCCTGCGTTATATTGCCGAGCAAGCCGAAATGGGCGAGCAGCGCGAAGCGATTGTGGCCGTCACGATTCCGGAGCAACGCGGCTCTTTCCGCGCTTTCTGTAAGCTGATCGGCGCACGCAATATCACCGAATTTAACTACCGCTATTCCACTGCCAGCGAAGCGCATGTATTTGTCGGCTTATCGATTCAAAATCGCAGCGAAGTAGTCGATCTGATTAGCGACTTAGCTGCGGCCAAAATCGCTGCGGTCGATCTCACCGATAATGAGCTGGCTAAGCTGCATATTCGTCATTTGGTCGGCGGCAAAGCGCCTAATGTATGTAACGAACGCCTGATGCGTTTCGAGTTCCCGGAGCGCCCCGGCGCCCTGCTTAACTTCCTCGATGGCATGAATGGCGAGTGGAATATCAGCCTCTTCCACTACCGCAACCACGGTGCAGATTACGGCCGCATTCTGGTCGGCATTCAAGTGCCAGAGCAAGACAACGATGCATTTAAAGCCTTTGTGGATAAACTGGGCTATATGCATTGGGATGAAAGCGATAATCCTGCTTATGCACTATTTTTGAGTGCTTAAAAAAAACGGCCATCAATGATGGCCGTTTTTTTATACCTTAATCGCGGATTGCAGCCCGCGATCGGCAACAATTAAATCAAATTACGCGCAGCTTCAATCACGATATCTACTGCAGTGTGTTCTGCCAGCTTCATGGCTTCAGCATCCGGGATTTCCTGCTGGGTGCGGTTTACGATCACACCCGCTACCATCCCTGCACGCCAGCCTTGGGTGGCGCACATGGTCAGCAGAGTGGCGGATTCCATTTCGTAATTCATAACGCCCATCGCCTGCCATTCTTTCATCGAGCCTTGCATACTGCCCACTACACGGCCGCTGCATGTATCGTAACGCTCTTGGCCCGGGTAGAAAGTATCTGATGAAGCAGTCACACCGATATGCAGCGGTTTACCCGCTTTTTTAGCCGCATTCACAAGCGCAGTAGTACAGTCAAAATCAGCCACCGCAGGGAAGCTCATCGGTGCGAAGTGCAAGCTGGCACCGTCCAGACGAACCGAACCTGTTGTCACCAGCACATCGCCCACATTGATATGTGATTGAATCGCACCGGTTGTACCCACGCGCAGGAAGGTATTGATCCCCAGCTGGGCCAGCTCTTCAACCGCAATCGAAGTAGAAGGGCCGCCGATACCGGTGGAGCAAATCACAACCGGCTTGCCATCCAGCTCAGCAAGGTAGGTGGTGAATTCACGATGGCTGGCCAGCAATTTGGCATTGCCCATTTTTTCAGCAATACGCTGCACACGGGCAGGATCACCCGGCACAATCGCAAGAGTGGCACCGGCTAAATCGCTTTTAGCGAGACCTAAATGGAAAACTTCAGATTTAGACATGAGAGTCCTTCAATATAAAAAAAACGAACCCAAACCTTGAACCACGGAGAACACAGAGGACCACGGAGAAAACCAATCATTTCCTCGTATCACCTCGCCTTCTCAGAAATTCCACGTTTCATAGTTTGAGTTTAAATTTGAGATCTAATCTTAGGGCGGTTGAAACTCACCGCTGTTTCATCACAAAATTTAGCGGGTTTCACCCACCCTAAGGTTCTGCATCAGATTGGATGCTTAAAGCGCGGGTGTGTCGTTTGGGTCGAGATAGAAAGCGCCCGGCAGCAAATCGCCTGCGGTGGTGATTTCCATATCTTCCTTCATATTGCCCAAGATCACCGGCAGCGCAGGCGTGCCGATTTCTATCATCACCTGACGGCAGGCACCACAAGGTGCGATCGGGCCTGGGGTATCACCCACAACGGCAATGGCAGAGAAATCACCCGGCTTATAGCCATTGGCAACCGCGCTAAACAACACCGTGCGCTCTGCACAGTTGCACAGGCCATAAGACGCGTTTTCTACATTGCAGCCATGAAACACACGGCCGTCTTTAGTAATCAGCGCCGCGCCAACCAAAAAACGCGAATACGGTGCGTAGGCCGAAGTACGGGCGATACGGGCCTGATCGAGTAATTCTTTTGCGTCGAGTTCTTCACGTGTCATGACTTACTCCAGAAAAGCTTTCCCAACAGGGAAAGAAGAAAGATTGAACCAGTTAGCCAAGCTCTGGCCAACGTCTGCGAAAGATTCGCGAATACCAATGCTGCCTGCCGGAACGCACTTGCCATAAACCAAGACCGGCACATGCTCACGAGTGTGCTCAGTGCCCGGCCAGGTTGGATCACAGCCGTGATCGGCGGAGATAATCAGAATGTCGTCATCTTTAAGCAGAGCCAGCATTTCTGGCAGGCGCTTATCGAATAATTCCAAGCCACGGGCGTAGCCCGCTACATCACGGCGATGGCCAAATTTCTCGTCAAAATCAACAAAATTGGTCATCACAATACTGTTGTCCGGTGCTTCTTCCGTGGCTTTTAGCGTGGCATCCCACAGCGCGGTTAAGCCACTGGCTTTAATGCCCTTGGTAATGCCGCAATGCGCGTAAATGTCCGCGATTTTGCCAATAGAAACCACCGTGCCACCTGCATCGGTCAGCTTTTCCAGCACTGTTTTAGCTGGGGGCGCAACAGCGTAATCATGCCGATTGCCGGTACGGGCGTAAGTGGCAGCGGTTTCGCCATTAAACGGGCGGGCAATCACGCGGCAAATATTGTAGGGCAGCATTTCTTCATGGGCGATCTGGCACAGCTCATAAAGCTTTTCCAGACCAAAACTTTCTTCATGTGCGGCAATCTGAAATACCGAATCGGCCGAGGTATAAAAAATCGGCTTGCCGGTAGCGCGATGCTCATCACCCAGCTTGGCAATAATATCAGTGCCAGAAGCATGGCAATTGCCCAGATAACCCGGCAGGCCAGCACGTTTAACCAGCGTTTCCAGCAGCTCTGGCGGAAAGGTATCGGTTTTTTTAGTGAAATAGCCCCAGTCAAACAAGACCGGCACACCGGCTAATTCCCAGTGGCCTGATGGCGTGTCTTTACCGGACGAAATCTCAAAAGCTGCACCATAGGCGGCAGTGGGTTTGATCGTAGCGGATAAACCTGCAGGCACTTTGCCACTGGCCAAGCCACATGCTAAACCCATGCCCAGTTGTTCTAAATTCGGGATTTTAAGCGGGCCGCTGCGATCAATATCGGCCTCGCCATTAAAGCAGCGCTCTGCAATATGGCCGAGGGTATTGGAGCCTACATCACCAAACTTATCTGCATCGGGTGCAGCGCCTACACCGAGTGAATCCATAATCAGGAAGATGGCACGCATGGGATACTCCTTAAGCCTGTGAAGCTTTTAAATCAATAAATAATCGGATTGCTGGCAACGGCAACTAAGCCGTATGTAAACGCAGCCTGTATTTCTTGCACCGCCAGCTCTGCCGCCTGTGCGTTTTGTGCATGCACAACCGCCAATGGCTCGCCTGCCCTTACTTCTTGGCCTAAGCCAGCAATTTGAGTAATACCTACCGCGTAATCGAGTGCATCACCCGGCTTACGACGGCCACCACCTAGGCTGACTACGGCCATGCCCAACGCACGGGTATCTATAGCCACAATAAAACCATTTTGCGCCGCTGGCACCGCAATTTGTAGCGCGGCCTGTGGCAGATATTGCTCTGGCTTTTCAATAAAATCAGCCGGCCCGCCAAGGCTGGCGATCATACGGCCAAATATTTCCGCTGCACGGCCACTATTCAAGGCGGCCATGAGTTTGCTTTCTGCCTCGGCCACATTGGCGGCCAATTTACCCAGCACCAGCATTTCGCTGCACAGCGCCATCGTCACCTGATGTAAGCGCGTTGGGCGATGTTTGCCGCTTAAGTAATCCAGCGCGCAACGCACTTCAATGGCATTGCCCGCACATGGGGCAAGTGGCTCGTTCATATCAGTAAGCAGCGCTGCGGTGGGCAGGCCTGCACCATTACCAACCTCAACAATGCTGGTCGCCAGCTCACGCGATGCGGCCAGATTGGGCATAAATGCGCCACTGCCTACTTTGACATCCATCACCAGCGCATCTAGCCCTGCCGATAATTTTTTCGACAAAATCGAGCCGGTAATCATCGCAACCGATTCCACCGTGGCGGTCACATCGCGAATCGCATAGAGACGTTTATCCGCAGGGGCTAAATCACCGGTCTGGCCGATAATGGCCACGCCCACTTCACGCACCGTTTTGCGAAATAGCTCGGTACTTGGCTCAGTGTTGTAGCCAGGAATCGCATCAAATTTATCCAGCGTGCCGCCGGTGTGCCCTAGGCCACGCCCTGAAATCATCGGCACAAAGCCACCACAAGCCGCGATCATGGGCCCCAGCAGCAGGGAAACCAAATCACCCACGCCGCCAGTTGAATGTTTATCCAGCACCGGGCCGGATAAATCCAAGCTGCGCCAGTCCAAAACCTGGCCCGAATCACGCATAGCCAAAGTCAGCGCCACACGCTCATCCAGCTCCATACCTTTAAAGTAAACTGCCATCGCAAGGGCTGCGATCTGCCCTTCAGAAATACTCTGATCGCTGATCCCACGCACAAAAAAACGAATCTCATCACCACTTAAAACTTCGCCATTGCGCTTTTTACGGATGATTTCCTGGGGCAAAAACATAGCAACCTCTTTGAAACAACTCACATTCTATAGGGCGGGAAAAACCCGCCACATTCAATCAGGCAATCAATACGCCGATTTAGCCGTTGCACCTGCATCGTGACCCAAGGTGGTCAGCAGGCTGCCCATCAGGCTAGATGCGCCAAAGCGGAATGTGGCCGCTTGCGCCCAATCTGGCCCCATGATGCGATCGGCAATGGCCAAGTATTCCAGCGCATCTTGCGCAGTACGCACGCCGCCAGCAGCCTTAAAGCCAACTGCTTTGCCGCTGTCTTTAATCGCCTGAATCATGATTTCAGCCGCTTCCTGCGTGGCATTAACCGGCACTTTACCGGTCGATGTTTTAATAAAGTGCGCACCTGCTGCAATCGAGATTTCGCTGGCTTTACGAATCAGTTCAGGCGTTTTTAGCTCGCCGCTTTCGATAATCACTTTCAGAATTTTGTCGCCAACCGCAGCACGGCTTTGCGCGACCACATCAAAACCAACTTGCTCATCCCCTGCCATCAATGCGCGCCATGGGAATACCACGTCCACTTCATCCGCACCATTAGCGATGGCGGCGGCAGTTTCAGCAGCAGCTTCAGCCGGTGTAGGCTCGCCCTTAGGGAAGTTGGTTACGGTAGCAACCGGAATATTTAAACCATGAGCCGCCAGTGCTGCTTTGGCAGTGGGTACAAATTGCGCGTAAACACAAAGTGCTGCAGGATTGCCCACTGGGGTTTTAGCCGATGCGGCCAGCGCTTCAATCGAAGCCACGGTATCGCTGTCGTTCAGCGCAGTTAAATCCATTAAATGCAAACCACGCAGGGCTGCGGCACAGAGTTGATTTTGAGTTGTCATGATTTTTCCTTTAACAATTATTTGAGCGGTTCGCCTCAAAGATGAAGCTTGATCTGAGCATGTTGGGTTACGCTTGTTTATTGGCAAATACGGCCGACAAACAAGCTAACCCAACCTACCCAACTAGCCACTAGGCTCTGTTGACTTGTATTTCACAAGGGAAAAAATCAACAGAGCCTGCTTTAAAACTTAAGCCATGCTGATAAACAAACCAGCAATCGTTGCGCTCATCAGATTAGACAGCGTTGCAGCAGCCACCACGCGCAAGCCATAGCGGCTTACTTCAGAACGGCGCTCTGGCGCTACCGAGCCAAAACCACCAGCCAGAATGGCAATCGACGAGAAGTTGGCAAAGCCACACAAAGCAAAAGACAGAATCGCCAGTGTTTTAGCATCCAGTACTTGCAAGCCTGCAGCCGAAACAGCAGCAGCATCTTTAAGGTATGGAGCCAAGCCCACAAAGGCCACAAACTCATTCAGAATCATTTTCTGGCCAAGGAAGTTACCTGCCAGCGCCGCATGTTCCCAAGGCACACCAATTAAGTAAGCCAATGGCGAGAACACATAACCCAGAATCAATTCAAGATTGTATTCAGGATGGCCAAACAAGCCGCCCACACCCGCAACCAAACCATTGACCAGTGCAATCAGGCCAATAAACGCCAGCAACATTGCACCTACGTTCAGCGCAATCTTCAGGCCCACCGATGCACCTGCAGCACCTGCTTCGATCAGATTAGCCGGACGCTCGTCATCAAAAGTCAGGTCTTTAATTTCTACCGTGCTCTCTTCGGTGCTTGGGCAAATGATTTTGGCAAATAACAAACCACCCGGAATCGCCATAAATGAAGCGGCAATCAGGTATTCCATACGCACGCCAAGGCCTGCATAACCCGCCAATACCGAGCCAGCAATGGCCGCCATACCGCTGGACATCACCGCAAACAGCTCTGGGCCGCTCATGGTTTTCATAAATGGCTTAACCACCGCAGGCATTTCGCTTTGACCCAAGAAAATGGTCGTCACAGCAGAGAACGATTCCAGCTTGCTTACGCCCAACAGCTTTTGGAAGATGGTACCCAGAATGGTCACAATCCAGCGCATTACACCAAGGTAGTAAAGCACGGAAATAAACGATGTCATAAAAATAATCATCGGTAACACACGGAATGCAAACACAAATCCGCCGTTGCCAAATACCTCAAACATTTTTTTATCGACTAAGCCGCCGAATAAAAACGAGATACCATGATTACCGTATTCCAATACATGATTCACTGCATTAGCCACATTCAGTAAAATATCTTTACCCAATGGAATAAACAGCACAATTGCGCCAATAGAAATTTGGGTTAATAGTGCAGCAATAATGATGCGTGGTTTAATTGCTTTTCGGTTCATTGAGATTGCAAAAGCAATCATTAACAGAACAGCGATACCGATTAGGCTGCGTCCAACTTCAAACATCTTCGTCTCCTGAAATTTCACATACCGCTTTAATATTTGCGTGCGCTGCGGCTTGTTTTTTACGGGTTTTCACTCAGCCTGCAATATAGGCTTGGTAATATTTGAATAAATAAGGTGTTTCACTTATACGCCGGCCACATAAAAACGTAATGAATGTTTAGCAAATCCACACATGTAAGCGAAATACCCTGACTTCAAAAAAAGCGGCACATATTAATGCTTTTCAAGCAAAAAAAACTAAAATTACCTGCCAATCATCAGAAATTATCCATTTTATTTGTTTTATATTTTCGAATGATGTAAGCAACTGCATTTACTGTTTTATTTGAGAGAAATCAAAAAAGGCGCAAGCTGTAAAGCTTGCGCCTTTTTCTGGCGATTAATGACCACACACTTTTAATCAAATAAAATGGCAATAGGCCATTAATACTCAATACAGAAAAATAATATTTTTATTCATCAGCGATTATTCTTAACCCATTCAAGCCAGGGCTTAAATAAGGATGGGCAACGCGCCGCCACCACCGATCTTTGCCAGATATGATCCTGCCAATAATTATCATGATGAATACTGGCAATTTGCCCGCCAGACTCCAGCAAGATCAATACCCCTGCCGCGTAATCCCATAGCTTTTGCGAGCCATGCAGCATTAAATCGGTGCGCCCAGCCGCCAGCCAGCACCAGTCTATGGTGGAAGAGCCATAATTGCGCAGGCTGCTGAATGGAGCCACACTGACCACCCGCGCAGGCAAACGCCCGCCTAAATACTTAGGCTCCACGGCGGCTACGGCTTCACATAAAGATTTGGGTACTTCCTGACGCAGCGGTAAAGTGCGCCCGTTCATCCACGCCCCATAACCTGCCGCCGCCGAAAAGCACTCATCCAAGGCGGGCACATAAACCACCCCCAGCACAGGCCTCCCTTGGCGAAATAAGGCAATCGACACCGAAAAATGCGGCAAGCCATGCACAAAATTAGTTGTGCCATCAATCGGATCAACAATCCACAGGCCATCTTCATGATCTGCCCACAGCGCTTTTTGCTCGGCCACGCTCATTTCTTCGCCCAGCACTGGGCAATTTACAATCTTAGGGAGCTCACGCTGCAATGCAGCTTGCGATGCCATATCCGCCTCGGTAAAGAGGCTGCCATCGTGTTTACGGCTGGACGCCACCTGCTGAAAGCGCGGCATAATTTCATCAGCCGCTACACGGCGGGCCAAAGCAACTAAATCGGATAAACGCTCAAAATCGCTCACAGCTTTCTCCCATGTTTACCTCCCATTGTAAGACAGTAAGATGACTTTGTTGCATGTGCACATGAAAAACGTTGGGGAATATGTGTAGGGAGAGTGAAACCCCATACACGCCAAGCAAATTGCTTTTTTTTTAGCAAACAGCGAAAAAGCACAATAACCACGCTCTCTGCGTAGGGCTTTTTAAAGACCCCTTGAAACACGCCGGAGCGAGGAACGAGCCAATCCCGCCTGCCGCCGACTCGATTGTCCGCAGCGCAGGGGCCTTCGTGTTTCGTGGGGCGGCCTTCTTTGCTTACTTTCTTGGCCGTTCAAGAAAGTGAGGCCCCCGCGGTGGCCACCGCTCCAAAATCAACGTGTCGAAGGCACTAAAAGGGCTTTTTTTGTTTTGGTTGGCGCTTATGGGGTGAAACCCGCGTATTTATTCGACATGGCTCGCGGGTTTCACCCGCCCTACAAAAGATCCCACCCAAAAAAAACCGCTCCCCATCAGAGGAGCGGTTTTCGTGGGTTTTGTAGCTAAACACCGCTAATTAATAAGCCCACTTCCAGTTTTTAACTTCTGGCATATCGTCGCCGTGTTCTGCGATGTATTGGCTGTGTTCTACCAATTTGTCCGACAGCTTCTGACGAACATGTGCGCCGATCTTTTGCAGAGCAGGTACACGATCAATCACATCAATTGCCAGGTTAAAGCGATCCAGCTTGTTCACTACAACCATATCAAACGGTGTAGAAGTTGAGCCTTCCTCGATATAACCACGCGCATGGATGTTGCTGTGACCATTGCGACGGTAAGTCAGGCGGTGAATCAGCCATGGGTAGCCGTGGAAAGCAAACATCACTGGCTTATCCGCAGTAAAGATGGAATCAAATTCGCGGTCAGACAAGCCATGTGAGTGCTCTTCTTCTGGCTGCAAGGTCATCAGATCGCAAACGTTTACAAAGCGGATTTTCAGATCAGGGAAGTGCTGGCGCAGCAAATCAGTTGCAGCCAATGCTTCCATGGTCGGTACTTCACCCGCGCAAGCCATGACTACATCAGGCTCGCCACCTTGATCATTCGACGCCCAGTCCCAAATCCCCAGACCCTTGGTGCAATGAGTAATCGCTTGATCCATAGTCAGGTATTGCAACGCTGGCTGCTTACCGGCTACCACTACGTTGACATAGTGACGGCTGCGTAACACATGATCAGTTACGCTGAGCAGGGTGTTGGCATCTGCTGGCAGGTAAACACGGATCACTTCAGCGCGTTTATTGATCACATGATCAAGGAAACCTGGATCTTGATGTGAGAAGCCGTTGTGATCCTGACGCCATACATGCGATGTCAACAGGTAGTTCAACGATGGCAAAGGTTTGCGCCAGTTGATAGTACGTGTTGTTTTCAGCCATTTTGCGTGCTGATTAAACATCGAATCAATCACATGGATAAACGCTTCGTAGCAGCTGAAGAAGCCATGACGACCCGTTAAGTTGTACGCTTCCAGCCAGCCTTGGCATGTATGCTCGGACAAGATTTCCATTACACGGCCATCTTGCGCCAGGTAATCATTGGTTTTATCTGCTTCTAGGTAATCAGCAAACCATGTTTTACCCGACACATCGAACACATCGTTCCAGCGGTTGGATGCAGTTTCATCCGGCCCGAAGATACGGAAGTTCTTTTGCTCTTCGTTCTCGTCCATCACATCGCGCAGGAATTTACCCATCACGCGAGTGGCTTCGGCGTTTACAGTACCAGGCTTATCGAATGTAACCGCATATTTGCGGAAATCCGGCATGCGCAGGTCTTTAGATTCCTGGCCATGCACCACTGGATTAGAACCCATGCGCAATGCGCCTTCTGGTGCTAATTCAGCCAGCTCTGCCTTAAACGAACCATCGGTATTGAATAGCTCGGTCGGACGATAGCTTTTCATCCAGTTTTCTAAGTTATGGACGTTTTCTTCATCGATATCAGAGAACGGCACTTGATGGCTGCGCCAGTAATCTTCAACTTTCTTGCCTTTAATTTCCTTAGGACCAGTCCAGCCCTTAGGAGTACGCATCACAATCATTGGGTAGCGTGGACGGGTAATTGGCTGGCCGGCATCCATTTCTGCCTGTGCCTTAGCACGAATCGCATCCAGCTCGGCCATACACAGATCCATGGTCGCAGCCATGATTTGGTGGATCTCAGTAAATGACTCGTCTTGTTCATTGAATGTTTCGGTTTTCAGCTCAACAAAGTGTGGCTTATAACCAAAACCTTCAAACATCTTGGTGATTTCTTCGTGGCTGATACGTGACAGCAAGGTTGGATTAGCAATCTTGTAGCCATTCAGATGCAAGATAGGCAGTACAAAACCGTCATTCACCGGGTGCAGGTATTTATTGGAGTGCCAAGATGCAGCCAGCGGGCCAGTTTCAGCCTCACCATCACCCACAACAGCGATAACAGTTTGGTTTGGATTATCAAATGCCGCACCAAAAGCGTGTGAAAGCGAATAACCCAACTCGCCGCCTTCATGCATCGAGCCCGGAGTTTCCGGTGCTACGTGCGAAGGAATACCGCGTGGGAAGGAGAATTGCTTAAACAGACGTTGCATACCGGCGGTAGTGCGGTCGATATGTGGATAAAATTCTTCGTAGCTGCCTTCCAGATAAGTATTGGCCACCAAACCCGGGCCGCCATGGCCAGGACCAGTGATATAAATCATTGGGCTTTTGCGTTGTTTAATTACGCGATTAGCATGAACATAAATAAAATTCAGACCAGGTGTTGTACCCCAGTGGCCCAACAGACGAGGCTTAATGTGAGCAAACTTCAGTGGCTCGGTCAGAAGCGGATTATCTAACAAATAAATTTGACCAACTGAGAGGTAGTTAGCCGCACGCCAGTAAGCGTGCATTTTGTTGATTTGTGCAGGAGATAGCTGTTGAGTCACGGAACACCTCGTTGAGAGTTGCTAATCAGTAAATCGTTAAGAATTTCATCTGTTGAAACTACTGTACATGATTGCTATTTAAGGCTGTATGACAAAAATCAAATCTGTCAGAAGTCGAACACAATAAGTTTTTCACCTTATACAAGACCATCTTCAGGCTGTTTTGTTCCGGGAATGATCCTGAGCAGCAAATAATACCAAATTACTAGTTATTATCATCCATCATCCTGAGTACAAAACAGGATTAATTCATAGGCTAAAAAATAACGCTTTATTTTATAACAAATATTATTCTTAGCAAGTTTTCCTGCAAAGCAATGGTTTTACAAAAACACTTGCATATATTTATTAAATATATATATTTAAATTAATATTAATTGCATATTTATATGCATATCTCAGATATATTATTCTGCATATTCCCGTGCAGAGGCACAAAACAGCATTATTTTTCTTCCGTCAATCAGTGCTAAACCCTTGTCATTTGAAATATTTAGCTGCCCTGCACACACGGAACGGTACTTTATACATCCGAGTAATGATTACTTCCTAGTTTCACAAGAAAACCCACTGGCCTGATACGACTCTACCAGCTCCATACCTTACTTGCTCTTTGTTTATTGCTCCGGTAACTTGCCGATATAACGTAAGGCTAAAGTAATAGAGTTTGGGCCCCCTGCTGCACACAGCTCTTTATAAGCTGAGCAAGCCTGAGCTCACAGCTCATATATATAAGAAACTTTTAGCACGATCGTGCTTGCCCCTTCTTACTATCTTCCACTGGAGCAACAGATGAGTTTACCCATGGCAAAAGAGCAGGATAAAGTTCGCCTGATCTTACAAAAACAAAATGTACCGCCCAGCTTTAAAATAAACATGAAATTATTTGCTGATGTAAGTGGCTCATTTAAAGATGAATTTACAAAAAAGCTTCCTGCCGGCGGCTATATTGTTGATCCATTTTTTACGGCAGCGCTTGCAATTGCAGGGGTGATCGACCCTGACCGCAATATTCAAATTATTGGCTTTTCAGATCGTGCTTTAGATACCGGCGATTATTCAGTTGATACCGAAACAGAAGTCCGTACCGACTTTTTAAACAGAGCCAAACCCATTTTATGGGGCTCAACCGACTATGCCAAAGCACTGGAAGCATTGCTAAAAAGCAAGGCAATGGAGCAAACACTGGGCGGCATGCTTAAAGGTCTGTTTGGTTTTGGTAAAAAAACCCCGGCAGAAAAGAAAGAAGCATTCTTAGTATTATTTGTTTCAGATGGCGAAGATATGGGCTCGGCCCCAAACTTTATTTCTCAATTAAAAGAGCTCGCCAAAATTGGTACTTTTGTCGTATTGATTGGTGCAAACTCTGATAAAAAGGTAAAGTTTAATTTGATGCAAAAAGCGGCGAATGAAGTTGAAGGATGTACATTCCACCGCTTAACTGAATTAGCAAATCTCTCTACTGATCAGCTTTACGACCGTATTTTTGATACAGAATTCAAACGCTGGTTTGAGCAATTACCGGCAGAATATAAAAGCTGAACCAGATACTTATATGTTGCAAAATAGCTGATTAAAATTCAATAAAACCCAGTAAGGATAGAAGATGCTCCCTATGACAAAAGGCGGTAGCTTACCGCTCACTAAAAACAATGCTCCACTACAAGAAGTACGCCTTGAGCTGTCTTGGTCGCCGCCCAAAAACACCAGCAAAAGCAACTACGATTTAGATGCCAGCTGCTTCCCCCTCAACAGCACTGGTGGCGGCCCCTTGGGGAAAATCACCGAAGTTGATCATATTTGCTACTGGGGCCAGCAAAAAACCCCTTCCATGGAACACCTAGCAGGAGACGATCGTACCGGGGATGGCGATGGCCCTGATGAAGTGATTCTGATTCACTTTAATGCCCTGCCCAGCAATTGCGATTTGATCGCCATTGTTGGCACCATAGATAAAGCCATAGAACGCGGGCAAAGCTTTGCCGAAGTGGCCGATGCAAAAATGCAAATCTTCAATAATAAAAGCAATGAATTACTGGCCGAAGCGAAACTGGCTTCGCTGGATGCAGGATCTACCGGCTGCTTATTTACCAGCATTCGTAAAAAAGATCAGGTTTGGACCGTCGAAAACGTCAGCCAAGGCTATCCGGGTAAAGAATTGCCAGATTTCTTCCAACTATTTGGCTATCAAGGCTGATTATGTCTGGGTATCGCGATTTATTTGGTGCTCCTGCAGCCCCAATGCGCGATCTGTTTGGGGAGCCAAAAGCGCCTCAAACAGCCCCTGCAAGCGAAAATCTGGCGGATCTGTTTGCTGGCCAAACACCCCCTGCCAAGCCTGATGAAATCAAGGCTGACAAAGCACTCTCCACCGCACCCAAAACAATTGCCAGCACCGAAGGCGTCAATCTGCGCTATGCAGAATTAATTAAGGCCAGCGAGCAGCTGATGCACCGTGTCATCGACCTTACTCAGTCGGTGAAGAGCCGTGAAAATCTGTTAAACACCCTCTTTACTGAAGCAAAGCGTCAGGCTGATGATCTGCAGGCAGCCATCAGCCCCAAACGCAGCCTATTGTTTGGCAAAAAGGCCCCAGATAAGGCACACGCACATGCATTAATCGATCAATTACAATTATTTATGCGGCAGGAATTAAAACCGGATTTATTTTTACAGAATGATATTGATGAATTACTGCGCCAGACTGATTACTTGGATCGTTTGGCTGATGTTTTAAAAAAAGATGCTCTGCTTGTATTGGCTGCGGAAGATCAGCTGCTCAGCCGCATCCTGACCCAAGCCCATATTTTGTCCCTGCAAGCCGCATCCACACGGCAGCTCACAGCCCAACTGGATGAACAGCTGCTTGATATTGAAAATTGGCGGGGCCACTTTCTGTCTCTGCTGGTGGTTGATATTCAGCAAAAACTCTGAGGATTACCATGTCGCAATACAAAGACTTGTTTGGCACCCCAACACCGGGCCCTAGCCCGCTGCCCGTCGATCTGAATCAGCCCGTTAATGCACCTTTAAGCGTCATTCAACCTGTCCAGATAGCCACTCCGGCCGCAGATCCAGCTTTACTTGCACAAATACGCCAACTGGGCAGTGAGCAACTCGAGGAAATCGGCAACCGGCAAACACAGCAGTTGGTCCAGTTATCCGATCAGCTGCTGGCTAAAACACGAGCCAGCGATACCGGCGACTTTGGCCGGGGTATGAATGATGTGCTCAAACTGATGACCACCGTGCACTACGATCAGCTTGGCGAGCCCAGCGGCCTGAACGGGCTGGTTAACCGACTGAAGCGCACACTGAACGTCGCCAAAGTAGATGTTGTGCAGGCTTTTGACAGCGCAAAGGGGCAAATCGACAAAATTTGCAACGATATGCGAACTCGCCTGCGCGTCATGGAAACGGATAACCAGTGGCTGAGCAACGCTTATGAAGCCAATCTGGCCGATATGCGCGCACTGGAGCAAATCCTGCCCGCCATCAACATTGTACTGGCCGAAGAGCAGCAAAAGCTGGATGCACTTGATCCCAATGACCCTATGCTGATCGCAGGGCAAAGACAAAGGGTGGATCGCCTGACACGCAGGGCAGAAACCATCGAGCTGCAAATTCATCAGGCAAAATTGCGTGCATTTCAAATTAAGGGACTGGAAGACGCAAACCGCGGGATTACCGATGATTTTCGCTCTTTGCTAGAAAACGCGATTCCGGCATGGGGTACCGATATCAGTATGGGCTTACTCAGCCTGCGCCAAAAAGCCAATTTAGAAATCAGTAACCGCGTTAAAGACCAAATTCAGTCGTCCATGAAACGCGCAGCGGATCAAATCCACGACAATGTAATTGGTGCAGAAACCGCTTTGCAAAGGCAGGCCGTGGATATTAGTACACTGCAGCACGTGCAGGATAAAACAATTGATATGATCAGGCAGAAAATACAATTAGCAGAACAGCGCGGCCAGCAAAGGGCCAAAACCACGCAAGAAATTGCTCGGATGGATGCGGAGCTTAAACAAACATTAAAGCAATAAAGCCGAAAACAGGCTGAGAATGACAAGGAAATAAAAGACCCCGCTGCAAAACAGCGGGGTCTTTTATTTAAAACGAATGACTAAAAAATACTAAAGTCATTAACACAAATAATGGTAATAAAATGGCGCAAGACCAGGCCATATAACCAAAGAAACTTGGCATTTTAATACCACGGTCTTCAGCAACGGCTTTCACCATAAAATTAGGCGCATTACCGATATAGCTCAGTGCCCCCATAAATACCGAGCCTGCAGAAATAGCCAGCAGCGTGGATGCCATTGGCCCCATCATTTGCACAGCATCGCCATGAGCCAGATTAAAGAACACCAGATAAGTCGGGGCATTATCCAGAAAGGCGGATAACAAACCCGTCATCCAAAAATACATATAATCAACTGGGCCACCGCTGGCATTGCTCACGGTATTAACCAGAGGCGCTAAATGCCCTGCCTCGCCTGCACGCAAGATGGCAATGGCCGGGGCCATAACAATAAAGATACCAGCAAATAACTTTGCCACTTCTAAAATAGGGCCCCAGTTAAAATCATTGCCTGCCCGTACGGGCTTAGGTGTAAATTTCAAAGAAACCAGTGCCAATGCCAGCAAAATAAGATCCCGCATTAAATCCTGAATCGCCAGCTCTGTGCCTGCAATATGCCAGCTAATACCAGGTTTCCACACTCCTGACATCACGACAGCAGCCACGACGGCGGCAATCAGAAAGAAATTGAATTTTCCATGGATTTTAATCGGCTTATCTTTGGTTTTATCAATATCCAATACGCCTTCTTTTTTGAAATAATAACTATCAATAAAATAAAACGCAGTGAGCAATACAGCCGCAGCAAAAGCGACTAAAGGCAACATATGGCTGAAGGTCCAGAAAAAATCCACACCTTTTAAAAAACCAAGAAATAAAGGCGGATCACCCAGAGGGGTTAAACCACCACCGATATTAGCCACCAGGAAAATAAAAAACACCACCACATGCACATTATGCTTGCGGTTGTCATTCGCCTTAATCAAAGGGCGAATCAGCAGCATGGCAGCGCCTGTTGTTCCCATAATCGAAGCCAGTACCGTGCCTAATGCCAGAAGACCTGTATTAAGCTTTGGCGAGCCATGCAGATTTCCCCAAACCAGTATCCCGCCCGAAATGGTATACAAGGCAAACAAAATCAAAATAAAAGGGATATATTCCTCAATCATTGCGTGTGCAATCACTCCCAGCGAAGCAGGCACACCAAAGACCATGGTAAACGGCAGTAAAAAACATGCAGCCCAGAAAGCAGCAACTTTACCAAAATGGCAATGCCAGAAATGAGGTGCAAACAAAGGAAATAGCGCAATTGAAAGCAATATACCTACAAAAGGCAAGGCCCAGGCCAAGCTTAATGTGGCGCCATCAAAATCTGCGGCTAAAGCAAATCCTGGTATTAAGCTTAAGGCTAATAAAAATAAGTGTTTTTTCATTTTTGGATAAATTCGATTTTGTAACCATCCGGATCTTCAACAAAAGCAATGATGGTGCTGCCATGTTTCATAGGGCCTGGCTCACGCACAACCTTGCCGCCCTTTGCACGCACATCATTACAGCGCATATAAATATCATCTGTTTCAATCGCAATATGCCCGTAAGCATTGCCCAGATCATATTTTTCGGTATCCCAATTATGGGTAAGCTCCAGCACTGTGCCGCTGGCTTCATCTTCATAACCCAAGAACGCCAGCGTAAAACGGCCTTCTGTGAAGTCTGTGCGGCGCAATAAACGCATACCCAGCACTTCGATATAAAACTGAATAGATAGTTCAAGATTGCCCACACGGAGCATGGTATGCAGCAAGCGCATGACGATTATCCAATTCAAGAAAACTTAAGTTTACCGTGTTTCTATAAACTTGCCGCAATAACACTTTTGCATAAATTCACGATTTTTTTACCTGTATAAAACAGCACAGGGGAAAGGAAATCAAAAAAACAGATACAATATCTGTACAAGGGCACAATAAAAAATATTTATTAAAATCATAGAGTAAACAACAAATCATGCTGATTACGGCCGCAAAATTCCTCACAAGGCTTGACACAAAATCTCAATCCATTACAATGCGTCCTCTCTGAAGTGAGAGCGGGTCGTTAGCTCAGTTGGTAGAGCAGCGGACTTTTAATCCGTTTGTCGCAGGTTCGAATCCCGCACGACCCACCACTCTTCTCACTCAATGTGTGTTCAGGGCTGTTAGCTCAGCTGGTAGAGCAGCGGACTCTTAATCCGTAGGTCGACAGTTCGAATCTGTCACAGCCCACCATAATTAGATGTGATATCTAGCCCAATCCAAAAGATTGGGCTTTTTGTTGCCTGCTTCCTGCACATACTCCTGTACCTCCATCAATCAGCGCTTGAGCACTGACCCCCTCTGCCCCGGATTCTTGACACCACCGCTTACACCAGCCAAACAGCTTATATAGCACACGCCCCTGATCAAAAAGCATACCTTTATAATATGTCTGTCCATTTTGCAGCCGCCGTAACGGACTTATACATTTAAACAAAGACTTGGTTGCGCTAGGGGAGAAACATCCCTAGCCCGTCCTCAAAGGTTAATCGCTGATTTTATTCCGGAACAATAACGCCTATGTATTCGATTCGGATTCGACTCATTGTGTTATTTATCGTGATGACCACATCCATCCTGGCTGCATTTGGCATTTATGCTCAGGGTTTGCTCTCCCGTGAGCTGGAGTTGCGTTTTGAGCAATTGCAAAAAGAAACAGTAACCCGGCTCACCATTAGCTTGCCCCGGCCGCTATGGGATCTAAGCCCTGCATCCGCGCAAAGAATACTGAGCGCTGAAATACTCCCCGAAGAAGTGCGTGGTATTTTAGTCGTGGATTCTGATGGTGAGCGATTTGCTTCTGTACAAAAAAACTCAAACAAGCAAATTACAAACCAATGGACAGTCATTCAGGGAATTCATGTCACCCTGCCACTTTACCGTGATACAGACGCCTCAAATAGCACGAGCAAAAGCACACGCTTGGGAGAAGTAAGGGTTTATTTTTCTAGGGAGTACATTGACGCGGCCCTGAGCGCCAATATCTGGCGAAGAACACTGGAAATCTTAGTCATAGACTCTATCCTGCTGCTTGCCTTTACTTTTAGCTTAAGAATGGTGTTTACCCCTCTGGCTCAGTTGCGCGATGCCCTCTTCGCTTTATCACGCCATGATAGCGATGAAGCAGAAGAGCTGGCTGAGACACAACTCAGCGAATTTAGTGAAGTCATTCAAGGCTTCAACCAGACTCAGCGCAAACTCAAGCGCATTATGGGCCGCCGCCGTCAAGCAGAAGAAGCCAACAAACAAGCCTATACCGATTTGCAAGCGGCTCAGGCATCTTTGCTTCAATCAGAAAAAATGGCTTGTCTGGGCAGCTTAGTCGCCGGGGTAGCCCATGAAATCAATACACCTGTTGGAATTGTACTGACCAGCGCCTCTGTACTCAGCGATGCAACGTCGCAACTCAAAAATGCGATGAGTGATGGTGCAATTCGAAAATCTTCGGTCATGCTTTATATCGAAACAGCAGAACAAACATCCCAACTGATTATGAGCAACGCGGAACGGGCTGCCACACTAATCCAAAGCTTTAAACAGGTGGCAGTCGATCAGACCAGCGAGCTGCGGCGGGAATATAAATTAAAAGAGTATATCGATGAAGTCATTTCAAGCCTGCACCCTGCCCTCAAACAAAATGATGCACAGGTCACGGTAAACTGCCCGGCTGAGATTGTTTTAGAGGGCTATCCAGGGGCGATGGCACAGGTCATTACCAACCTCACAATGAATGCGCTAGCCCATGCCTTTACCCCGGAAAAACAGGGGCAAATTGTAATCAGCGCTGAGCAAAACGGGGAACTTGTGAATATGAGTTTCAAAGACAATGGCAAAGGAATTTCGCAAGAGCATATCAGTAAAATATTTGATCCATTTTTTACAACTAAACGTGGCCAAGGCGGTACCGGGCTGGGGTTGAATATTGTATTCAATATCATCAATAAGCAATTTGGCGGCTCAATTACGGTGCAAAGCCCTCCAAGCGAAGGCACTCGTTTTATACTGCAGTTTCCATCAGTCAGCCCACAAACAACGCCCGACCAGCCTTAAAAAATAGATCAGCAAAATTATTTTTTATAAACAGTTTGACAATTGAAATTTATACGCTATAATCCGCATCTCTTTAGAGCGGGTCGTTAGCTCAGTTGGTAGAGCAGCGGACTTTTAATCCGTTTGTCGCAGGTTCGAATCCCGCACGACCCACCAAGTATATTAAGCATTTAGCCCAATCTTCGGATTGGGCTTTTTGTTTTTCAGCCGCCAGAACCGCTTTCAGCCTGATTTATGGGTTGCCTTATTTATTCTGCACAAATCTACTCCGGTTCACATCACACACAACCATAACCCATTCGCCTATTTTTAATGGTGAGCGGCCTTTGCACGTCTATAACGATTTATCCCATATGCGGAGCATCGTTATGCGCTTCTTTTACGCCCTTCTCTTTATAAACTCTGCAACCTTTGCTGCCGGGCCCGTGCCCCAGCTAGGACAATGGGAAATCACCAGTGAAATGCTACCTGAACAAAAAGCAATGATGAGCCAGATGAAGCCGGAAATGCTGAAACAAATGCAGCAGCCCAATATGCGCTTTGATCCTAAAGCTGGAAACATAATCATGTCGTCCTGCTTATCCAAAGACAAAGAAGCCAGCTGGCAGCTGATGGTGCACAAGCAGCAGAAAAATTGCGACATGCCCAAAATCAGCAATAGCGGCAATACGGTCATCATGGATATGCAATGCCATCAGCCACAGCCTTCAGCCATGCACAGCGTCATTCAATTCAGCCCGGCCAGAGACAGCTATCAGTTCGAACATCAGATCAAAGCTCAGGATAAAACAATGACAGTAAAAGGCAGCGCTAGGCGGCTAGGGGATTGCAAATAAGACGTGCAAAAGAAACGTGGGCAGAGCTGCCCACGTTAAGGAGTATTTAGCCTTGAATACGGAAGGTCCGCAGGAATGGGGTATTGGTTTGTGGCCCGAACCAGCGATTAAAAATCAACTCTGCTTCGCCGCTTTTTTCGGTTTCTAATAATGTTTCATTAACCAGATTAAGCAGGCGTTTCTCATTCAGTTTCACCGCTACAGAAAGAATCTCTGTGGCATTTGAAAAACTCGACAATTCATAATGTGATTTCGCAGTCATAGAGTTCAAAGCACCCGCCAAAGTGGGTTCGTCATCCATCACCACGTCTACAGCGCCCTGCTCTAATGATTTAACGGCATCAGAAACATCCGCATAAGCCACAACATTGGCTTTGGGATAGAGCTTTCTGGACAAATCTTCGCCTGTAGTCCCCTTGGAAACAGCAATTCGCGCCCTAGACAAAGATTCTGAAGTGGGATATCTGCCCTTTTTACTCAAGGCTTTTTGCGAGGCAACAAAATAACCAATACTGCAGGCCACTTCACGCTCACGCTCAGGCGTTTTGGTAAATGCGGCAACAATCACATCTACTTTGCCGGATTTTACACTGGGTATCCGCTCAGCTGGATCTACATCCTGCACCAGCAGTTTAACACCTAGCTTTTTTGCAATAGCCGCTGCAAAATCCACGTCATAACCTGAAACAGTTTGATTTTTATTTCTTTGCCCGAATGGCGGAACATCTGCAGACACGCCCGCAATCAACGTACCACGCGCTTTAATTTTATCCAGTAGATCAGCATGCGCCAACACACTGATCATGCTCAGTAAACCCGCCAAAAGTAATCGTTGCATACAAAGCTCCAGGCAATAAACAGCACATCATTGCCGTATCAGATTAGAGATAACTAATCTTAAAGCCCTTTCACAACGACAGTCATACTGTGGTAATCACCAACTGTGGAACACCCTTAACTGTGCTTACATTCAAAAGCAGCACAATAAGCAGTTTCACTTACTTTTGACGGGCATTTGTTACAAAATTACAACAATAATATTACAAGTAAAACTTACAAAAGAATGCGTGGTGTTGTTAAATTAACCACGAATTTTAAAAGTACGTGGAAATGGTGTTGCCGTTTGCGGGCCAAACCACTGATTAAAGATTCGCTCTGCCTCACCGGTGTTTTCCATTTCGATCAGCGTTTCATTAATCAGATTCATCAAACGCTTTTCACCTAATTTAGCGGCGATGGCATAAATCTCGGTGGCGTTTGCATAGCTGGACAATTCAAACTGAGTCTTATTGGACATCTTGCTTAAAGAGCGTGCCAGTGAAGGCTCGTCATCCACCACGGCATCAATTTTTCCATCTTCTAAAAAACGCACCGCTTCAGGAATATCATCAAAAGCAATAACCGTTGCCTTTGGATACTGCTTGCGTACCAAATCTGAGCCTGTTGTTCCACGAGCTACGCCAATATTGGCTTTTGCTAGGGATTCTGGTGAAGGAAACTTACCCTTCTTTGATAAAACTTTTTGTGCAGCAACAAAATAGCCATTACTGCAGTTAACTTCGCGCTCACGCTCGGCTGTTTTGGTAAACGTAGCAACCAAGATATCAATCTTGCCCGTCTTGACCGCAGAAATACGCTCATTTGGATCTAAATCCTGCACTACAAGCTTTACACCTAATTTCTTAGCAATCGCACCCGCAAAATCCACATCGTAGCCAGAAACAGTCTGGTTTTTATTTCTTTGGCCAAATGGCGGTATATCGGCACGAACACCGGCCACCATAGATCCACGGGCTTTAATCGTATCTAACAAGTCAGCGTGAGACGCTAGGCTGCTTAATGCAAACAACGAAGCAAGCAAAAATTTATTCATTTTTATAAACCCTAAAGTTGTCACTGTCATTTACAAGCCGGTCAGGTTTGTACCGATACATAAGCTTTTACTAATCTTATGCGTTTAAGATAATTTAACAATAGGGGATAAATCGCAGGTGCAGCTACCTGAAAACAGTGCTAACGCTTTTTTTTGCAGCAGATGAGCAAAGACAGGCCGGCTTTTATGGATAAAAACGCCTTCGATCAGGCCACTGCTAAAAACTGCTTACTCAAAATAAAACAGCCCCGCTGCGTTTACTTAAAAACGAGCGGGGCCATTAACCCAACCAAATAACATTTAACAGCTTAGCTTCTCAAAGCAGCAGTCACGCCAACTTAAGACTTAATAAAGCTCCTGATCTGGCCTAACAACTCCTCTTCCTGATAAGGCTTTCCAAGGAAGGCATTCACGCCCAGCTCAAATGCGTAGTTCTTATGTTTATCAGCAGTTCGCGAAGTAATCATGATGATAGGAATCTGCCGCGTGCTTTCATTGGCCCGTACATTCCGGGTGAGCTCAAACCCATCCATGCGCGGCATTTCAATATCAACCAGCATTACATCAGGAATGACATCAGAAAGCTGTTGCAAAGCATCCACACCATCTTTAGCGGTGAGGACCTGGAAGCCTTCACGCGCCAATAAACGGCCCGTGATTTTGCGCACCGTCAGTGAATCATCCACCACCATCACCAGAGGTGTCGTTTTCAGCTCTTCAGGAACCAGTTGTACCGCCGCACTGCGTGTTTCACCGCGAGCCAGAAGGGTGAGAGGGTTCATAATCATCACCACATCACCATTCCCCAGCACGGTAGCACCGGTTACACCCGGAATACGGGCCAGCTGTGGTCCAATGGTTTTCACCACGACTTCCTGATTGCGCACCAGCTCATCCACATGCAGCGCCATACGCCCGGTACCACTGCGCAGCAACATAATGGTGTTGTAGCGCTTTTGCTCAGGCACCGAAACTGCATCGCCTAAAAGCCTTGGCAGGTATGCAAAAGGATAGCGGTGATCCATCCATTCCTGGAAACGGTTCTCGTAAATTCGCTCTAAAACACTGAGCTTAATTTCCTGAACCTGCTCGATCATTCCGGAGGGAATAGCAAATTGCTCTCCACCCGCTTTAACCAGTACAACCTGGGTCACGGCAAGGGTCAGAGGCAGATAAATGGTAAAGGTTGTACCCACACCAGCCTGGCTTGATACATCAATCCGCCCACCCAAATCACCCAGCTTATTCTTCACCACATCCATGCCGATGCCACGGCCGGAAAGTGCAGTCAGCGAGCTGGCAGTACTGATGCCCGGCTCGAAAATCAGCCCGGTCACCATCTGATCACTGGCCTGCGGGCCAATTAAACCTTTTTCTACCCCTTTGGCCCGTAAGGACTCCAGATCAAGCCCTTTACCATCATCTTTTAGCACCAGAACCAGCTCATTGCCTTCCTGGCGAACTTCAACCTGTACTTCACCAAACTCTGACTTGCCCAGTGCAATTCGCTGCTCGGTGCTTTCCAGACCATGGTCGATCGCATTGCGCAACATATGCTCAAACGGCGACATCATCTGATCCAGTACGCCACGGTCTACTTCCACACGACCACCGCGCAGCTCCAGATTGACCTTTTTACCGACTTCCTTACCTGTCTGACGGGTAAGGCGGTAAAGCCGGTCTGACAAGCTGCTGAACGGCACCATGCGCACACGCATCAGGCTTTGTTGCAACTCTTTGGTCATCCGCGCCTGCTGCATTAATGCACCAGTTGAATCATCATGGTTTTTCAGCAAGTTTTGCTGAATCGTTGCAACGTCGTTAACGCTCTCGGCAATAAAACGGGTCACTTCCTGCAAACGTGTAAACCGATCGAACTCAAGCGGATCAAAGTTGGCCTCATGACCATCCTGAATCTTCGCCTGCATTTGTGATTCAGCCTGAATTTCGAGCTCTCTGAGCTGGCTGCGCAAACGATTCACGTTTTCTGTTAAATCAAGCAGAGAGGTTTTCATGGTGATCATTTCGGCTTCAATACGCGATCTGGCGATCGATACCTCACCGGCCTGATTAACCAGCTGATCCATCAGCTCGGATTTAACCCGAATCGTGGTCCCGCTTTCCACTTCAACAGCCACTGGAACAACGGCCTGCACAACCGGAGCAGGCTGCTTCACACCTTTTAATTCATCGGCCAGAGATTGAATCAAGTCAAAATCGGCATCCAGCGCATCAAGAAGCGCAGCAGAATAGTGATTTCCTGCCGCCAGTAAACGGCTTTCCATCTGGTGAGCAACCTCACCCATACGCATGGCACCCGCCATCCGCGCACTGCCCTTGAAGGTGTGTAACAGCCGCTTCAGGGCGCCTGATTCTTTCTGCACTTCATCCGGCTGACGTAAACCACGCAGGGAGCTGCTGATTTGTTGCATCAGCTCATCCGCTTCTTCGATGAACACAGGCAATAGCTGCTCATCAATATCGTCGGCCTGCAGGCTGTCCAGCTCGGACTTACGCTGCACATCGTGCTTATCCATAAGCTGTTCAAACGGAGTCAGCGACTCCATATCCAGCAAGCTGACCCCTTCTGCATCATCGTCCTGCTGATCCAGCAAGCTGCTCAGCGGAGACAGCGGCTCAGCTGCAGGTTCTGGCATAGCAAGGACAGAAGGCTCAGGCAGTTCGAGCGCTTCTGGCTGATAAGGCAGCACATCACTGAGGCCGGTATCCGCATCCTCATGCAGCGCTTCTGCAATATCTGCCTCATGCTGATCATCGGATAAATGATCAAACGAGCTAAGCGCTTCAATGGATTCTTCGTCTTTAAAGATATCTGCAGCAGGCTCTACTGCAAATTCCTCAGTCAGTGCTTCGCTTGAAAGTTCATCATGGGACTCATGCAGGGCAAGCGGCTCATCAAGCTCAGACAACACTTCAGCAACAGCGGTTTTCGGCTCGTCATGCAGAACATCAGGCTCCGCAATATCCAGATCAAGCGTCGTTTCAAGCCCTGCCAAGTCTGCTGGCTCATCCAAGCTTAACTCAAGCTCGTGCTCTGCCTGCACAACCGGCGGCTCGATAAGCTCAAGCTCAACAAGCTGGGCTTCGGGTGTTTCATCCAGAGAAATTTCGTAGGTTTCGGCTTGCAGATTTTGTAAAGCAAGGATTTCTGCCTCTGCAAAGCCCGGCGCTTCAAGTGCAAAGATCGATTCCAGCATGCTGGCAATACGAGTAACCGCCTGATCAAGAGCAGGCTCCTGCCCGATCACCACTTCACCCAGCTGCTGCACGGCATGTTCAATGCTGTAGGCTAATTCGCCTAAGCTGCGGAAACCTGCTGTTGACGCAATACCGCCCAGAGTATGCGCAGCCAGTAAATAACTGGAAGGATGGCTGCTCTTGCCACCTTGCAGGGTAAGCAGATATTGAGCTGCTTCCTTGCAGAACAATGAAAATAAGGATGCCGATACGGTGACCGTACCGATCGTTACTTCATCACTTGCACTAGGCTCACCTTCCAGCGATACGCTGATGTTTTCGTCGGGTACGCTGGCTGCGGCATCCAGCTGTGCTCTCAGCCGCTCTGCTGAAGCAATTAAATCGCTGCCTTCTACCTGAGCAACACCCTCGCTGCTGAGCTGCTGCACCCAGCCAGAGAAAGCAGTATGGGCCTGAGCAAGCAGTTGCAATAACTCCAGTGAAGCCGTTTTTTCAATTTGCATTAACTTGCTTAAAAGCTGCTCCATCGCCCATGCAACTTGGGCAAGATGGTTGAGTCCCACCATGCGCCCACTGCCTTTAAGGGTATGGAAGCTACGTCTTAATACGGTTAATGCGTCTCTGTCGTGCGGAGTTTGCTGGCAAACCAATACCTGCTCAGCAATGCTGGCCAGTACTTCTGTTGCTTCTTCCAGGAATACCTCGAGCAACTCAGCATCAACGGCTTCATCCGTTACAGGCAGAGGCCGGGATGGGTCAGCCATGACCTGCTGTACAGGCTCAGCATGGACAACAGCATCAAGCTGCGGCTCCACCTCGAGTATTTCTAACTCGTTTTCCTGTTCATCAGCCTGCTTTGCACCGGTCAGCTTATCGATCATGCTCAGCAAAGAGGCGGGCTCATCCCTGTTTTGTGCAATGCTATCGATATAAAAACCAAGGCAAGATAAGCCTTCAGCCAGTAACTCAAGCTCTTCCTGAGCGGGTAACAACAGCTCGCTTTGAGTGAATTGCTCAATTCTCTGCTGACAAGCTTGTAACAGAGCCACGGCTTGCTGTTTCTCAAGCATCAGCAGCGCACCCATAATCTGGCGCAAACTCGGATCAATCTTGCCTAATTCGCTGCCGTTATCAGGCTGACGGAACCACGCATCAAGGATATCTTCAACAGTTTGTAAATTACTGCGCATTTCATGCGCCAGCTGAGCTTGCAACAAACGCTCTTGTGCCTGCCGGGTAATTTCATCCAGGTGAGGGACTTCATTTTTCAGGGAGGGGTTCAGCAGCCGCTGACACATGGCCTCAACCTGAACAGGAAAATCTTCTGCAATCAGGGGATAAATGGTGAGGCAGTTATCGATCAAAAGCAGTGCGGTCGCAACTTCCAGCGCATTTGCATCGCTGGGGGCCTGCTGATTTAAGCGTTGTACCGATGCAGAAATCGCTGGCCATAACTGATCCAGCCCCGGAATCGCCAAGGGCTCGGCACGCTGGGCGAGCGGCTCAAAACCTGCAATAAATGCACTTAAGCGCTCAAACTGGCCGGAGCAAACACGGCCCCAGCTTTCTTTACATGTATCCAGCTCGTCACGCAGAGTGCGAGCAAGTGAATGGCGAAACTCAGATGCAGGCGAAAGCAAATCGCTGTCTGCGCCTGGCAGAAGGCTTTCTAAAGCAAAAGACTTACGCAGCGCTAATGCCAGCGAGCTGCTGGTTTCCAGCATCAACAATGCGTACAGAATATCGCGGTATAAGCGCTCAGCAACCTTGCCGGAGCCATCGCTCAAACGGCGCAATTGCATATTTAAACGCAGTACCAGTTGTTTCAGATCGACATCTGGCTCAGTCTGCCCTTGCTGATGGCTCAAGCCGTCCAGTAAACCGGCAGCTGCCCACCAGAAGTGGCGGGAAATCGCCAAAGACTGAGTGGCCGCAATCTCGGCCAGATTTTTAGCCATCACACCAGCCGCCGCTTTGTCATGCGCGATCCAGCTCAGCAGTACGGCTTCAAAACGCAGACGACGCGCACGCACAAATGGCCCGATTTCATGAGCAGCCAATGTACGGGCAGGTAAACCTTTAGGCAGGGATAATTCGGCAAGCTGAGGGAAAAACAACTCCGAGCCGCTGTCTGAGGCCTGGCGCAAAGCCGCCATTTTTTTGAAGCTGGCCAGCAATCGAAGCGGCTGATTGGGCGCGCCTACAGCAATTTGCTCAAGATAGCGGCGGGCCTCAACAATGGCCCGCTGAATAATAGCCAGCGTATCGGCGCTGATCTCATCTGCAGCCAGCGTTTGTTCAATTTCTTCACAGAAACGAGCAAGGCCGGTGAGCTCAACCATTTGCACAGCGCCATAGGCCTGATGCAAAAAGGTTCGGGCATGTTTCAGCAATGCGCTGTCTTTGGTCTCGCCAAACTGAGCCAAAGCTTGCGACGCTTTTTGTAAAGTTTGCTCGATTTCGCTCTTAACCCAGACCAGAGAGCCCAGATCGAATTCGGTATGCGCGCTCATTTAAAGCCTATTTTCAAGTAACACTTCAACGTAATTCAAAGGTATGCAGGAATGATCAGGGCTTTCCCCTGCACCATCCCGCAATACCATGACCTAAAACCATTCCGATTAAAGCTTAAAGCCTGAAGCGGAGTCTTTCAGCTCTTGCGCCAGAGAGGTCAGCTGCCCCACCGCGATCGCAGATTGTTTTGTACCTGCAGTCGTTTGCTCAGTAATGGCCAAAATATCACGCATGGATAAGTTAACCTTACTTGCCAGCTGGGTCTGATCTTCCGTTTCATGCGCAATCGATTCAATCAAACGCGCCAGATCACGGGAAACCTGACCAATCTCGGTCAGAGCCTGACCCGCCGCATCAGATAGCTTCGCCCCTTCAACCACACCCTGAGTGGAAACCTCCATCGCCGCTACCGCATCATGGGTATCGGTCTGAATCGTTTTCACAATCGCACTAATCTGCTTGGTCGCCTCGCCTGAACGTTCCGCCAGACGCTGCACTTCTTCAGCAACAATCGAGAACCCACGGCCCGCATCACCCGCAGCAGCAGCCTGAATCGCCGCATTCAAAGCCAAGACGTTGGTCTGTTCGGTAATGTCTGAAATCAATTCAACGATTTCACTAATTTCTTGTGAGCTTTCACCCAGACGTTTAATCCGTTTCGCTGTTTCCTGAATCTGCTCGCGAATATCGCCCATACCCTTAATCTGATTCTGTACCGCCTCAGCGCCCTTTTCAGCAGCCATCAGGGATGACTGCGCCACGTTCGCTGATTCGGCGGCATTGCTCGATACACCACGAATCGATGTCACCATCTGCTCAACCGTTTGGTTGGTGCCTTCAATCTCAACAGACTGACGCTCCGCAGCGGCCAGCAATTCATCAGAAATACCCTGAGCTTCCTGCGTGGCCGAAGTAACCTGCCCTGTTGCACGGTTAATCTTGGTAATCAGGGAACGCAACTCTTCAATCGTGTAGTTAATCGAGTCCGCAATCGCCCCGGTCAGATCCTCTGTAACCGATGCACGAACGGTCAGATCCCCGTCCGCTAAGTCAGCCATTTCATTCAGCAGGCGCAAAATCGCCTCCTGGTTCTTTTTATTCTCGGCTTCCAGTACCAAACGACGGCGTACCGATTCCTGGTTAAACACTGAAACCAATTGGTACAGAGCAAACAATGCAACAACAACGAAAATAAACTCTAAGAAACCAGTAACAAAGCTGCCTGTTTTGTTTTCATAGGCATCAGCAAGATCGCCGGTGTCTTTTAGTAGTTTTTCTGAATCAGTAACAATGCTTTGGCTGGCCAGTCGCGAACTAACCAAGGGCTGCATGTTTTTAGAGAAGGAGGTAATAACCACTTCAAAATCGCGGAAGCGTTTATCAATTTCTTTTAATTTTTCAATCAGAGCCGGATTGCTGACCGCGCGAATTTGTAAATCCGGGTTTTGGCCATCCAAAAACGCAGTAATGATTTCATCAAATAAAACAGAGTCTTTACCCAATAAAGAAACCACTTCAGGGTTGATCAGATCATCACCAAAAACCGTATTAGAGTTTTTGGCCATACGCTGAGACAGCATGGATAAGTGCTGAGCGTATTCCAGATCGCGTGCTGAGCCGCCATTTGCACCCAGCATTTTGGCAAATTCCTGAGTGTTTTCCAGCAAAATCGCATCATTTCGGTTAATCGTTAAAACAGACTGACCAATTGTAACCAGCGCTTTTTCCTGCTTGAGAATCGTATCAACAGTAGGGCGCGCCGCATTGCTGCTAAAAGACTTTTTCCAGATGGCATTAACCGAATTAATCAGCTGAGTCGGGTTATGCGCCAATAAGCTGGCCAACAATCCACCACCCGACAACTGCTTTAAGTTATCGTCAAAGCGGATGTATGCATCTTTTAAAATGGGGAATGCTTCTGCCTTACCCTGTACGGCCTGAGTGGATGCCCGGGCAATACGCTGCGAAAGCATCTGCATTTCAGTAGAAACCGCACGACGCTCCGCGTTATAAGACGAAGCTTGGAAAGCCAAAAACGCCGTGATAATAAACAATCCGGCAGACAGCAACATCACCGCCAGTAAAATAGCCATTTGCTGACGAATAGGCAGCAGGCCAATCAGTGGCAGTGGTTTTTTTAACTGTGATTCATCGGCTTCTGGCAGGCTCAGCTTGCCCATAATCCATGTTGTTTTAATCGGCTCATAAGTCGTATTCGCCGAAACAGGGGCTGCCTGTTTTCTTCCGGAAAAAAGGCGCTTAACGCCATCCAGATTCAGTGCCATTGTGTATTACTCCCGATCCTGTATCTATTTTTTATGGCTGCTGCTCATCAGCAGACCATTAAAACAACTACACCCTCACCACAACGCCCGGGCAAACCAACAAAAGACTCAATCAAACCGCTTAAAATGAGATTTCTGCCTGATCCTGCCAAACGCTTTTATGCGGGGATGCTACGTTTTTCAACGGCCAGCTATATTTGACCTGTTTGTAAAAAAGCAGGCTGTGCAACTAAAGCCTGAATATCTAAACATCGCCACGAAACACCTGCCGCATCGCGATAAGCATCCCCTGTCCAAGCAGATGAACGCGTGAGCAAATAATCAGGCGTTAAATCGGCCAAATGCTTTAAACCAAGCATACGATCAACTAAAACAGCGCAATGCAATATATGCCGGGAATGTATTAACAATAATCGTGCAGCAGGCGTGGACGATAAACTACCCGCCCCCATAAATGCCGCCAAATCACTGACACTCACCAGATTTCCACGCAAATTGGCGACACCCTTGAACCAAGGCTGCACCAGAGGAACAGTCGCAATTGCAGGTAAAGGCATTACTTCAGCGACATCGGATAAATCGACCAGCCAATTTTCACCACCGATCCTTACGCCCAAACGAGCATCCACTTGAGCTGTAGAGGTAACGCTTTTTAATCGCGCCATTACCCCTTCTTGATAGTCACGCAGGCTAATCCGTTTGGCCATGGTTTTTCCGCTGAAAGAAGCTTCAATTTATTTACACACAAAATCGCTGGCGCATCAGGCTAAAACCCAAACTTTATATGACAATGACCTAGCGCCATTGCATATAAAAATATCGGTTTTTACGAGTGAAATTCCATTCGCACCTTACATGCTTTTCGCGGGCATATTGATTTTTTAAAATCAGCCCGCGATCTTAATTTATGCACAACACACTATTTTTACAAAGCCGCAATTTTGGAAAGTAATTCCTGCGGGTCAATAGGCTTTACTACGTATTCCACAGCACCTTGGCGACGTCCCCAAACCATATCTGTTTCTTGGTTCTTAGAAGTGCACATAATAATTGGAATATGCTTAGTCAACTCATCACGGCTAATTGTGCGTGTGGCTTGAAAGCCATTCATGCCGGGCATGACAACATCCATCAAAATCAAATCGGGCATCAATTCTTTCACTTTTGCCACGGCTTCTTCGCCCGATTCAGCAGTCATGACCTGAAAACTATTTTTAGTGAGCAACTCACCCAAAAAATGGCGTTCAGTTGGTGAATCATCGACGATCAATATTTTTTTAATACTCATTGCTATCCTACCCATAGTCAAACGCTGCGAATATGTGCAGCAACAGCCAACAACAGGCTGTCTTTAGTAAAAGGCTTAGTTAAATACTCATCAGACCCTACCATTCGTCCTCTGGCACGATCAAACAAACCATCTTTAGAAGACAACATAATAACGGGGGTTGTTTTATAACGTGGATTCTTTTTAATCAGCGAGCAAGTTTGGTAACCATCCAGCCTTGGCATCATCACATCAACAAAGATCACGTCAGGCAAACGATCACTGATTTTAGCTAAAGCATCAAAACCATCTTCTGCAAGAATGACTTCGCACCCCGCTTGCCCCAAAAAAATCTCCGCACTTCTACGAATGGTATTACTGTCATCAATCACCATAACTTTTACTCCGGCGAGCGTTGACATTACATTTCCCCTTTTCAAAAGCCAGTATGTTTTCAGTATGGTTTTATCAGGAGCTGGCAGAAATCATCATGATATGGCGCAGTATATGCGCTCAATTTTATCTGCAAGCGTTCTTAATCATAAAATAATAAGTTAATACTAAGTCAAGATGCAGAGATACATAAAAAAAGAAACCCCGGTCTGAGCAGGCATCGACCGGGGCCATACAGGCTTTGGCACGTTGCCAAAGCACCCGCTCAGGGAGGAAAAAGCGGGAGGTGCAGGGGCGCACCTAGAATCAAGATAGAACTATGTCATAAAACTGCAAGCCCCTTTACTCCCCGTCTATCGGCTCTGAATGCTCCGAACTGGCCTCTGCCTGCGACGCTTGGTAATTCATGGCATCAAACCAGCCACCAACTACCTTTTCTGCAATATCTGTTCCTAACTTTTTAGAGCTGGAGAACAGCTGAACGGTAATCATCGATTCGTCAGCAAACTCAGCCTCTACCTTACGCAAAATCGCAGTTTGTTCCTGACGATTTAACTTATCGCATTTAGTCAGAATACAATGGATAGGTTTGCCTGTAGGACGGAACCAATCCAGCATCTGACGATCAAGCTCGGTCAGTGGACGACGTGAATCCATAATCAGCACTAAGCCAATCAGATTGCTCCGGCGCACCAAATACTGGCTTAATAATCTTTCCCAGTGTTGCCTAACTGACACAGGTACTTCAGCATAACCGTAACCTGGTAAATCGACTAGTCGGTTATTAGCATTACCAAATTGAAAATAATTGATGTGTTGAGTACGGCCCGGTGTTTTAGAAACAAAGGCAAGCCGCGTATGATTGGCCAGTGTATTAATAGCACTGGACTTGCCGGCATTAGAGCGTCCGGCGAATGCAACTTCCATACCGTCAGCCGGAAGAGCCTTCAGGTCGTTAACGGTTGTCAGGAATTGCAAGCCTTGGAAAAGCGACATTGGGTAACCACTGTGGTTTGTGAACGGGTCTTGTTATAGAATACCAGCAATTGAATAATCTTCGGCCGGTTCAACTTATTGCAAAATTACTGCGATGCTCGCACCAGGCGCTAAAAACAACAAAAATCCTCATTTACTTTAGTAAATTCCAGTTTTTTTGTCCCGCCTGCCAGAGGCCTGCCCCGTTTAATTTTTCAACAAGCTGACATACCCGGCTACTTGCACTTTTGAGGACAAATGCTTATGCGCCGTGCGCCTGTTGCAGCAATCATTGCCACACTATTGATGGTGGCCCCAACCGCGTTTGCCGCTGACGGCACGAAAGCAGATCCGGCAAAAGGTAAACTGTTGGTCGAGCAAGTCTGTGCAGCCTGTCATGGCATTGATGGCAATAGCGCAGCTTCTGCCAATCCCAGCCTTGCAGGCCAACATCCTGAATATATTGTAAAACAATTGAACGAGTTCAAGGCTGCTAAGCGAAAAAATCCCGTGATGATGGGTATGGCAGCGCCTTTATCGCCAGCTGATATGAAAAACGTGGCAGAGTATTTCTCTGCCCAGCAAGCAAAAGATCGCGGCGCTTCTGATAAAGCCCTGATTGAAGCAGGTAAAAAAATCTACCGTGGTGGCATTATGGCTAAGGGCGTACCTGCCTGTATGGCCTGTCATGGCCCGTCTGGCGCAGGGATTCCCGGCCAATACCCACGCATGGGTGGCCAACATTCGGCATACACGCTGGCACAGCTGACTACTTTCCGCAGCGGCGAGCGTAACAACAATACGGTCATGACCGATGTTGCGGCCAGATTGTCAGATGCTGAAATCAAAGCCGTGGCTGAATACATCCAGGCTTTACATTAATCAGACCGTAGAATGCACAGGTTTTTTATCATGAAAAACCTGTGTTTCTATGCCTTATCGGAACTTTATCCGGTATCAGGGCTCTTTAGCTGACTAAACACCAGCTTATTTAGCAGATCCCTAAAACAAGGGGCCTTTAGCCCCTTTTTGAATTCTATGACACCCAAAACTTCATTCCCAAAAGCATTGTACGAATTATTTTCGTCAATGCGTTTTGCCGTAAGCCTGCTGACTATCCTCGCTATCTCTTCGATTATTGGCACGGTTTTAAAACAAAATGAGCCTTACGCCAATTATAAAATTGAGTTTGGTGAGTTCTGGTTTCAAGTATTTCACCCGCTTGGCCTGTTTGATGTCTACCACAGCGCTTGGTTTTTGCTGATACTAAGCTTTCTTGTGCTTTCAACCAGCCTGTGTATTTGGCGGCAAATGCCCGGAATTTGGAAAGATATTCGGGGTTATCGTGAAAACGCCAGCAATAATTCATTGCGTTTGATGTCGCACAATATCGAATTAAACAGTGAATTACCCACCGAAGATGTCATCGACACACTGGCCAACCGGGGCTACCGCAGCCGCATTCGTGAAGAGAATGGCCAAGTCTTGATTGCAGCCAAAAAAGGCAGCTTTCAGCGCTTAGGCTATGTATTTGCCCATTCGGCGATTGTGGTGATCTGTATTGGTGGCTTGCTTGACGGAAATGTGCCGCTCAAATTAACCGAGCTGTTTGGCTTTAAAACACCAGAAACGCGTGATTTGCCGCAGAGCAAAGTCCCCCTGCAAAGTCGCTTGCCCGAAGATAATTTATCTTTCCGCGGTAATGTCACCCTGCCCGAAGGATCCGTTGGCGATGTGATTTTCTTAAATGCAGGCCAAGGCTATTTTGTTCAGGATCTGCCCTTTGCAGTACGCCTGAATAAATTTTATATCGAGCATTATTCAACCGGGCAGCCCAAACTCTTTGCCAGTGATATTGATTTGCTGGACAAAAAAACCGGAACCGTGCTTAAAAGAGCAAAAGTAGAAGTCAATAAACCTCTAATTTACAAAGGGGTAGCCGTTTATCAAGCCAGCTTTGGCGATGGTGGCTCCCTGCTGAAAATGCAGCGCTGGAATTTAAACAATCACAGCGCACAAGCATTTGAAGTTCGCTCACAATCCAGCCAGAGCATGCAAATCAATGGCCAGGCCTTTCAATTAGAAATGGGTGATTTCCGCCCGTTCAATATTGAAAACATGGGTAAAGTAGCCAATAACGCGATGGCAGTCAGTAAATTTGCCCAAGCCATGGCCTCGGCACAAGCAGTGCAAAGCGAGCACAACCTCAAAAATATTGGTCCGTCGATACAATTTAAATTACGCGATAAAAACGGCCAAGCCACTGAATACCTGAATTACTTTGCTCCATTTTTTGAAAAGGGCGCTGGCTATGCCGTTACAGGCATGCGCACCGAAGTAGCAGCGCCATTCCAATTTATTCGTATCCCTCTGGATAAAGACCTAGAACCGAACACCTTTATGCGTTTGCGGGCCAGCCTGCTCGATAAATCGCTTTACCCGGAAATTGCCCGCCGAACTGCAGCAAAAGCCTTCCAAAGCGGCGGAATTACCAAAGAAGGCGAAGCGCAATTTAAAGACGTCACTATCGGGGTACTTACGCGTTTTAGTGAAGGAGGTTTCCCTGCCATCGAAAGTTTCCTCGATCAGAAAGTGCCCAAAGAGCAGCGCCAGACTGTAGCCCAAACCTATATCAAGATCCTGCAAGGTACGGTCATTGATGCAATGGATGTAGCACAAGGAAAAGCGGGCCTGCCTGTACTGCCAATTGATGAAACACAATACCGCTTCCTGATGGATAGCTTGGTTGCAGTCAGCAGCCTGTATGAGTATGGCCCGCCTGTCTGGCTGCAAGCCAGCAGCTTTGATGAAGTCAAAGCCAGTGGATTTCAAATTACCCGTGCACCCGGCCAAAATATTGTGTATTTAGGTTCTTTATTTTTGGTGATCGGTATTTTCTGTATGTTTTATATTCGGGAAAACCGGGTTTGGGTACGTCTTTCCGCTGGCAAAACCCTGATTGCCATGAGTAGTAACCGCAAGAATTCTGATCTGGATCGTGAATTTACCGAGCTCACCACTGATTTGGCTGCAAAAGGAAAAACACCATGAGTATCTCCAAGCGCCGCTTATCACCATTCGACATGGTGTTTACCGGCCTGATTATCGCTGCAGGCCTGTTTGCCTATAAGCGCTATGCATCATTTATGGATTATTACGAAGAAGGCATCTTATTAGCCGCTGTTGCAGCCATTGTGTGGTTTGGCCGCTTCTGGCCCGCCATGCGGGTTTTTCTTCCTGTCAGTGCACTTTTTTCACTTGCAAGCATTGGCTTGTATCAAGGCACGCTTGCTAATGGACAAAACGTCTTTTGGTTAAAGTATATTTTGTCCAGCCAATCGGCCGTCATGTGGATGTGCGTGCTTTATTTGCTGGCAACCTTAATGTACTGGCTGGGAATGTTGCGCCGTTCCAACACCGCACTCGGCATCGCAAGCAGCTTAACCTGGGCCGCTGCATCGGCGGCTCTGATCTCAAAATTAGTGCGTTGGTATGAAAGCTATCTGATTGGTGCCGACGTTGGCCATATTCCTGTTTCAAATTTATACGAAGTTTTTATTCTGTTTTGCCTGATTACGACACTGATGTATCTGTACTACGAGCAAAAATTTAAAGCACAAGGAATGGCCAAAACCATGGGTGCCTTCGTGCTGCCCATTATTCTGGCTGCAGTCGGTTTTATTCTTTGGTACAGCGTTGATCGCCAAGCGCATGAAATTCAACCGCTAATCCCCGCATTGCAATCTTGGTGGATGAAAATACACGTCCCTGCCAACTTTGTAGGCTACGGTGCCTTTGCCCTTTCAGCAGGGCTGGGGGCCGCCCAGCTTTTGGTTTCAAAAGGCATTTTATCCAGCCGCCTGCCAAGCTACGAAACACTTGGCGAGGTCATGTATAAAGCCATTTCGATTGGTTTTCTATTCTTCACAATTGCCACCATTTTAGGCGCAATGTGGGCCGCTGAAGCATGGGGTGGTTACTGGAGCTGGGATCCAAAAGAAACCTGGGCGCTGATTGTATGGCTGAACTATGCCTCATGGCTGCATATGCGCTTAGTAAAAGGCTGGCGTGGCAATGTGCTGGCATGGTGGGCGCTGATTGGCCTGCTGGTCACCAGCTTTGCGTTTATTGGCGTAAATATGTTTTTATCCGGCTTGCATTCCTATGGCGGCCTTTAAGCAGCATTTTATTCCTAGTTATATCGTATAAAAAATCGCCCCTCATTCAGGGGCGATTTTTTTATGTATTTTTCTAATAGGTCTAAGCATGTAGTTTTATAAGATTTAAACAAATATAAACATATCCATCATTAATTTTTTATATTATTCATGTTGGCTTATAGGTCAGAGTACGTTAACCTATTTACACACAATCCTCTCTGGTCATAAAAATGGATCAGCCGCGTTTCACTAAGACCGCAAAAGGTAGTAAAGAAATTGAAGAACGCAGCGGCTTGCTTTCTTCCGTTGCCCGTCGCATTTTAATTATGGTCGACGGAAAAAGAACCCGCAGCGATCTGTTACAGGCATTTAGCTTAGCCGAATTAGAAGAAGGTCTATCAAGGCTTGAGCTGCTTAAAATGATAGAAGAAAGCCACGGCCCGGCAAATAGCCACGAAGGGGTGAGTATCAATCAAAGGGCGCTCGCTCAAATCCGCCAGATGATGTATATGAGCAATCAGCAATATCTGGCTGGCCAGTTAGATCGCTTTTTAGATAAAGACTTTGCACTTATTCACGACCGGGCTGGTTTAGAGCCGGTATTAGAACACTGGCATCGCCTGTTATGCGATGCAGGCCATGAAGTCACCGCTTATGCCTATCTCCGGCAAATTAAAACCACGCTGGGGTGGAGCAAAAAATAAGCAGCAGCTTAGACATTTTATTAATAATATTCAACAACTTACACTACAAATGGCGCATACGGCTTTGCGTTTCTAATTGCAAAATATGCTGCTTGTGCTTTGCGCTGATTTTAAATTTTTCTGTATCTTCATTTTGAATCAGCGCATTAAAAGCAGGCAAAGCCAATTCATAATTTTGCCGTGACAAATGCCATTGAATTAAAGCCGTATTACAACGATTTTGTAGTGTTTTTATACCGCCTGATTTTGCCAGACTTAAGGCCTGCAGCAATATTGTACCGGCATTATTTTCACCCAATGCCAGCAATACTTCTGCCAGTGCCGTTAAAGCATGGGCTTTACCCCATAAATTATCATTTTGATCACTCAGAGTAAAAGCAGTTTCAAGCTCTATTTTAGCCTGAGCCCATTGTTTTTGTTCCGCATGTACAACACCCAGATAATAAATTATTTCAGCCGACCAAATAGGGTTCACAACCGATTGCTGTAATAGTTTTTCTGCTTCAGCCAGACATTGCAAAGCATATGAAAAACGTTTTAAGCGGCAAGTATCGCTGGCCACATTCAGCAATACCTCACACTTTAAATGATCACTGCCTAATTTACGCGCCAGCTCCAGTGCCAGTTCATTAAATCCCAATGCAGCCTGATCGTCACCAAAGCCAATATAAACCTGGCTAATGCCCATATAGATACGGGCACATAGTTTTCTATTTTTTAATTTACGCGCAATGATGAGCGCATCAGACCAATAATCAAGCGCAATCAGCGGTTCATTGCTTAATAAATGCGAAAACCCCAGCAGGATCAGGGTTTCAGTTTGCTCCTTCAGACACCCCGCTGCTTTAAAACTAAGCATGCCCGCTGAAAATGCCTGCTGCGCCTTAAGATGCTCACTTAAATGCTGCCACGAGTGCCCCAAAATCACCTGAGCCATCGCCAGAAGCCGGGGCTCATCAAAAGTATTCTGCAGTAGCTGCCCGGCCTCTGCCGGCGAAGGAGGCGAGCCACAATATGATTCCCTGGCCAGGATTTCCAATTGGGTGGCAAACTGTAGTTTTGCGCTCATCGGGTTTCTTCATCCCAAAACAATTGCCCCAGCCCCTGTCGCTGCCCCAGAAAAAAAGCCAGATCAGCCCGAAGTTGTAAAATTTCGGCGGTATCCCCTACCTGAAAAAATGCCCCGCCCATGCTGATACTCAGGGACTCAGGCAAATGGGCATATTCCAATAAAGCAATATCCTGCTGCACTCGTGCAGAAAATTGCTCAATCTCTGCCTTTTCTAAAGCCAAAAATACCAATGCAAACGTGCCTGATCCACTGCAGACCAAAACAGCCTTAGCGGGTAAATGGCGCTGTAAAATGCGTGCCAGTTGATGATAAGCAATGCTGGCCAGCTCACTGCCAAACACCTCACGGATACTGGCAAACTGATCAATCCCAATGCTAAGCATACAAAGCGCCACATCTTCACGAGCCTGATCCAGCAAGCCCGGCCAGCATATTTCCAGATAGCGAGCATTATGCAGGCCGGTCAGCTCATCACGGAAAGTGACGTTTTCCAGCTCCTGTACCTGCTGATGCTGTGCCACGTTTTTCTCACGCAATAATTCAATTTCAATTTCACTGGTCATGTGCCGCAGCTTGTATTCCACCGCAGCCAAACGCCTGGGGCGTGTTTTTTTTTGTACCTTGGAAGCAATCTGCAAGGCTTGCATAAAATGAGCCGCTGATTCAGAGAACTGCCCCAGCTCCTGATAGGCACGAGCCAGCTCTGCGTATATTTCACGCTGGGCATTAGGAAGTAAGTGCATGTATTTTTGAACAATACTCACGCCATCGTGATACTCAGAGCGCACCTTCGCCCGGCCTTGCAACTTAAGCAGTGACAAACCACAGCTGGCCATCGCCACCGGGTCATCCTGATACAGTACGAGCGCCTTTTCAATCAGGCTGAGCGCTGGCAGCCATTGCTCCTGCACGATGCAGAGCTGGCTTAAGCGCTCCAACAAATAAGGGCATTGGTATAGCTGAGGGTTGGCCACAACCTGCTGCATCATGGCGCGGGCCATCTCTTGCTGATTTAATTCCCACAGATCGGCAGCCAAACCCAGCCTTGCCGCACAAATCAAGTAGACATCATCCCCTGCCAGTTGCAAGCCATATTGGTTGAGCGCTAACGCCCGCTCCGCCTGGCCCGTTTCACGGAATAAATGCGCCAACTCGATCCAATAAATGCTTTCATTTCCGCTGGTCTCAAGCGATTCCTCTATACCCTCCAAAAAGCTGGAGACTGCCAGAGCATGCTCACCCTGCCGGTAGAAGCTGCGCCCTTTAAGCAGGCGCTCTTGCTGGTGACTCATAGTAATCTTCACATCCGGGCAGGCAGTACAAAGGAGCTGTACGTCATAAAAAACAGAGCAATCAGCCCAGCACAACCAAACACCACATCAAGGCTAAATTCAGCAGGCAGACCAATTGCGCCGCACTACCTAAATCTTTGGCACGCTTAGCCAGCTCATGACGCTCTAGGGAGGTGTGATCTACCGCGGCCTCAATGGCCGAATTAAGCAGCTCAACAATCATACTGGCCAGATGACTGCCTATCAGTAATGCCCTGCCCCAATGAGGCAGCCCTGGAATTAAAAACGCACAGGGAATACCAAGCAGCGCCAGCAAAGTAACCTGACGAAATGCGGCTTCATTCAGCCAGCCTGCTTTTAGACCATCGATGGAATAACCCAGAGCATTAAAAATGCGGGCGACTCCTGTTTTACCTTTAAATGGGCTTTCCAACACATTAAACTCCATCAGCGCCTGCAGGCACTGCAGCAAAAATTTCTCGGTATGCAATATATTGCATCAGCATCATTACCGGTAAGACTACTAAAAACCCCAGTAATAATGTAAATACGGATAGAAAACACAAGGCAATCGTAAGCAACCCGCTCACTAAAAACGCCTGCCAGTTGCGGGCAATGCCTGCAAATGAAAGCTTCATCGCCTCGATGGCAGAATAACCATCAAATAGTATTAAAGCGGGAGCAAACCATACTGCACACATCACCGGCGTCATTAAAATAAGGCTCAGCGAGGCATGTAAATACAGCGATTTCATTTGCTCTGGCGTAGGTAAGCTTCCGGCTGGAATATCAACAAGACTGGCCTGGCTGCCAAATAAGCCAAGCACAACCGTGACCAGCATCGCAGCAAGCACATTAATAAAACCCACCCAAAGCAGGGGTTTTATTTCACCGTGAAACGCAGCAAATAAATCCAGAGGACCGACTCTGTTACCTGCATAGCACCGCTTAGCTGCCAGATATATTCCGCCAGACAATACCGGGGATACCAGGGTATAGGCCAAAGCGCCTACTACAGGTAGCACGTTCGCCAGCAAAGCTAAAACAAAAAATTGCAGGGAAATGACAATCCATATTCCCGGCTGACGGCGAAACAACTTAAATCCGTCTACATACCAATGCCAGCCACGATTCGCAACAAGGCGACGCGGCTCGGGCAAGAGATCAATTACGCTATCGTTTTCCATGATTTTCCCACTGCTGCTCCGGCAAGGCTTGAAGGATACGTGAACCCTTAACTTACTCAAAGGTAAACATATCAGCCGGTTGAACCTGAGGCTTCCTTACTAAATAAAACCATACCCGCATGATGAAATGATTTACTTTCTTAGTCATGATTCAGCCAGCTGACTATTGTGCGGGTTTTGAATAAAAATATAATTTCAGTGAAATAACGCTGCGGAATAGTGTTGCGATTTATCACAGACAAAAAAAAGCCACATGATCTGCACCATGTGGCTTTGATTAAAACTAAAAATTACGCAGCAACGCACTTCAAAGCGTGGCGGGCAATCATCAGCTCTTCATTCGTTGGAATGATATAAACCGGAACACGGCTGCTTGGCAATGAAATACAACGCGCTTCACCTGAGCGTTTTGCATTTGCAACTTCATCAATTTCCACGCCTAACCAGCGCAATTCATTACATACAGTGGCGCGGGCAATATCGTCGTTTTCACCAATACCTGCAGTAAACACGAGCGCATCAAAACCTTGCATCGCAGCCGCTAAAGAAGCCGCTTCGCGCACAACACGGTGAGCAAAGTAATCAACAGCAAACTTAGCATGCGGATCTTTACTTGCATGCAGATCACGCATATCGCTGGAAATACCCGACATACCCAACAGACCAGATTGCTTGTAGATCAGCTCTTCAATTTGTGAGGCATCCATTTTCAGATGGCTCATAAAGTGCAGAATTAACGCAGGATCGATCGTCCCGCAACGGGTACCCATAGGCAGGCCTTCTAAAGCGGTAAAGCCCATGGTTGTTGCCTGGCAGTGGCCATTGATCAATCCGGCCATCGAGGAGCCATTACCCAGATGGGCCACAACTGTGCGGCCTGCCGCAGCTTTCGCATCAATACCTGGCAATACGCTGGCAATATACTCATAAGAAAGGCCATGGAAGCCGTAACGGCGGATACCATGTTTTTCGCTGAACTCGTATGGCAAAGCATATTGCTGCTCGATTTCTGGCTGAGTGCGGTGGAAAGCGGTATCAAAACAAGCTACTTGCGGCACTGTTGGCAAAAGCTGAGCCAGCACGCGCATTGGCATAATATTGTGCGGAGCATGCAATGGAGCCAGAGCAATGGTTTCGTCCAGGCCCTTTAATACTTCTTCAGTAATGCGCACGGGCTGGCAAAAGCTCAGGCCACCATGCACAACACGATGGCCCACTGCGGCAATCGTACGGCCTTCAATACGGCTATTAAGCCAAGCCAGCATATGACGCAATGCAGAGTCATGGTTCTTAGGCATATCTGCCGGCATAGATTCAGAGACCAGCTTATTGTCATCCGCGTCTTTTGCTACAAACTTCGGATCAACATAAATACCGTCTGCCAGACCTTTAAAGAGCAGAACAGGATCAGCCGCGCCGGTTTCAAACAGGGAAAACTTGATGCTGGACGATCCGGCATTAATAACTAAAACCAACTCACTCATAAACTGCTCCTTAATATTACGCTGGCGGTGATAAGACTCATCTCATCACATACAGGTTGATTGTTCTGATTGCACTTTAAAATCATCATGAGCAGACGCAAATCGCATAGGCCAGACTTAAACGGCCAGGATACGGACTTTGCTTACACACAACGACTGATGGCTGCGTTAATATCCATAAACTTGGGACTTTCCCTGCTGAATCGGGCCCAATGTTAGGAACTGCGATGCTGCACTGCAATGGAATAATTACTGCTGCATATTCTAAGCAGTAGTAAAAACAGCAGTATTGGCCAAAATCAAGCAAAATCATTGAAAAATAGGTGCATATTCACCATGAGTACATTCACTACGCACCTGATCTGTGTTCCCGAGCTGGATGAAACAGCCAGCGTCAGCGCCGTACATATCTTACCAGGCCATCATGTACACAGTAATACACCACTTCTGACCCTCATTTGTGGTGATAGTGAGATTGAGATCTGCGCTCCGGAAGCCGGTTTGGTTTCGCATATCATGGTAGAAATTAAAGAATCCGTGCAATGCGGTGATCTTTTATTACAAATGGAGATTGAAGAAGAGCCTGTGCAGTTATTTGGAGCAGAGGCCACTTTTGCCAGCGCCTGTCAGCTGGACTGGCCTGCAGCACAAACAGCTACGCTCAATGTCAGCCTTAGCGCTGCTCGCCTTGCGGCTAAGCTGGGCGTAGACCTAAGCACGATTACAGCCCAAGGCGAATGTATTGAAGAAGCGGATATAGAAGCTCATGTCCGCGCCGTTATGCTGCAATGGCAACAAAGCCGCCCGTACTAAAGTTATTTCTTTTGTAATTGATCCATGATCGCTGCTGGGTCTTGGCTCAGGGCCAAAACAGCACGTACTTTATTAAAAGCGGCGGTCGCCTCTGTGGGATGCTTGCCATAAGACACCACACTGGCGTGTTTCCAGCCCGCAGACAACAAAGCATTACGCTTAAAAGTTGTACCTTCAACGCCCCCTCCGCCTAATTGCATCAAAGCCTGCTCAATGAGCACGTGCGGCAAGGGGGTGCGGGAGATGATATTAAAATGATCTGGAATAACTTCATCAAATTGCATAGCCTGACTCCGGTATCAATAAATGATGCATCTTCAGTAAACGACCTGTATCTTCCGCGCCCAGCCAAAAAGAAACTGCTGAAGTGAAACTGCATCAGATAAATGATCCGGTGCATCAGGGTATTTTCAATACTAGTAAAGAGCAGAGCCAAATCCAGTAATTCCTTACCGCAGGTAAGTTAGAACGGCAATAAAGGCTGTTTCAGATTCAGAAAAAACAAACGCCCCGATAAACGGGGCGTTGAATATTGATAAGCTAGAAACTTAAATATGAACCTTGGCAATCGCGCGGCGATCCAGCACGGCCCTGGACAAATCTGCCAGCATCGTTTCTGTCTGATCCCAGCTGATACAACCATCCGTAATTGACTGGCCATAAGTCAGAGGCTTGCCTTCAACATGATCCTGACGGCCACCAATAATATGACTTTCAACCATCACACCGAAAATGCCGTTATTGCCACGGGCAAGCTGAGCACAGACATCGGCAGATACATCGACTTGGCGGCGATAGTCTTTACTGCTATTGGCATGGCTAAAATCAACCATAACTTTTTTAGGCAACCCGGCAGCAGCCAGATCAGCCAGTGCAGCACGCACATGATTGGTGTCGTAATTGGGCTCTTTACCGCCACGCAAAATAATATGGCAATCAGGATTGCCGCCAGTCGCCACAATCGCAGAATGGCCCATTTTAGTTACAGACAAAAAGTGGTGTGACTGGCTGGATGCACGAATCGCATCCAGTGCAATTTTTAAATTACCATCTGTGCCGTTTTTAAAGCCTACCGGGCAAGATAATCCGGAAGCCAGCTCACGGTGTACCTGCGATTCAGTCGTACGCGCACCAATCGCGCCCCAGCTCATTAAATCAGCCATATATTGCGGCGTGATCATATCGAGGAATTCGCCGGCAGTTGGCATACCGTCGTTGTTTAAATCAACCAATAGTTTGCGTGCAATACGCAGGCCATCGTTGATATTAAAACTGCCGTTCAGGTAAGGATCATTGATCAGGCCTTTCCAGCCTACCGTTGTGCGGGGTTTTTCAAAATAAACCCGCATCACGATTTCTAAATCATTTTTGTGAAGCTCGCGCAGCACTTTAAGCTTAGCGCCGTATTCGTGGGCAGCCTCGGTATCATGAATCGAGCACGGGCCAATCACCACCAGCAGGCGATCATCGCTGCCTTGCAAAATGCGCTGAATGGCTTGCCGGGTTTCAAAAACAGTAACGGAGGCAACTTCACTGACAGGGAATTTCTCCATCACCGCAACAGGGGGGAGTAGCTCTTTAATTTCTCGGATACGGACATCATCTGTTTGATATTGCATATTCTTCCCTAGAGCGGCTGCCTAGCACGGCGACAAGCACATCATAAAAGAAAGAGATTATCGTCTAACGACAGTCGGCGCAAATACCTTTAACCGTGATTTCAACCATGCGGGCCACGAACTGTGCAGGCAAGCTTACAGGCAGATCACTGCTTACGTTTTCTAAACAAAAAAAACGGCCGCAATTTTCACACTGAAAATGCGCATGGTGGTGTGGGGCAGGTGCAACAGAAAAGCGCCATACCCGATCATCACCGGATAATTTATGCGCCAAATGCTGCTCGGTTAACCAGTCTAAAACCCGGTACACCGTAACGCGGTCGATAGCGGGCTGCAACGCCGCCAACACATCCAGATGTGACAGCGGGCGTTGAGCATCCAAGAGCGCAGCGAGCACCCTAACCCGTGCAGGTGTAGTACGGGCACGGGTTTGGGCGACTAAATCACGTGCTTTCGCAATCGTCTCGGAAGCATTACTCATCAAAACAGCACAACATTAATCTGCGTACTGTTTTTTCATACGTTCACGGCGCTCTTGCGCTTCCAAAGACATAGAAGCCGTCGGACGTGCAACTAAGCGTGGCAGACCAATTGGCTCGCCTGTGTCTTCGCAATAGCCATAATTGCCATCATCAAGCTTACGCAAAGTAGACTCGATTTTAAGCAACAACTTACGCTCACGATCACGCGTGCGTAGCTCTAATGCATACTCTTCTTCCAAAGTAGCACGGTCAGCCGGATCAGGCGTGGCTTCCTGCTCTTGCAAATGCTGGCTGGTTTGATTGGCGTTTGCCAACAGCTCTGCTTTCATTTGCAGAAGCTTAGCCCGGAAAAACTCGAGGTGATCCGGGTTCATGTAATCATCTTCTGAACCGTTCCAGCTAATGATTTCTTGTTCCGTGAGTTTGGCCATGGTCGTTCTCCCTTTCTGCAAATGGGGGCGGGGCAAAATCGCTCTGCAGCTTTATTTCATCTTACTGAAACAAAAACCAGACAGAACATAAACTTACGAGCATACACCCCACCAAATGGGGAGGCAGCATAATCAAGTCCCCGCCGCAATGCAATAACTCGTTTCGCCATACAGACGGTATGGCATTAATGCGACAGTACCCAACGTACAATAATCTTTAAATCTTTCTCTTCAATTTGCTGTGCGGGCATAGGGATTTTTCCCCATTTTCCGCCGGGTAAACCACTGCGTACTTCTTTCATCAGCATAGCTTCTGCATCTTTTTGCCCGCGATATTTTGCTGCAACTTCCTTATATGCGGGCCCAACAATTTTAGTATCAATCGCATGACAGCCCAAGCAGTTGTATTTTGCCGCAACCTTGGCCCCATCTTCAGCAAAAGCCAGTGGAGTACAGATCAAAAACAGCGGTAGTAAATACTTAATCATACTTATTTCCTTACAGATAGTTGAAGCGTACGCGTATTTTAGCAGCAAGCAGACAGCATGCGCCGTGCTACACTCCCGCGATTAAAAATCTTAGGTAATACAGGTTGGCAAATGGATAGAGCGCAACGTTTTATGGCTCTGGGCGTGGCCTTTTCGGTACTCGCACATGCTATTCCTATTTTTGGCATGAAGTTTGTAATGCCCGATCCTAAAACACTGTTTTCGGCACAGCCACTGGAAGTGGTGCTTGTAAACCAGCGCACATTGCAAGATGCGCACAAAGCGGATGCACTGGCTCAGGCCAGCTTAAATGGCGGGGGCAATACGGATGTGCTGAATCAGCACGTCAAATCACCGCTGCCTGCCAGCGATAATCCTCAGTCTAGAGAAGTAGAACGTGCTAAAGCTCAGCAAAAGAAGCTTGAGGCCGATGCAGAGAAACTCATGCTACAGCTCAAGGCGGACACCCGTGTCGCTCAGGACCTAGGTAAAAGCACGCATAGCGAAAATACGGGCCTCGATAATGAGCAATTAAAACAACAGGCCCGTGAAATCGCCGGTTTAGCGGCACAGATCAGCAAGCAGACCAGCGAATACCAAAGCCGCCCGCGCATGACTTTCATCGGTGCCCGTGCTAGAGAGTATCGTTTTGCCCGCTATGTTGAAGACTGGCGGATGAAGATGGAGCGAGTTGGTGCGCTAACTTACCCGCTTGATTCGCATGGTCAGAAACTATATGGCCGCTTATTAGTATCCGTAGAAATCGACGCGAACGGCAATGTACGCAGGGCCGAAATTACCAAATCATCAGGCAATAAAGAGCTTGATGCTGCGGCTTTACGCATTGTCAAAATGGCAGCGCCTTTTGGTAAGTTTCCCGATGATATTCGTAAAGACACCGATGTGATCAGCATTAGCCGAACATGGACATTTGCCAAAGGCGATGCCGTTTTAGGCCGGGATTAATTTTGCCTTAGCAGGGTTTTATCAAGGCTCACATGCGTTTCAGGTTAATTAAATGCGTATTTTAGGAATTGACCCGGGCTCCAGAATAACGGGGTTCGGGGTCATCGATACAGACGGGCAAAACCGGAGTTATATCGCATCGGGCTGCATTCGCACGCCCGGCGGCGAGCTCGCTGCACGCATTAAATCGATTTTGCGCGGCATTGCTGAAGTAGTGGATACCTATAAGCCCGACGTGGCGGCAGTGGAAATTGTCTTTGTAAACGTCAACCCGCAATCAACGCTGATGCTGGGGCAAGCACGGGGAGCTGTCATGTCGGCGCTGGTTTTAGCCAATCTGCCGATAGGGGAATACACCGCGCTGCAAGTAAAACAGGCGGTGGTTGGTAATGGCCATGCAGACAAAGATCAGGTCAGCCAGATGGTGCAGCGAATGCTGCGCCTCAATGGGGCCCCACAATCAGATGCCGCCGATGCACTCGCAGTAGCGCTCACCCATGCTCAGCACGATAGCGGTGCGATGAAGCAGCTTGCCAGTCTGGGCTTAACCATTAAACGCGGGCGCTTAGCATAAAGATGGGTAGGGGCGCGGCAAGCAGCGTCCCTACTAGATCTTAATGCGACAAGAAGGCAATTCCGCATTAAAACGGGTAAGAAACTCAGGCTCTTCTTTTAAGAAGCGGTGGCCAAAATAAACGCCTAAAGGTTTATCTTCCTGCAGCTCCGAGCGGATTTTGTACTCGGCATGCTCTGCATGAATCGCCTCATTCATCGCCAGATCGCTGGCCAATACTGCAGCAACTCTGCCTGCAAGCAGCATTTTGAGCAGCTGATCATGCGCAGGAGGTGTGGCATAAATCCGATAACCAGATGCTTTTAGCCAGGTCAGCATATTCGAGCCAAAATAAGCACCCACGGTAGCCGATAAGCGAAACTCTTCGCTTAATGGCTTAGCCGAGCTTTCCGTACGGAAATACCAGCGCCATTGTTGGGGAGCAATTGCTTGCGAAAGCGTAGCAAAGCGATCCCGCTCACTGTTTTGCGAGGCAGAGAAAAAACCATCCGCCTCGCCCAGCTCAACTAAATTCTGTGCACGCTTCCATGGCAGAAATTTAATCTCTACCGGACGCTGCAATTTATTCATCACACATCGCACAGTTTCCAGTGCAAGCCCGCTCTGACGCCCGTCAGCCTGCTGATTGCTGTACGGCGGCTGTTGCTGCGTCAATAAACGTACAGGCATGGCCTGTGCCTGCAGCATGCAGAACAAACAAAAAATACCTAACTTCAAGTTCGTCAAGCCAATCTCGGGCATTTATACTCCCCGCTTTCCTTTAGAGATGCACGCCATGATCGGACGCCTTACCGGAACCCTGATCGAAAAACAGCCCCCGCAGATTGTGATTGAAACCAATGGCGTGGGCTACGAAGTTGATGTTCCTATGAGCACGTTTTATGTTCTGCCCCACACAGGGCAGCCATCCAGCCTGTTTATTCACATGGTGGTGCGTGAAGATGCCCAGCTTTTATATGGATTTGCCACCAAGCCGGAGCGTGACACATTCCGCGCCTTAATCAAGGTGAGCGGCATTGGTGCAAAAATTGCGCTCGCCATTTTATCGGGAATGAACGCCGATGAGCTTGCGCAAGCCATCGCAGCAGAAGATCTGGTTCGCTTGTCAAAAGTACCGGGCATTGGTAAAAAAACGGCAGAAAGACTGGTTTTAGAACTGCGCGGCAAGCTCAACAACCTGCCTATTATGACTTCTGTCAGCAATAATAGCGCACTGTTTCAAACGCCTGCATCAAATAAAGACGATGTGCTACATGCATTAATTGCCCTGGGATACAGCGAACGCGAAGCCAGCGGCGCGGTCAAAGAGCTCGCCAGCGATGTTGATGTTTCAGACGGCATCCGGCGCGCCCTTAAACAACTGGTTAAAATCTAAATGCGAATCCTGGCCATTACAGCCCTTACTGGCACCATCCTGTTCATTTTTCTGGCCTCAGCCTTAAACACACCCCAGCTGAATGCACTGGATGATGCCATCGGTAATGTCTTTTATAATGGCCCAGGATTTTTAATAGCCGCTTGTAAAGCTTTAGCTTGGTTTGGCGGGGCATTTGGCTCCCTGCTGCTGGCATCGGTGATTGGTGCAGGTTTATGGTTTAAATTGGCTGATCGCCATAATGCAATTGGCCTGCCATTAGCCATTTTCAGCGGCTGGCTGCTGAATGCCGCGCTTAAGTTCAGTATTTTACGCCCTCGCCCCAGCTTGGAATTTTTAGCCTCGGCCCATGGCCCTTCTTTTCCCAGCGGACATGCCATGAGTGCATGGATTATGTCTTTTGTGTTGGCCCTGATTGCCTCACAATATCAGCCACAACGCCGCACACTCTGGTTTGGCCTCGCCTTTTGTGCTGCCATTTTAGGTGGAATAGCCAGACTGGTGCTCGGCGTGCATCATTTCTCCGATATCATTGCAGGCTTTAGTGTTGCGAGCGTCGTGGTACTTACCTATTGCTACGCAACAAGCCGTACTCCCCCCTTGGATCGCCTACAGCCATGATCGAAACCGATGCGCTTTCTGCTGCTCCTGCTGATCGCCTGATCAGCAGTACAAAATTATCTAATCAGGAAGAAAAACTAGAGCACGCTCTGCGGCCCAAATTACTCGACGAATACGTTGGGCAGGCCAAAGCACGTGAGCAATTAGAGATTTTTATTGAAGCCGCTAAAAAGCGCGGAGAAGCGCTCGATCACGTCTTACTATTTGGCCCACCGGGCCTTGGCAAAACCACGCTGGCACATATTATTTCCCGCGAGCTGGGCGTAAATCTTCGCCAGACCTCCGGCCCGGTGCTGGAGCGGGCAGGCGATTTGGCGGCAATTCTGACCAATTTAGAGCCGCATGATGTGCTGTTTATCGACGAAATCCACCGGCTCAGCCCCGTGGTCGAAGAAATTCTTTACCCGGCACTGGAAGATTTTCAGCTCGATTTAATGATCGGAGAAGGCCCTGCGGCCAGATCGGTAAAGCTTGATCTGCCGCCTTTTACACTGGTTGGCGCCACTACCCGCGCCGGGATGCTGACCAACCCCCTGCGCGATCGCTTTGGCATTGTGGCAAGGCTGGAATTTTATTCGGCAGAAGAGCTCACCCGCATCACCACACGTTCGGCACAATTACTCAATGTGAATATCGCACCTGACGGCGCATTCGAAATTGCGCGAAGATCACGGGGCACGCCGCGAATTGCCAACCGTTTGCTGCGCCGAGTACGTGATTACGCCGAAGTACGCGCAGATGGCCATGTCACCCGCGAAGTGGCCGATGCTGCGCTTTCGATGCTGGATGTGGATCACGCAGGGCTGGATGTCATGGACCGGAAGCTTTTATCTGCCATTCTGGAGAAATTTGCCGGTGGCCCGGTAGGGTTGGATAACGTCGCGGCAGCCATTGGCGAATCATCTGACACCATTGACGATGTGATTGAACCCTTTTTGATTCAGCAAGGCTTTTTACAAAGAACACCGCGCGGCAGGATTGCTACACTGGCAGCGTATGAGCACTTTGGGCTAAGCCCGAAAAAACAAGATTGATACTCGGTATATTATTTCAGCGGAATAAGCCGCCCTACCATTAACACGCGAATAAAGGATTACCCAAAGTGGACGTTGCTGCAGCAAACCAAGATCTGTCGATTATCACTTTAGTCCTGCACGCCAGCCCCGTTGTACAAGCCGTGATGGGCATCTTACTCATCATGTCGTTTATGTCCTGGTGGTATATTTTCAGCAAGCATTTCTCCATTTCCCATGCCAGAAAGCAAACCGAAGAGTTTGAAAACCGCTTCTGGAATGGCGCAGATCTCGCCACACTCTACGATCAGGTGCGCCGTGGCCAAACTCTGGGCATGGAAAAAATCTTTCAAGCGGGTTTTGGCGAGTTCTTAAAACTGCGCCAGCGCGCGGGTGAGCGCGGCAGCATGGAATTATCTGACGTCATGGAAGGCAGCCGCCGCGCCATGCGAGCCGCCTGCCAGCGCGAACTGGATGAACTGGATGCCCACACCGCATTTCTGGCCACCGTTGGCTCTATCAGCCCCTATATCGGCTTGTTTGGCACGGTGTGGGGCATTATGAATGCCTTTACCGGCCTCGCCAATGTGGGCCAGGCCACCTTAGCCACCGTGGCTCCTGGGATTGCCGAAGCGCTGGTTGCCACCGCCATTGGCCTGTTTGCCGCTATTCCGGCAGTAGTTGCATATAACCGCTTTGCTAATGAAGTGGATAAGCTCGCCAACCGCTTTGATACCTTTATCGAAGAATTTTCCAATATCTTGCAACGCCAGGTGAAATAATGGCCCGCCGCGCACGCAGGATTAAAAATGAAATTAACGTCGTGCCCTATATCGACGTGATGCTGGTTTTGCTGGTGATTTTTATGGTGGCCACACCAATGATGCAGCAGGGCGTGGTGAATCTGCCTACGGTGGGTAAATCCGACCAGGAAGTCAATGCAGCACCGCTGCGCGTAGAAATTGACGCTGCTGGCGCGATTAAGCTGCACGATAAGGAAGAGACCAGCAATCTGGCCGACCTGAAAGCCCTCGTCGCCAGTGTGCAGGCCAAACAAGCCATCACGCCCAATCGCCCAGTGGTGATTGCAGCAGATAAATCCATACGCTACGAGCAGGTAATGAATGCGATGGATGCTTTAAAACAGGCCAATATTGCCCGGGTTGGCCTGCTCGTTCAGCCGAAGTGATATGAGCAGCCTAATTCTTAACCGTCATGAACGCCCCACTCTGGCCTTTGCACTGGCCGCTGCCGTCCACCTATTGCTGGTGGCAGGCTTATTGCTGTCGATGAATTGGCAAACAAAAAAGCCAGAACCTGTTGTGGTTGAGCTATGGGGGGGGCCACCTCCTGCATCCCAAGAGCAAGCCCCTACACCAGAACCGCCCAAACCCAAGATTCAGCCACAAAAAATCGAGCCTAAGCCTGAGCCTTTACCCGAAAAGCCCGCAGAGATTGCCACGGCCAAAGTAAAACCAGCACCTAGCCCACGACCAACCCCAATTCCTACCCCCACACCGATGCCAAAGCCTAAGGCGACGCCGGTGCCAACGGCCGTACCTACTGCTCCGCCAATACCACACAAACCTACGGCAGCCCCCATAGCCAAGCCGACACCTGCCCCCAAGGCCCCAGCCAAGCCCAAAGTATCGGCATTTGATGCGGCATTATCTGAAGGCAGCGCCTTAGAACCCAATAAACCCGGCTCAAAAACGGGCGGCAAAGGCAACAACCCCAATTCAACCGTCAATACGGGTCCAGACTCGGGCAGTGGTAATAGCGCAGTGGCCAAGAAAGGGCTAGCCGACTATCGCAGCAGGGTTTCGCAACTGATACGCTCTAAATTGGTCTACCCCAATCCTAAGGGCAATCCATCGGCAGAGTTCAGAATCAATGTACTGCCCAATGGCGAAATTCAAGAAGTCACGCTCTTGAAATCCAGCGGCGAAACAATGTACGACGAGGCCGCCAAGCGTGCCATTCTGGCCTTGCAACGTATGCCGCCTCTGCCTGATGGGCAGGCATTTAGTGGTGATATGCGCAATTTTAAAATATTGTTCCGTTTGAATGATTAGGCCCCTGTCTCCATGCGGGCAGGGCAAGCCGCCTTTGACTAAGTTAGCTGTTAACCGAATGGAAGAACCATTCATGGAGAACTCCAATAATGCTTTGGCGTAAATTTTTTAAATTACTGACCGCAAGCGTGCTTCTGAGCGGTGTGGCTCATGCAGATATGACCATTGATGTGGTTGGTGTAGGCGCATCGCAATACCCTATCGCCATCGCCCCTTTTCAAAATGAAAACCAGCAAAAACAAGCGCTCACCCCCGTTATTAGCGATGATTTAACGCGCAGCGGCTTATTTAAGGTGATCGGGGCGGGGGATCTGTCGCCTGTGCCCTTTGCTCCAGAGCAGGTTAATTACACAAGCGCTCTGGCTAAAGGCGCACAGACCATGGCCATTGGCCGGGTTACTCCCGATGCAGGCGGCTTTAATGTGCAATTCTGGCTGATTGATCTGGCCAGCAAAAAAACCTTAATCACCTGGGAGCGCAAAGCGACAGCAGGCCAGATGCGCCGGGTAGCGCATCAAATTGCCGATTTGATTTACCAGCAGATTACCGGCCAGCCTGGCGCGTTTAATTCACGGATTGCCTATGTGCTCAAACAAGGCGCACGCTTTGAATTACAAGTGTCCGATGCTGATGGCTTTGGCTCACAAGCCATTCTGGTCTCCAAACAGCCCGTGATGTCGCCAAAATGGTCGCCAGATGGTGGCAAATTGGCCTATGTTTCTTTTGAAGATCAAAAACCCGTAGTCTATGTGCACGAGCTAGCTTCAGGGCGCCGTTGGAAAGCCGCCGGATTTAAGGGCAGTAATTACGCCCCCGCATGGTCACCCAATGGGCGTGAGCTGGCAGTGGTACTGACCCAAAGTGGCAGCTCGCAAATTTACCTCGTCAATACCGATGGCAGTGACTTACGGCAGCTGAGCCGTGGTGGCGAAATCAATACCGAGCCTGCATTTTCACCCGATGGACGCTTTATTTATTTCACCTCTGATCGTGGCGGCAGCCCGCAAATTTACCGCATGAACAGCAATGGCAGTAACACAGAGCGGGTAACGTTTCAGGGGGGCTACAATAGCTCAGCCAAGCTCAGCCCGGATGGCAAAAATATGACCTTTATTACCCGTGATGGCGGCTACCGTGCGGCAATTATGGATTTAAGCAGCCGTCAGGTGCTCACCCTCACCGACTCTGGATCTGATGATTCGCCCAGCTTTTCGCCAAACGGGCAAATGATTCTGTACGAAACCAAAGCAGGCGGCCGTGGCGTTCTTGCTGCAGTTTCAAGTGATGGAAGAGTAAAACAGCGCCTGAGAGCGCAAGCAGGAGACGTAAGACAACCCGCATGGGGCCCTGTACTTCGGTAAAGATACCATTTGCGGAACCTTTGCTAAGCTGAATGTCATATAGCCCGAACGCTTAGCTTTATCTCTTTAAGATGTAACTAAGGAAGAAACACAATGAAAAAAGTAGCGCTTAGTTTAATCATGACAGCCCTGCTGGCTGCTTGCGCCAGCACTCCAGTACCTACAACTACACCTACTGATAACACTGGCTCAAACAACACCAGTACCACTCAGCCAAGCACCAATCCTGCGACCGTTGACCTGACTCAAGGCACAGCCAAATCCTTTACCGAGCTGACAGATCCAAACAATATTCTGTCCAGCCGTCGTGTGTATTTTGACTTTGATTCCTTTATTGTGCGCCCGGATTTCCATGAGCTGGTTCAAGCGCATGCCAAATATCTGAACACCCATAAAGACGCAAAAATCATCCTGCAGGGCCACACAGATGAGCGCGGCACTGCAGAATACAATTTAGCCTTGGGCCAAAAACGGGCTGATTCTGTACGTAAAATGCTGAATGTGCTGGGTGTACCCGATAGCCAGATCGAAACCGTAAGCTTTGGCGAAGAACGCCCGCTTGAAGCAGGTGACAGCGATGCAGTGCGCGAACGTAATCGTCGTGCCGAAATTGTTTACAATGGTGAAACTGCGCAGTAATCAGCTTGCTGAAGACTAAAAAAAGACCTAGTCTTTGCCACGGACGAGCGATAGCTCGTCCGCGCGTTTTCAACTTCAAATCAGATCAATCTATGAAACGAATTGCTACTCTGCTCTTGCTCGCATTTTCTATGCAGGCTCACGCTGGTCTTTTTGATGACAATGAAGCGCGCCAGCAATTAAATGATCTGCGAAATGCTCAAACTCAGGCACAAAAAAAGACCGATGATCGACTGATACAATTAGAGGCAGGCAATAGCCGCTCTATCGAATTAGTCGGTCAGCTTGAAAAACTGCGCCAAGAAATCGCCACCCTGCGCGGGCAAAATGAAGTTCTGCAATTTAATCTGGACGAAGCCGCCAAACGCCAGAAAGATCTTTACACCGATCTGGATGCTCGAATGCGCTCCATGGAGCTGGCAAAAGTAGAAAGCAAAGCCGCAGCAGTAGTGTCAGAGCAGCAGCAATTAGACGATATCGTGCAGCTAAGCCGCAGCAATAAGCATAAAGAGGCCATTTTAGGGTTTCAGAAATTTATTACCGAGAACAGTAGCAGCGCCTTAGTTCCTACTGCATGGTATTGGATGGGCATCAGTCAAACCGCTTTAAAAGGGTTTAAAGGGGCGCAAAATTCGTTTCAACAAGTACTGGCCAGTAACGATGAAACCCGCGCACCGGATGCGTTATTTGGCTTAGCCATCGTGGCTAATGCCCAGGGCGATAAAAAATCATCGCGCAAATATCTATTGCAGCTGATTGAAAAGTATCCACAGGCAGAAAAAGCCGCAGCAGCCAAGAAAGCATTACTTGCAACCGATTAAGTGTAATTTAAACAACGCTAAAAGCACTAAAACTGCGTAAAATTGCTCAGCTTAGCTGAAACATTGCAACGCCCACATTTTTACCCGGCGTCACCGATCAGGTTGGCGCCGTTTTTATTTCCACCGGACTGTTTTCCGGTTTGCCATGCAGCAATTGCCGCTGGCTTAGGAGCTACTCTTGAAAGACGCATTACGTATTACCGAAATCTTCTGCTCATTGCAGGGTGAAACCACCCGTATGGGCCTGCCTACCGTATTTGTCCGCCTTACCGGCTGTCCGCTGCGCTGTGGCTACTGCGACAGCGCTTACGCTTTTACTGGCGGCGAAACCCAATCTTTTCAAACCATCCTCGATAAAATCGCCTCATTTAACACCCACCATATTTGCGTAACTGGCGGCGAGCCACTGGCGCAAAAAGGCGTGCACGAGCTAATGCGCCTGCTTTGCGATGCAGGCTATTCACTCAGCCTAGAAACCAGCGGCGCTTTATCGATTGCCGAAGTCGATCCGCGCGTTTCACGCATTCTGGATATCAAAACGCCCGGCTCAGGTGAATTATCCAAAATGCACTGGGAAAACCTTGATTACTTGAGCAATACGGACGAAATCAAGTTTGTATTGTGCGATCGTAACGATTACGAATGGGCGCGTAATTTAATTCGCGAGCGTCGTTTAGAAACGCTTGCCCCTGTGCTGATGTCGCCCGTCTGGGAAACACTCCCTCCCGCCAATCTCGCTGCTTGGGTGCTGGAAGATCATTTACCAGTGCGTATGCAAGTGCAATTACACAAAATACTCTGGGGTGAACGTCCCGGCGTTTAACAGGCAAACTCATGTATTGGAAACGTTGGCTGGTACGCATTAAACACTTACCAGAACGCAGCCGTGCCACACTGGCTCTCTGGTTTGGGGCCGCTATGGTGGGCCTTGTTGCCGTTGTTCTGGCCAAAGCTGCGGACGGCGCATTGGCGATTTTCCAAAGCATGAGTACACGCTGGGCATGGTGGCCTTTTTTTGCGCTGCCCTGCGGTGGCATGGCGATACGCTGGCTGATGCAAAAAATGGGTAAGGGCTCGGAAGGCAGCGGTATTCCACAAGCCATGGCCGCGCTGCAAGTTACCGATCAGCCTGCACTGATCAAACAATTGCTTAGTTTACGCATCGCCTGTGCCAAGTTTATCGGTGTAGTTGCGGGGCTGGGATGTGGCTTTGTGCTGGGGCGTGAAGGGCCAACAGTACAAATTGGCGCAAGTTTAATGTATGCCTGCCGGCGCTTTATTCCATTATCCGATGCCGTATTTCGCCGCCAGCTGATTCTGGCTGGCGGGGCAGCAGGGATTGCCGCCGCATTTAATACGCCACTGGCTGGGATTGTGTTTGCATTTGAAGAACTAGCGCGTTCAGTAGAGGAAAAAACCTCGGGTAAATTACTAGGTGCAGTGATTTTAGCCGGTGTAGTTTCTTTGGCGATTCAGGGTGATTACACCTATTTTGGCCGGATTCACGTGCCCGGTTTTAACTACAGCATTTTGTGGCCGATGTTTATTGTGGCGGTGACTGCGGGTTTAGTCGGTGGATTTTTCTCCTGGCTTTGCGTGCATCAGGATCGCTGGTTGCCAGTTAAAGTGAAAATGTGGCGCGCAGCACAGCCCTATTTATTTATCGCCGCATGTGGCTTTTTAATTGCCTGCATGGGGCTGGCCGCTCCTATTTTTGGCAGCGGAGCAGAAATCACCAGCGAAGTGGTCACAGGTCACGGCACCATGGCATGGTACTTCTTGCCAATGAAGTTTTTAGGGCTGCTGGCTACCTTTCTGACCGGCTTACCCGGCGGTATTTTTGCCCCATCGCTCTCTATGGGCGCAGGCGTCAGCAGCTGGTTTCTGCCGTGGTTTGATAGCAGTATTCATATCAAGCTGATTGCCATTGGAATGGCGGCCATGCTGGCGGCAGTAACGCGGGCACCACTGACCTCGGCTATTATTTTGATAGAAATGACAGATGGTCACACGATGGTGATTTCAATTCTGGCCGCTGCGATGATTTCATCCACCGTAGCACGCCTCTTTGGCACCAATCTTTATCATGATTTGGCGGAAAAAGCCTTGCAACGCTTGGCTTACCCCCAACTTTTAAAGTGATCCTATGCGCTACTTTTTAGCTGTATTTGCATTGATGGCCACCTTTGCTCAGGCAGAAACAACGGGCCCAGACGGAATGACCACTGCTCAGTTAGGTGAGTTTTTAAAATCACTGCAAACGGCCGTCGCCAAAGATGATGCCTCCAGCGTAGCCAAACTAGCCCGCTTTCCCCTGCGAGTGAATCTGCCGAAGAAAAAAACACTGCAAGCCCAGCAATTTATTGCTCAGTACTCAAAAGTAATCACACCCAAAGTAAAAGCAGCCGTGCTGGCACAAACAGCTGAATCGCTGTTTCGCAATAGCAATGGCGCGATGATAGGCAATGGTGAAATCTGGTTTTCCGGTCTGTGCCTGAATAAAGAATGCACAAAGCAGACCACCAAAATGATTGCCATCAATCCATAAACATTATTTAAATTGAAAATATCATGACCAAAAAACCTGCAGTGATCTTATTATCTGGTGGCCTAGATTCTGCTACCTGCCTTGCCATTGCCAAAGCAGAAGGCTTTGCTCCCTATTGTCTGTCTTTTGACTACGGCCAGAAGCACAACGCCGAGCTGAAAGCGGCCGCCCGAGTGGCAGAAGCCTTGGGAGCCGTTGAACACCGTATTCTGAAAATTGATTTAGCTGGCTTTGGCGGCTCTGCACTTACCGACGCCACTATTGATGTACCAACTGACGGTGGCAAGCCCGGCGAGATCCCTGTGACCTATGTGCCCGCACGCAACACGGTGCTGCTCTCTTACGCACTGGCATGGTCTGAAGTGCTCAAAGCCGATGATATTTTTATTGGCGTAAATGCTGTGGATTACTCAGGCTATCCAGACTGCCGCCCAGAATACATTGCGTCATTCCAAGCCATGGCAAGGCTGGCGACTAAGGTGGGCGTAGAAGGCTCAAACCTCACCATCCACACCCCATTGCTAAAACTCACCAAAGCAGAAATCGCCCAAAAAGGGACCGAGCTTGGCGTGGATTACGCGCTCACCGTCACCTGCTACAAAGCCGATGAAGATGGCCAAGCCTGCGGCGAATGCGAAGCCTGCCGCTTGCGCAGCGCTGGTTTTGCCCAGGCTGGGCTGGCAGATCCAACCCGATATCAAGGTGAATGAATCCCAATTCACGCTAGCCAAGGTCAAAAAGACCTTTTCAGTGCCTTCGGCACGTTGATTTAGGTGCGGGCGTCCCGCTGGACCTTCCTTTCTTGCGCGGCTTTCAAATCGATTCTTCCGAAGTGCTGATGGCAAAAATAGAGGTCAAACACCCCGTCGTTCAGACTATCTGCACGCAGTGCAATAGGTAAACGATGTAAGGCACTAGACACTTTAAATTTATGATTTTGTAATTTTACTTCGCCGCCCCAACCCACAGTAATGACTTGATCGTTGGGGCCGTATTCAATTTCAGGCAAAGCAGAAGGCATGGCAATTAAGCTCGGTTTATAGCGGGTAATCGGTGTGGCTAGCCCTAAGGCTTCATGCGGGCGCTGCTCGTTATAGACCGTGCGCCAGTCGTTAAATGCATGCTGAACATGGGCTAAATCGCGAAATGCCCGGCCATTTAATACTTCTGCTTTTAGCGTGCGATGAAAGCGTTCTTCTTTGCCATTAGTTTGCGGATGCCCTGGGCGGCTATGGCTAACATGGATACCCAAGCGGATCAGCCAGATAGATAACTGGCTGATGCCATGGCGGGCATCACTGGGGCTTCCCCATGGAGAACCGTTGTCAGCGTTGATACGAGCAGGCAAGCCATAGCGAAGAAATACATCCGTTAAGTGAGTCTGGACAATGGCTGCCGTGGTTTGACCACAAGCAGTTAAGGTGAGATTAAAGCGAGAATGGTCGTCCAATAAAGTGAGGGGAAAGCACATTTGCTGAGCCGTATTGAAGTTCCCTTTGAAGTCGATCTGCCATAAAGCATTCGGCTGATCATGCTCAAAACGTAGCCAGTGTTGGGCTTGCTCACTCGCCTTGGCGCAAATTAAGCCATGGCGGTGCAGAATATTGGTGATGGTGCTTGGCGCAGGAACATCCACATGGCCCAGCTCCAACAGCCTTCGATGGAGTTTGCGCCCTCCCCAAACAGGGTGCTTCTGGCGCAGGTCTACAACGAGGGCTTCAATCTCTGCGGTGGTCAGTGTTGGCGATGATTTGGGGCGGCGAGATCGATCTTGAAAACCTTCTTGGGGGTTATTCAGATAGCGCTGCCGCCACTTGTAACCTGTTTTAGTTGAGATGCCGAAACGCTGGCAAAGCGCTTTAAAATTACAGTTATCTTGCAGTGTAAGGAGTACAAATTCTGAGCGAATAGACATGATATTCACGGGCATCCAAGGCATGGTAAGTAGGCATCCCAAGCGGTTAAAAACACCGCCAAAGTGTTACCTATGTCCTCGTACAAGTGTTACCCATGTCTATGGTCTATACACGCGGCCAAGAAACGAAGCCAAAGAAGGCCGCCCCTAAAACACGAAATCCCCTCGCTGCGGACAATCGAGGTGGCGTCAATTCAACTCGCTTCGCTCAAACACGAATTGACGACTACCCCACCCCCCTTGTTCCTCGTTCGGCGTGTTTTCAGGGGCAGATAAAAGCCCTATGCTAAGAGCGTGGTCATTACAATTTTTCCTTGCTTACTAAGGCAAAAAAATAATTCCCCTAAGCAATCACTTCCCCGCCAACCACCTAGCTGCATCCAATGCAAAATAAGTCAAAATTCCATCTGCACCGGCGCGTTTAAAGCCCATTAAGCTTTCTAGCACCACCGCTTCTTCATTCAGCCAGCCGTTTTGCACAGCGGCTTTGATCATGGCGTATTCGCCTGATACTTGGTAAACAAAAGTCGGCGCTGCAAATTCATCTTTCACTCGGCGTACTACATCCAGATAAGGCATGCCCGGCTTCACCATCACCATATCGGCGCCTTCTGCCAGATCGAGTGCCACTTCGTGCAAGGCTTCGTTCAAATTGGCAGGGTCCATCTGGTAAGTCTTTTTATCGGCTTTGCCCAGATTAGCTGCCGAGCCTACGGCATCGCGGAAGGGGCCGTAAAATGCCGACGCGTATTTGGCCGAATAAGCCATGATGCGGGTGTTGATAAAATCATCCGCATCCAGAGCCTTGCGAATCGCGCCAATCCGCCCATCCATCATGTCTGATGGCGCAATAATATCGACGCCCGCCTCGGCATGGCAAAGCGCTTGTTTCACCAGCGCAGCCACGGTTTCTTCGTTAAGCACATAACCATCACCATTGATAATGCCGTCTTGGCCGTGAATGGTGTAAGGATCAAGCGCACCATCGGTAATTAGGCCCAGCTCTGGGAAACGCGCTTTTAACTCACGTACTACACGTGGTACTAAGCCATTTGGATTCCAAGCTTCAGCCGCATCCAGCGTTTTTAAGTCCTGCTCAATCACAGGGAATATCGCTAAAGCAGGTACGCCCAGCTTAACGGCCTGCTCGGCGGTATAAAACAGCTGGTCCAGACTCTGGCGATTGACCCCGGGCATAGAGGCAATCGCCTGTGTACGATTTTCACCATCTAAAACAAATACCGGCAAAATCAAATTATCCGCAGTTAAATGATTTTCACGCATCATTCTGCGCGAAAAATCATCGTGGCGCATACGGCGTAAACGAGTAGTGGGGAACGAGCGATTGCTATGCATAAGGCGCTACCAAACAAGTAAGTGCACTTATTTTAACGAAGTTTGGGGGGAGATGATTGAGCAATGCTGACAAAACTTGAAAAAATTTGGGGTGGCACACCTGATGCCACCCCATCTGTACAACTGAGCCACTAGCCATGGGCAAGCAGTGGCGGGTTAAGCTAGGATAAAGCATTGGCTAACCCGCCCTGCAACTCAATAACGCGCTAAAGCTAAGCCGCTGCTTTCGATCTCAGGGGTTTTCTTTGTAATCAAATCAGCCAGCACACGGCCAGAGCCGCAGGCCATGGTCCAGCCCAATGTGCCGTGGCCGGTATTCAGCCATAAATTAGGATAAGACGTGCCACCCACCAGCGGCGTGCCATCCGGTGTCATCGGGCGTAAACCAGTCCATGGCGTACCTTGGCTGGTATCCCCGGCATCTGGGAACAGATCATTGGTCACCATGGCGAGGGTCGCAACGCGGCCCATATCCAGATGCTTATCGTAACCCGCAACCTCTGCCATGCCACCTACACGCAGGCGGGAATCAAAACGAGTCAGTGCAATTTTGTAGCTCTCATCCAGCACGGTAGAGCGCGGTGCGGCATCCGCATTTTTCAAAGGAATCGTCAGCGAATAGCCCTTCACCGGATAAACCGGTAAATCCAGCCCCAAGGGAGCGGCCAGCGCGCGCGATGTGCAGCCAGCAGCCAGCACCACATGATCAGCATTGAGGATTTCACCGCCCTTCAGCTGTACCTGGCGGATTTGCTGATTTGCAGCAATCAGGCGCTCAACCGTCACGCCATAGCGGAACACCACACCAGCCGCTTCACAACGCGCTGCCAACTTATCGGTAAACATTTTGCAATCACCCGTTTCATCATTAGGCAATTGCAAGGCACCAACCAATTTACCCGGCACACGCGCTAAGGCAGGCTCTGCATCGACAAGGCCCTGCGCATCCAGTAAATGATTAGGCACGCCGATGGCGCTTAAAATATCCGAATCACGTTGCGCGGCTTCAAGCTGCTTAGCCGTGCGAAATACCTGCAATGTGCCCAAGCTGCGTTGCTCGTATTGCAGATCCAGCTCTTCGCGCAAATCACGCAAACAGTCCCGGCTGTATTCGGCCAGTGGCACCATGCGGCCTTTATTACGCTCATAAGCAGCCGTTGTGCAATTAGCCAGCATTCTTGCCATCCATGACAGCTGAAACAAGCTGCCATCGGGGCGAATTTTAAGCGGGGAATGAGGCTGAGTCAGCCATTTAACTGCTTTCCACGGAATGCCAGGCGCGGCCCATGGTGCTGCATAGCCAGGCGATACCTGGCCCGCATTGGCAAAGCTCGTTTCGGTTGCAGGCCCGTCTAGTTGTTCCAGTACGGTGACTTCGCATCCCGCTGCGCGCAGGTAGTGCGCAGTTGCTACGCCGACAACGCCAGCTCCGATTACAATCACTTGCATATTATTTAATCCTTAACCCTTTAGGGTATGTACTGTTTGCAGCATATCGCCGGGGAACAGGTTCAGCGATAGGTGATTCCCCTTGCATAAGTATATTTGGGTATTTATTCCTTAATCAAATAAATAAAGGAATGATCAACCCAACTTTTTGCTATATGAGCAATAAAATTGTTCAATGTATAAAATGAATGGCATAAGTTTTATTATCACGGCCCATAGAATGAAGGCTATGCATTTCATAATAAAGACAGCCCCCGCCCTTCACAGCAAAACACTTGATCAACACAAGAACATACCGTACGATTGGTTTGTTTTTATGCCAGAGTGCTGCAATGCCAATCACTAAACAACAACTTATCGATCAAGCCACGGCCTTATTCAGAATGAAAGGCTACGCGGCGACCAGTATCGGGGAAATAGTGCAGGCTTGCGGCATTACCAAGGGCAGCCTTTATCATCACTTTGCCAGCAAAGAAGCGCTGGGGCTGGCTGCGCTGGAGCAATTGGAAGCCTATTTTGACGAGCATATTTTCTCTCAAATACGCGACTCTCAGCCTGCTGCTGGCCTAGCAGCGTTTAATCTGGCGATAGAAGAGTTTTTTTGGCAGCACCCCGATGGCTGCCTGCTAGCCAGCTTAAGTTTGGAAACAAGCGCGGCAAACGAGCCCTTCCAACAGGCCATTTCACAATTTTTTAATAAATGGCAAGGCTGCTACTATCAGGCATTTATTGGCGCTCATCCTGCCGACAAAGCCAAAATACTCAGTATTGATGCCCTCGCCATCGTCCAGGGCTGCATTCTGATGTACCGGATTAATGGCAATATCGAGCCCTTACAGCGCCAGCTACAAGCATTACTCCGACTCTGCGATTAAAAATTCACCCAACACAGACTGATCATTTTTATACAAAAACATACCAATCGTTCGGTATGAAACAAAGGAAAACTTCATGGATACTCACACTTTAAAGCATGCCCTACTCGCGGGAACAGGCGGGTTTATTGCGATTTTACTGCTGGCAGGCGTCAGCGAATTTGGAACGGCAGCGCTGATTATGGCGCCATTTGGTGCAAGCTGTGTTTTGCTGTTTGCTCTGCCCGAAGCGGCCCTATCGCAGCCACGTAATGTAATCGGTGGGCATTTATTAACCGCAACGGTAGGGCTGGCTTTTTATTCACTGGCCCCGAATACAGCGGTATTTGCATCATTGGCGGTAGGACTTGCCATCAGCCTGATGGTGCTAACTAAAACGACTCATCCACCAGCCGGTGCAAACCCGCTGCTGTTTTTTCTGGCAGCCAAGCCGCTGGGGGCCTGGTTTTTGCTCACCCCTGTGGCAAGCGGAGCTATTTTGCTGGTGCTGCTTGCCACCCTTTACCACCGTGCCACAGGTAAATTCAGCTATCCGGTAAAGCGTTAAGCGGCAATCACCATATCGATATGCGGAATATTGTCTTCTAAATATTCCTGCCCCACCGGCACAAAACCAAAATGACCGTAAAAACCCTGCAAATGGGATTGCGCTCCAATACGATGGCCTTGGCCCGGATAAATCTGGCTTGAATAACGCAAACCTTCTGCCACCAGCTTTGATCCGGTTCCACCGCGGCGAGCATCCGGGTGAGTAATGACCCTCCCAATCGAGGGCTCTGCATATTTAAGACCGGGCGGCACCAGACGCAGGCTAGCAAACACCTGGCCGTTTTGATCAAAACCTAATAAATGCTGCGAAACCGCATCGTATTGGTCCATATCCGGATAAACACAGTTTTGCTCAACAATAAAAACGTCCTGGCGTAACTTTAAATGGGCATACAAAGTCAGCGCATCAAAATCCGCCAAAGCAAACCAACGCCATTGCAATTCCATAATCAGTATCCTAAGAAAAAGGCTGCCAAAGCAGCCTTTCTGATGAAGTGGCGTGACGGCACAGAAGTGCTAAAAACAAACCGGCGATCCACAAAAAACACACAAAGCAGAAAACCCGATTATTTGTCTTGGTTTTCTCCGTGTAACTCTGTGCGCTCTGTGGTTCAAGATTTGGGTTTTGTCTGCACACCTGCTTTATTTGGAAATGACTTTATTTTTAGCAGCCCAGCTTTTCACGCCATTTGGCAATTTGCACCAGCACCTGAAACGGCGCAGTGCCGCCTACATGGTTACGGGCATTCAGAGAGCCTTCCAGCGTCAGTACTTCAAAAATATCGTCTTCGATCAGCGGAGAGAAGCTCTGCAATTCAACCAATTGCAAATCGCCCAGATCTTTATGCTTTTGCTCGGCATAGCGCACGGCTAAAGCAACGGCCTCGTGTGCATCACGGAACGGAATGCCACGCTTCACCAGATAATCGGCCAGATCAGTTGCAGTAGAAAAGCCCTGTTTTACTGCACGCACCATGGCATCTGGTTTTACCGTAATGCCACGCATCATGTCGGCATAAATACGTAGGGTATCAGTCAGGGTGTCCACCGTATCAAATAATGGCTCTTTATCTTCCTGATTATCTTTATTGTAAGCCAATGGCTGGCCTTTCATTAAGGTAAGCAGGGAAATCAGGCTGCCATTTACACGGCCGGTTTTACCACGCACCAGCTCAGGCACATCCGGGTTTTTCTTTTGCGGCATGATGGAGCTGCCGGTACAAAAGCGATCGGCAATATCAATAAAGCCGTAACGCGGGCTCATCCACAGAATCAGCTCTTCGGATAAACGCGACAAATGCGTCATTACCAATGCTGCGGCGGCAGTAAATTCAATTGCAAAATCACGGTCTGAAACCGCATCAAGCGAGTTCTGACAGACTTCATCAAAGCCCAGCAATTTTGCGGTGTATTCCCTGTCAATCGGATACGTTGTACCGGCCAGAGCGGCAGATCCCAGTGGTAAGCGATTCACACGTTTACGTGCATCAATCAAACGCTCTGCATCGCGGCCCAGCATTTCTACATAAGCCATCATATGGTGGCCAAAGGTCACAGGCTGAGCCACTTGCAAATGAGTAAAGCCTGGCATCACGGTAGAGGCGTTTTTTTCTGCCAGATCAATCAAAGAAACCTGCAGCTCGTGCACAAGGCCAACCAGCAAATCAATTGCGCCGCGCAGATACAAGCGGATATCGGTGGCAACCTGATCATTACGGCTGCGGCCGGTATGCAGGCGCTTACCGGCATCGCCAATCATTTGCGTTAGGCGACGCTCGATATTCATATGCACGTCTTCTAAATCGAGGCTCCATTCAAACGTGCCTTCACGGATTTCGTTCAGGATATCGGCCATGCCGCCCTGAATAGATTTCAGGTCTTCAACGGACAACACACCTACTTTATTCAGCATGGTGGCGTGAGCCAGGGAGCCCTGGATATCTACTTCGGCCATGCGTTTATCAAAATCTACCGAGGCGGTATAACGTTTGACGAGTTCTGTAACCGGCTCGTTAAAACGGCCAGACCACATCTTTTTGCTCTGATCTTGCATGTTTTTTTCCTGATCGAATCTTGATTTAAGGCAAATTATATCTGCCCGCATCAACAATACGTAAAATTTCCGTTGAATAAATATGCCACGGCAATTTGTCTGAAAGAGCTTCCTGTTGCTATTCTGACAAAGAAAAGAACCTATACTGCAGGCAAAGTAGATTATTGCTTATACAGCGATAAGAATACGCTGTAAAAACGCAGAATACCTTATAAAAACCAAGAACGTTGCCTGCTCCAAAAGAGCAAAGGCCCGTATAATCCGCTGCAGAAATAATAATGAAAGCCGATTCATGCAAAAGACATAATCCGTTTCATTTAGTTATGACAAAAAACGAATGCCCGATAATTTAAACAATATTGCAGACATATCGATCGTTTCTTATTCATCTTTGAAACGTATCCTCTGCAGCAAGAATTGTGAAGCAGTCAGGCAGCCCAAGACATAAAAGCAATACCCGCTTTATGCTTCTGCCCTGCCCTGCCCCAACTTAAACCGTTATTGAATACAGCAGCGCCATAGAGAGTATGCAATGTCCAGAGACATGAAAAGAACACCTCGCAGCAGTACCAGCAACTCCTCAAAAAGTGGTGGCGGAGGCTCTCTGCTGACTGGATTGCTCATTGGTTTATTTGGCGGTGTCGCTGTCGCCGTTGCTGTTGCGGTATTTTTAAACCGCAGTGGAAATCCTTTTGCAGGCAAAGTAAGCACCACACCTGCTGATGCCATTTCTTCAGCACCTGTTGGCCAGCCGCCACAAACACCGGAAGTCTTATCTCCTGGCGGCAAGAATGATGTGATTATTGTCACACCCACACCCACTGCCTCCGCCGTAAAGAATGAAAATGGTGAGCGCTTTGATTTTTATAAAATGCTGCCGGAACTTGCAGACAAAAAACCTGCCGAAGCAGCTAAACCTGCCGAGCCTAAAAAGCCTGAAGCCAGCCCGCCGGTAAAAGTAGAAGTACCCAAAGGGGCATATTTACAAATTGGCTCATTCCAAAATGAACAAGATGCAGATAATCTTAAAGCCAAACTCGCCTTACTTGGCATAGAGGCCAGAATTCAAACCAGCGATATTCCTGGTAAAGGAATCTGGCATCGCGTTCGGCTTGGCCCGTTTAATTCCAGCAATGAGCTGGATAATGCCCGCTCACAACTAAAAGCGAATGGCGTAGATAGCGCCGTTGTTAAATAACAAGGTAGGACTTGCGTATGTTAAATACTTGGCTCAAACGATTACTGATTGGCACCACACTCCTGGCAGCAAGCCTTGCCCACGCCGACATCCGTGAAGGCGTTGAATATAAAAAAATGACGAAGCCACAAGCGGTTGCCGTTGCTGGCAAAAGCGAAGTAATCGAGTTCTTCTGGTATGGCTGCCCACACTGCTTTACCGTGGCCCCTTATGTAGAAGACTGGGCAAGTAAACTACCTGCCAATGTTAATTTCCGCCGCGTGCACGTTGCATGGCCAGGCCGCAGTGATATGGAAGGCCACGCTAAAATCTTTATCGCCTTGCAGGCAATGGGTCTGGAAGGCAAGCAACAGCTGGCCGTCATGACCGCCGTACAAAAAGAGCGTATTGAATTACGCAAAGAAGATGTGTTGTTTGACTGGATCAAAAAACAAGGCATCGATGTAGAAAAATTCAAAGCTCAGTACAACTCATTCAGCAGCAGCGCCAATATGAACAAGCTGGCGCAAATGACGCGTGATTATCAAGTAGATGGCGTTCCAATGTTTGTAGTGAATGGCAAATACGTAACCAGCCCGGCGATGGTTGGCAAAGAAGATGGCACCATCACCCAAGTTGTTAATGAGCTTCTGGCCAAAGACAAACCTGCAGCGGCTAAAAAGAAATAAGCCAGCCCCCTGCAATAGAAAATGCCCCGGATATATTCGGGGCATTTTTTACGCCCTTAATCCTGGCACAACAAGGCATACTCAAGTGCTTAATTGTTAATACTGAGCCATTCCCCCTACAGGAGCGTTAAACATGCAATGGATCGATCTGCGTAGTGACACCGTTACCCAGCCCACACCAGCCATGCGCACAGCCATGATGAATGCAGCCGTTGGCGATGATGTATATGGGGATGACAGCAGTGTAAATGAGCTTGAACGTCTTGCTGCCGAAACACTGGGCTTTGAAGCGGCCCTGTTTGTTCCCACAGGTACCTTTGGCAATCAACTTGCGCTCTTTACCCATTGCGAGCGTGGTGATGAAGTGATCCTAGGCGAAGACACCCATATTGTCTGGCACGAAGTAGGCGGAGCGGCTGTGATTGCAGGCGTCAATCTGCGCCCTGTCCCCACAAATAACGGCGTGCTGGATGCCGAGCAGGTTCGCCGCCGCATCCGCCCGGAAGGCGATATCCACCTGCCGCGCACACGCTTAGTCTGCATGGAAAACGCACATTCCAGTGGCCGTGTTGTGCCATTAGCCGCCATGCAGGAAGTATGGGAAACCGCAAAATCTGCAGGACTGAAAGTTCACCTTGATGGTGCACGGGTCTTTAATGCAGCCACCCACCTCGGGGTCGATGTAAAGCAAATCACCCAATACGCTGACAGCGTGATGTGTTGCTTATCCAAAGGCCTGGCGGCCCCAATCGGCTCTATTCTTGCTGGTGATACCGCTTTTATCGCCACCGCACGTAAAAAACGCAAGCTACTGGGCGGCGGATGGCGGCAAGCCGGCGTACTCGCAGCCCCTGCCATGCTGGCGCTGACAGAAATGACCCAGCGCTTGGATGACGATCATAAAAACGCACAATACCTAGCCGAACAACTGGCTGGACTGCCTGATGTGTGTGTTTGCACCGACCAGCTGCAAATCAATATGGTGTTTTTTAAAATCAGCAAAGAGATCGACGAAGCCAGACTGCTTGCCTGCCTGAACGAGCACGGCATTAAATCAAACGGCACCGAAGATGGCCAATGGCGTTTTGTTTGCCACTGGCAGATCGGCAAAGAAGAGATTGATAAAGTCATTGCAGCAATGAAAACAGCGCTGGCTGCGGCTTAAGGCTTCATCTTAAGGAGTGGCACGCCACTCCTTAATTTGATGACCTTAACGATTACCTTAACTTATCCACAACCGCCAGCAGCGGCAGCAAAACGCTTGCGCCAAATTGGCGCGAACGCTCGCCGTTCCAGCCTACTTCTGGCAGGGGGCGTTTAGCGGTGTCTTTAAATGGCATCTCGATGGTGTAAGCCAGGCAATCAAATGCATCACCTACCCAGTTGGTGCCGATGGTCAGTGTTTCCGGGCCAAACTTGCCTTTTTCATAGCCAAATTCAGTTTGAAAATCCGGGCTTGTTGCCAGCCATGCCGCTTTAAAAGCCTCCTGCAGGCTGGCTTGGTGAGCCGAGAATGTAGCATTGTCATCACAGCCGGCGACAAAATTATGCGGGATCGACTCGTCGCCGTGCACATCAAGGAAGGCATCGATGCCGGTTTCCAGCATCATTTGACGCACCAGGAATACCTCCGGGCTGCGCTCCATGCTAGGTGTTGCCCATTCACGGTTCAGATTGGCACCCGCCGCATTGGTGCGTAAATTACCGCGCACGCTGCCATCCGGATTCATATTCGGCACGATATAGAACACGGCTTTTTCCAGCAGCACACGGGCCACGGCGTTTTCCGGGTCAAGCAATGTTTCCAGCAGGCCTTCCACAAACCATTCGGCCATGGTTTCGCCCGGATGCTGACGCGCGGTAATCCAGATTTTTTTCTTGCCAGGCATTTCCACGCCAACACGCAGCAAATCCATATCACGGCCATCTAGTGTGCTGCCCAAATGCACCAACTCGCACAGCGGGCTTGCTTCAACGGCCTCGCCAATCAAGCGCATATGGCGCTCCCACGAGTAAGGCTCGAAATAAGCGTAGAAAACCGATTCGCGCTCTGGACGATGGTGGATACGCAGTGTTTGGCCATCATAATCACTGGCTACACGGAACCAGTTTTCGGTGTCGTAGCTAGCCACAGCGTTGTAATCAGGCCAGCCATCTGGGTAAGCGCTGCTGGCTGCATTATCAAAGTGGATCACACAGTCCTGATCTTTAGCGCCAAGCAAACGAAAGTGGAACCACTGGCTGAACGGCGAAGCGTTATCGCTGCGGATCTTTAAATGGATATTTTGGGCATCAGCAAGGCTGACCACTTCAATAGCGCCAGAATCAAACTGGCTGGAGATTTTTAGCATGGTGCAATCCTGAATTAGAAAATATTGAAGCTAAAAAAACCCAAATCTTGAAACACAGAGTTAAGGAGAACGCAGAGAGGCAAGGAGAAAAGCAAACTTGAATGACGATGATTCAACTTTCTAATTTGGAATTAAATAGATTGGTTTTCTCTGTGAAACTCTGTGTCCTCTGTAGTTCAAGATTTGGGTTTATAACAATTGATTAACTGCCCTTACTTCAAACGGATAGACCAAGCCTAGCTCGGCTCTAGCCGCATCGAGTATGGCAATCATGGCCCTAGAATGAGCATAAGGCATCAGCGGGCTTTCGCTTTGGCCCGTAGTCAATAAATGGCAAAAATGGGCCGTTTCGTATTGTAGGCCAGATCCCACAGACGGTTTTTCCAACCTGACTTTGCGGCCATCCTTATAAAAAATGGTCGCAGCAGTCGGGTTCCACCATTTTTCATCCAATACCACATGCCCATCCGGGCCTGCCAGCATGGCCTCGCCCGATCCGGCCAAATCCAGACCACAGTAAAGCTGGCTGATGCCACCACTGTGCTGGCTGTTGATGCTGGCAAAAGTATCCACACCGCCATTAAGCCGCCCCAAAGCCTGCACATTTTGCACGCCGCCCAGCCAATCCACCGCTAGAAACGCACCATAAATGCCGATATCCAAGAGGCCTCCACCCGCCATTTCCGGCTTGAGCACGGCATGATCTGCGGCCACATTCGGGCTAGCAAAGCCGCAGCGAACAAAAGCAATGGGGCCGATCGGATCTGTGGATAAGTGCTCACGCAGCGCCTGATACAGTGGATAAAACCCCGGTTTCATCGCTTCCATAAACAACTGGCCAGTCTGTGTTGCCACATCCAGCACGCGTTCAAGCTCGGCAAGGCTGGTGGCCGCAGGCTTTTCACACAGCACCGCTTTACCCGCTTTCATTGCTGCAATGCTGTACTGGGCATGGCTGGTATGGGGAGTGGCGATATACACCGCATCAATATCGCTGGCGAGCAAATCATCCACGCTCTGGTGCACTACACCGCCATACTGCTCAGCAAAAGCGCTAGCCTTAGCCTGATTGCGATTCCACACCGCAGCAAGCTGCGCCTCGTCGGCAATATAAGCCAAACCCTGAGCAAAGCGATTGGCAATATGGCCCGTGCCGATCATCCCAAAACGAATAGTCATTGAGCGCCTTTTTATTTAGTAACAGGTGTTGCGCAGTTCTTATCTTTTTAGTGCCTTCGGCACGCTGATTTTGGTGCGGGCGTCCCGCTGGACCTTCCTTTCTTGTGTGGCCAAGAAAGGAAGCGAAGCCACAACACCAATCACACGAAGGCCCCTCTTCTGCGGACAATCGAGTCGGCGGCTGCGGGACTCGCTTCGCTCAAACATCCTCGCCGAAACCCCGACCCGCTTGTTCCTCACTCCGGCGTGTTTCAAGGGGAGATTTAAGCCCCGTGCAACTAACTGCGATACAAATTCTAATTAGACAAGTTTTTAAATACTTAAAACCTACGAAACAACTTAATTGGAGTCATGTTTTTCTCCGTGAAACTCCGTGTTTCAAGATCTGGATTTGCTTAAATCACGATTAAACTTTATTAAACCGCACCAAGGCCAAGCTGCCGAGTAGATTAGGCAGGAACTCCACTTTTTCACCCTGATTTAATACCAACTGATGATCTATTTTTAAGCCTGATTTATTCAATAATTTAGCAAAATCATGCACGGTACAAAAATGGATATTGGGCGTGTTATACCATTCAAACGGAATTGTTTCCGATACCGGCATTCTGCCCATCAGGATTTGCCAGCGGTTTTCCCAGAAGCCAAAATTAGGAAAGGTGACGATGCCGGTTTTACCCACCCTGACCATTTCCTGCAAAATGCCTTCAATATTGTGCATGGCCTGAATCGTGAGCGAAAGCACCACATAATCAAAGGAATGGTCTTCAAAAGTAGATAAGCCACTTTCCATATCGCTTTGAATCACATTTACACCATTGGCCACGCAGCCCACCACGCCATTGACATCAATTTCCACGCCATAACCACTGACTTGTTTTTGTGCAGCCAGCCAGGCCAGCAATTCACCGTCGCCACAGCCTAAATCCAATACTCTGGATTGCGGGGGAATCCAGTCAGCAATATATTGCAAATCGGGGCGTAAATTCTTTACTTGGCTCATTGGGCAATCTCCTTCGCAATCCGCTGCATATAGTTGCGCATAATGGCGTGATAAGGCGGATCTTCCATTAAGAAGGCGTCATGGCCATGTTCTGATTCGATCTCGGCATAAGAAACCTGACGCTTGGCTGCAAGCAGCGCTTTAACAATTTCTTTTGACCGGGCAGGAGAAAAACGCCAGTCGGTGGTAAATGAAACCACCAAGAATTGCGCCTTGGCTTCACTTAAAGCGGCGACTAAATCATTATTGTAATGACGGGCCGGATCAAAATAATCCAGCGCCTTGGTCATTAATAAATAAGTATTGGCATCAAATACTTCGGCAAATTTATCGCCCTGATAACGCAGATAGGATTCGATTTCGAATTCCACTTCAAAGCCGTATTTATATTCACCCGAGCGCAATAGACGGCCAAATTTCTCGCCCATTCCATCGTCGCTTAGATAAGTAATATGCCCCAGCATGCGGGCTAATCGTAGGCCACGGCGTGGCAGGGTATTGTGCTGATAATAATCGCCACCGTGAAAATCAGGGTCGGTCAAAATCGCCTGGCGGGCCACATCATTAAAGGCAATATTTTGCGCGGTTAATTTAGGCGCTGAAGCAATCACGAGACAATGGCGCACCCGCTCCGGATGAGTAATAGACCAGCGTAATGCCTGCATGCCACCCAAGCTACCGCCAATCACCGCTGCAAACTGCACAATCCCTAAGCGATCGGCCAGGCGTTTTTGCGTTTCTACCCAATCTCTCACCAAGACCAACGGGAAAGTCGAACCATAGGGCTGGCCTGTAGCCGGATTAATCGAAGAAGGGCCGGTTGAACCATGACAGCCACCCAGATTATTAAGCCCGATCACAAAGAATTTATCGGTATCAATGGGCTTGCCCGGGCCAATCATGCTATCCCACCAGCCCGGATTTTTATCATCGACGCTATAGCGGCCCGCTACGTGGTGATTACCCGACAAAGCATGGCAAACCAGAATGGCATTCGATGCATCGGCATTTAGCGTGCCATAGGTTTCATAAACCAACTCGTAATACGGCAGGATAGTGCCGGAAGATAAAGTAATTGGCTCGTCAAAAACCGCTTTTTGAGCGGTGACTAAACCAACGCTGCGAGGTAGCTGCATTTTTTTCCCAAGTCTAAAAAGCTCAAACGACAAACCAAACCATAAATCTTCGATATGGAGCTCACGGAGAAAAAAACCGAGTAAAAAATAACACCCCTAAAGATTTTCTCTGTGAAACTCCGTGTTCTCTGTGTGCTCCGTGGTTTAAGATTTGGGTTTTAAGCCCTTATTTATTTAATTGCTGTAATTGCGCCCGCTCTGCATCCGACCATTTATCTTCCAGAGCAATCAGCTGCTCTCTGTCTGCAAAAGGCGGATAACCTGCTTTCATGGTCAAACGAATATAGTGGTGGATAAATACATCCAAGCAAACATGCATGGCGCGCATATCGCCTACTTCCTGTTCACGCTTTTTTGTACGCAGATATAAATCGAAATCGGCGGCCTGAATACGCTCATCCCACTCGCCAATTTTAGCCAGAGCACTGCGGGCAATCATCACCGTATTACCCACAAAACCTTCTTTAATCTGCTGCTTAAATCGTGTTTGCCGATCAAGGCAAAAACCTTCCCAATTGCGATACATCAGCTTATGCATCCAGCTGAGTGTGGTGCGATTAAAACCAAATAAGCCGAGGATGTTTTTAATTTTTTGCCAGCGGTGCTTCAGCTTTTTAGTCGCTAGGGCATTTTCAATTTGCTCAATTCCACAAACCGTCGCCACCTCTAAGCCATTCGCCGTCATCGATTCAATCAGCTTCAGGTCCCATTGGGGGGATACGATAATGTCATTATTCAGAAAAGCAAGCCAGTCATATTTTGCAATAGCAATACCCTGATTCTGGCTATGCGGATAAGCGTAATTCGCATGATTGCGAATCACCGTTACACCCACCGAATCAAAAAACTCTGCGCTGCCATCGTTTGAGCCATTATCAATAATAATCAGCTCAAAGGGGTGATGGGTATAACGTTGCAGGTTTTCCCAAAAGAGTTGATTCACTGCTAATTGATTATGGATGGCCGTAATAATGCTGATCATAAAGAAACCTTACGCTGAAAACTGGATCCCGCCAATAAGGCGCAAGCCAATAAAACATAAGCCAGGCCCGTAATATTATCGGTAAAAAAGGAATTGGCTAAAGTCGATATCCCATAAGAGCACACCAACAACAAACCCAGCCAGCGCTCCGCCGAAACGGTATTGAAAGCCTGTTTAACGGTAGCAAGTAAAACTAAGATCAAAGAAAGCATCCCCACCATACCCAGCTCTACACCCAGCCATAAATAATCATTATGCGGATTTGCAAAAGAGCGGCGTACTTCGGAATCCCCGGCATTTTTTAAATAATTCTGTTTATAGCTGCCAGTACCGTGCCCTAAAACCGGAGCCTCTTTAATTAAGTCTTTAGCTACTTTATGAAAAAATAATCGTAAACCTACCGAGGTATCAATATCCCCTTTTTCATAGTTTTGCACATCACTTTGCACCGTATTCATGCCTGAGCGCAATGAGCTAGAGCCAAAATAAAGTACGGGGGCCATGACTGCAGCAGCAATCAGCGCAATAAAAAAACCGCGCCTGCCCTGCCATAACACCACTAATAAACCCAATAATAAAAGCAGCAATACTTGCGCCGTGCGCCCTTTCACCATAAAAAACACATCAAAAATACACAGGGCTATCGTGATTGCCGCAGGCCAGCGCCATTGCTTGGGCAAACGCCCCGCCATCCAATAAGCGGCAATACCGCAAGCCAGAAAACTCACAAAGGTACTGTGATAGGTATGTGTTCTAAACACAGAATAATCGCCGATTGCACCCTGAATAATAGGCGTGCCACTGAGGCCACTACCAATTGAAAGCACAAGGGTAATCGCCGCTCCTAAGCCAAATCCGGCTAATAAATACTGACGGACAGGGGCTAAGGTGCATACGGCAAAAAACAAAGGCGCTAATAAATATGCCCGCATTTTAAGCAACATGCCGAGCGCATCATTGATTGATGCATCGGTCCAGAATACGCCCAATACAAACAGCGAATACATCAAAAGACAGGCCTGAATCAAAGGCTGGCGCAATGCATTGCCAATATGCTGGCGAATTTCTGGCGTAAAAATAGCGAATAAAACTAATACCCCCGCGCTGATATTTTGCATAGCTGTAGAAACAGGAATGGCAAAACCTGCCAAAAAAGCAAACCACAGCAACGGCTGCCGAGTGATATTTAAATTCATGCCGCCACCAGTCGATAATGTTTTTTAGTTAAATCGCGGCCCAGTAGTTTTTCTACTTTCATTTGCCAGCGATGACGTTTTTCGCGTTTGGATAAGCGATATTGCGGATCAGCTGTAAAGACTAATTCGGCATAATCCTGAAACCATGGCTGCACAATAGCCGGATGCTTACCATGAAAGGGCTGCAAAATACTGGCATCAATTTGGTTGTAAACGTGCGCCTTGGGTGTGTGGTTCCAATAGCGGGAAACCTGACGAATTTTTTCATTCATTTTTTCGCTGGACCGCACATGACCATAATGATAAATCGGACAGCCCACTAAAGCGGCATTCGGATAACGGCCTCGTTTATTTTGATGCATCACCACCCAAAATAAGCCATCGGGTGCCCAGCTGCGAATCGTATTGCGAATAATCCTTGGCGCGCGGCGATACCATGCAGGGCTTTTTGCTACTAAATCCGGGCAGCCATAAAAATGGTGATAATCAAATACCAGCGCTTCAACCTCTGGATTGGCTAAATGCTTTTCCATTGCGGCGCGTATCTTAACCGCGTCTTCTTCGTGAATAACTTCATCGCCTTCCAGATAAAACGCCCAATCACCGCTGCAATTAAACTGAGCAATCATTTTTTGCTGAGCGTAGACATAGCCACGGTCTTTCATATCTTCATTCCAGGTGGTTTCAATCACCCGAATCCGTGCATCGCCAATAGAGCGAACACGCTCCAAAGTATCGTCATCGCTTTTACCCACCGCCACGACCACTTCATCGCAAACGCTAAGTAAGCTTTTTAAACTTTCAATATAGGGATAGCCAAGCAGAGTGCCATTGCGCAGGAAGGTAAAGCCGCTAACTTTCATAGGGGATCCATAAATTGTGAGGATCTATTAAACACAATGACATAAGTAATTACGCAAAAGTTTCCGGCAAGAAGTGCCTCTAACACCCGTATGTGAAATACGGCAAGCACAGCGGAGAAATTTTACCTAAGTACTAAATTGTTAATAGAGCCTTGCGGGCAACAAGCCAATCGGGAGATTATAGCAGCCTCAATACAGCCTTATACGCCTGCAAATCATGTTAAAAATAAGTGGTCTGATTATTACGTTTAATGAAGCGCACAATATCGTTGAATGCCTGCGCTCCATGAAACAGGTTTGCGATGATATTGTGGTGGTTGATTCTTGCAGTAGTGATAACACCGCGGAATTAGCGAGACAAGAAGGTGCAACGGTGATTTCACAGCCCTTCCTGGGCGATGGTCCGCAGCGCAGCGTGGGTCTGCCACATTGCCGCCACGATTGGGTACTGAATTTAGACGCCGATGAGCGTTTAGAAGACGATTTGGTCGCCTATTTAAAAAACACCGATTTAAGCCAGCAAAATGTCAGCGCCATTGAAACACGCCGCCGCAATTATATCGGCAATCAAACCACCCGCTTTGCCGGGCAATATCCGGATTATGTGCGGCGCATTTTTAATAAAACACAGGTGGATTTTTCACCTGTCGCTGCGCACACCAAAATTCAAAGCAATTCTTTAAAACAAATACCCGCGCATATTACCCATTATTCTTATAAAGATTATCCGGATATCTTTAAACGAGCCTGCCTCTACGGCACATGGCAGGCACAAACTATTGCCAAAACCAATAAAAAAGTCGGCCCATTCACGCCCGGATTTCATTGCCTTTTTTCGTTTTTAAAACATTATGTGATTAAACTGGGCTTTCTGGCAGGACACGATGGATTAGCGATCTCGCTAGGCAAAGCCGTCGCGTCTTACATCAAATATGCCCATGCGATTGAATTACGCCGAAATAAAAACTAACAACTAACACCCCAAATCTTGAACCACGGAGGACACAGAGAACACGGAGAATTACCTTCTGTTTTTTTGGTTTTCTCCGTAAACCTCAGTGAACCTCCGTACCCTCCTACACTCCGTGGTTCAAGATTTGGATTTGGAATTCACATTATCGCGGCCAAGATAGCCGCTTCTATCGCAGCCCAATCGGGCACGGTTTCACCGCTCACTATCACTTCAAAGCGCGAGTCACGTCGATAAGCCGTGGTGGTTGCGCCCGGCATGCCGTCTACCCAATCGAAGCGATACCAGTCGCGCTCGGTATGGAATACGCCTTTGGCGCGGGACAGGCCCGTTAGACCTAAGCTTTGCGGGCTGGATAGCGCATCAAATAAATCAGCAAGTTTGGCGCTGAAAAAGAGGGTTTCTGGGGCGAAAATCCAGCCACAGCTGTGCGAACCTAAGGCGGAATGGGATTTCTTAATCGGCCAGACTAGCTCTTCTTCCACGGCTGCCACTGGTTTAACGCGTTTACGCAGATTATTACTATGCAAGTTAGGCGTGCTGGCGGTTGGCCAGGGCTCCGGATGCAGCTCTAAATCCAGTAAAGCAGCATCAAACACGCCCTGCACTGCTTCTACAATGGCAAGCTTAGGCGGAAACATCGCTTGTGCCATTTTCCACGCTGCACCCATTTGATCGACATCGGCCAGATCGGCCTTGCTCAGCACAATTACATCGGCCAATTGCAGCTGATCACGCCATGTTTCATGGCTGGTATAGCGGCTGTCTTGTAAGTGCCGCGCATCTAGTAGAGTCAATACTGCACGGACATCCAAGGCAGCAGCTAAAAATGGATCGCGCAGTAAATCAATAATCCCCGCCGGATGGCCCAGACCTGATGGTTCGATCAGCAGGCGATCAGGGCGTTTACCTTTGAGTAATTTCGTCAGCGTCACACGCAGCATGGGGCTGGTGGTACAGCAGATGCAGCCGCCAGGCACCTCAGCAACCTGCAAACCATCTGCCGCCACTGACAGGCTGGCACCATCGATGCCCACTTCTCCAAACTCATTCACCACCACCGCCCAATATTCATCCTGTGGCTTAGCAGCCAGCAGCTTCATCATGGCGGTGGTCTTGCCCACCCCTAAAAAACCACTGATTAAATTGACCGGAGTGCGATTCATAGGTTGTTATTTATCCTAAAACAGGAAATATTAAAGTGCTTTAAACATCAAATCCAAATCTTGAACCACGGAGGAAAAAGAGAACACGAAGGGCCACGAAGAAAAACATTACAAGGTTTTCTCTGTGACCTCTGCGCTCTCTGTGGTTCAAGATATAGTTCTACGTTTACAGACTATTCTGGCTTAGGTTTGTTTGGCCGCTGTACACCCGCATGCAATTGCTGCATCGCCCCGCCCATATCACCCGCCAGCATTTTAGGCAGTACATGATGGGCTTTGATAAACACATCCATAATGCCTTCGAATTCTTCTTTACGCGGTGGTTTGAGCACAAAGTTTGCCACTTCGGCCTTATTACCCGGATGGCCAATGCCCACACGTAAACGCCAGAAATCAGGCGTGCCCAAATGGGCTTGAATATCTTTTAAGCCATTATGCCCGCCATTACCGCCGCCCTGCTTCAGCTTGATCTGCCCTGCAGGGATATCCAGCTCGTCGTGTACCACTAGGATTTCTGCGGGCAATATTTTATAAAACTGCGCCAAAGCCACCACAGATAAGCCACTGCGGTTCATAAAAGTTTGCGGCTCTAGCAGCCATACATCGCTGCCATGCAGACGGGCTTTTGCAGCTAAGCCATGGAATTTATTATCGTGGCGCAAAGAGGCACTCGAGTCTTTGGCTAATTCATCCACCCACCAAAAGCCCGCATTATGACGGGTTTGCGCGTAGTCGCTGCCGGGATTACCCAGCCCTACGATCAGTTTAATTTGCGGCATAGTCTTTCTTAAAAACGGGCGAAAAGGGTTATATGATACCCTGGGGCCTGCGGTCCTTTGATTTACAATTTGCACAGAACAACAATCAGATTCAGAGCTGTCTGCGATGATTAAGTCAGCTGGGCTGTTTATGCACCCATTTTTCTGAGCGCGGCCCTTGCTGCAGTATTGGGTTCATGGCGAATAAGGCGCAAGCTGCCATCAGGGGCCAGATAAATTTTCCCCCAGGCAATACGATCTGATTCTATTTCAATACTCCAGCCACCAGACCATGCCCAGCCTGCGCTGGCAGGAATCAATTTAAACCGCCCAATCCAGCGGCCAGGTGTTGCCGCTGTCACGTCCCTCTCTGCGGGCACATCCAGACTGGCTTGCCAGGCAATTGTCCCTGCGTGATTCCTTAATACTAATTGCTGGGTATTTTCAGATGAATACTGGCTCAGCGTATAAGCGACCCAAGCCCCAGGCAAGCCCAGCTCCGCCTGTGCGACAAACATACCTTGCGGGGCTTTACGGTTTGCAGACACTTGGACATCCGTAAAATATGGCGCGTAATCCAAACCATCCTGCCGGACATGAAACGGCGAAATACCCAGCCTAGGAACCAGCCAATAAACCAGCAGAGAAATTGCCAGTAATAGGGCCGCGCCATTCACTTTTGCCTTATGCCGCGGTGGTATGACCGGTAAGCTGGCCAGCCAAGCTAGGGGGCTCCAGACAAATGACTGAAGATGATGCTGACTGGAATATAACTCTTCATCTCTCATTGCTTTCCCCATTTATTGCCGACAAAAAAGAATAGCAGATAGCAAGAAATGAAAAACGAAAAAAAACCCGCCGCAGCGGGTTTTTTTGAGCTTTAAAACTTAAACAGCTTTTGCGCCGTTCAGGTTTACGATGCCCAAGTCTTTACCAGAAGCCAACGATACCAGTTCGATACCATCTGCAAGCTTGATGTCTGACAAGTGAACGGATGTCTTCAATGCAGACAATTCGCTCAGATCAACAGTAACGAATTCTGGCAGCTTGGAAGCTACGCAACGAATCATTACTTCATTCAGCACAGTGCTGATCGAACCACCTTGCATTTTAACGCCCAGGCATGTGTCACCGTTGATGAAGTGCAATGGCACTTTCAATTCAACAACAGTAGCGTCATTTACGCGTTGCAAGTCAACGTGCAGAACCAGTTGTTTGAATGGGTGATATTGAACAGCGCGAACCAGAACTTGCTCGGAAGCAGCGCCTTCGATGTTCAGCTTGATCAGGGCAGTGTGGAACGCTTCTTTTTGCAGAGCGTAATACATGCTGTTGTGGTCAAGAGATACGGCTACAGGGGCTACATCGCCACCGTAAACGATTGCTGGCAAACGACCGTCACGACGCTGGCGGCGGCTCGCACCCGTACCTTGCGCGTCACGTGCTACTGCATTGATTTCAAAAGTCATGATAAAACTCCATAAGCACTTTGCTGACCCTTAGGGCCAAGCTTGGTGCATTTAAATAAGTGCTGTCCGCGACCAGACAGCACAGCAAGCGGACCGAGGTCCAAAATTTAATCTACAAACAAGGACGAAACAGATTCGTCGTTGTTGATACGGCGCATCGTTTCAGCCAAAAGGCCGGCAATCGATACCACACGTACACGACCACTATCTTGTGCAGCCTGGCTTACCGGGATAGTGTCAGTCACAACCACTTCATCCAGGTCAGATTGCATAATGCGCTCTACGGCAGCACCCGAGAATACAGCGTGGGTTGCGTAAGCCAATACGCGTTTCGCACCGTGTTGTTTCAGCGCTTGCGCAGCTTTGCACAGGGTATTAGCGGTATCGATCATGTCATCGATAATCACACAGGTACGGTCTTTAACATCACCGATAATATGCATAACTTCGGCAACGCCAGCCTTAGGACGGCGTTTGTCGATAATCGCCATATCCACACCCAATTGCTTAGCCATGGCGCGGGCACGTAATACGCCGCCTACATCTGGGCTAACAACCATCAGGTTTTCATAGCGCTTTTCTCGGATATCCGACAGCAATACAGGTGTCGAGTAGATGTTATCTACGGGGATATCGAAGAAGCCTTGAATTTGATCTGCATGTACATCCACGGTCAGTACACGGTCTACCCCGGCCACGGTCAGCATATTTGCAACCACTTTGGCAGAAATAGGCACACGTGCAGAGCGTGGGCGACGATCCTGACGGGAATACCCGAGATAGGGAATCGCTGCAGTAATGCGGCCAGCCGATGCGCGTTTCAGCGAATCAACCATCAGCATGACTTCCATCAGATTATCGTTGGTAGGTACACAGGTGGACTGAAGAACAAATACATCGCGACCGCGAACGTTCTCGAGAAGCTCAACGGTCACTTCGCCGTCAGAGAATCGACCAACCGTAGCACGGCCGATCGAGATGTCCAGGTGGTTAACTACACTGTCAGCAAGCTTGGGGTTAGCATTGCCGGTAAACACCATGAGGCTATCGTAAGCCATTTCCGTATTCCAGAATGACGAAAAGCGTGTAATTTTAAAATTACACGCTTCTCTGAGAATGATTGGCAGGGGAAGAAGGATTCGAACCTTCGCATGTCGGAATCAAAATCCGATGCCTTAACCAACTTGGCGACTCCCCTAATGAAACTGCCTAAAACTCGGCAAATTCATGTAATGGATGCTTACTTAATGACCTAGCAACATATCCGGTCATATTTTTAGGCAGGTCGTATATTACACGGTTTGCTTCGTTGGGTGAAGAAAAACTTGCAAAAACACAACTACCTGAACCAGTCATCCTTGCATCAGCATACTGGCTGAGCCACGTAATGTTTTCGCGTATTTCAGGATGATTCTTACAGGCCACGTATTCCAGATCATTTTGGGTGATGGCGCTGCTGAGGTGCGGAACTTTAATCGGCGGCGTATTTCTTGTCAAGTCAGGATCAGAAAAAATTTGTGGTGTCGACACATGAACTTGCGGATGCAAAACCACAAAATCAACGTCGGGCGTAGCCACAGGCGTCATGATTTCGCCAATTCCTTCTACGAATGCTGATTCGCCAAAAATAAAAAACGGCACATCCGCACCAAGGCTTAAACCCAGCTCCATCAGCCTGCTGCGCGGTAAATTTAATTGCCATAAGCGATTAAGCGCCAGCATTACGGTAGCAGCATCCGAGCTGCCTCCGCCTACCCCTCCACCCATAGGCAGACGCTTTTCCACGCGGATATCCACCCCTTTGCTGCAGCCGGTTTCTTTTTGCAGCAAGCGCGCAGCACGCACGGTTAAATCACTTTCTGCAGGCACGCCAGGCAAGGGATTCAGATGCTGGATTTCTCCGCCTTCATTGACGCGCAAGCTAATGGTATCGGCCAGATCAATCAGCTGAAAAACAGATTGCAGCAGGTGGTAGCCATCGCTTCGCCGCCCCACAACATGCAAAAAAAGGTTGAGCTTGGCGGGAGCAGGAAAATCCTGCCAATCGAGGGAGTTACTCATTAAGGATTCCATTGCCATTCTGTAATCACAACTTTAATTTCTAAATCACTGCGGCTCAGTGTTAATTTGTGCGGCAAACTGGGCTGCCCGCGATAATCTGTGCTTTCAATACGCCAGCCTGATTGTAAGAGCAGACGACCATTTTCAATATCACTCTGGCTAGTGACTGCAAGCTCCGGATCAGCCTCGCCACGCAACCACCAGCGCAATCCTGATACAGGCAAGGGCCAGCCTAAAGTTTCAGCAATTAACTCATCAGCAGAGTGCGCTTTAGTTTCCCGCTGATTTGCATCACGCAAGCTGGCACTGCTAGGGCTGAACCGCAGCTCTGCCGCCGTTTGCCCAAGTGGCCCGGATAGCGAAAGCTCGCTTTCTTCACCCAGCTGATGCCAGTCAAATTGCGCATAATGCCTTTCATTTGCGACTTTTAATGCCACCCTGCCACTGGCCGAATAACCAGCTCGCGGGGCCTGAGGCACAGAGCTGCAGGCGCTTAATAAAAGCAACAAAATCAGCCATAAACGCATCAGCGGATACCTAGGCGGGAAATCACCTCAAGTAGCGTTTCATTTTTTGCATCCACCAGAAGAGCCTCATCCACGATTTTTTTTGCTTCGGCTTTATCCCCAAGCTGCCACAATACTTCTGCCAAATGAGCGGCCACATCCGGCTCGGTTAATTTTGCATAAGCACGTTGCAGCAAATCTTTTGCCTCCTGCTTTTTGCCCTGCTTATAACGCAGCCAGCCCAAGCTATCCAGAATAACCGGGCTGTCTGGCTCGAGCGCAATCGCCTGCTCCAGCAGTTTTTCGGCTTCTGCCAGCTTGCTGGTACGTGTCAGCAGGGTATAGCCCAAGGCATTCATGCCCTGAGCATTGGCAGGCAACAGTGCCACATACTTGCGTAAATCGCTTTCAGCCAGGGCGTAATCGCCTTGCATATCTGCCAATAAAGCCCGGTCGTAGATTAAATCGGCCGATTGTGGATAAGTAGCAATGCCCTTACTTAAAGTATCCACACCCTTTTTAAAATCCTTTGCCTCACGCCACAGCTGAGCATCCATCTGAATATGCTCAATCCGTGCCTGCTCAGTGTCTGCCGGCAAGGCGGCGATGGCTTTACGCGCCTCTTCCATTCTGCCCAAGCGGGCATAAACCCGTGGTAAGCGTTTTTTAGCTGAAGGCGCAAACTCGCCCCCTACCTGGCTATACCAGCTCAGTGCTTCATCAAAACGGTAGCGCTCTTCAGAAATCTGGCCAAGGTAATAACGCAAGTTATCCACATTGCGTGGGTTTTGTGTAATAGCCGCGCTTAAATTCCGGTAAGCCGTATCCAAATCGCGCTGCTGCAATGCAATTAAACCCGTACCAATTAATGCGTCTAAATTTGTTGCTTGCAGATTCAGTACTTCCTGATAAACCTGATTTGCCTCTGCTAAGCGCTGAGCAGCAACCAGCTCGCGTGCCAGCGAGTTGCGCAGTACCAACGACATCGGATTATCTTTTACTGATTTTTGCAAAAATGCCACGCTGCTCGCAGGCGATTGATTTGATAAAAGCTGAGCTTTGTACTGAATTACCGCATCCCAATTGGGACGGCTGGCCAGTGCACGATCCAGCTCTGCAATTGCATCGTTAAAGCGCTCTTGGTTGGCCATCGCCACGGCACGGGCGAAATGCGCCTCTGGCAGCTGCGGATATTTTTGTGTCAGCTCATCAGTCAGAAGCCATGCAGCTTTTCTGTCGCTGGTTTTATCCCACAGCAAATGCATTTGCATAAAGAAAGCAGGCGCTTCCTCCGGTTTTGCAGCAAGTAAAGCCTCGATATGCGGGCGAGCTTCTTCTACCCGGTCGGCGCGAATTAATAAAGTCAGCAATATTTGCCGGGCTCCTACCGAGTTAGGTGCGGCAGTAATCCATTGCTGAGCGGTTTCCTGAGCAAGCCCCAGTTGCCCTGCCCCTACCGCAACTTCTGTAGCCCGGCGCGCCACACGCGGGTCATGCGTGCGATTAGCAAGGTCGTACCATGTCTGTGCAGAGAGCGCTGTGCGGCCACGCTGCAAAGAAATATCTGCGACTAAAAAACGCAGCAGTAAATCATTAGTTAAAGGTAGACGCGATAAGGATTCCGGAGCAAAACTTTCATCCCTCACAGGCTCAGCATCACCTGCAGCTTCGGCGGGCTCGCTTGCGGCAGTGCCAGACGTTGATGCAACGGGCACAGAGGCGCAGCCGCCCAAGAATAAGCCGCTGATAAGTACGCAAAGAGCATAGTGTCGGAAAGGGACGGGCATGGCACAATCCAGTAACGTCAGTAATCATTCCATATTAACTCGGATATTTCAGATAGTAATAGCTCGTCTTACGCTTACTTTATTTGAAACGCATAGTAAGCAATAAGCGAATGAATACATCGGACAATACAAACACAGCATTAAACCCTTTTAAAACAAACAACTGCATTCATTTTTATACCTTATTTTTGCATCAGAACACCACTTAGCCCGATCAGGCTTCAGCCCGCTCACAGGAAGACAAAGTGCCAGAATTACCAGAAGTTGAAACCACACGACGAGGAATTGCATCGCATATTGAGGGTGCAGAGATCAAAAGTGTGATTATTCGCCAGCCAAGGCTGCGCTGGCCCATTCCCGCCGATCTTGCACAAACGCTAGAAGGCCGAAAAATTCTTAGCCTGAGCCGACGTGCCAAATATCTTCTTTTTAGCTTTGAGCACGGCACACTGATTATCCATTTGGGCATGTCAGGTAATTTACGCGTATTAACTGAAGCTTTTCCTGCAGAAAAGCACGATCATTTTGATTTGGTTTTAAGTAATGGAAAACGGCTGCGCTACCGGGATCCGCGCCGTTTTGGCGCTTGCTTGTGGCAAGCCACAGAAAATGGCCCGCATCCGCTATTACAAAAACTAGGGCCGGAGCCATTATCAGAGCAATTTAATACCGACCATCTTCTATCAGCCAACTCTAATCGGAAAATAGCGATTAAACTTGCGATTATGGATAATCATACAGTGGTGGGCGTAGGGAATATCTATGCCTCTGAATCATTATTCAGAGCAAAAATTAATCCAAACCGGGCGGCAAATAGCTTAAATCCTCAGGAATCAGAGCAATTAGTTACCGCAATCAAAGCAACACTAGGGGATGCAATTATTGCGGGCGGAAGCACACTGCGTGATTATGTGGATAGCGATGGTAAAGCAGGTTATTTTCAGCTGAGTGCATTTGTATATGGCAGGGCAGGGATGCCGTGCCGCATTTGTAACACTGAAATTAAACAAATACGCCAGGGGCAACGCAGCACATTTTATTGCCCACATTGCCAGCATTAATAATTTAATTAAATAGAACGACTTACAAAGCCTGCATTTGTGCGGGCACCGCAAATAGAGAGATGGCAATGAGCACCGATTATCTGCATCAAAACGATTTGGCAGTAAATGACCCAAGTGGCAGCGATCGCTTAGTCGGGGATTTCCAAGCGTACAGCACTTGGCGTGCCGAACTCACGCAGGCGATCAGCCAGCTTGCACGCTGGTTAACCGAGCAAGATTTAGAAGACGCACAAAGTAATCTACGTATTTCCCAGCTGATCGAAAAACTGCGTGAAGACAAACTGAATATTGCGTTTGTGGCGGAGTTTTCCCGTGGGAAATCAGAGCTCATCAACGCCATTTTCTTTGCTCATTATGGCAAGCGCATCCTGCCCTCATCAGCAGGCCGTACTACCATGTGCCCTACTGAGCTGCTTTACGATGCATCACGTGAGCCATCAATTCAATTATTGCCTATTGAAACCCGCTCGCAGAATGTAACCACCAGCGAATACCGCCGCTACCCGGAAGAATGGAAAACCATTCCTCTGGATATCAACGATTCTGATGCCATGTTTGAATCGTTTCGCCATGTTGGCCTTACACGCCGTGCCCCGGTGGCAGAGGCAGCCAGCTATGGGCTTTATAATGCAGAAGACCCGGATCAGCTGATTGCGGTGGACGCTCAAGGCACGATCGAGATTCCATGCTGGCGCCATGCGGTGATTAATTTCCCGCATCCGCTGCTTAAGCAAGGCTTGGTCATTTTAGACACGCCGGGCCTGAATGCGATTGGTACAGAGCCTGAGCTGACGCTTAATCTGCTGCCTAATGCACACGCTATTCTGTTTATTCTGGCGGCAGATACGGGTGTAACCCGCTCGGATATTGATATCTGGCGCTCCCACATTGCCAAAGGCGGCAATCGTGGCCGCTTGGCCGTGCTTAATAAAATCGACAGCATGTGGGACGAATTAAAAACCCCAGAGCAAATCGAAGCGGAAATCGAGCACCAGATCAACACCACCGCCGAACTGCTGGGCGTGCCTGTTGGCCACGTTTATCCTATTTCGGCACAAAAAGCGCTGGTAGCCAAAGTAAATCAGGATGTCGATTTGCTCGCCCGCTCGCGCCTCACAGCCCTAGAAGAAGCGTTATCTAACGAGCTGCTTCCTTCCAAGCAAGATATCGTGCGCGACAGTACCATTACCGAAGTGGAAGACATCGTTAAAAGCATGCGCTCCATCCTTAGCGTTCGCCGCAGTGGCGTGCTTGAGCAGCTGAACGAGCTATCCACCTTGCGTGGTAAAAATCAGGATGTGGTCGGGCAAATGATGGACAAAGTCCACGCCGACAAACGCAAATTTGAACAAGGTCTGGTGCGCTTTCAAGCCCTGCGCAGCATTTTTAGCCAGCAAACCAATCAATTATTATCCCTGCTGGGCATTGATGCGCTGAAAAGCAATATTGAAGCCGTGCGCAATCAAATGGAACACAGCATGTTTTCCTTTGGTGAAGGCGGCCTGCGCGCCATCATGGATCAGTTTTTTAAAGATGTGAATGGCAACATCAGCCAGTCTGCCGTACAGGTAGCAGAAATCCAGGCCATGATGGCGGCAATGTATAAAAAGTTTAGTGAAGAACACGGCCTTGGCAATGTCACGCCTCCGCCCTTCTCTACCTTGAAATACCATAAAGAAATTTCACGGCTGGAAAAATCTTTCCGCGAACATTTCAATACCATCAGCACCCTGCTTACCACCAGCAAAGGCAAGCTCTCGCACAAATTTTTTGAAACCATTGCCAGCCGTGTGCTTTATGTTTTTGAAGTAGCCAACCGCGATGTTGAAAACTGGCTGAAAGCGGTCATGGCACCGATGGAAACACAGGTACGTGAACACCAGCTGCAATTACGCCGCCGCTTGGAAAGCATCAAGCGCATCCATAAAGCCACCGATACACTGGAAGGCCGTATTGAAGAGCTGGAAGAAATGGACAGACAGCTCGGCACCCAACTGGCCGATATGGACGGGCGTTTACGCAATATTTATGCCGCGCTCAATGCAAATATTTTTGCGGCAAAAGCTGCGTAAATACGCATAAAAAGCGCCTTCAGGCGCTCAAGCTAGGCAGGCAGGATCCATACAAGGTTTCCTGCCTTCGCGCTTTATGCCATCACCCGAACCTTTCAAGCTTCATCGTGTCTTACAGGATCTGTCTATCAACGCCGCCCTCCACAGGCGGCGTTCTCTTTTGGAAGCTGATATGTCTGATATTTTGCTGGAAATCTGTGCCGGATCGGTCACCTCATGCTTGGCTGCCCAGGAAGGTGGCGCGCATCGGGTTGAGTTTTGCGACAATCTGCTTGAAGGTGGCACCACGCCATCGTACGGGCAAATTGCCGTTGCCAGAGAGCGGCTGTGGATTGGTCTGAATGTCATTATCCGCCCGCGTGGCGGCGATTTTTTATACACAGAACTGGAATACGAAGTCATGCAGCGCGATATTATCGCCTGTAAAAAACTGGGCGTAGATGGCGTGGTTATCGGCATACTCACGGCCAATGGCCATATCGATATCCCGCGCTGCAAAGCCCTAGTCGAGCTGGCCAGCCCCATGCAAGTCACCTTCCACCGCGCTTTCGATGTGGCGCAAAACCCGCTAAAAGCGCTGGAAGACGTGATTGCCACTGGCTGTAACCGACTGCTCAGCAGTGGCCAAGCCGCTACAGCCTCAGAGGGTGCGGCCATGCTCAAAATGCTGCAAGCCGCGGCTGGCGATCGCTTAATCGTTATGCCCGGAGCAGGGGTACGCAGTAATAATATCGCCGAATTAGTCGCCGCCACCGGCTGCAAAGAATTTCACACCTCAGCCCGCCTGCCCTTTGCCAGCCAGATGCGTTATTGCAACCCCAATGTACATATGGGCATCCCCGGCCAAGATGAATATGCCCTAGTAGAAACCAATGCCGAACTGGTAAAAGAAATCATTGCCAAAGCCTCCATATAGATATAACGATTAAATCCTTCGCTAAAGCGGATTACTTCGGTAAATTCGCAGGGATATAGCGTTGCATGGGTTTTTATCACCCAACGTCTGTCTGACCCATTATTTTCAGAGCCGAGTAAAGCGCAGCGAAATATTCACCTGCGTTTTGCAGCGGCTCTTTGCCCGGATAAAGTATGACTACCCTCAGTGAAGCAAGGCTGACTCACCTTAAGCAACTCGAAGCAGAGTCCATCCATATTATTCGAGAAGTAGCCGCAGAATTTGATAACCCGGTCATGCTCTACTCCATCGGTAAAGATTCTGCCGTAATGCTGCATCTGGCCCTCAAGGCCTTTGCTCCGGGCAAAATGCCATTTCCGCTGATGCATGTGGATACCACATGGAAGTTCGGCGAAATGATTACATTTCGCGACAAAATGGCAGAAAAATGCGGCTTTGACTTGATTGTGCACATCAATGAAGAAGGTGTAAAAGCAGGCATCAACCCATTTAGCTCAGGCTCGGCCAAGCATACCGACGTGATGAAAACCGAAGGCCTGAAGCAGGCGCTAAATAAATATAAATTTGATGCCGCTTTTGGTGGCGCACGTCGCGACGAAGAAAAATCCCGTGCTAAAGAGCGCGTGTATTCATTCCGCGATAAAAACCATCGCTGGGACCCAAAAGTACAGCGCCCAGAGCTATGGAATATCTACAACTCCAAAATCGACCAGGGCGAAAGCATCCGCGTCTTCCCGCTGTCTAATTGGACAGAGCTGGATATCTGGCAATATATCTATATGGAAAACATCGATATCGTGCCGCTCTACTACGCCGACGTTCGCCCGGTAGTTGAGCGTAATGGCACGCTAATCATGGTAGATGACGACCGTATGCCGCTATTGCCGGGTGAAGTGCCTGAAATGAAATCGGTACGCTTTAGAACGCTGGGCTGTTATCCGCTCACCGGCGCTGTGGAATCCACCGCCAAAACGCTGCCAGAAATCATCCAAGAAATGCTGCTGACCACCACCAGCGAACGCCAAGGCCGCATGATCGACCACGATTCATCTGGCTCGATGGAAAAGAAAAAAATGGAAGGGTATTTCTAAGCAAACCCACATCTTGAACCACGGAGATCATTCGAGAACAGGTGCACGGAGAAAACCATGCCCCCGTCACTCGCTTCTGTTCAAACGAGACTTAGATTTAACCAACGGTACGCCTTATAAACCGAAACCTATAGCACACAAACTCTGTTTTTCTCAGTGAAACTCCGTGTTCTCCGTGTCCTCCGTGTTTCAAGATTTAGGTTTAAAGAGATAAAACATGTCACACCAATCTGATCTGATCGCCAGCGATATCGAAGCCTATTTAAAACAGCACGAAAACAAAGATCTGCTGCGTTTTATTACCTGTGGCAATGTGGACGACGGGAAATCCACCTTGATCGGCCGCCTGCTGCACGATTCAAAATTGATTTTTGAAGACCAGCTGGCCGCCATCCAAAAAGACAGCAAAAAATTTAACACCACCGATCAGGAAATCGACCTCGCCCTGCTGGTTGATGGCCTGCAAGCCGAGCGTGAGCAAGGCATTACCATTGACGTGGCCTACCGCTACTTCAGCACCGATAAGCGTAAATTTATCATCGCCGATTGCCCCGGCCACGAACAATACACCCGCAATATGGCTACCGGCGCGTCCACTTGTGATCTGGCCGTTATCCTAATCGACGCGCGTTATGGTGTGCAAACCCAAACCCGCCGCCACAGCTATATTGTTAGCCTGCTCGGCATTAAGCATGTGATTATCGCCATCAATAAAATGGATTTGGTCGGCTTTAGCGAAGAGCGCTTTAATGAAATTCGCGCACAATACCTAGAGCTGGCTAAATCCCTGAACATCGCAGACATTCAGTTTGTGCCCATCTCGGCCCTGCGCGGCGACAATGTGGTCACCGCTAGCGAAAGCGCCACATGGTATAGCGGCCTGACCTTTATGCAGCACCTAGAAGCCGTGCAAATCAACCGCGATAGCCGCTTAGAATCCTTCCGCCTGCCGGTGCAATACGTCAACCGCCCTAACCTCGATTTCCGTGGCTTTTGCGGCACCATCGCCGCTGGCCGCGTCTTCCCTGGCGACGAAATCATCGCCCTGCCTTCTGGCAAAACCGCCAAGGTGAAAGCCATTGTGACCTATGAGGGCGAGCTGGAAACCGCCTTTGCAGGCCAAGCCATCACCCTGACCTTAGATCGGGAAATCGACATCAGCCGTGGCGATATGATCGTCAAAACCAGCGAAGCCGCCCCACAAATCGGCCAGTCACTGGATGCACATATCGTCTGGATGAACGAAGCACCGCTCACCATCGGCAAAGAATACGGCTTTAAACTCGCCGGTAAAAACGTCTTCGGCCGCGTGGCGCAAATTACCCACCGCGTAGACGTGAACAGCATGGAGCATGTGACCGCCAGCGAGCTAAAGCTCAACGAAATCGGCCACTGCCGCATCATCCTCAACGCCCCAGTCGTCTTCGACGCCTACAAAGACTGCAAAGGCACCGGCAGCTTTATCATCATCGACCGCCTAAGCAACGCCACCGCGGGCGCCGGCATGATAGAACAAGCCGTGGCCCACACCGCAGCGGACGACCAAGACGAGCTAGCCAAATGGCGCGCTTTTGAAGCAGATTTAAACACACTGGTGCGCAAACACTTCCCAGAATGGGGTGCAAGGGATGTGAGGGAGATTTTTAAGGGCTGATGATTTATTTTGTAAGGTCAATAAGAGTAATAGCGCAATTGCACTGAGTGATTAATCAGCAGCGTCAAACACACAATCCCGCATTCATTACAGATACGGGATTGTGTGTTATCACTTTTCTCATTCAGCACAACGTGCCACAACTTATTAAACCATTACACCTGTTTGCACGTTTTAGGCGCTAAATCCTCAAAGCCCGCCAAAATGCCTGTCGTCGCACAAGTCCACTCACCACCAACAGCACGCGTCCATGTAATCTTTGCCAAAGAAATTCTTCCTGGCGCATTGGTCATTAAGCATGAAACAAATACAATACCTGTATTCGCAACTTCTACAGTAATTGCGCAATTATTGGTATTAGCTGCTAAGCCAATAGCTGCTGCATTTGTAATGATCTCACCGTTATTCAACTTTACTTCTACTACTGTTTTTCCCGGTGTAACTTCAGCCAAGCCCGCAGCCATCTTTGCTTTCGCTTGGTAATTCGCATATGAGGGAATCGCTATTGCAGACAAAATTCCGATAATTGCCACAGTAATCATCAATTCAATCAGAGAAAAACCTTTTTGCATGTTTTTCATATTGCACTCCAACAACTATCTAAGAAAAATAAGTGAGAATTTCAGCGCTCACAAATAGTCAGTATCCTATTTTTTCATTAAAAATGAAAAGCCTAGCCCTAAGAATCCTTAGCGCCTTACAAAAGCATATGGCTTACATATTAATTTAATGGCCTATTTTTTAATAGTTATGCTGCAATACTATTTTTATCTTTTCTAGCCGCGGATCATTTTGAAGAGGAACAAAACTTTCTCTAAATGAAGCAATAAACTGTGGATATTGATCCAATATATTCTTCACAATTGCCGCACCTTCATCTGACCTATTTTTATAACTAATAAAAATAGCGTGCCTGAATATCATTTCTGCATGAGGGCGGAATTTCAAAATTTTGCTACTTAAATAAAGCTTATAGTCCAAGTTTCTATCGTCTAGGCTAAGCATTGCTAAAGTATAAAAATCAGCCATATCCTCAACAAGTAAATTCCCCCCGAGCGATACACTTTCTTTCACTAAAGCTTCGGAATATGCTCCGCTTTCATACCGATTATTCAAATCAATCAATTTTACAACCGAATATAATCCATAAATACTTGCAACAAGAATAAATGCTGGAAATATATATTTAACACCTGACCTTGCTGTTGATGTGTAACTATACAAGTCCAGCTTTACAGTAGACGCCAAAATAGTAAATAAGATAAAGAAAGAAGCATACCAAAGCGGGTATTCAAGCTGGCTATGAATAAACATGGTAGACAGTGCAATTAGTACAAAGGCGGCATGGATATCCAGTTTGTTTTTTATAATTCCATATACTACAGCTATTGTGCCAAACAACAAGCTGATTCCGCCTAATATGCCTGTTTCTGCCAGCAGTTGTAAAAAGATATTATGGCAATGTGCAAATAACTGATAAACAATTTCCCCGCCTTTATAAGGAAACTGCGCGCCTAATTGATAACTAGCCGCGGCATATGTGCCCACCCCAGTACCAAACCAAGGGTTTGCTAGGAAGGTATGCCAGGCTTTTTGCCACTCAGGCCAGCGCGTATCATTAACACCAGCGCCCAAGCGCTTTAATCCACTTCCCTCGGTTAATAAAGGGAAGTATTCAACCATTATTTGATTCAAATATGGGCTAAGTATCTGAAAGAAGATACAAGAGGCCAAAAACCATAAGAAAGCTTTACTAAATTTTTTAGTATCATCGCCTTTGAAATGCAATAGGGCGACAACGGTAAATCCCATCGCAATATATAACAAGGCTGTTCTGGACATAGACAAAGAAATGGCCAAGCCAAGAGCAATAATTGTACCAACAAACGTTATTTTTTTTATTTCTGCCTGGGTATATAAATAGCAGCTTGCTGCACCACTCATAAACAAGTAGTCTGCAAATTGATTACGCTGAAACATGAAACCGTTTGGTGTTCTATCTACATTAATATGTGGCACCCAAAAAGGCAACCCATTAACCCACTGAGAGTAAATAACAAAAAAACCTGACATTTTAGAAATACAAAAAATAAAATTAACAAACCCTCCCAAAAAAAGACCTTTTGCAATTAAATATACAACTTCATTTTTGTCATTTAAATTATATATGTAGTGAGCTATAAAAAACCCTATGAATAAATATAGCACATATATAATTAAAATTGAGTCATAAGATGGGGAATTGACAATTTTACTTAAAAACGCGGAGAATATTAGCCCCAAAAAGGCAATCTGTACAGGGCCAATAAAGCTACGATTATTTTTTTCTTCATTACTGAATGACAACATAAGTGCAACCAAAATAAGCGCACTTGTTTCGGCTATCCAAGCTCCATATGGCCGATAGGGATATAAATATACAAATGGCAGTAAAGCAACTAAAAACAATATAATTCTATTATATTTTTTCATTTTTTCTTTTCAAAAAAAACGCACAAAATTCATTTGTGCGTTTTTTATTAAGCTAACCTCTAACGAATTTAAGGCTAAATATTATGCGTCACAACCTTTTGATTTTGCTGCAGCATCAGCATCTGAAGAGCAAGACCATTGGCCATCTGAAGTACGAGTTTGAGTAATTTTCTTGCCTGATACAGCTTTAGGGCCACCATTGATTGTGCAAACAATAGTACCAGCTTCCGATGAAGATGAAAAACCATTCAAGAGATTCGAAGTACAATTGGCTGTAGCTTGCTTAATACCAATATCTTCTTTCGTAGGAACTGTTCCGTCAGCAATACGAGCATCAACACCAGTCTTTGGTGACGCTGTCTCAGCTAAAGCAGCAGCAAATTTAGATTTTGCTGTGTAATTTTGGTACGAAGGAATCGCTACAGCAGCCAAGATACCGATGATCGCAACAACGATCATCAATTCGATCAGGGTAAAACCTTTTTGCATGTTTTTCATATTTATCGCTCCCATATAATGTTCCAGAAGGAAACCCTGCGTTTCACTTAACCAAAACATTCACGGGGGAGTACTAAGCAATAGTCATGCCAGCTTATAAAACAAGTGAACTCAAAGTATTTCCCGACAAGTGCACTAATTATCGGGTACAGGCAGCAGTAAGGCCTAATGTACATGCTTTAATGTAGTCGTCTCTGGCTAGCTCTGGCTTTGCCTGAAGCTCAAAAACACGAGCGCGACCCAGATAGGGTCTGAAGTAATCTGGCTTTAATAAAATGGACCGATTAAAGTCTTCCAGCGCCTTTTGATAATCCTGCATTTCAAGATAAACAGCTCCTCTGTCATTGTAAACAAAGCTGTACTGCGGCCATATTTCTAAAGCCTTATTGAAATCATTAAGCGCAGAAATATATTGTCTCTCTTTAAAAAAAGCCAAGCCTCTATTGTGATAAACACGCTCTACACCAGGCCTGTTTTCTTTTCCATCCAGTAATCTGGCTGCATCGTCCCATAATAATAATGGATGAGAAAAACTAACCAACCTTTGTAAAGTTAATGGCAACATCAGCACGGCTATAGCACTTAGCAATATAATTGATTTTTTAGCATTCAATTTTTGTAAAAAAAACGGCAAAGCGCAAGATACAAAAACAAGCCAAATATAGCTGCGATAAATAACGAATGATTCCTGAATGCGTATCGTTGAAAACTCTGTAAAAAACATTATCCATGGGCAAAGGAAAGAAAAGCCTAACAACCCCGGTAAACCTCTTTTTTTCAATAAGTACATAAATGGAAATGGAAATAAAACATAGAATATGGCAGCAGGCAACTGAGGAAATAATATAAATTTGGTTGCAAAAACTTCATAAATATCTATTGACATCCACCGCGAAGAAGGTAAAAACCAGATCATTAAATATTTAAAAAATAAACCTGCCTGTGTAAATACTGAAAGTGGATAGGCTAGTTTTACGTTAAAATCAGGATCAATTAATGCCAACCGGGAAAACATAGCCGGAGCACCTAATTCATATGCTGAGCCGTACAGATCTATTTCATTTTTTTTAGCATAGAATACATAAGCCGCAATAAAAGTGCACATTAAAAAATATGGCCAGCTAAACTTCAAAATATTCTTAACGTCTTTTCTTACTAAAATTGCTGACATAAATGCTATGCTCGGCAACATAATGGCATTTTCTTTGCAAAGCACAGACAAGCCATACAACAATGCTGAAACGTATAAAAATAATTTATTTTCAAAAATAATGCTTTTAATAAACAAAAGCAACATGGCTAACGCAAAAAAAGTAGCCATCAGCATACTTCTTTGTGATAAATAAGCTACAGAATATGCAGCAGCTGGGTGCAGGGAAAAAATTAAACTTGCAAAAAACGCGGTATTTTCTAAAGATAAACCTTTGACTTCACTCTTTATTACTTCTTTAAAAAGATATTTTAATAAAATGTACAGAAGGACACCATTACAGGCATGAATAATTGAGTTTCCTAAATGAAGCCATATGACATCATTTCCAAAAGCAACGCGGGTCCATTCAAATGTTGCATAAGGCAGCCATCGTAAAGAAAAATCAAAATATTTATTTAAAAACTGATCATGAACAACGCCATTAAAAAAATAATTATCGTCAAACATAATAGGGTTATTAAAAAACATGAAGTACAAAACAAATGGAATTAGCACTATAAGAAATACATGTATAAAAAAAACATACTTCGTATTGTAATATCTCAATGCCATCCCCTTTATTTTATAAAAAAACCCAGACTTGCCTTATTGCAAGCCTGGGTTTTAGATAAATATTAACGGCAGTATTTAACACTAAGACAAGTACCAGACTGAGCCCAGGTAATTGCTGAGCCTGCGGAATTTAATGTAGGACTTAAAATAGAAGTATATCCACCCGCAGCAGTAGTTCCGGTAAAATTTATAACACCATTCGCTACTGTACCACCAGCAGCGAGACCTGTTGTAGCAGCAGGTGCAGCCGGAATACCCTGTGTACCCGAGTTACACCCTGTAAATGTGCCTAAATCAGCATGGCACAATGCGACAGCTTGCTTATATGAATCAGAAATGCTGAGTACTTCTGAGAATTTAGCTTTTTTAGTGTAATCTTGATAAGACGGAATAGCCACCGCAGCTAAAATACCGATAATTGCCACAACAATCATTAATTCAATCAAAGTAAAACCTTGTTGAATATTCCTCATTTCATACTCCAAATATTTATATTAATAATTAAGCATTTTTAATAATAATTAAATATTTTAAAAAAATGAGCCAGTTATTATCAAACCAGCTCATCTATAAATACCTTATTAGCGGCAGTATTTTACAGACAGACAAGTGCCTGTTTGTGCCCAAGTAATTGCAGATCCTGCTGCATTTAAAGTAGGAGATAAAACAGATGTATATCCACCTGCAGCAGTAGTACCTGTAAATGTAATAACCCCTGCTGAAATGGTGCCGCCAGCAGCAAGCCCCGTTGTAGCCGCAGGCGCAGCCGGAATACCCTGAGTACCCGCATCACACCCCGTAAAAGTGCCTAAATCTGCATGGCACAGTGCTACCGCTTGCTTGTACGAATCAGAAATACTCAGCACTTCAGAGAATTTCGCTTTCTTGGTGTAGTCCTGATAAGAGGGGATCGCCACTGCTGCCAGGATACCGATAATGGCTACAACAATCATCAATTCGATCAGGGTAAAACCCTTTTGCATGTTTTTCATTTCTTGCTCCTAACCTTTGATTTAAAAGCTTTTTTCCCTGAGCACTTGCATGCAAAATATGTTCTTTGCTTGAGTATGACAATGCAATATAGGTGCCTGACGGTGTAGGTTTTAGGGGTAAGCTGATTAACGGTGGGATTAGTCGGCAGACCAACGGTGAGTGCCTTATACTTTGTTGTGTACTGCCTGTTAGGCAGCTGCCGTTGTAGCTCAGTTGGCAGAGCAACTGATTCGTAATCAGTAGGTCGGGTGTTCGATTCACCTCAACGGCACCATCTGATTTAAATAAAAAAAGCCCCACCTAGGGCAAATGCCGTTCACTTAAGCCGTTTTGCTTGAGTTCCCCCCTTTGAAAAAGGGAGGCTAGGGGGGATTTGCAGTTGACGCTGAGCTTAAATAAGCAAAAAACCAAAGGAAAATCCCCCTCAATCCCCCTTTTACAAAGGGGGAAGCAAAACCAATACCTTAAGTGAACGGCATTACCAACTGGGGCTTTTTTTATTGCTGGGGCCAACTGCAATGTGACGAAAATGGTCAGGTAGAGACCAAATTTGACATCAGGCAGATCATTTATTCCAAATGTCATATTGTAAGCACATTGTGAATAGGCTTAAAGCCAGCCAACTTTCAGGCAAAAATTAAAGTCTTTTATGCTGAAACCGCAAGCAAACCCAAGCCATGGCGGGCGAGCAGGGTGGCTGTGTCGTGCAGGGGCAAGCCCATTACGCCGCTGAAGCTGCCTTGCAAATCAGAGATAAACAACCCCGCCGTGCCTTGTATGCCGTAACTGCCCGCCTTATCCATAGGCTCACCACTTGCAATATAGGCGGCGATTTGGGCAGGGCTAAGCGGCATAAAGGTAACTGAGCTGACTGACAACAGCACTTCTGTGCCGGTGTTAGTGCGTAAACCTAGGCTGGTCAGCACTTCGTGGCTGCGGCCGGAGAGCTGCGCCAGCATGGCCGCAGCGTCGCTGGCATCCAGCGGCTTACCCAAAATTTGCCCATCCAGCACCACGGTGGTGTCAGCGGCTAAAACGGGCAGGGGATTTTTTCCCTGTGCCAGCATGGCTTGCCAGCCTGCTTCTGCCTTGGCTTTAGCCAGACGAAGTACATAATCCCTGGCGCTTTCGTTTTCCAAAGGCGTTTCGTCGACAGGGGCCGAGATGCGCTCGAATTGAACGCCAATTTGCGCCAGCAGCTCTTGGCGGCGCGGGCTGCCAGAGGCAAGATAGAGTTGGGTTGTTGGCATGGTTTTTTATATTAGGTTTTAGAATAAAGGGATGGCCGGGTGATGGGTATCGCCAAAAACCGGCGCCACCCATCCAGCAAGACCAAGCATTACTCGCGATGATAAGGGTGGTTATTGATGATCGATACGGCCCGATAAAGCTGCTCGGCGAGGATGACTCTGACCATGCCATGGGGCAGGGTCATGGCGGAGAGTTGTAATAGCTGGTCGGCACGTTTTTTTACGCTTGGGTCAAGGCCATCGGTGCCGCCAATAATAAATACCGTTTCGCGGCCATCAATTTGCCAGGTTTTCATTTTCTCGGCCAGCTGCATGGTCGTCCAGTTGGCTCCATGTTCATCCAACGCCAGAACGCGGGCATCTTGCGGAATAGCAGCCAGAATGCGCTCGGCTTCGTCCGCCATTACTTGCTGTGCCGTTTTGCCACTGCCACGTTTATCGGGCTTCAGCTCAAGCAATTGCAGCGGAAAATCGCGGGGCATTCGTTTAGAAAACTCTTTATATCCAGAGTCGATCCAATCCGGCATCTTGTGCCCAACAGCTATTAAAGTCAGTTTCATACGGCTTCAGACAAAGGGGTGAAGCTTAGCGGTTTAAGCGATACGGGGGTAGGGCCCTGCAAAAATTGCTTCAGATCTGCATAGGTCATCGCCTTGGCATAGAGCCATCCTTGGCCCCATTCCACACCCATTTCTTTAAGCGTATCAGCCTGCCCACTGGTTTCAATTCCTTCTGCCACCACGCTCAAGCCCAATGCTTTCGCCATTTGTACAATATGCGATGCCACATGATGCGTTGCCGCACCACTACCCAGTGCTTGTACAAAGCTTTTATCGATTTTCAAGATATCTACCGGTAAGTTATGTAAATAACTAAGGCTGGAATACCCCGTGCCAAAATCATCAATCAAGATCATATGGCCCGCTTCCCGCAATCGGGTAATCACTGCAATCTCGTTCTGGCCCATAACCAGGCTGCGCTCGGTGATCTCCAGCTTGATACGTTTCGGGGCTAACTGATGCTTTTTGCAAAGGGCCGCTAGGTTTTCTACAAACAATGGCGAAGCTAAATCTTCCCCTGATAAATTCACAGCGACAGCAATATCCATATTTGCAAGCTGCGCTAAATCAGAGGCCACCTTTTCCAGTACAAATTGTGTCAGCAGGCTAATCTGCCCGTTTTCTTCTGCATAGCCAATAAACAGATCAGGACTGATTTTGGAGCCATTTTGTCTTTTCCAGCGTAATAACGCCTCGGCAGAACTCACTTCTCCGGAAGCCAGAGCCACAATCGGCTGATAATGCACTTCAAACTCGCCCAATTGCAGGCCTTCGATGATTTCCAGCCCCATGGTAAAGCTGCGGCGGGTCAGCCAGACAATAATGCCGATAAGCAGGGTGCAAAGCACAATGCCTAAAGGCAGCAGGTCTTTAAAGTAAGTGAGCCATGCACGTTGTAGCTCCGCAGGGGGTAAATAGGCTGTAATTTTATAATTAGGGTTACTTTTGCTCAGTCTGGATTGCTGCAACCATGCTTGATCTGTTTTAACTCTTACCCCTTTGGTACTGGCCAATACCCGCTGATGCAGCACAGCCTCGATATATAGCGCCCGTTTCTGTGCGGGCAAAATATCAACTAAATAGAGTGGATTAATCATTGCATAATGAGGACCCGTACCATACAAAAGAGAGGGTTTAGGCAAACGCCCTTTAAACTCAAACCAAAGTGAGCGCCCCATAGTGGTTTTCTGGTCCCACGCAGGCAGCGGATAAACCCGGCGGCTGGAAGCAGAACATTGCACGATATTGTCGGGAGCATATAAAACACTCCGCACAAACAGCTCGTCAAAAGCAATTTCACTTAAACGCTGTTGATGGGCTTCACTACAATCATTTAGCGCTGAATGATCCAGCTCATCCAGAAAAAGACCGCTTAAAGTGAACACACGATCACTACGCATCATCGCCTGCTCGGCCACATCTTGCAGATATGCCTGTAAATTTTCCTTGGCCTGCTCTCTGGCCAGCCAGGCAGCAAATAAAGTGACCGCCACGCAGGTAAGGATCGAGATTAAAATGGCTTGCCATAATAGTTTCTTTTTGCGCATCTGATTATGCTTACGTCCTATATTTAGCAAGATGTCTCTCATCGTAATCTCTTTACCTTAGCCAAGCATGCCCCTATATACAAATCACACTCTTATTGCTTATGAGCACCCCGATTTTCTGGTTGCCATCAAACCCGCAGGCCTGTCTTTTCACCAAGAAGATGGAGAAGCGGGCTTTGTAGAGGTTTTACGCCATGAGCTAGGTGGAATGCCACTTTGGCCAGTGCACAGGCTGGATAAACTAACCTCGGGTTTACTGCTTTTTGCCAAAAATGCAGAAGTAGCCCGCTACTTTGGAGATGCATTTGCTGAGCACCGGATTAATAAATATTACCTAGCCCTTTCAGATAAAAAACCATCTAAAAAACAGGGCTGGATCAAGGGGGCAATGGAAAAGGGCAGGGGAGGATCATGGCGCTTATGCCGGGAGGGCGAGCTAAAAGCAACCACACAATTTTTTAGCTTTGGAGATAAGGCAACAGCTAAGCGGCTATTTGTACTAAGGCCGCTTAGTGGGCGCACCCATCAGTTGCGCGTGGCACTTAAAAGCTTGGGCAGCCCTATTTTGGGTGATGAGCGCTATGGCGGAACGCCTGCGGATCGCGGCTATTTACATGCTTGGGCTTTAGATTTTGATTATCGAGGGGAGCAACAGCGCATCTTGCTAGCCCCGGAAACAGGTTTTGCCTTTCAAGACCTGAAAGAACAACTAGCTAACATTCCTGCGCCTTGGGATTTAGCTTGGCCTAAATAATGATCGGCAGGGAAGGGGAAAGCATTGCAACCATAAGATGTATTCCAGCCCCTTTACCTGCCTTCACTCTCCAGTTTTTTAAGCTCTTTAATCACATGCTGCTGCCTACGGCTAACAGCCAGACGCTCAGGTAAATCGCGCAAAATCACCTGCCAGTGCGCTTCGCTCCCCCCGACTGCTGATTTTTCAAAGCCAGACATCATGTCGCGTGCTACTAGGCAGTTACGATGTATACGCACAAAGTGATTACCAAATTCTTCTTCTAAACGGGTCAGAGAATCTTCCAGCAAATACTCACGATCGCGCGTGCGTAAAGTAATGTATTTTTGCTCGGCCTTTAAATAATACGCATCCGAAACAGGGATTAAGTGCACCCGGCCACGCTCTGTTACGCTGAAATGTGTGCGGGCATGGCTGGCTGGCTCTGCTTGAGATCTGGCAGTGCGCATGTCCTGCACCCGTTTTAAAGCAGAAATCAGCCGCTCTTTACGAATAGGCTTTAAAAGATAATCCACAGCACGTACCTCAAAAGCGGCCACGCCGTATTCTTCAAAAGCCGTAGCAAAAATCACCACTGGCGGATGTGAAAAATGGCTGAGCTCCCGAGCCAGCTCAATGCCGCTCATTTGCGGCATCTGGATATCCACAATCACCGCATCGGCATCAGCTTCGGCTAAAGCAGCAAGGGCGGCCATACCGCTGGTAGCGGTACCAACCACATCGTGCGGGCACTCGTCAGCAACGTCGGCCAGCACATCTTGCAGCCTGCGCAAGGCGGGTATTTCATCATCAACAAGAAAAAGGCGCAGTGGCGTTCCCATGGGGAATCTCCCGGTAAGGCAAGACGATATGTACTTGATAATAGTCGTTATTCGCGTAAGTGCTTAAATTGGCTTCAGCATCAAAGTGGAGCAACAGCCGCTGGCGAATATTTTGCAGTGCCATTCCATTGCCCTTATGCTGGCTCACCGTCCCTGCTGGCGGCAGAGAATTTTTAATACCCAGATGAATATGTTTATCTTTTACTGCAATGCTGATCTGTACCGGGCCAGGATCTAAAATGGGCTCTACCCCGTAATAAATCGCATTTTCTAGCAGGGGCTGTAATAAAAGCGGGGGCAGGGCGCCCATCACGGATGATGGTGCGATATCCCACTCCACTTTTAGCCTGTCTCCCAAACGCACGGCCTCAATATTCAGATAACGGCGCGCTACTTCCAGCTCACATTCCACCGTAGAAAGCTGCTGCTTATCGACCATGACCACCCTGAACAGATCTGCCAGATCTTCCAGTACCTGCTCCGCACGCCTTGGCTCGCTGCGAATTAAGGACAGCACCGCATTCAGACTATTAAAAAAGAAATGCGGCCTGATTCTTGCCTGCAAAGCCGCCAATCTTGCTTCTGTTAGCCTGGGTGACAATGATTTCCAGCGTAAACGCAGATAAAGCATCACAGACACTACCAACATCATGGTAAACAGAAGCGCAGGAAGCAAGGCCGTTGCAGGCTGTAATACAGAGAACAAAACTTTTCTCTGGCCAAAAACCAGCAGCATAGCCAGTGCGCTCACAGCCAAAGTGCCCGTCCTGTAAGAGAAACAATTCAGCCAGGGCATAACAACAGACAGCACAAATAAAGTGCCCAGCAGCGGTGGCTCTACCCACATTGCCGCCTCACCCAGCCTGAGCGGCCATTCCTCCCATGCAGAAAGTCCCAGCAATACGTAAGCCAACATGCCAAGGTGGATCAGCAGCAAAATACGTAACATCACTCCAAAATTACGGAAGTCTGGTAGTGGAACCTGCTCTTCAATCGATTTTTCAAGCAGCATACGATGCATCCATTTGCGTACCTACAATGCCATGATTAAAACATGTACCGTCCTGATGAAAATCCAAGTGGCTAACGGCTGATCGATTAGTGTAATTGCGCGTAAACATACTCAAACCCAAACATCCCACGACTCATCGTCGTATTGTTACCTACACTATAAGGAATCCACTTCGAGCCTGCTGAATGTCTCTTGCCATTGTTCATAGCCGCGCCATGATAGGAATAGAAGCAAGCGCCGTGCTGGTAGAAATCCATCTGGCCAACGGTTTACCGGCTTTTAATCTGGTAGGGCTGCCCGATTTAGAAGTCAAAGAAAGCAGGGAGCGTGTGCGGGCTGCTTTGGCGGTATGTGGTTTTGAATTTCCAAACCGTCGCATCACCGTAAACCTTGCGCCTGCCGACTTACCCAAATCATCGGGTCTGTTTGACTTACCCATTGCCGTAGGAATTCTGGCAGCCAGTGGCCAGCTTCCTTTAGAGCAGCTGAATGATTTTGAGTTCGCCGGCGAATTAGGGCTATCGGGTGAATTACGCTCTATTCGTGGTGCACTAGGTATGGCCTGGGCCGCCCAAGCCGTGGGCAGGACGCTGATTCTTCCCGCAGACAGCGCCGCTGAAGCCGCCTTACTCAGCAGTGCCAGCGTGCTGTCTGCCAATCATCTGATGCAAGTTTGCAGGCATTTACTCGGCAGTGATCCACTTCCCATTGCCACCCCGGTCGCGATTGGAGCCCCGCCAGCCATGCTCGATTTAAGCGAGGTAAAAGGGCAGCAACAGGCCAAGCGCGCCTTAGAAATTGCTGCTGCGGGCAGACACAGCCTGCTGCTTATTGGCCCTCCTGGCACGGGTAAATCCATGCTGGCACAGCGCTTACCCGGCTTACTGCCAGAAATGAGCGAGCTGGAAGCGCTGGAAGCCGCCAGAATTCAATCATTAGGTAAAGAGCGGCTGGACGCCAGCCGCTTTGGGATCAGAGCTTACAGATCCCCTCATCACACAGCATCCGCAGTGGCCTTAGTGGGCGGAGGCAGTGTGCCACAGCCTGGTGAAATCTCTTTGGCGCATCACGGAGTGTTGTTTTTAGACGAATTACCAGAGTTTGACAGAAAGGTTTTGGAAGTCTTGCGTGAGCCATTAGAAAGCCAGAAAATCCACATTGCCCGAGCGGCACACTCCACCGAATTTCCGGCTGATTTTCAACTAATTGCCGCTATGAATCCCTGCCCCTGTGGCTACTTGGGCCATCCTAAAAAAGCCTGCCGCTGCACACCAGACCAAATTGCCCGCTACCTGCCCATCATCAAAATTAAGCTCACATGTCATCACAGTTAGACTCTAACTTTGATGATTCGATTCATTTGTAGTCTTGTTTCCACATGCCCACCCATACGTATAGCAACAAACCAGTGATGTTTGATGCGTTAGGTTCTAACCCCATAAATAATTAATTTAAGAAATTCATCGCTTAAAAAATATTTAATTAGTATGGGCTGCCGATTTTAATATCGGATAGTGGCAAAGGCAGTTCCTGCAAATAATTGTGTAAAATCGAAAAATCATAAGGGCGAATACGTGCAGCATTTACTTGTGAGGTCAGCCAGCCAACCAATGTTGCTGACGTTTCATTGAAACGAATGAGGACTGAATTAATTTGCTTTGCTCCCCGGTACAGGGGTACCCCAGGAGCACGATTAATTTCTTCAAATATTTTGCCAGTTGGCTTTGAAGGGTCAAATTTATGGCGAAGAAAAAACAAATTCAGCAGACGTAATAACGCTATATTAAACGGGTCAATTGGCAGGGAAGGTACACCGCCACCGCCACCATCTCCTCCACCTTTACCAATTTGCGATCCAATATCCATTTCCCATGTTTCAAGTGGGGGGAGCGAGCATTTAAGTAAAGCTAGCAACTCATTTCCAACGGCATGTCCTGTGAAAAATGTAAAAATTGGCGCTGAAGTACCCTTTTTTTGCGCAGTAAATTGATACGCTCGATGGGTACACGGTGGATGATATAGACCATAAACAGGCCGGCCAGGCACGCATTGAAATCTTCTAATCGGTGTGATTTTATAGATTTTCACCATTACCTCACGATTTCCCTTCATTTTTATAAAATCTTCGGGCATATCCATATCCATTCCTCCTTATCGAAATAGATGCAACAATAAATAAACCTTTCAAAAACCATTAATTATCTCTGCAAAACACGGAGAGGTGCGCCGACGATTTTTATACCTCTGGTTGTGTATTACTTATCAACGCTCATCCAGACTCAAAGAGCAATTTAATTGAATTACTTAAGCTATATCGGCCACCCTAAAAATCATGCTAATGCGATATACCTAATTCCTCGGTACCGCCTCAGGCCACTTAGAAGTACCGGTCTACCTAGAGCTAATTATCTACGGAACGCGTATCTTGGCGACTATTGGACATTGGGAGGTTACGGTAGAGACTACAGTTACCTGTCTCCCCTCTTTTTTACGCTGTTTGAACCTGAACAAATCATTTCCTATGTCCATAATTTCGCAATGATGCGTTATCCGGTCCAGCAGTACTGTTGCCACCTTGACTTCCCCGAATCCCGTCACCCATTCCCGAAAGGACTGGTTGGTTGTGAGGACTTTAGGTTGTCATATACCATGTGCAGCGGCACACCACCGAAGAAGGCAAAGGCGCGATCATGCGCATAGAAGACCATCTCTTGGGTTTCCCGTGGATAGGCCACCACAAAGCATTGCCGGCTATAGGTTAAGCGGAAATGGGCCACTTTAATGGTCTGAAATACGCCATTGATTTCGGCTTGCTCATAGCACCAGTCAAACTAACAAACCTCGCCTAGCGCAAAGACCAGCGGGACAAAGGTCTGCTTATTACAGAGTGTTACTTTGTTGGATTTCCACGGTTTCACGAAACGCTGAGTGCTTTCATTAGCCTCGGTATCACCCTCAATTTGCAACGTTATGCGGTTCTGCGCTGAGCTTTGGACAGGAATGAGCCACTCTGTTTCCAGCCATTGCTCTAGGAGAATTTGAAATCCGGCCCAGTTTGGACTGAGGCTGTCGAGCAAGCAGATAGGAAGATGCCCCGGTCGTTTTAAGGTGCTTGCACACCGTAGGACGGAAGAATTTAAGATCAAGGGCAATGAAACAAATGCTCTCGTGACCGATGAGATGGCAACGCCGAATTTCGGTAATGGAGTCCATGGATAACACCCTAGGTTTCTCCGGCAAAATACCGGACGGTTACACAACCGGTGTGGAAACTATTGGATGTTGTTTACCCCGGACACTTGGAAATCTTTGCACGCTGATTCACACTGATATGGGCTCTTTGAATAATGTCCACATGCATTTGGACTTCGATATACATCTTTTTAAGACAATTATTTTCGTCCCCCAGTTTTTTAATCCGGGTCATCATTGAGACGCCCATACCCCCAAACTTAGCACGCCACTTGTAAAAAGAGGCAGAGCTCATGCCGTTCTCGTGGTACAGGTCAGCAACGGTCAAATCTGCTTCGACCTTCTTTAGAATCAACATAATCTGGCATTATCAATTGCCCACGGCTTTCATGTAGAACGCCTCAAAGACCAAGAGAAAATCCTACTTAAAAATGAACTGGTTTTGTGGGAGGATTACCTGTATGTAACTCGATAAGCCCCATTTGTAAAAGCGACTTAGCTATTAAAACACGAGATTCTATATCTAATGAGCCAGGTAGGTTCGCGAGAGATATGGGGGTCTGTGTCTTAAGTAAAGCCTCTACTTCTGGTTTGGCAGAAGCAGGTAGGTTGAGAGAAGGTGCTGATAGCGGTGTTTGATTTCCCACTGTACCAGTTGCATAAACCTGAATACGAGTCGCAGAGTCAACTACTTCTGTATTACGCCATGGTACTGCACTGATAATGCTTGATTTGTCAACAACTGGTGGCGTTAGTATTGAGGCTAGAGAGTCGTCTTTGTGATAAGGACGGGTAGAAGCTATCACTCGTCGGACATGTGAAATAGCAGCTAAGGGGCTACGGTCGTCAAAAGCTTTAATATTGAATGTATTTAAACCCGCGATTAGTTCTTGAACAGTACTTGGGTCTTCTGTGTTAATTTTTTTTCGTAATTCAGGTAACTGGATGGCTAATTCGTGAAGGCGGTGTTTCAATATGTCGTAGACCGTAAGATGTTCAATCCCGATGCTGATATGCATGGAATGGTCTTCATTACAAGCTGCTTTATGGCCTACGCCGCCACTCACAAAAAGCACATCACCTGGGCTCATCATAATATCAACGGAGTGTGCTTTGGCTTCCTGCTCAGTCATCAATCTAGACATTCCGCTGATCGGTGACTCTACTATTTTCTCAAAAATGCTCCAGCATTTTCTGCCGCTTAGTTGAATTACAAGAACATCAGTGGAATCCAAATGGGGAGGATATCCGGCATTCCCTTTAGGTGTAATAAATATCTTTGCGGAGGTTTTTGCACATAAACCACGTTCTAGCCCTAGGCAAAAGAGTGAAACATTGGGGTGAATCGTCTCCATTTGCTCAATCTTTGCCGTTGCTCCATCGCGCAAAGCTGACACCAAAAAATGTTTCTGGCTTGGCACCGCTCCCCGTACTGGTACATCAAGTGGTTTTCCGTTGAGATTCAGTTTAACTAACGTATCGAGCATCCCTTCATGCATGCTCAGAAAACTATCTAGCCATACTAAGTTCAACGTAAAGTGAAGTTGTGAGGACATGGCTCGAAACTCAAATTTGTTATCACTAATTGGTTTGCGGAGCCAATCCACGAAATAGTCAGCTGAGTTATCAAAGCGTACGTCCTGCATGTAAATACTCCTTGCCTAGTTAGGGGATATAGAGTCAATTTTTATTAACTCTATGAAATATATATATTTTTATTTATTCTCAAATTATGTTGATGATATATTTTGGGCCATATATTGATTCCACAGTATCAGCCCCGGTTCGATGGTGAATAGGGATATATGATACCCATTCGTCCTAGTGCATTCATAAGGACATGTGTGCTGTCAGGGTTGATCATCTTATCTATATCTTCCAGTGTGAAGCCGTGCGACTGTTGTATAACGGTTTCTAGAATTGGTTGAATGTTGACCGGTAAGCTGGCTGATGCTGGTAAAAAGGTCCAACTATGAGCGGTAGCTGCAGCCGGGACGTGGGTGGCGTACTCAATTTTTAATGCCTCTTCGTCTGAAGCCATGCGGAACATTGCTCCTGGAGCGAGGCAAAATGATTGAGTCCTCTTTGTATTGCGATCAAGCGGCTTCCACGGTATGCGAATGTAGGTCGATTGGCTCCAAAGACGATACGTGTGGTTCTGATACAGCATAGATTCTGCTGTCATGCCGGAATACTCTGCGATGGCATGAGAACGTAAAGCTTCTACATTATCGAGAGTCAGTTCGTGGTGGGCATCACCGAGTTGCCCTATCGCGAGTAGTTTTCCTGTCATCCACGATGCAGTTGCTTTTACTGGGAGGATCGGGTCAAGATCAATGGCAAGATGTACTGATATATCATCAGTAGTGAATGCTTCATGAAGTGTTCCGCCTGGGATAAAAATTCCATCGCCTGGATTCATTACAATTTCGAGATGTTTGGGACCGACAGTTGATGGATCCACTTGATAGCCGCCAAAGTGAAAGCGTACCTTGGCAAGGTTGTCATAGCAGCGCCAATTTTTTGAGCCTACCATTTGTACTACAAAGGCGTTGTCATAATCATAGTGGATCGGGGTTGCTGCCATACCCTCTGCGCTACAGAAAGCATCAATACGGACGTTACAACAGAGTGCCCCTGACAGCATTGCTGCTAGCTCGCCAATATAGGGAATTTCTCGCTGTAACTGGCAAATGTTTAGCATGACCTTGTTGCTACGGCAGGCTTCTATGATACTGGTCCATGTTTCATCTAGGATAAGCTGATGGGACTCCACTCTCTTACCATTCTGGTAGCCACGTGATATATCCAGATTTGCTCTGTTCCGCTTGAAAACATCAAGAATGTCGGCTAGAAGCTGGTCTGTATCAGGAAAGAAATCTAATTGCAAATTCTCAAGAGGTAGGCCAACGAGAGTGCTGGTGTGTAGATGTGCTTTCACAGTAGAAAGCCAAGAGGTTTTCCATCCTTTTTCACCGGTAAATAGCTTCATGAGTGTTGTTCCCATCGACGTTTAATTTAGTGTTCAACCAAAGAACTATCAACTACTTCAATAAGTCCCATGTTTGAAAATTTTCGTGCAAGTACAACCTTCGAAGCTAGGTCCAACTCGCCATGTAACTCTCTGACTGTGACGGGGACTGTGGACGTAAGTAGCTGGCGAACTTCAGATTCTGCTATGGCTGGGAGCTCTATGTGTGGTGGGGCTGTTAGTAAAGGGCGCCCAGGTCGAATGGTTGATGAGGCTCGAATCCAAAGCTTATCGCCATGAACTTCAATGTATGATGGCTTATGTGGTACACAGCGAACCAGACTATCTGGGCACAACTGGTAAGCTTTCGCGTAATTGGCAAGCCCATACTTTTGTGCATCAATTCGGTTTGCACTATATGCGATTTTGAAGTTGGAAATTAACGTATCCACATCAATTTCGGATACCGCGTTTGCCAAAACATCACGTGCAAGCGTTATGCGGTTTTTAAAATCTGGGGCGGTGGGATAAACAGGTTGTCGCAGTTCAACGTACTGTTCTAGTAGCTCCTGTAGAGCATATTGCAAAAGCTCTACAGGGCGATGAGTGCCAACTCCTACTGTCATATGTAAAGAATGTGAGTCAGTGCACATTGCTTCGTGTGGGAAGCCTGCGGGGATATAGAGCAAATCACCGGGCTCTATAACCGTTTCAATGAGCGGATCTGGCATCGGAACTCCAGCCAGAGGTCGGTTCATTGTTTTTGTGGGAAAAGACGTATGCTCAGGGTATATTTTCCAGTGTTTACGTCCGGAAAGCTGCGTTATAAAGGATGAAACAGGGTCAAAGTGGATACCAAATCCTTGTTGTTTGGGAGGGGTTAAAAATGTCATTGCGTAGGTGTCTCCCCCAAACTCGGCTTCATAAGCACGGCATATTTTGGCCATTAGAGGGTGTCGAAACTCGAAATCTTCTACCTTGATCGTTGCTCCGAGTTGAAATTGCTTATCAATGAACGTTTTTTGGGTCTCAGCAAAGAAGAGTGGATTAGCATGAATTACTTGGTCTTCGCTGCCAATCAGTACACGAGTAAATGCGTGAATATTGCCTTCGTTTGCGTTTAGAAGGTCATCAATACTTTCCATATTAACGTGTTCATATAAGCGATTGGCTCCCTTGATAAGCAGTGGTTGCTTGTCGAGAAATTCAGCTTTGAAACGCTCAATTGATATTTCACCAAAAACGAACTCTTGCAGTAACATTTGTTTTATCTCCCCTGACTTTTTAAGCTTTTGAATGTTGGAACTTGAGCATGCCTAGCGCTTGCATGGCGATAAATAAGGCGTAGAGCAGAAAAGCCGTTGCAGCTGCGGTAGCGAATAAACCTGCAGCGCCTGCTTTATCAAGTACGATTGCTCCTAGCATTGGGGCAAGTAGAATCATGATGTTTTGTGCTGATTGAAGAGCCCCGGAAGCAGCACCAATTGAATGCCCATGGTGTGTAGACATGTGAATGTTTAATGCAATTGCATATCTTGCACTAACAGTACCAATGAAGAAAAAAACGACAGGTAAAATATAGGCTTTGTGGTTTATTTCTGACCATAGTAGTAAAGCAATAACAGCAAAACCCAACGCTTGTAACAGGGCCGGTGTCAATGTTTCAGAGGGGCGGCCACTTAATGATGAGCTAATCCCTGTAGCTGATTTTTTGGCTAGCCATATTCCAGAGAGAATATTTCCAGCGCCAGAACAACTGATCAAAATTCCTAGTAAGGATTTGTCGAATCCTGAGCGCTCCAATGCAACGGGCACAAGATTGTTGACCATAAAAACAAAAAAAGCATAAGAGCCCGCAATCCACAAGAATGGCATCATCGTTGTGATGCTAGTTTCTTTTGTGGTTGAGTGCCTCTGCTCGTCTTGGCGGGAAACAGATTGAGTGCGTACCATTGAGAACGCGGCAAACGATGCACTTGAGAACACAGCAGACATGATTAAGGCGAATGCTTCGCTTGAGAGTGAACTTGATATGGTACCTAGCGCAGGCGCTATGATCTTGGCTGCGCTGTTGAGTATATTTAGAACGGAGTAAAATTTCGGCAGTGCTGTTTGATTTAACGACCGAATTGCCATTACATTGATTGCAGGTGGTGCTACGCTGGCAAATATCGATCTCAAACTGATAAGTATCAGAAATGCACCGAAGTTTTGTAGCAACAATACGCCAGCGGTGCAGAGCACACGAAAGATGATGGAGAGCAGCAGTATTTGCTTAGGGTCTCTCTGATCGCAAATGCGGCCGATGACCGGGGCTAATAGTATGCCGGGTAAAAGCATTGCCGCACTTACTACTGCCATTTCTATAGAGCTTACATGGTACTGGTAGGCAGATAAGGTCAAGATCGCGATGAAGTCGATCCATGTACCAAATGCAGAAAATCCATCGCCAATGAGCAATAACTTGCTTGTTGAATTTTGCCCTACTGTCTTCATCGAACATCCTAGAAAGGTCCAAAAAAAACAGGGAGCAAAAGCTCCCTGCAAGTCCGCTAATGCGGGCTTAGAATAGCTTGTGCTGCGGGCCAACAACGGCTTGAGCTGGGCTGAATTGGATATCGTCTTCGCTTAATTGCATAATAAATTTCCTTTGTTTTAATTAGTTGCATTATGGGCTGCATGCGCAGCCTTGGCCGCGGCAACTGAGCGCGACCAGCCATCACTACGCCCGGAAGGCATAGAATCTGGACCCGGTTATCAGTATTGCCACTTTACTTACTAAACCCATGGCAATACTTATTAAAGTGCTTACTAACAAACAATTAAAATTCTTTGCTTTTTGTCAGTATTTGTCATTTTTTCCAGTGTAAATATTTACTTGATAGCTGTCAAAAAAATTTTAACTATAGTAAATAATCAGTTGTATTTTTAAACTACTATGTTACTGGTTGTAAATTTTTGAAAATTCATTTCGTTATTTGCCGTGAGGCGCGCCCGCCTTCCACACACACAAAATCAGCATATTTTTAAGTAGAATTTTCTCGTTGTCTTTGGGGAGTTCTACATGAATACAGCACGCTATTCTGACAGCCAGATTATTGCGATTTTCAAGCAAGCGGAAGCCGGCTCGACCATTCCTGATCTGTGCCGCAAGTAAGGCATGAGTTCCGCCTTTTTCTACAAATAGTGAGCTAAATTTGCCGACTAGGACGTTTCCATCATGACGCGGATGAAAGTGCTGCAGGACGAAAATAAGCGCCTTTAAAAGATGTATATCGAAGCCCCAATGCAGGCGGATATTATCAAGGAGGCCATGTCAAAAAAGTGATGAAACCATATCAGTATCGCGAGATGGCTCAATGGGCAGTTGAAACTAAGGCAGTTTCTATTCGTTCGGCTTGCGCCAGCTTTTCAATGAGTACAACGTGCAATCGCTATATTCGTAAGTTAGATGCAGAAAACGCTCAAATCGCTGATTCATTGGTCCAACTCACGGAAACCTGATTATGCCTCTTGCTCAGTTAATCACCCTCGTGGACTAAGCTTAACAATGAGCATGGCGTACATGCATGCGGGGAATAAGAGCGCACAAATCAAACGCCGAATAAATCGGCGCTGCATTTTTGCCAAATAGCGACCTGCATATTTACTGTATTTGAATGCATGGTAAGTGCCGGATTGCTCCGTTTTTAAGCCCTCCCCAGCATCACATTCAGCCACTTTAATGCACCAATATCCGTTCCTGCCTTACCTTTGGGGGCTTGAACTCGGTGCTAAAATCCCTATTTCCCCACCACTTCGGAACAAAAGCGCTTTCTGCCCAAGACTTGAGCGCTTCGAATGAAAAGCCGCACCGGATCAAAACGCAGTCGATGAGAATTCCTACTTTCAAACTGGTTTGGTGCGAACAATGACTGCAATCCCATATACGAGTTTTGCCGTGCACAAAGAGTAAGAGACCTAATCAGGAATAAAATAGCAAAAAACTAATAAAATAAATAGCTTCATACCTTAAAACTATCCAATATTTATTTTTTAAAAATCCAATACCAACGCACTTGACAAAAGCATCATTTTAGATATACTATATACTGGGTATTATTGCGCTAAATAATAATTTATATTAGACTATTTCCATCAGGAGGTAGCCTAAATGATTTTTGGATTCACGTTGACTTGCCTACGGCTCCAAAAAGGGATGCGCCAGAAGGCGGTCGCCCATGGCATAGGTATGGATCCCAGCCAACTTTCCCGCATCGAAACTGGCCGAAAAAAACCACCAAACTCCGACAGCCTCATCAAACAACTTGCAACTCAACTTGAATTGAGTAGCGAGGAAACGGTCTTGCTCTACAACTGTGCTCTTGCCGACAGTCAGCTGGGCGATTTCGCAGTTGGCGCCACCTTCGAGCAAGTCTCGCTAGCTATCCTCTTCGCAAACAAGCTCAAGCAACTCACTACCGCACAAATTACTGCCATTACCGCGATCATTGCAATAGACGCAAAATCTAGCAATAACCGAACATCTTTGCTTGCACAGCATTCTAGTTTGGAGAGCACACCATGACTTAGCTCAATCAGCAAACCTAGCCCCGAAGGGCTAGGCGCCAAAGCAACTACAGATACTGCTTCTCGAAAACTCAGTATCCGTAGCTTTCCTTCTGGCGTCAATCCAACCTCATCAAAACTGCTATCGATTTCAAGAGTCGAGGTTGCTCCTTTTCGTCAATAAATTGACAAAAAGCTGCAATCAATTCGTCTATCGAATGCAAAGAGGAGCAAGAAAATTTACCCAAAAGGAATACTCCAATGGAAACAGTGAATTCACCTGAAATGGGTACCCCAGCATGGCTAGCCGTTGTATTTAAAACACCGCCCGTCAGGGCCAATAAGGGTCAGTCAAAGCATACGCAATATCACCAGAAAATCGTCCCAGCAATGAATCGTATGATGGGGGCGCAAGGTCGCACAGAAGCATGTGCGCTTTTAGCGCTTGAATACAGCCAAAAACTCGGCTTAATTAGGCAATTCAAAGAACAACCATTTAAAACGTTAGAAGCCGAATTTGGCTCCGAAATATATCCAGATTTTCTTGCTGTACGTCCATCTGGCCAAATCTTAGTAATCGAAATAAAAACAGAACGTTTCTTAACGCATTCAAAGCAACAAACGCTTGAGCACAATCGAGAAAGGTTTGAAGCGTTTAGGATGGAGTATTTAGTCTGGACAGATAAAAAGCCACTCAACCACCCAGTGCGTCACCACCTCATTAACATGAATCGGTTTGCAGGGGAGGATATTCCACAAGAGTTGATCCAACGCTTGGAGAGCCACGTAACGAAACACAAGGCACTGAATCTTACAGCCCTCTTTGAAGCCGGTTTTACATTAGATGTAATTTACTCAGCAGCCTGGGCTGGGAAGGTTTTTTTTCCAATAGTAGAAGCGTTTAGTGCGAATACAAAAATCACCCCTTGGCGACAAGACCACCTAGAAGAGCTTTTTTTCGGCAGTGAGAATTCATCTACTGGCTGGTGGAAATCGTAATCATGAATACCCCTATCAGAGATGATTCTTTTGCATTTGAAATTGGACAGGTATTTCGACATGGCGCATGTTTTGCGCAAATTGTTGAAATTTATGACCAATCATATTTGCTTGAAAACTTGCGCACGAGGGACACAAGACCTTTCACGCTATTAGCACTCCTTCAAGAATACAGAGAGGGGCAACTCATTCCATGTTCGCTAGAAGAAGCGAAAAAAGCGCTCTCTGAAGGGCTCAATCCAGATGAGTTATCTAAGGAACTTAATGTGCCAGTAAACGCATTAAGTGACGCAACCAGAGAAAATGGACTTAAAAAAATATTTTATATCGAAAAATTACGTGAATTAGGCTATTCAAGCTTAAGGCCAACATTTTTGCTTGAGCTAGATTATGCAAAATTAGTTACAGAGGCTAAAGATTTAACGCCTATAAAATTATCAACCTTATACAGTTGCTCCCTAAAAATAGAAAAGTTAGGTGATAAACGAGCAGCATTCCCTAAATTTAGGGACAGAGGAGGAATAGGAGGCCACCGATGGTCGAATGAGGCAGAGCAACAATTTAAAGAGCTGATCCAAGACTATTATAAAAACAAACAAAAAAGAATAAAAGCCAAAGATTTTGAAAGTGAGCTTCAAATAAAACTACGCACAGTAGACCCTAATAACTTCTTAAATCATATGCCTAGTCGCTCATCAATTGAGCGAAGAATAAAGGACTCATTTGGTGCATTTGAAATTACACTACGAAATAAAGGACAAGCGGCGGCAAATAAACAATTTAGGACGCATTACCCTCGCGATAAAGCGATAATGCCTCTGGAAGTTGTTGAATTTGATGATAAAGATAGTGGTTGCTTTCTCTTTGATCCCATAACGCTTTTACCTTATGGACGCGCATTTATCACGACGGGCATAGATCAGTTTACGAAAGTCCCCTTGGGATTTTCAATTAGTGATTCACATCGGAATGTTTTGAGTGCCAAACAAGCATTTTTAGAAGCCATGCTTCCGTATAAATACAATGATACACGATTTAATGAAATAAAAAATAAGCCTCAATACTTCGGTCTATTTGGTGTGGCTATTTTTGATAATGCTATGTACAACCATGCAAAAGAACTCGAAAGCTTCATGATTCAGGCATCCGGTAAAACAATATTCGCTTGGTCAAAACCACGCACCCCAACAGAAAAATCCGTTGTTGAAGATTTTAACGGACAAATGACAGTAGACTTTCTCTGTACATTACCCGGCTTCCGTGGCGAAAAAAAAACAAAGGATAGATTAACTGAAGGACTTGAATCCGCCGCACTAACCACTCAAGAATTTGAAATTGCCTTTCTTAAATGGACTTACGACGTTTATTGCAATAACGTCAGAGAAGGGGGAATGACTCCTCACCAAAAATGGCAAATCGGAATGAGAAATATCACCCCTCGACTACCAAAGCAGGCTGATACAGCCTTGCTTGCGGCAACTCTAATGGAGCAAAAGAAACTTCGTCCAGATGGAATACAATTAAGAAAAAACCTAACTTATCAAAATCAAAAACTTATTTTATTGCAAAAAAAACATGGTGATAATTTCCAAATTGTATATAGATACAATCCTAATTGCCTTGATAAAATATACGTGCTCGATCCAGAAAATCAGAAATACTTTGAAGTACCTTCAACCACACCTCAGTACACAGAAAACCTGACTTTATATCAGCATGGCTTAATTACTAAATTAAATATTGAACGTGGAAAACAAAACCCATCTCAAAATGAACTGCTAGATGGGAGGGCTAGCTTAGCAAAAATTGTAGAGCAACTTCGTTACTCAAAAAAAAGGGCAGAACGCGCCAGAGGAAAAAAATTAGGATCTGTTGGAGATTTTCAAGAAAAAAATATTTCCACGCCTCCAAAAGAAAAAATTGAAATTGTAAGTCACCTTGAAGCAACTATTTCTGTGATTGATGAAATTAACATTGAAACCATAGAAGATGATTGGGCCTTTAAATTTTAATATATGAAAAACAATCAACTTTAAATCACAAATTTATTCAGGTAATCCCAATGCAACAAGAATCTACATCTGACCTACTTAGCCCAAAGCCAAAACAAATGTGGCTAGGTAAGCCTTTGGCACTACGTTTACAGTACATGAACGACTCAATGTTTGTGCCGCACCCCCAGCTCGCCCGCACTGTAACCGCAATTAGCAACAAGATGAACTATTGTAAGCAAGCCAAAAAAGGCCGCGCCATATTTGTTGAAGCCCCCTCTGGTTGTGGTAAAACAACATTAACTCGGATTTTCAAGGCTCAGATGCCGACAGAAATACTTGATGAGAAAACAATAGTACCTATTGTGTATTTTTCAGTCCCAAAGGTAATCACCCGCAAAGGCATGGACAAATCTCTACTAAAAGCACTAGGTGACCCAAAAGAAGCAGCAGGTACTCATTTTGACTTAGATGAGCGTGCAATAAACCTTTTAAAGCAAACAGAAACTAAAATAATATTTATTGATAATATCCAAGATATCCCTTCAAAACGACGTGAAGGTGGAATTATTGAAATCGGCAATTGGATTCGTGACCTTATTGATGATAGTGCTGCACTAGTAGTTTTACTTGGGACTCAAGACGCCAATGCAATATTAGTTCCTAATATTCAGCTACGACGTCGCTGCCCAGGAAAATTGATGATGCATTATTTTGACATAAACACTGAATCTAGCGCTTTGGAATTCAAGAATTTCCTACGACTAATTGATAACTTTCTTCCTATCAATGGTATCTCAGGATTAAGCCTAAAAGAAATTTCAATTCCATTAGCTTATGCGAGTGGGGGAATTCAGGATTATATATTTCAAATTTTAAGCTGCGCGGTCAAATATGCAGTGACTCAAAAACGTGAGCAACTTGAAATAACCGATCTAGCAAAAGGATTTGATGAAACATTTCAGGAGTATGGCAAAGAAATTAATCCATTTCTAGGACAGGTAAGCAGACTACTTAACCAAAAAGGTGAGCCCTTGTATGGCGTTCTGAATGCAACACAGAACACTGAAAAATAAAAAAGATATTCAAAACAATGAAACCCGTTCAAATTGCTCGTTTATTAATTCGACCACGCTGCTCTAAAACTGAGAGTAGAGGGTATTTTCTACTTCGACTAGCTAAAGAAAATAACTTATCCAATATCAACAAATTAGCAATCATCATCAATCAACCTAAAAGTCAACTTGGGATTTTTACAGATGATGCATTAGCACAATACCTAAGAGGAATCAGTATTACGGCATTATCACCACCACTTTGTAATAGCGAGCGTGCGCAGTTGGTCCGAGATAAAGTTTGGCTTAGAGCTAGAATATGCCCGATGTGCATTAAAGAAAAAAATCCATCACCAATCTACTTTGACTTTTATCTCACTTTGCGTTGTGAGCGTCATCAACTTCTCCTGCATAACCACTGCATTAAATGTGGGCAAGTTCTCACTTACTCACGAAATCATCTTTCGCATTGCAACTGTGGACAAGCATTAGCAAACCTCGATATTATTCATTTAGATACGGCTGTAGATTTATTTGAAACCATTTTCGCTCCATGGAGAAATACAAAAAAATGGTATCTAAACGAATCAATTATTCATCAAGAGCGATTGGTTGCTTTGGCTCTATTTGCTTTATTAAGTTTGATGTCTAGAAAACATTCCACTAGAAAAAGACCTCAACCATGGCTATGGCAAGGCGAGTGGGAAACTGTAAAATATATAATAAAAAGAGGACCAATCAGCCTTGCTGAAGATTTAATATCTACCAACATTAACAATAAAGAAATTGGAGTTTTTCGTAAAACTCTAAAAAACAGTAAAATTCCTTTTTTTGTCAGCCTATCTGACGAGCTTTACAAGAAAAAAAAAGAACGAGACGCTATAAAATATATCAATGTTATTGATCATATTCAGGAGCCAATGGTTTCCTTAGGTAAAATTCGCAATATTGCAAGGCTAGACGCTGAAGCAACAACAAAACTATTCTATTCTGATTATTTTAAAATCAAGTCAATAACCGTTGAATGTAAAAGAACAAATTACTGGATTAGCCGGCAAGAGGCTGAAAAATTAGAACAATGGTTTGAATCAACGCTAACCCATTACGAAGTGGCAGAAATTGTTGGGTGCTCTTCAAGTAGCGTGCTTGGCTTGGTCCGAATTGGAAAGTTAAATGCAACTTACCTTCCTACAAAACCACGATCACCCCGCTTTCATCGCTCGGATGTAGATTCTTTTATTCACGCATTTAGTTCAAAAGTTACGGAGGATCTAGAAGTTAATGAGCAAGTAATTCCGCTTGCGACCTTGCCACCTGCAGGACCAAACTGCAAATGGTGGAATGAAGCTTGGTTTGCATTAATGCGTGAGATATTGGCAGACACAATTATGGTTTACCGCATATCGGCAGGGCATGGCTGGGGTCATTATGGAATAATACGAAGCGATATTATTCGCGTATCCGAGCAAGCTCGGGGATGGCGAAATGTTCTTGCTTAGACCACACCCGCTGCCTTTTGAATCTTTATCTTCTTGGAGACAAAGGGCAGGTTTTGCGAATGGTTTCTGGCGATACCCGCAGCCCCATGGCCCAAAATCTCAAGCAGACCCAGACCGCCTACCAAAGGTTGATGAGCAGCTATGGCTCAGCCAAAACTTCCAAATAGAGCTAAATCGAATTGGGCATCTAACCCTTGACTCAGAACTAGCGCTTTTACAAAACCATCAAGGCTACTCTACCCAACTTCACTGGCAAACAATCCTTGGGGCAAAAGACCGGCAGCACTCCAGCGGCCCTGTATTCTGCCCAGAATGCCTTAAATCTGACCCCATCCCTTACTTTAGACTTCACTGGCGTTTTGCTTTTTTAACTGAATGTCCAGAACACAACATTGAACTCTTAGAGTCTTGCCCCAAATGTGCTAGCCACATTTGGCCCGCTACGGTTAAAAACCTCTCACAAAGCCGACCCTGGTCAATTATTACCTCATGTCCCCAATGTGGATTTGACCTGAGAAATAGCCGCGCATTACCTTACAACGCACATACACTTGCTACAACATTTTGGAGTTTGATAACAACTGAAGCACTTCCCCAATCCGTTTCACAGATACACACACGAGCAGATTTTTTTGAAGGTTTATGGGTGCTATGTCAATTTTTACTGCGTAAACCAGCTAATTCAGTATGGGATTTTATACCCATTCAACTACACAATAAATTGCCATTTTATCTAGAAAAAAAAACACTCATTGAAGAAATGAACATCAATCATAGGAGGGAAGTTATTCAAAGTGCCTACTGGCTTATGGAAGAGTGGCCGGAAAGATTTCTTTTTATAGCCAAGCGTGTGGGCCTCACCAGTAGCATGTTTTCTCCAACGGCGAATTATAGCCCTAGCTGGCTTACAAGCTTGTTGGACAGTAAATTGACACGAAGCAAAAAAATTATCTGCATTAATGATGTTAATGGCGCCATATTTCAGATTGCGCAAAGCGGAAAACTAGTCTCAAAAAAGGCAGTCAGGAACCTCTTAGGAATCAAGGAAAGCAGGATTGTTGATACCCTAATATCGAGAAGAAACCGTGCAACGCTTGCTGAGCTCAAGTTACTGCTCGGTAAATTTGAATATCAAATGGCCATTTGCCCAAACTCTCGAGACCAAAAGGCCTCCCTCACTAGAGACTACTTAATTTTATTACTCAGCGTACTAAAACGAATACCTATTGAAGGAATTTGCAGCCAATCTGAAGAGGATATTTTGGAAACTCTATCTACCGCTGCCCAACTAGGATGTGACGCTACGGGATTTGAGACGTTACTCAAAGAGCAAGCAAATAACTTGAATGACGAATATAAAAAGGCAATCCGACCTAAATTTCTAGTCGAAGAAAAACTAGTTTCTCACTGGTTTATTGGGCGAGAAGGCAAACATTTTGCTGGACATACCCTTCGAGCAAGAATCGCAAAAATGATGCAACAAGATTTTCCTCATGACCTTTGGAAATCATGCGATTCGTTCATATACACCCTGGGACCTGCGCCAGTTAGTCGACGTCAACTTCAACGAAATAAAATTCAGGCATCGTCCCAATAACGCACACCAACCTGCAAATTCATCATGGGATGATTTACCCCATAAATTAATAAAATCTATAATCAACGTGCTGCTCGAAAGGGATTTTCTGTAGCTAAACCGTATGCCTCCGGCGTGACCTGATGTGCGGTTATTGAATAGATGGAGCAATATCAAATTAAGATCAAATTTTCTTCATTTGGTGTCAATTTTGAGCTTATAGCAATAAATTGATTGTTGATCTCACATACGCCATGTACTTTTATTCCCGGCGCAGGAGAATTAATGTATATGTCCTCTCCAATTTTACCAAGCTTATATATATCGCCTTGCTGAAATATATAGTCACTTGATTGGATTTCTTGCACTTTCCCATTTATGGGATCTACAAACTGGATAGGTGCTTGGCTCATTGATGTGATGCCAAGTGGAATTGTTATTTTTGCAGGAGCATCTTCACCTAAGCTCATGGCGAACCGTTGCGTTGCCTCAAGTTTAAAACAATGGTGAATTATAGAATTGCCCTCATTGTCTCTGACGTAGCTTGGCTGATAGGTCATTATGCAATCAATTTTGCTGGTTGGATCGTTAATTATTTGAATTGCCCGATTTTGGATCCTCGTATAATCCGCATGAACGTTTACTCGTATAAAAATTATCCGTAGTGCGTTGATTTCTTGCTTAGTGTGTGATATCAGATTTTTGGCTGCTAGTGCAACTTTATTTGCATAACGTTTTTTCTCTGATTCTGGGCTAGGGCAATAAATAAGAACCATATCAGAGGTGTGGATCGGAGAGACCTCATAATTAATTGGAAGTCTTGTTATTAGCATGTCCAACCCATCTCTAGCAGTGATGCGAAGCTGAGGGAATATTTTTTTTACTTCCTTAATACTTTTTATTATTAATTCAAAATCGCTCTCTTTAATTGGCTCTTTGCTGATAACTGTTAAGCCTAGATTTTTATGAAAAAAGCGAAGTCTTTCCTTCCACTTTGCACGAATTCGTTTACATCCTGCTTGGAATTTTTTTTGCTCATCAGAAACATCTACATTCTTTATGGATATAAACTGAGTGAAGCTGTTCTTCATTGTAATGGAGAAGTCATAGCCGGGGTTTTTCCTTGCTGCGGGAGTTATTTTTGAATAAGGAAGAGATAGCATTCCAAAGTAAATTATTTCTGAGAAAAGCCCCTTTGTCTTGTCAGGGCTCCTCTTTATTTCTCTAACAGTTTTTTTTAGCCATGACTCATCCTCTTCTTTTATTTTTAAAATACATTTTCCTATAATAAATAACTCGACTGTGGACAGCCTGTCTTTTCTATTCCAAAGCATGGATAAAAGATTTTTTTCTGATTGATTATTTAGGTAATCAGTGCCGAATAAATTTTCAATCTCTTGGAGGGCTTGTTCCGCTTCGCCTTGGCTGCCAAGATTATCCAAAACGCGTCCTTGTATCATCGCAAAGCCTTTTTAATTTTTATCGATGTTGAAAACTTAGTTAATCCCGAAAATGTGGGGGAGTATAGCAACTTGGCAATAAAATATTTCTACGATCTCTTGCGACTATCCCCGTATTTTAACTCGGGATACGCATGCATACTGTGGTGAGAGGCTAAACCAATCAACGCCATGCAGGAAATTACCGCTCCTAATCATGACCTGAAGTTATCCGCATCACAGGAAAACGTCCGCAAAGGCCGAATAGCTTTGGCATTTTCCTAAAAAGATAAAGACCGCAACCTGATAGTTAGCGGCCTTTCATTTTTCACTCGTCGGCATCGACACATAGGCCGAAGCAGCCACAACGTCTACGGTTGTAGGGACGATTCACCTCATGAGTTTCCTTATATCAAATTTTTTGTACATGGCATGTGCCATAAACGTGATATTACGATAAGCTTACTGCAGTTTTTCGCTAAAAACATGGAAAAGATATGGCATCTGCTAGGCAAGATTTTGAGCGTTTTGTACGATGGCTCTATCAGCCAGAGAAACAGCTCCCTGCGGATGTCCGTCGCATCGCCACTCTGGCTTTGGCGAACTTCAATGAGTTGGCGGGGACTTCGCGGCAAAGAAGTCAGCGATCTAACTATCTTGTTGGCCTGCTTCGTCGAGATCTTGCACATACTGCTGACGTGGCACCAACCGCGGTTGCTGGGGCTGATGCCGGCCCATGGCAATGGGCAAGACTTCGTCATTTGACATTAGGCCCTTTTCGAGGTTTTCGGGCACCAGAGCCGTTCGATCTCACCAAGCAGATCATCCTTTTCTATGGTCCCAACGGCAGCGGAAAGACCAGCCTGTGTGAAGGGCTGGAATACGCACTCTTGGGTGATGTTGAAGAAGCAGGAAACAAACGCATTGCAGCCCAAACTTATCTCGCCAATGTTCGCGATAGAAGGTTTGATGCACCGATATTGAAAGCAACGGATCAGCAAGGACGGGAGGTCGACGTCGTTGCTAACCCCGACACTTATCGCTTCTGTTTTGTAGAAAAAAACCGAATCGATGCGTTTTCAAGAATCGCCGCTCGTCCCAATGCTCAGCGCGCTGAACTAATTGCCACTCTCTTCGGCATGGATCAGTTCAATGAGTTCGTGAACCATTTCAATGAGAACATTGACGGGCAACTAATCCTTCTCAGCGAACAGCAGAGCACCTTGGCGGCGCGCCGGAATGCGTTGACCGCGGATCTTACCACTGTCGAAGGGGAAGCCGCGGCTCTGCAGACACTGGCGGATGAGGAAGCTGCGCTGGCGAGGGAGTTCGCAGCCGACATCACATATGAAGCACTCAAGAGTCTAATCGGTACCACCGAAGCCCCTGGGCGCCTCCAGAAACTCGATGCGATTCTGGAGGCGGTGCCTCCAAATGTGCTCGGCGTGACACGCCAAGGCCTTTTGGATGCTTTTGAGAATGCACATCAATGTGGAGAGGAGCTTGACTCCATCGTTGCTGCGCTGCGATCCAAAAGTGACCAAGTTTCTTTCAAGGCGCTTTATGACTCGATTCTCGCATTACAGAAAGTTGTCGGAGATCGTTGCCCTGCATGCGACACCCCGCTGAACGGCCAGGGTCATGTTGCTATAGATCCTTACAAGAAAGCGACTGAAGGGTTGAGGCTGCTTGAAGAGCTTAGTGTTCTTCAAGATCACCAGCAGACCACACAGACTAGACTTGGGCAAGTATCTCGCGAATTGCGCCAGATGCTTGGTCCCGTTGCTGCGTTTATCACCGCGCAACAGGAGGATGGTACATCAACCGGCCAGTGGGTGTTACAGCTTCCCGGAGAGTCTGTAGGACGTTGGTGGTCAGATATCTTTCCCCAAGCGCTTGCCATTCAAGATGGACCTCCGGCCCTGAGCGACGTTCTGGCTGTGGTAGATCGCATGGCTGCAGAAGACGATATGTCACGGCGGACCCAGCAGGATCGACAACAACACGTGGCAGAGCGTCGGCGACTTAATGAATTTCAACTCAAAGTTCAGGCGCAAGACTTCAAGCGGCAGAGCCTGAAAGATAACGTCGAGGCAGCTAATAGCCGGATACAGGCATTCGACGAAACAAATGCAGTGCTGATTGCGCAAGCGGATCAGGAGAGGCTAGACATCGCACGGGACATCCCATTTAAGGTTGCCTATGACCGATTCCTCGAAGAGTTGAGGGCCTATAGAGCTCAGCTACCCGGCCAATTAATGGCTGGACTCAACGACGCAGCCAAGGATCTATATAACGCATTCAATCGGAACGATAGGGATGAGGACAAACTATCAGCTCTACATCTCCCTTTGAGTGGAGACGGAAAGATTGAGATTAGTTTTTGTGGAAATCCAGACGATCGTGTCGATGCACTCCATGTCCTTAGCGAAGGACATGTACGCTGTCTCGGATTGGCAATTCTTATGGCCAAAGCAAAGAGTATCGAGTGCCCAGTCATCGTCTTTGATGACGCCATTAATGCGATAGATCACGACCATCGAGGGGGCATCCGAGAGGCCATCTTTGAAAGTGACATGTTCGCTCAAACCCAGTTAATCGTCACATGTCATAGCAATGAATTCATCAAGGATATTCAGCAACATCTCCCAGCACAACGACGCAATGGATGCCAAGTCTACTTACTCCGACATCACGACGGCAATTATCAACCTAAGGTGACCGGCAATATTGCTAGTGCAAACTACATCGCCAAGGCGAGAGCCGCAAGGGAAGCGCTAAATGATAGAGATGCTTTGGCTGCCTCTCGCCAAGCCTTGGAAATGCTGTCTGAAAAGACATGGCGTTGGCTAGGAAGTCACGATCAGGGCGTTTTGAATCTTATGCTCGCCGGGGTTGGAGCCGAGCCCGCGTTGAGGAATCTTTGTGAAGCTCTGGTCAAGAAGCTGCGAGATGCTCAAACCTTTAATCACGCCAACAAGGTTCCCCTTCTTGCTGCTTATGGCTGCGTTCTAGGTATCCCAGTCAATAACCTTGTGTGGACCTACCTCAATAAAGGCACACATGAGGAGGCGGAGCGTGATGATTTTGATGGTGAGCTTGTTGAATCGGTTGTCCAAACTCTAGAGGAGCTTGACCGCCTCGATTTAAGGCCTGGGCGGTAGCGATTTGATCTTGCATCTCACTTGTCGTGGCAAACTGATTTAGGCCATCGGCAAAGAGATTTTGACTGTCCGTTAAGGCCTAATAGCACTGGCACAAATCAAAAATATAGAAGGCCGCAACCAGACGGCTAGCGGCCTTTCAATTTTCTAGCCCAAGCATCAACACCTCGGCCTTTGCGGACAGTCTAAACCTCAGTATTGATGCCGAAATTATTGAACCAAGACTGCTATCAGAAGTCCGTGGTTACGCCGCATCGAATTGAGATGCAAGAGACAGTGACAAATCGACATACTCCAGCACTTCATCAATAGGCAGAGAAACCTCAACGAAGTGAACAACTTTGTTGCGGAGGCTGCGCAGTTTATTAAAACTTTCTAGCTGCTGCTCGGAAAGAGTTCCCGTTTTTTCAAGATAGTTTCGCATGATAGCTGGGCCCATCCTTCGAAGTGAACCATCTGCAATGTCCGCTCTTGAAACTAAACGCTGTGCAGCATGTTCAACCTGAAGCCAGGATTCCAGAACTGCGGCCCGAGGAGCGGTTTCAGAAAGACGGTAGAGTTGCTCACGAAGTGACGATGGCTCTCCAGCACTTTCTGCCGATTTTTGTGTATCACCAGCAGGCAGTTTTTCGCTAATATCCCTTACCCCCTCACCAAATTCAGCCTCAAAATCTTTGTACTTGAGTTTCCGTAGAATTGGAAAAAGCTCTTGAACGTTATCTTTCAAGTTCAAAAATATAACAATAACGACGAATGGCCAAGCAACCGTTTCTGCTATTTTCGAGATAAACGTAAGCCAATCCATTTGTAGTAAGTCCTAACTTAAAATTTACACTTGCGCAGATGTAAATCTGGTTTTTCATATTATTGCCGCCTACGGCTACATACCTTTGTTTTCAAGCTTGTTGCAGTACTCATGCCTTGAGAACACATAACCAAACAATATAGTTTTTATATTTGCGAGAGGTTCAGTGCTCGTTTTGTTCAAGTAAACATTTGATGAATTATTTTTCAGATAGCACTTTGGGATACAGCTTCCCACTTTGATTGTGAAAATCAGGCCGTGCAGAAAGAAACTCCACTAAGCAATAAAATATTGGTTTTACACCGGCTGACCGATAAACCGCCCTATGTTACCATCCAACCAGCACTTTCATGAAGCTTTTGTCTTTTCCAGCCAAGAGGAATACTGTTGATAGAAATATTAACTAGTTTCACACTCTAGGCTGACATTGATAGTCATGCTTTCGATGGTTGGGGTTACGCTGCAATAACTATATGCCGGTTTTTCACTTGAGAGATGCAACGACATACTGCGCTCATTCCTCGTGAAGCAACAAAAACTGTCAATATAATTTCTAGATGGCAAATTATAATTGTAATGGAATAGGTAGATGACGATCAGCGTACTGCAAGATTTTTTGAATCTTCGACTTTTGGATATTGGAGCAGAAGACTCTCGCTTGGAAAAACTGAGCGAGGCTTGCAACGAGCTGTCGCAGCAGTATATGGTGGAGCCTAATGCCGCTATGACTCCACTGCTCACAGCATGGGATCCCACCGCTGGGCCGGAACCGGCACTCATCGCGATTGGCGAGCTATTGCAGAAGTATTGGCCTACTTTCCGTGGCGCATTCCAAGATGAACCACTCACTTTGTATCGCGCCATTGTTCTTGAGGCCGTCATGCAAGCAATGGATAGACAAGGTGTCTTGGCAGTTGCCGTTGATCTTGTGGGAGCGAACGTCCTGCCCTACCTCAATGTGGGTAAGGAAGAGCGAATCTTGTCAAAGATTTTGGAGCGAGCTCGAGACATCAAATCAGAACGTCTCACGCAGCTCTGGCGGATACAAACTGCATCTGAACCTATTTCACCTTTAAAGATTTCATCTACCCCAGCCCTGAAAAATTTGGATCCGAACGTATGGTTCTCACAGGTTGCCGCCGCGGCGGGACCCAACACGGACAAAGCGGGAGTTACGCTGGAAACCCCAAATCCGTACTGGCCTAGCCAACCGACCAATTGGTCGTATGAGTTCGCCAACAGAATGGCACCACTTCTGGCCGATGTCCACGATAAGGCGGTCAATGCAGCCTTGAAGGCAAGCACGCAAGTGTTTAAAGGGCTGGGCGAGTCCATAGCAACCAAATTGAATGATTTCTTCCGCTCTGAGCAATTACGTAAAAACCAGCTGAACATATCGAACAACCTACTATGGTGGCGACAGTCTCTGTACTCAGAGACTGCTGCCATGCCTTACCGCAAACTCGATAGCCTACTTGTGCCGCTCCACATGGCTATCGACATGGCTAATCTATTGCCAGAGGTCTATCCACCAGCAGTTGAATCGCTTCTATTTGAGGCAGTACTCGCCGCTATTGGTTCTCGTGGTGAAGAGGAAATCTCAATGGGCGAGCTCATGGATGCACATAAGCGGTCTATAACCATTGAGGGAATTGCAAGGGTTAAGGGACTGAGGATCACGCTAGGGAATCGAAGCCTATTTATTCAGTCGATTGCGAATTTTTGTATACACGCAAAATTAGATATTCCTCAGTTGGATTTTGATTCAAAGACATCAATGACACTCGGAGACTGGGCAATTTGGTTTTTGCGAGAGATCAAGGCATTGGACGCGTTGTTTTTACCGGACGAAATTGAGCAGTTAGAGGAGCAAGCGTGACAGGCTGTTGTTCACATACTTCTTGCATCGCTCCTAACGAAGTTGGTTGCATTATCGGGGAGTCCTCGCCACATCAATGCAAGCATTGGCAGCAGAAACCCGATATGTCAATGTCTGACATAACAGAGGCAATGGTGGATGGGGCACGGCTTCCTTGGACTGGCAATGCCATGGGGGCGCTGGACATTGGATTCTTAGCGGGGAAGGCACGAACGCGTCTTGTCGGCATATTTGGAGCTGCCGACAGTGGTAAGACGTCGCTGTTAGGCGCTTGGTTTCTCCTTCTTGCTCGTGACGTCAGTCCTGAGGCAGTATCGTTCGCTGGTTCTCTGACGTTGGAAGGATGGGAAAACATTGCAGGTAGCTTACGTTGGAATGCAACACATGGACCCGCCTTCCCGCCTCACACCTCAAGTGGAGCTGGCCGAAATCCAGGCTTACTGCACTTGAGTCTACAAGTGTGCGATGCCAGGCGTGACATCCTTTTTGCGGATGCGCCAGGCGAATGGTTCAGTCGATGGGCCGTACGTCGCGATGCTGAGGATGCCGCTGGAGCTCTTTGGCTTTCAGATACCTCAGATGTGCTTATTCTTGTGGTTGATTCAGAAGCACTCAGCGGAGCCAGCCGCGGTGTAGTAAGGAAAAATCTTTTTTCTCTGTTGCGAAGAGTTGGCGCAGAACGGCGCGGCAGGCCGATTGCACTCGTCTGGACCAAGAGTGATGTAAATGTTGATGAGCAGATGCGTCTGTCAGTAACTCAAGCTGCAGACCTGTCCCTTGGTCGTTACTCCACCTTTAACGTTAGTATGCATCCTGCTAAGGGTCAGAGGCCTCACAACAGAGGTCAGGGACTTATTGAGCTCTTCGAGTGGGCCCTGACTGTAGCAGAGTCCACCTTTGACAAGCAGGTAGAGTCTGATCCTGAACGCGAACTACTGCGTTTGGTCGGGGGCGTCAATGTTTGATATAACTCTGCAGATTGCCGTTTTCGGTGAATCCAACGTTGGCAAGAGCCACTATGGTGCCCAGCTCATAGGACGGTTGAACGCCGAAACAGGTACCATGCGCATGCGTGGTGCTGCCCCAGATATTTCAGCTTTCGATGACGTGGCTCAATCGCTCAGCGGTGGAGTTCCTGGCGCGCATACAGCTGCAGGCACCTATACAGAGACCCTATTGCCGATCCTAACCGAAGGCAATATTGCAATTGACTTATATTGGCCAGACTATGCCGGCGAACAGGTCAGCCAGCTCCTTGAAGAGCGACGCATCCCCGCATCTTGGCAACAGCGCGTCGAGACCGCAGATGGATGGATTTTGATGATTAGGGCTAAGAGCGCACCCCTAATAGAAGATATTTTTTCTAGGCCGCTTGGCGACCTCCGGTCATCCCGACCTGATATGGGTGTTGTCGATCGCTCCCCACAAGTTCGGCTTGTGGAGTTGCTACAAATGCTTCTGTACACAACTCACAAGCGCACTGGTATGGACAAACCGGCTCTGGTGGTTCTTCTGACGTGTTGGGATGAGCTTCAAGTACAAAAAGGCACGACCCCAGAGCAGGTGTTGAACCAAAAACTGCCTCTACTTGCTGCATTTATTCGCAATAATTGGATCGAGCCCCGCAGGCTTGTACTTGGTCTGTCCGCGACCGAAGTCACGCTTTCCAAGGACTCTCCAAATCAGGACTTCATCAATAAGGGCGCTGAGCATATGGGATGGGTAGTCAGTACAGACGGGACACTCTCGAAAGACCTTACTTCCCCAGTTTCGTTGCTTGCAAAGGCAATTCAGAGTTGATGCGTATTTATAAGGCATGGTATGGGCCCAAAGGAGGGCACGCGTTCCTGTTCTCAACGGAGCCCAGTTTACAGCTTGTCTTTCGCCAAGCGGCTTGGATTACAGATCTTCCTGGAACTGTTCCGACGGGCTTGCAATGGCAGCCCTATTTTCGCACTGCTATTCATGACGATTACTTCGTAATAATTCACACTCGGAGCAGCCGCGACACAACTCGCGCAGGCATGGTTGATTCAGTTGCCGCTTTTATCCCACTAACTGACTTATCTCTTGTCCCAGATCTTCGCGAGCTGGCCAACAACCTCCGCGAATCTCATGATAGTGACGACCGTAAGCCTTTTGTGCCAATTACTCAAACGGCGACGGCTCCAGCTAATGTTCATTCCCCGCTCTTGCTTACGATGGCGAATTCGCTCATCTCAACGAAGCAACGCCCGGTCATACACATCGGCCAGGAGGGGTTCGACGACATCATGCTCAATCTTCTTCAAGTCGTACCCAAGCAGCTACGCCGTGAGATTATCTTTAGCTTGAGTTTTTCACCGGAGGACACCGGAGCATCTTTTGCAATTGCAGTCCCCAATGAGCTGGCCTCTCGGTATCCGCAAGGGCAAATACTTTCCATTTTAAGCGAGCCACCCAGTACAGCCGTAGCCGCTCTGCTGAACATGCCGGATTGCAGCTCGTTGCTGAACTTTGGTGAGATGGCTGATTTCGACATACCGTCAGCGAGTTCCCTTATCCTCTTGGAGCAGGCCTTTCAATTGTGGAGGGGAGCTATCACTGTTAGCGACGAAATTACACTTGTGCGTTTGCTAGCGGCGAAGTCAGGGGATACAGAACAAGCAAGTGATGTCCGCAAGAGGGCTCTGGACAGACTTACTTCCATGTCTGGGCAGTGGACTCCGGCCGACGTGCTTTCGATGCGCAATTTACAACTGGAGCGTTTCGACTCCCATGAGTTCACCGTAGCAGTGGAAACATGGGTAAGAAACTGTGCGGCCAACATAGCAAAAACCGAAGACGATTGTCGCCTATTCGGGCATGCTGTCCGTAGCGCAGCACAACAAAACTGGTGGAATACCCAAGTGCATGCTGGGTATATGTCTGCAATCAATGCCAACAGCTCCGGCATCGCAGCTCTTGCATGGGAGACTATCAAGAAGGAGCCTGAATCCATTGATGCAGCCTTGGCGTTCTTTAATATTCAAAACCAACTCAAAGCATTGGTGAGCTCCGTTCCTGTAGCTCTGCCATCGCTCATAGCTGATGCTATTGCACAAAAAAGCGCAAACATTGGAGCATGGCAGCTCTGCGGGGTCGCATTGGCTGCAGCACATACACCGTCAAAAGCCCTAGCTGCTGTTTTGGCGCTAGCTCCTTACAATGGCGCTCGACGTGTTGCTATTGAGTCTTCGTTGTCGAGGGCTTCGTCAAATGAATGCATCGTTATTGCTGTGCGTGAGGACATTGAAGAAGTCACGACTCTTGTAGCTAATATCGTCATTGCTAATCCAGAACGTCTGCGCGATCTCGATTGGACTTCGCTAGTTTGGTTCGACATTTTGGATCAAGTAATTGCTGGAGGTGGGATTCTGGCCATTGAGGAAGCAGATAGATTGCTAGGACTGCAGACTATTATCCAACGAGGTGAAGGATCGGTCCGTGTCTGGGGGCCACTAGTTAGAGCAAGACTTGCGGATCTATCTCATGTAATGAACAGGTCAGATGCTTGGAAACTTATTCCTGAGAATTTGACGACAGCTATCCTCAAGTTAACCGCAGAGGGATGGTTATCGGGTGTACTAAACGGAACAGCCAGTGTTGTCGGGCTGGAAGAACCATTGCGCAGCGAAGCGACGTCTGGGCTCAAAGGCAACATGGTGCTGCTTTCTATAGCGCAAAAATCTTCTGCACAGTTCATCAATATCATCAACGAGCTTTACCCTCAGAGTGACAATGATTGCGTCGCACTGCTCAATTCAATGTCGCACAGCCATGATTATCGCCTAGCACCAGCTCTCGCAAAGTCGCTGGGCCAACTAATTCAAGATCGTAGCTGGCGGTCCGCAGCTGCACACTCCGCCAACATTGTGCGCTTACGTGATGATTTCCAACCCCTTTGCAGGGAGTGTTTGAACATCATGCCATTGTGGGATTGCATCACCTTAAGTTGGAAAATGGGAGACTCGGTTCAAATATCCCCCGATGATGCATGGCAGATGTTTGAGCAAACGCTGGCAGAGCTCTATTCTCAGGGACCAACCCACAATGAAATTTGGAGTCGCTGCGGGGGTAAAGACGAACATCTAAGTTCAGAAGGCAATGGTATTGCTCAATGGCATCGCTGTATTAAACATGTGCGTGCGGGAAATGGCCCAGATGCATTGAATCTCCTACAAACTGCACTACGTGACTTCAGTGAAAATGCTGTTCTGAAAGTTCTGCGTGACAGCCACTCATTAAAGTGAATTGATAAAAATGAATAAATCCTTCCATTCTGGACGTGCACTTATTATCGGCATTGGTGAGTATGACTCACTCAGTTCTCTTGGTGTTGAGCCAATCAACGACGCTGACGGAGTTGCTAACATCCTCACCAGTTCCAAGTACTGTGGTTATCTCCAAGAAAATGTGCAGGTTCTTCGCAATGGTGACGCGTCTAAGATATCTATTGTCAATGGACTCAAAAAACTGGCTACTGAAACGCAAACTGGTGACACAGTAATCGTTTATTTCTCTGGGCATGGCGCGCAGCGGATGACGGGACAAGACATCGGTACGTATTTATGTCCTCCAGAGTTCGAAGGATCTCGCCCCCGCCAAACAGGAGTAGAGGCCGAAGAGTTTTCAGAACTACTCAAGAAGATCCCTGCTGAACGTCTATTGGTCCTTATCGACACTTGTCATTCAGGGGCTGCGGCACGCATCAAAGGACCATTCGATGAAATCACCAAGTGGGCATTTGGAGGCCCGAAACTTGATTCCCTTGCTCAAGGGAAAGGGCGCGTCATCATTTCAGCAAGCGCAGCTCACGAAACCTCGCTCATCCTTGGAATTCATCGCAATAGCCTCTTTACGCACTTTCTTCTCAAAGGATTACAGGGGGAAGTGGATGATCGCTCCGATGGCTTCATTCGAGTTTTAGATCTTTTCCATTATCTTGCAGAGCAAGTATCGACAACACGCAAGTCTCAGAATCCAGTACTGACGACACATACGCAAGACAACTTTCCTGTTGCCCTGCATAAGGGGGGAAGTTTCAAATCTGAAGTGGAGGTTGCTGTATTGGTCGCATCCACTGTAAGTACTGCCCCCCTCCGAGATGTGGAAGATGTGATGGTCGACCTCTATCCATTAGGTCCACTCGACCGTGAAATCTGGTCCCGTTCTGGTGGCGATGTCGCTAATTTGCGCATAGGAAGTACCGGGCGGGCAGGCTGGCATGCAGCACTTCGCTTGCTGACCCAAGGAGGTGGCGGGGCTAATATCACCATTCGCAGTTTGCTAATGGAAGCATTAAGTGAGTACGGGGCCAATTCAAACCTCAAGCGTTTGCACGATATCATTTAGACAGCAGTCCCAAAATGACTGGCAGCTTTACTATCGAAACTCGTCACTCATGTTGTCGACGAACCCGCGTCGGCAATGGGGTATAAACTGCCAGAATTTCTCCTGTAGCATCATCGCCCGACAGCATCGATCCATAATCGGTAACAATGGGAAGCAATAGACCATAAGTTTCTCAACTTATGGGTCTATCTACAAAAGCGGTAGGCCAAGTAATTTGAATGTCCTAATGTCTAAAAACGGAGCTCCGCCAACAATCCATAAGTAGTCACTTACCCGACAATCGAATAATTCATGATTATAGGACTCGGTGGCAGAGGCTCCTTATTAAAAAAATAAATCATTGAAAGCTCAATTACGCAGAATTAGTTTTCAAGTGCCGCAATAAAATGAATTCCCGTTTTTTTGACCAATGCTTCATAGCTAATAACACCTTGAAGCTTGGCTTCATTCTGGTTATCGACCCAATATGCCCATGATTTACCCGCGGTTGGGTCATAAACTAACTTATACAAGGCACTCGGCACCCAAACATGAGTCATGCTCGGATCTGCTGTTTTTCCATTTTCAAAAAAAGGCCCAGTAATAACGTACACATCGCTGCTAGCGCGCATGACATATTTACGCACAGCTTTTTCTACAGATTTAGCCCAAACGCCACGGTTATTTTCCGGGGCTTGCGGCACCATATTCGCCAGTGAAAAACTCTGTGCCATTGCTTCTGGGGTGGGCATATCCCCCGCAGGCGCCATGTGCCCTCGGTCATAACCAGTACCTTTATAATCTTCGAGTGTGGCACGCTCAGAAAAAGGTAGTCGTGCTTCTGAATAAAAGCGGTTTGTTCGCTGTTCACCTTGTGCTTCCTGTAACTGTTGCTTGTTGAGGCGTTCGGCAACAAACAGCGGCGTATGCGTTAGACCTGAATGATAAACCGCAAATGTGGAAAAGCAGATGGCGCGACCTTTCCACTCTGAGCTTAGGACTTTGGGTGGTGTCCGGTTATAGAAGAATTCAGGGCACGCTTTGAATTCACCTTCATTGCTAGGGGTGGTTTTTTCTGAGGTACGTTTTGGGTTGAAACTCAGAGCAGGTAATTCAGCCTGAATCTGTTGAATATGGATGACTGCATACTGGATTAAATGTCGGCCCTTCGGAGAGAAATGCAAATAACCGGCTGTAACGAGGGCAACTGTAAATATCAGGGGAAATCTCATAACGTATTTTGTCTTTATTTTTCAGTACTGAATATGCGATTGTGCGCAAATATTCAAACAGATTAGAGGTTAACTTGGCATCATCATTTGCAATGATTAATCAGTCTCAAACTGCTTTTACAACAGGCAAATCTTCCCAGCGTGTAGTCCAATATGGCGATAAGGTTTTTTGCCGCATTTTCCAGCCCTGATTAAATCCTGCACTAGCCACTCGAATTGAACCGCGCCCCCATTGTCGATTAATGTCATCCATCACTTTATTGAGTGCGGCGCGTTTGATGGGGTCTGCGGTTTGTAGGAATAAGTGGCCTTGCACCGCCGTATGAGGTTGCAAGTCACACAGCATCACACCTGCTTTAGCATAGGTAAAGCCAGTTCGGTAGATACGTTTGAGTACCCACATCGCGGCGCGAGTCAGTAGTAAGGTATCGTCACTGGCTTGCGTGAGTGGAATCAGAATGTGCTGGCTGTATTGCGGGTCTTTAGGGCGAAATGGATTAGTGCGAATAAACACCGCTAAACTGCCCGCCACTGAACCTTGTTTACGCAGTTTTTCAGCGGCACGTGAGATGTAGGTGCTGATGGCTTCACCCAATTCTTGTTCGGTATAGATTGCTTGACCAAAGCTGCGTGAGCACAGGATTTGCTGCTTGTCGGGGGTCGATTCTTCCAGTTCAATACTCGGGATGCCACGTAACTCATGCACTGTGCGTTGCACGACGACGCTGTAGCGTTTCCGAATTTGCTCGGCGTTCGCTGCTCGCAAATCCGCAATGGTATGAACTCCTTCCCGAGCCAACCTTTCTGATATTTTGCGACCAATACCCCAGACTTCGCTTGCATCCATGGATTGCATTTGCTCAGTTTGTTGGCTTTCACTGAGTTTCTGCCATTCGCACACCCCATCAAATGGTGCTTGTTTCTTGGCGATGTGATTGGCGAGTTTAGCGAGGGTTTTGGTCGGCGCAATCCCAACGCAAACGGGTAAGCCAGTCCATTGCAACACGGTTTGGCGGATGTCTTGCGCCAGTTTGGTATGATCTTGTAATTGACCGTCAAAACTCAGAAAACACTCATCAATGCTGTAAATTTCTTGGTTTGGGCTAAAGCGGCTCAGTATCGTCATCACCCGATGGCTCATATCGGCATACAGCGCGTAATTGCTGCTGCGCGCGATGATGCCTTCTTGCTGGGCAAAATCACGCAATTGATGCCAGGGAGCTCCCATCTTAATGCCCAATGCTTTCACTTCGGCACTACGCGCCACCACACAACCATCATTATTTGATAACACCACCACAGGTTTGCCCATCAACTTAGGTTCAAACACCCGTTGGCAGGACACGTAGAAGTTGTTCACATCGACCAAGGCAATCATCGCGGCTTCACTATCCATGCCGTAACCACGCCCCAAATTGACAACTCTTGTTCATCGCCAATGACGATGGGTGGATAGGCCGGATTCTCTGCAATCAATGCCAAACGTTGATTTCGGCAATACAGCCGCTTCACGGTAAAGTCATTATCAATCACCGCCACGACAATATCGCCATGCTTGGCGCTTAAGGCACGGTCAACAATCAGCGTTGCAGCATTAGGAATCGAGTGCTCTGCAATTGGGCTGACCATGCTGTCGCCTGAAACAGTAAAATAAAAAGTTGCTTCGGCATGCTGAACATAGCGCAAGTTTAAATCTACACGTTCTTCCGCCCAGTCTTCGGCAGGGGATGGAAAACCTGCTGAAACAGATACGCCCATAAGGGGGATCAGCATTAATGGCGGCTCAAGCATAGCCGGAATCGGAGGGTGCAAATGTAGTGACATCGGATTATCCTGAAACCATCTGAATCAGAATATTATAGAACGAACGTTCTCTTTTATGTGCGTAAACTACATTCCAATTCCTAAACGGCTGGTACTCAGCCATTTTGCCGCGGCCGAACCGCAAGCTGACTGGCCTGATGAAGTCTGGCAGGACTACGCTGCGCCAATGATTGTGCATGGTCGGCAAGGGCGACAAGCCGTGGTGGCGAACTATGGCTTCTTGCCCAAAGTAAAACTTCCCCAAGGTGCACGCTACAGTACGATGAACGCACGTGCAGAAACGATTGGCCAAGTTAAGAGCTATCGATATGCATGGCAACGTAGTCAGCTTTGCCTCATACCAATGCAGGGATTTTTTGAACCATGTTACGAATCAGGCAAAGCAGTGCGGCATAAAATCAGCCTGTTGAATGATGTGCCGTTTGCTGTGGCTGGATTATGGCGCGCATGGGAAGAAGACAACGGGCGGCGCAGCTATTCGTTCACTCAAATTACCATCAACGCCGATGAACATTCGCTGATGAAGCGAATGCACAAACCCGATGATGAAAAACGAAATCTGGTCATTATTTCTGAGGCCGATTACGACGCATGGCTGGGCTGCAAAAGCATTGAACTAGCGCGGACTTTTTTGAAAAACTATCCCGCACAATTAATGTGTGCAGCGGAACAAGCTGTGCCGAAAAAGCCATCGAAAAACTCAACACAGCAAAAATCTCTGTTTTGAGAAAATATGCAACTTAGGTGTAGTTTTACAATTTTAATAAAAATACGCATGCTGGTGAGAACATACCTTGGCCTTGCATTTTTATTTGGAGTGAAGACAATGGTGTCGGCTAAAAAGTGGTACACCACAATTCAAGACGCTGCTGATGGTAGCGGCGACAGCATATTGCTCTTTCCGGATGAGCTATTGGAAGAAATGGGGTGGATCGAGGGGGACGTTCTTGATTTCCAGATCCAGGGCGATGGTTCAGTGCAAGTGCAAAAAATAGTGCCACCCTGCTCAGATAAATAAAGTCACCCTTAGACTGCCATTCCATTGGGTAGATATATGACGGAGGTGAATGCCATGTCACAACGAGTTTCAAAATCTAAATTCAAGGCTCAGGCTTTAGAGTTTTTTCGGCTAATAGAGTCAAGCGGCGAGTCTGTGGTTATTACAGATCACGGAGTGCCAAAATTTGAGGTGCGCACATTTCTCTTACAAACTAAAAAACCTTTGGATGTGCAGTATGGCTCTGTTTTACATTTTGATTACCCTACAAATCCTGTCGCAGAAAATGACTGGGAGATAGCCTAGTGATCAATTTATTTACCAGATGAATAAAGCATCCTTGTTTGGCAACCTGCCTCAAATGGGCAAAGTGTTAATTTTTAAAATACCTATCTAAGAGCCATGCCATTCAGAAACCTCATACTTTTTCTGTGCCTTGCTATGGGGGTTTTTAATCTGTCGTAAAAAGCTACATTGCGGACACCAATGCCCCCTAAGAATCATGCCCGGATTAGCATCCCAGATATGGCCGCGATGGCATTGCCAGGTGATTTTCGTATTTGCATTCACATAGTGATCAGAGAGGCAACGTCCCTCGCGTGCTTTTGCCACATTTTGCATCGTTTCTAGAGAATGCCAGGAATCTTTCAAGCATTGCATACACCCTTTGCCAGCGATAACATCACCAGCACTTTTGACGAGTTCATGGCCATTTTTGCAGCGCCACAGCATGGGGGCATTTCTGTTTTCATAATGCGTACTTAAGCACTGCCAGCCACGCTCCGCAGCCACTGCTTGTACCTTTTGCAAAGTATGCCGACCTCTGTCATAACAAACAGGACAAAAACCACCGCGCAATATAGTGCGGTCATACGACTCCCAGCGATGCCCTTTGCTACAGCAAAAAGACAATTTAACGCTGCTATTTATGTACTCCTCAGAAAGGCATTCTCCACCCCATGCCTTTGCAACCGCTTGTAATACCCGCAAACATTGCAGCTTACCTTCAGGGCTTCGACGCTTACCAGTAGTAATGAGAATCCAGCTTTGGGCCGCTTCTTTGATGGCGGCAGGAAGGTTCTCAAACCGCAGTGAATGATCTGATTTTCTTGGCATATTTTATGCACTCGTCGGCGTATTCACGAATCGTTATGGATTTGGCATCTGAGCCGTTCCACTCGATATTCTGTTATCTAATTGGACATGACGTAAATTTTTCCCTTAGACCTTTGAATGGCATTGATTCGATTAATGCGATACTGTTTTTTTGTAAGTTGATCTCTTCCTTTAATATTTCAGTATTTTTTAGTTCAATTGTTAGCTCTTCTGAATTTTCGTATATGTTGTCATCTCCAAACTTCAAGAGTGCCGAGTAAGATAGCAGATCATTGATTAGAAGACTGTCTGAAGATAGCTGGGATGTGTTATCTAAATTTCCGCTAATTATGAAGAATAGTAAATCAATAATTTATAGTAAAAAATCTGAACCTATGCCATAGCCGTTGCCGTACAAGCTAGTTATGTATTCAATGTTTTTATGCACAGCTTCATTGTCGATTTGAAAGTCTTTCTCGATAGTTATGCCCCAAATTTCTTCTATTATTGTTTTAAGCCACTCAGATTCAGTACTCCGTGTTTTTTCGTAAAATTTGAAATGTCGTTCACAGCACATTAAATTAAACAAAAATATTTTTTCCCATTCTTTAATTTTTAAAAACACAAGTCTAATCCGATTATCGTTAACAATATTCACGACATTTTTATTTAAACATTGAGAAATCAATAAATCTTATTTTTAACTTAGAATCCGAACAAAGCTTACGAAAGCGCTCAGTAACAAAGTAAAACTGCTCATTTTCAGAATCTCTAATAATAAAATCATTTTCGCTGGGTATAAATTCATTCCTAACTTTAATTGCGTACTCTCCCTCTCTTACAAAAACAGGCTTAAAATTTAAAATTCTTCCAGCAAATGCTTTTACAAATATACCATTAATGAATATTTCACAAGGCACAAAATCAATATCGTTCGTGCATGCTTCAATAACTTCTTTTGCGTGACAAGAAAAAACAGGAAATGGCATTGTTGGCTGAAAAAAATCGTAATCTTCAATGTTTGTTAAATTAAAAAATTCTTGGGCTTTTAGCTTTAAACATACTCCCTTCTGAAATTTACTAACATTAAGTCCCAAAACGAAATATTTCAATATGTCGCCATTTTGATCTTTCAGATCAAGCAAAGATCTCTCAGTTTTACTGGTATTTTGCATTGTAAACATATTATTTTCCTTTAGTTCCCTTTTGAACTTTTGCTGAAGCGCAGGTCAGTTTTCCTGAATTCAAATCTGCTCTGAGCGTTTTCTGGAGTTCAGATATCTCTTTTTGTGTCCTTACCTTATCCCACCCTTCACGAGTAGCTTTAATATTTATAGCATCCAATTTACCAGCAACCATCCGATTATATGCAGCATGCTCTGCCGTCCACCCGCGATGGTAACCCTTCTTATTTGAATCAATACCTTCGCACACTGGCATATACATCATATTCCCAGCCGCGTTTACGTCCATTCCTGCTTTATCAAAAATAGAATGATCTTTTAAAGAGTATGGGATTATATGTTGTCGTTGATACCCTTGTTTAGTCGGCATCCAACTTGGAAAACGATCTAGCCCATATGGGTCAATCCACTCAACTGGATTAGGCGCATAAGCATGCGTATTAAATCCCCCCAATAGCCCAATCGGATCGCTGCTAATAAACCGCCCAATCTCCGGATCGTAATAGCGGTGGCGGTTGTAGTGCAAGCCGGATTCTTCGTCGAAGTATTGGCCTTGGAAGCGGATTGGATTGTTGATGCCCGCTGTCTTTGCGGCTTCGCTGATGACGACCTGCGCTTCACCCCACGCTTTATATTCCGCGCTCCATGCGATTTCGCCGTTTTCATCGCTCAGTGTTTGTGGCGTGCCGAGATGATCTACGTGGTAGTAGGCGGTGTGGCTGCTTTCGCCTTTTTCTACGATCTGCGCCAGCGGCACAAAGCTATTGGGCTCGAACAGATAATGCCGGGTGTGTTCGGCGGTTTTTTCCAGGGCAATAACGTCGCCGTCCCAAATAAATTCTGTTCTGCCTTGGGCGTTTTCTTTGCCGATGCGGCGGCCGAATACGTCGTAGAAGTATTTGGTTTCGCCTGCCGCGCTGCTGATTTTACTCAGGCGGTTAAAGCCATCCCAGCTGAATTTGGTGATCTGCTCGCCTTGCTGCTTTTCAATCAGATTGCTGCGGGCGTCGTATTTATAATGGGTTCCGGCGTATTGCTTGAGCAGGTTACCGAGCACAGCGGGTACTGCAAGGCTGTTGGCGGTGGCTTGTTGGTTTGCCCCGACCAGATTACTTGCCGGATCAAAGGCAAAGCTTTCATGGCCGAGGCGGCTGTTGGCGGCGATAAGGCGGCCCACTGGGTCGTACTGGTAGCTGATCTGGCCGCTGCGGCTGTCGCTAATGCCCAGTAGCTGGCCGACTGGATCGTATTTGTAGCTGCGGTGGCTGCTGGTTTTACCGCTGAGTGTTTGTTGGGTAATGCGGCCCATTTTGTCGAAATGGGTGTGGGCAGTCAGCTGATTGCCCAGCGTGCGCTGAGTTTCACGGTGCAAATCGTCACGTTCGAAGCTAGCGATTTCTTGTTTATTCCACAGCATGCCGTGCACATGGCCACTGCCGTAAATCAGCCAATCGGTGCGCTGGCCATCGGGGCGGATGCTGGCGATGCGGTTGCCCAGTTCGTCGTATTCGTGTTGCCAGTTGTACTGCTGTTGTTGGCCGAATAGCTTGTATTCGTGGCGCTCTGTGATGAGATTACCGACGGCATCAAAGCCAAAATGGCATTCGCTGTTTTGGTTTTTGGCGGCGTAAATCCGCCCTAATACGTCGTATCTAAAGCGCTCGCTGCTTTGGCCACTCTGCCTTGCGGTTAAGCGTCCGGTTTCATCATAGGCAAGGGTGGTGATTTTTCCAGCTTCGTCGATTTGCTGCAGTCGGCCCGTTGCTGCTTCGTATTGGTAGCGGGTGCGTTTATTGCCGAAGTCGGTTTCTTCTTGCAGGCGGCTGGCGGCATCGTAAGTAAAACGATAAGCCTCGTTATTTTCATTAATCAGGCTGAGCAGGCGGCCCAGCTTATCGTATTGGTAATTCAGCGTTTGATTGGCGGCATCTTTGCGGCTACTGACGCGGCCTGCGCGGTCGTAATCAAACTGAGTTTTAGCTTGTAGCGCGTCGGTGTGGCTGAGTAAGCGGCCTTCGGCATCGTATTGCAGCAGGCTGTGCGTGCCGTCAGGATTGACGACTTTCGCCAGCTGGCCATCGCTACCGTAGTGATATTGGCAGGCATTGCCTGCGGCATCTTGCGCCACAATCAGGCGGCCACGGGCATCGTATTGCCACAGGTTGGTTTTGCCAGAGCAATCGGTATAGCTGCTGAGCTGGCCATTGGGCAGATAGGCGAGTTTTTTACTGCCGCCTTTGGCATCTTTAATGGCGACTGGCAGACCCTGAGGGTTATAGCTGTATTGGGTGCTATGGCCCAGCGGATCGGTTTCTTTGGTGAGATTGCCCTGGGCATCGTATTCGCGCACCCATTCATGACCGGTAGGGTCGGTAATGCGGATTAGCTGGTCTTTATCGTCGTAGGCCATCAACACCCGCGTTTGATCCGGGCGGATATGCTCGATCAGGTTGTCTTTGTCGTCATAGATAAAGCTTTCTGCTGTGCCATCGGGATGGATGTGTTTGGTCAGGTTTTTAGCTTCATCCCTGAAGGCCCATTCTTCTTTGCCATCGGGGTAAACCGTGCGATACACATAGCCGTCGATATCGAAGTAATAGTAAGTCTCTTGCGCCAGCGCATCGGTGGTGATGGTCAGGCGCAGATCAGGCACATATTCGAGCTGGATACTGTTGCTGCCATCGTCGGCGTATTCACGAATCGCTTTGGATTTGGCGTCTGTGCCATCCCACTCGATATTCTGGCCCCGGCCAGTGCGGTCGGTGTAGCGAGTAATCAGGTGGTGTTGGTATTGGTACTGCCAGCGCTGCTGGTCTTCGTCGCTGGCGCTAATCAAATCGCCCGCATCGTTGTACTGATAGCTGGCGAGTTGACGAGGGGGCGTGCTGGCTAAGCTAATGCTGCTGATTCTGTTGTGCGCATCGTATTGCAACAACGCCCAAGGCGATTCGCCATTTCTCAGGCGGCTCAGGCGGCCCTGAATATCATAATCCAGCACAATTTCATTACCAGCCCGGTCGCGCAGCATGGCCAGTAAATAGCTTTCGCCATGACGCTCAAAAATCTCAAGCAGCTCATGGCCATGCGCCACGGTGAGCAGTTTGTCGCTCAGCTGGCTGAGGGTTTGGCCTTCGCTGCGGTCTTGGTGGTGTTCGCCCACTTTTAAGCGAGGATAAGGGGTTTCGCGTCCCTGATCGTCGATATACACCATGCCATCTTCGCTTAGATCAAAGCGGGTGTGGAATGGCGTCAGCCAGCGTGCGCCTTGGCTGCTTTGGTCAAAACGCGCTAAGCGGGAGTTATAAGTACGGGCCCAAACTATAGGCATCACGCCTTCTAATACAAAATCAGTGTGGCTGAAGCTTTCTTCACCAAGGGCAAAGCCAATCGAATTGTCGGTGCCACCAGTAATCGGGCAGCTTTTGCAGCTATTGGGGGCTTTTTCTGCTTTTTTAAGCTTGCGGGATTTTTCAAACTGCTGTTGGGAGACGCGGTATTTGGCTTCAGACTTCACCCCCGGCGTGGCGGAGCCATGAGTTTTATTGGTTTTTTTATGCGCCAGACGTTCTAACAAGGTTTTGAGCAGCTGGGCAATGCTGCCTTGTACTTTGTCATCGCCCAGATCTTTCATCTTTGCTTTCACCAGCGGTGAAATTTTACGTTGTAAGTGATCTGCTGCTTGCATTAGCCATTCTTTTTGCTCCGTAGCGAGCGCCAGTTGGCTAATGGTATTGATGACCACATTTCTGGCGCTGGCATGGATCTCCAACAGGGCATGGAAGATACTGGTCTTGGTGGCCTTGGCATCGCGGAAATTAGTGCCTTTGTTGTAAGCAATCCCCGCTGGAACAGCACGATAATTGCTATCTAGCTTTCCACTCGCTAGTTGCGTGAGAAATAAAGCAAACTGATCAATCAGGCCAATGATAAACGTCGCCACGCTTTCCATAATTGGCTTAATGGCTTTGCTCAGATCTTGAACCGCTGTTTCTACGGTGGCCGCCACCCGCTGGTCAGCCATGATATGGCTGATAATGACTTCAACCACGGCAGAAGCCACTGCGCCTTTATTGGCAACCACGGATTGCTTCACGACGGCAATCACTGGGCGCAAAGTCATACGCAGCGGCGCCAAGCCCGGTGGCAGCGGAATCACGCCTATCGTATCTACCCCAATGCCAAACCAATCCATCAGGCCGGGTTCTTCTTGCTTTTGCGTTAACTCATACAAGCCAATAATCACATCGCTGGCCGCAATCAGATTGCCCACTACGGGAATGCCCGCCAAAACCATTTGCAAATCATTCAGCGATAACTTGCCGCCCGTTAGCTCCTGAATCCACTTATCAAACTCCCCAACATTGCTTTGCACATCTTTAGACAATTGCGCATCCAGCGGCACCAGCGCGTATTGCTTCATCACATCGCGCACTAGCTCGCCGCGCTCGGTGTATTCGCCCTTGGTTTCTGCGGGGGTAGGATTAAGGTATGTGCCCATATTTTATTCAGCAATATTAAGCCTGGGTATGAAGCCAGGTGGGGTTATAGGAGAGACGATGCTTATTGGGTGGTCAGGCTCAAAGAATTTTATTTCTGGCTTGATCGAGTAAGGCCTGCGCTTGTTCCGCTTTGGCCTGTACTTGTTTCAGCTGATCCAGCCCCTGCTGGGCCTGAGCCTGCACTTGCTGAACTTGTGCTAAGCCTTGCTCTGCCTGCCCGAGTAGTGCTTTGGCGGGGGCAAGTTGTTCAGCGATCATTGGAGCCACAGATTGAGTCGCTAGCTGAGCTGCTTTAGCCTTGGCCGCAGGGATTAATCCTTCGAGCTGGCTTAAGGCTTGCGCCTCCTCGACTATCTTATTGGCCGCTAATGGCGCTTGGGGCCATTTAGGAATATCGAATTTACGTTCCTGATTTTTAGGTGCTCGCGGGTCAGCCTGAAAGGCAACGCTGATTGCGCCCATTGGTAAGCCACTCACCAGTGCTTTGCCCTCCGCATCCAGCGCCCCTTCATGCTTATTTCCATTCAAGTCCAGCAGGGTGTACTTGCCGCTTTTAATCCCTTCCCTATTTTCATAGAAATGATGGAGCTGAATATCACCAACGGCAGGTGCCTTGCCTGCAAATGCGGGCAAAGGCGGGTTTAAACTTGCAGGCCCGCCCCAATCATGGCTGCCCCCCTTAATGCTCACTTTGCCCGGGGCATGCAGCTCGATTTTGCCGTCTTTGATACGGATATAAGCGCCACCGGCGGTGAGTAGGATTTCTTGTTTGGCGTTGAAGAGGCCCTTGCCTTTGATCGCGGTGAACCTAGCGTTTTTGTCGGCGGTGATTTCGATGTCGTCGCTTTGGGCCTGCATTTGCAGCTGGCCTTTGGCGGCAATCAGCTTCATGGTGATTTTGTCTTTGATACCGCCGGTAAACAGGCTGATGTGCTGGCCGACGTTATGAATCCAGCGGCGGCCGGTGCTTTGGTTGCTGTCTCTTTGGGCGACATGGTCCAAGTTGCTGCCTGCGCTGAGGGTCTGGCTTTGCGGGGTGGTGATGGCTACGCCGTCGGTCCCGTGCAGCAGGATGATTTTTTGCAGGCCAGCTTGTTCTTTTGATTTAGTTTTGCCGTCTTTATCCGTGTTTGACCCCGCTTCAAAGCTTTTGCTGGCGTGCACGTGGTGGTAAAGGTGGCCGTGGCTGGCTTTGTCGCCGGGGCTGTTGTCGGGTTTAACAGTTTGATCATCGTCGCCAGTTTCGATGGTGTCGGCGAGTTGTTTGGTGGCGTATTCGCCGAGGTTTTTTGCGGTGTCTAAAGCGGATTCCAGCTGGCTTTGCACGGGGCTGCGGTCGAGCTGTTTGCCGGATGCGCCACCTTTGGCTTCGGTGCTGATGAGTAAGCCGCTGGCGCGAATGGCACCTTGTTTGTCGGTGCGCAGCTCAAAGCCTTCGCCGCGTGGTTCGCCTTTGCCGTCGGTACGTGGGTGGATCAGATAGCCCATATTGAGCTGGGTTTTACCATGCTCGCTGGATAGCTTGGTACGCACTTCGCCCTTAGTGTCATCAAACAGCAGCTCGCCGTATTGGCCGCCTTCAAATTCTTTACTCTTAATGCCTGATAGGGTTTTATTGGCGGGTAAAGCGCCTGCGCCGCTGAATGTCGGCACCGGGTGGCTGCCGTTATAGACCACGGCGGTGACGATAGGGCGGTCGATATCGCCTTCGATAAAATCGACTAAAACTTCCTGCCCAATGCGCGGAATAAACTGGTGGCCAAAGCCTGCGCCCGCACTCGGCATAGATACACGTATCCAGCAGGATGATTTGTCATCCAGGTTTGCGCCAAACTCTGGGTGCTCTGCGGCACGCTGCCAGTGGAACTGCACCTTAATCCGGCCTTGCTCGTCGGTATGGACTTCTGATCCGGCGGGCCCCACTACGGTGGCGGTTTGTACGCCAAAGCTTTTGGGCTTGCTCAGTGCTTCATGAGCAAAGCGCGGGGTAATCGGCTGGCCGCGTCTTTGGGCGGTGAAATCGGCCTGGTAAGGAGGATTCGCGGTTGAAACCGCTCCTACCAGCAGGCTGGGGGAAACTTGCAGTAGTTGCTGGGTTAGATCCACCGGCAGATTATTCTGCGCGGTGAACTTTAGCTCGGTAATGGCAAATTCCCTTTGCTCGGCGCTATCCCATTCATGGGCGGGGTGGTCTTCTAATCTAAACCACTGCCCAGCTTGCAGGCTGCGTAAAGTACCAGAGCCGGTGAAGGATTTCTTTTGCGCGTCCAAAGCCTGCTGACGCAAGTTAGCGTAGTGGCTTAGGCCTTCTGCATCGCTGGCGTAATAGTGGGTCTGGGCATCGTAATCTTCAAAACTTGTCTGGATTTGCTGCCCGCCATCGCCCTGATCCACCGCACTATGATCGGCGGTGTGGCTGGTGTTGGCGGCTTTATAGTTAAAGCTGGCGAGCGATACCGAGCCGCTGCCAACCTGACGCTGGCTATTCCACTCGGTAAGTGAATCGCTCTCTTCAGTTGCATCGGCGCGGTGAAAACGCACCTGGCTGTCTTGTGCCTCGGGTAAGGCAAAGGCATCGTCAAAGACGACAAGCTGCACTTGGGGATTGTCACCCGGCAGATGAGCAAAGCGCCACGCTAAGCCTTCCTCTTGCATCAGCCTCACTAAAAAGTCGTAATCTGACTCGCGGTATTGCAGGCAATAAGAGCGCGGGCCGTGTGTGCCGGATAATTTGAAATCCAGCGTTTGCACAGATGCAAACACAGGGTTTTTAGCCTGATGCTCGGCCAAAACCTGCTTCACGAGATCCGGCACGGATAAATCCTGGAACACGCGGGAAGTGCGGCGGTAACGGAGTAAAGCAAACGGTGGCTCTACCGTCAGCGCGTACTTTGCAAAGCCCCCATCAGATCCCAGCAACTGCGCTTGGGATATCACGCCACAGCGCTCAATCTCGCTGCCATTGGCATCAGCCACCGATAAAACCACCGGCAGGCCCAGTAAAGATTTAAGCTCAAGCACACCGTCGGGGGATAAGCAATTGATCTGGTAGCGATAAGCCTGGCTAATCCCTTCACTGCCTGTCACGCGTTGCGGCAACAGCTGCTCACCCCACGCCGCCCCATCGCCAAGTTGCAGGCTAATAAGCCGTTGATCCTGATTAAAGGCAGCGGCAAAAGAAGCAAGGAGCTGGTCGGGGCGCATGGGCATTCCACGATTTTAACAATCGCTCAGATTACCCGATGTTTTGCGTGCCTGCCAAAATTATTACAAACACTTTGACTTATTACCTATTTAACATACGCAACAAGTAAGTATTTGTACTTAGTTCACTAGAATTAAACCGGAAAAAGCCTGGGGGTGCGCTTTAAATCCACCATAATCTGGCACCATAAATCTACCATGGCCTCCATATAGAAGCCCCTCAAAGATTGCGAGAAAACTCTGCTTAAAAATGAGCTGATTTTGTGAGGAGGGTTTACCAATCAAAAACTACAGGAAATGGAGGCAATACTCAGAGAAAGACAAAAGTGGCTTCGCATAAATCGTAACTGAGAGCAAAAACTGGTTGCAGAAAGAGCGGGGATTAGCCTGCGAACGCTAAGAAACATAGAGTCAGGCAATGGATCATCATTAAATACTCTAATTAGAGTTTTACGAGTACTCGGTCGAAAACTGGTTGGAAACCATCGCCCTTCATTGCAGTCAGTACTAAGTTCGTGGCATTTTCATTTCATAGGACATTTTACGTAGGCATAAATATAACTCTATTTTTACTGAAAACTTCATTTCATTTTTTTGTACAGCAGCTTAATTTTTTGCCGCAGTTCCTGCTGCTGCTCAAGAGCGCTGATTCCTTTTCCTGGCAAACAAAAAATCAGTTTATCATCTGTAGCTGTCGCCGCTTTTATAGTTTTATGATCATCAAGTGCAAGCCAGTATTTAATTTTTCTAGTAGTAGCATCTTGCAGGATTTCAGCATATCTATCAGAGATAATGCATTCGACAACACCATAAAATCGCCATCCTATATTTCCCAAAAGCTTAATCAGAGTTTCATCATCAAAAAGCCTGCGCCAATCGGATGAAACAATTATCCTGACTTCAGGATAATCCTCTAGTATTTCCTCAAGATGTTTTAGCCAGCCAAATAAATTTGGGTTCTGGCACAAGCGGCCGTTTTCATCGATTGCGGGTTCACCATCTGCATGCAAAACACCATCAAAATCCAGATATAAAAAAATGAATGAATTATTGTCCATCATTCGAAACCTATCAGCATTTGTACTAATAGAAATACGCTTTTGGACGAAAAATGACAAGATAACCTGATGGATGGGGAGCCAAATGGCAAATCCCTAATATAAAAAAATTAAGCACAATATAAATTTCATTATAACTTTGACGAAGCATGTTTTACTTAAATACACTAAAACCCAGTAACAACCTGATTTTTCAAAGCTTAAATGTTAGTCTAACTTTGGTGCTGGGCACTACCGGGGCAAATTATCCGGCCCGTTTATGGATCGGATTGATTTAGTGATCGAGGTGCCACTATTACCTGAAACCACCCTGCTAGCCGCTGCCACAGGCGAGAGCTCAGTTGTTGTTAGAAAACGGGTCTCCACGGCCCACCAGATGCAGGCAGCGCGGCAAAATACACCGAACGCCCGCTTAAATGGCAAGCTGTTGGAGCAGCACTGCCCGCTCATTGAGGAAGCGCGCGGCCTGCTACAAAGCGCCATCCAAAAACTATCACTTTCCGCCCGAGCCACCCACCGTGTGCTCAAAGTAGCCAGAACCATTGCAGATCTGGCAGGGGATGAAGCCATCAGTACAGCTCATATTGCCGAGGCGATTCAATACCGGCGTGGCTTGGGCGGGTAATAAATACCTGACGCACAAGATATACAACGATGCAGGATTGCCGATAAGCCCTCGGAAATATATTTTTTAAAGCCTTGATGGAAAGCACTAACAGGCACTAAACAAAGTTAACTCCGGCCCTACAGGTTTTATTTCTGTGGCCTTGTGGTAGTTATATTTGTCTCAGCTTGCTAGACTCGCGACAACTTTAGTAATCGGTTTCACGTGAAACATGGCAACTCCTAAATACGACGAATCTTCCGTTAAGGTTTTAAAAGGCCTTGATCCCGTCCGGCACCGTCCCGGTATGTACACCCGCACCGATAATCCCCTGCATATCTGCCAAGAGGTGATCGACAACGCCGCCGACGAAGCTTTGGGCGGCTATGCCACTCAAATTGACGTGGTGCTGTACCGCAATCAAAGTGTGCGCGTCAGCGATAATGGCCGTGGCATTCCGGTAGGGCTGCACCCTGAAGAAGGCGTGCCAACGGTGCAAGTCGTATTTACCCAGCTGCATGCCGGCGGCAAGTTCGATAAAAAAGACGGCGGCGCTTACGCGTTTTCCGGCGGTTTGCATGGTGTGGGTGTTTCAGTCACGAATGCACTGGCAACCCGTTTAGAAGTAGAAGTCAAACGTGAAGGCCAGCAGCATCGGCTTGTGTTTGGCTCAGGGGAAGTCATTGAGCCCTTGGTGGTGCTGGGCACATGCGCCAAAAAAGACAGCGGCACCAGCGTTTATGTAGAGCCTGATCCTAAATATTTTGATTCGCCCAATATCCCGCTGGCCGATCTGGAACACCAGCTCAAATCCAAGGCCGTGCTCTTACCCGGCTTAGTCGTCAACCTAGCCATCGAGCAGCCTAATGGCGAGCTGATCAATAAAAGCTGGTGCTACCCGGATGGCTTAACCGGCTATTTATCCGAGAAAGTAGCAGGCTACAACCAGCTGATTCCTATCTTTGAAGGCGAGAAATATATCGAGCAGGTTGACGATACATTTTCGCTGGGTGAAGGCTGTGCATGGGCGCTGACCTGGACAGAAGACGGTCCGGTCAATCGCGAATCTTATGTCAATCTGATTACTACGCCATCAGGCGGCACGCACGAATCGGGCCTGCGTGATGGGGTATTTCAGGCGGTTAAAACCTTTATCGAATTCCACAGCCTGCTGCCTAAGGGCGTAAAAGTGCTGCCGGAAGACTTATTTGGCCGCTGCTCTTTTGTGCTTTCGGCCAAGATTCTGGACCCGCAATTCCAAGGCCAGACTAAAGATAAACTCACCAGCCGCGATGGCTTAAAACTGGTTTCTACCGTCGTGCGCTCGCCATTTGAAATCTGGCTGAATCAGCACGTTGATCTGGCTAAAAAACTGGCCGAGTTGTGTATCCGTGCAGCGCAAGCACGGCAAAAGAATTCGCAAAAAGTAGAAAAGAAAAAATCATCAGGCGTAGCCGTTTTACCAGGCAAGCTAACTGATTGCGCATCGGACGAAAGCGAGCGCTGCGAGTTATTTTTAGTAGAGGGTGATTCGGCAGGTGGCTCGGCCAAGCAAGGCCGCGATAAAGATTTTCAGGCCATTCTGCCCCTGCGCGGCAAAGTGCTGAATACCTGGGAAGTCGATCGCGATCAGATTTTTGCCAATAATGAAGTACACGATATGGCTGTGGCCATTGGTGTTGATCCGCATACACTGGATGATATCAAAGCCGATTTATCTGGCCTGCGCTACGGCAAGATTATCATTATGTCGGATGCGGACGTAGACGGAAGCCATATTCAGGTACTGCTGCTGACGCTGTTTTACCGTCATTTCCCACAGTTGATTGCCCATGGCCATGTGTATGTTGCACAGCCACCACTCTACCGTGTGGATGTGGCTGGCAGCGGCAAGGCCAAACCGCCGCGTAAATTCTATGCGCTGGATGAAGGCGAGCTGACCGCCATTTTAGATAAACTTCGGGTAGAAAAAATCCGCGAAAATGCATGGAGCATCAGCCGCTTTAAAGGTCTGGGGGAAATGAATGCCGAGCAATTATTCGACACCACGATGAACCCAGATACCCGCCGCATGCTGCGGGTAGGCATTAACGATGATGTGGCGCTCAACACCCGAGAGCTGATGCATATGCTGATGGGTAAAACTGAAGCCAGCAGCCGCAAGGCTTGGCTGGAAGCGCGGGGTAATGAAGCCGAGGCTGATGTTTAAGCCTGATATGATTTAAACCGCCATAAAAATAGGGCTGCAGATTTTTATCCTGCAGCCCTTTTTATTTAATTACTTTAAGAATTTAAATAATTTACCCAGCGATGTTGTTGATTCCGGCGCGGCTCTGCCAGTATCAGATTCATCAAATGCGGGGGAGCAATCATGAGGTAAAGCATCTGTATCCACTTTACCCGTTACGCTGCAAGCCCAGCTGACCGAGCCATCATCACCAGCAGAAGGGCTAAGAATAATCTCTTTATCCTGATGAGGCGCGTTTAGCGCTAAGCTAATTTCGGCCGATTCAGGGTTGATTTCTACACTTTTAATCAAGCTCTTAGCCGGAATTTTAAAACCCAATGCTTCAACGACTTCCGGCATATATTGGTTTTCTTCGTAGAAGTTTCCCACCAGCTTGGCCGCAACCATACCCTCAGTATAAGCTTGGCTTAATTCCACCTGTGTTTTGGCATTCAGTGCCTTAGTCTGGTACTGGGAATACGCAGAGATGGAAACCGGCAACAGAATCAGCAGCAAATAGATATAAACAACCATCGCGCCAATTAAACCAAAACCTGTATTGGGGATCGTGGCAGAAATAATCCATGCAAAGATATTACGACGAGGAAATACAGCAGCGTCGCCGTTTTCTATGCGGGCAACCCGCTTGCACAGCCATGGGTAATCTGCGGTTAATTCATTCACCGCCATCCAGAAGCCATCTGTATCCTGGGCCTGAGCGATATAAGCCTGTGTATTCAAGCTTTTCCAGCGGCTGCAGCCGGCTGCTAATACCGCCAGAGCATGCACAGCGCTTTGCTTATTGCTTGTGCAGGCTAAGCCATACTGATCGCAGCTGTATTCTCTGGCACGGGAATACGCTGTGCCAAGCAGGGGAATCCAGCTGGCAAAAACCAGCCACCAGTGATGCACTAAATGCTTTTGCGCAATGTGGCCCAGCTCGTGGCCGATATAAAAATTCAGCGCCTCGTTATCATCCTGCAAAGCATCGACAATATCGCTGAGCAGCACCACATAATAGCGGCGTAAAAAACGGGTGGCGAATGCGTTTAAAGCACCATTTCCCGTCATTAAATAAAATTCTGGTTGTTTTTTCAGCCCGATAATCTGGCAACAATGATCAAAACGGGTATGTAAATCAGGAAACTGCTCAGCAGTGACCCGAACACCATTGCCGCGTACATAAGAAATAAAATATGAAAACCCAAATAAGCCGATGAGATAAAGCACCAGCATAATGATCCAGATAATGCCAAAGGTGACCAGCGTTAAAGCCAGCCAGCTCAGCCCTGAAATCACGGCCATGATCACAAACAGGCGGCGCTCGTTAGCGTATGGCCTGATGACCGCCCTTTGGGGATTAATTGATGATGTACCCTGCTCTTCCATAATGCCTCTGCTAACTTTTTTGCAAAGCAGCAATTATAGCGTTTTAATCGCAAATTACTTAAACGAATCTGACTAATTTAATTCAAATCTGTTAGTAAATATACTTACACATGTAAGTATATTTACTATTTCATTTGGTTTAAATCAAAGCTGGTCCTATATTTCTGCGTAAAATCCGACTAAATTAGTCGGAAATAAGAGGAGAAGCATGATGTCGCTGTTTTCTGCTGAATCAATCACATTTGAAACACCCATCGCCATGCTGATGGCCTGCCACGACAGAGTGCGCCAATACGCAGAATTAACACTCAAACTGGCTCAGTACCTGATAAAAGAAGGGGTGGACAGCAAGGCTCAGGACGCTGCTGCAAGCATTTTGCGTTATTTTGATGTAGCGGCACCGCTGCACCACGAAGATGAAGATCTCGATTTGTTTCCGCTGCTCAGCCATTACGGCGATGCTGAGCTGCAAACCCTTATTGCATCGGTCAGTGCAGAGCACGAAACACTTGCACTGCTTTGGCAGGATATACGCAGCTATTTAATTCCACTGGCAGCAGGCCATGGTGAAATCTTGCCACTGGCTCTTGCGCAGGAATTTGCAAGACTTTACCCGGCCCATGCCGATCTAGAAGAAGCACGCATTTATCCCAGCGCCGAAAAACTGCTTGATGCGCCCACGCTAGCTGCAATGGGGCAAAGAATGGCCGAACGGCGGGCACACAGCCCCGCAGAGGATGAAGTTTTATAATCAGAGTGAGCAAATCCTTTGCCGGGCATTGCCCTCGCACTATCATGCTCAAATCCTTTGCTCTTGGTTTTCTTATGCTTTACGCCGAAGTTCTTCTTACCCGGATCACTCAAAACCCATACCTGAGCAGCGATCTGCTTTCTGCCAGTAGTAAAGCTAAGCTGGCAGCGATCCAGTCCCCCACTCGCGCACAACAATTTATTCTTGGGCGTCTGTTGCTCGCCCAGGCTGCAAGCCAATTTTTAGGAATTGAATACATGGCAGGCGATATTGAAGAAGGGGAGTTCTTCCCCTATTTAAGCCGGGCCACTCATTTACATGCCAGTATTTCACACAGCGGAGACAGCCTGGGAGTAACGGTGAACCCCCAACGAATCGGGCTGGATATAGAAAGCTGCCGCCCCAAGGCCAATATCGCCAAGCTGGCTGAATTTGCACTGCATCAGGATGAAGCCAGCTGGGTCAGCGCCGTCCCGGAAGAATCCCAAGAGCGTTTTTACTTGCTCTGGACACTGCGTGAAGCGGCTTTTAAAGCCGGGATTCGTGAGCAGGTAATCCGGGGCAACAGCTTAATGATTGATGGGAATATCAGCCCAGCCTGGCACTGGGCCAGTGAAAGAGAGCCCTCTCAACGGGTCAGCATCGCCTGTTTGGCCCCCTGCTCCATGGTTTTAATCCACAAATCCAGCCTTTAGTTGCCACAAGCACGGCCCTTCTGGCAAATAGTGCCCCTACAGCCAAAAATACAAAAAGCAGGGTGAAATTCAGCCTAAAAGACAAAAAATGCCTGAAAAATTAAGTTTAAAGGTGCTTAATCTGCTTTTTTCACCGTATTCCAGCTACACAAACCAGCTAAAAAGCTATTTTCAAAAAGACCGATAAGCGACACTTTGCGATAGTACGGTATATGCAAACGCCGAGTTAAGGTAAGCTACCCCTTCATACCAACCCTAGTTTTCTAATGATGACCGATCAAAATTCAGCTTTAGCTCAAGCATTACAATCTGCGATTGGCGAGAAATCAGCCCGTCAACAGCAAATTATGATTATTGAATTACTTTATCAGCGCTATCCGGTGATGAAGCAGTTCAAGCCTTTAATGATCGGTGTTCACAAAGAACTGGAAAAAGCACTGCCGCAATTCGGTGCCAATCATGTACATCGCTCGATTGCGGCCCATTGCCGTAAAGTGCGCTACCTGAAATCAGTAGCTCGTGGCGGTAAACGCTTTGATCTGAATGGCAAACCAGCAGGCGATGTAACTGCAGAAGAAAAAGCTGCCGCAGCCAAGTTTGTACAAAACATCGAAGACCGCAAAAAGCCACAAACCGCAGCCACAGCAGAAGAAGTGGCTGTTGAGCAGCTAGTGCTTTCTGCCACCAGCGAAGTGATTGCTGAACCAGCGAAGTGATTGCTGAACCAGCAATCACCGACGCAGAGAGCAAAGCAGAGTAAATCGCTTTAGCTCCATAGAAAAAGGCCGCAGCAGCGGCCTTTTTTAATTCACTCAGATGACTCAACCCTTATTATCTGTGCAGCAACTGCCCTGCTTTAAATGTAACTACATCATCTTTTGCCATAAAAAATATCGCATACCGCAGCGCCACATAGCCCACAACCACGGTGGCAATGCCTAATTCAAACTGCGCCAGCCATTGAATCTGATTCACATAAGCAGCAGCAAATTCCCATTGCCCAAGCAGGTGACTCACTTTAAACAGCGCCGTAGCACCAATTACCAGCGGGAAAGTAAATGCAGCATAGCCTGGTGAAAAGGGCAGAATCAGCAGCTTGAAAAAGGCGAGGTAGATAATGCCTGTCATCAGCACCGCAATCCCGAATAACAGAGCCACAATCAGCAGCGATGGCTCGGTGGTCACGGTTAAGTAGCCCGCAAGTGAGAGGCTGGCAGGGGCAGCCAGAATGGCGATGGTTGGCTTGGCCGCATCAGGTACTTCATGGCTGAAAATCAAACGGTAGAGCATCAGCGGCAGCATCACTGCGTAGCAAAATATCCCAAACCACAGCAAGCCATTTGCTAGAGCGGCAAATTGCCCGCCAGGAAAAGCCACATCCGCAACGATAATCCCTACCGGTGGCACAAACCAGCTTGGCACCATATGGTGAATTTCAAAGTCTTTAGCCCGATGCCAGATAAACGTCGCCAGAAACACCATATGCAAGATCACGGCAAATAGCCAAAGACCCTCAGCAAAAGCGGGAGCAAAGTGACCTGATGCCTTTGACACCACCATCGTAGCCATTGCAAAGGTTGGAACCACGCTGCCAACCACAGGGTGGGCTAAATCTTTCAGCAGTAAACGGGGGTGAAGCACAAATTTGAAAGCTAGAATAAGTAACAGCACTGAGGCGATCACAGCGCCTGATAGCTGAGCATAACCAGAAAAATCGCCAGCGTTTTCCCAACACCACCCAAGGCTGGCAAGGCCTAAAGCTAAACCCGCCATTGGAGTAGGAGCGGCGGCAAGTAATTGATGAATTCGCTTAAACATACGACGACCTTCTTATTTATTGCAGTACAAATAGAATACCGCCCGGATATTGTTTATCATATCTAAATGATTTGAATTAGGCGTTTAGTTAAATCAAATGAAGCTCACTCTGCAACAGCTAAAATCCTTCGCTGCCATTGCCCGCTATGGCAATCTTGGCACGGCAGCCAATGAGCTGTGCCTGAGCAAGGGCGCCATTTCTCAGTCTTTGCAAGAGTTAGAGCGCCAGCTGGCCACACCGTTGTTTGATCGGATACATCCGCGCCTGCAATTAAACGCAGAAGGTAAATTATTACAGCCCGTGGCCGAAGAATTGCTCGCCCGGATGATGGATATTGAAACGATGTTTGCCAGCGATAACGAACCGGTCGGCCAGCTGCGCCTTGGGGCTACCCAAACCATAGGCAACTATCTGCTACCTATTTTGCTGGCACGCACCGAACAAACCACCACACCACGCATATCCATCGCCAATACCCATATCCTGAGCCATGCGCTTGCGCATTTTGAGCTGGATCTCGCCTTGATCGAAGGTGAAAACCATCACCCAGATTTAATCGCCGATCCATGGCTGCAGGATGAAATGTGCATTGTGGCGGCCCCCGCTCATCCATTTGTCAAACAGGCCAAACTGGCTATCTCTGCATTAAGCGGCGAAACATGGGTGCTTCGTGAACCCATGTCAGGTAATCGGGAACAATTTGAGCAACTGATACAGCCACAGCTCAGCACCAGCCGAATCGGATTGGAACTAAATACCCTAGAGGCCGTCATGTTAGCTGTGGAACAGGGGCTGGGCATCAGCTTTATATCCAGGCTGGCAGCACAAGACCGTATCAATAATGGGCGATTAGTTTGCCTCGCCATGCAGCAGCGCTTCCCACGCCAGCTTTACCTTGCATGGCATAAACAAAAATATCACTCCACCGCTTTGCGCAGGTTTATTCAGTTTTGCAGAGATCAGGCAGGGGTGATTTGCTAAGAATAAGCGGCACATCAATACACAACGCTCATCCCCCCCAAGTGGGCAAAATATAACGCTTTGCCTCCCTGAAAAAAACGTTAGCTAAGCAACAGGACCCTGCATTGAACATATTCTTTCTGCGCATTATCCCTGGGCTGGCCATATTTCTAAATTACCCACGGGATTGCTGGCGGCAGGATTTGCTGGCGGGCTTATCGGTGGCCTCCGTCGCGCTGCCGGTGGGCGTGGCCTACGCCCAGTTGGCGGGAATGAGCCCGATTGCTGGCCTATATGCCAGCATTCTGCCCATGGTGGCTTATGCGCTGTTTGGCTCTTCTAGGCAATTAATCGTCGGCCCAGATGCCGCGACCTGTGCCATGGTGGCTTCTACCTTGCTGCCGATGGCAATGGGAAATTCTGAGCTGTATATCTCGCTTTCAGTGGCTTTGGCGCTGATTACCGGGCTGTTTTGCCTGCTCGCTAGCCGCTTTAAGCTGGGGTTTCTGGCCGACTTCTTATCCCCGCCCATTCTGGCTGGTTTTTTAAACGGTGTAGCAATCAGTATTGCACTGGGGCAGCTAGGTAAATTGCTGGGATTTACTTTTCATAAACACGATTTTATTGGCCGGATTCTGGAGCTGCCAGATCGCCTGCCCGAGCTGCATCCAGCCACAGCAGTCATTGGCCTTGGTACGCTGTTAGCCATTCAAGTTATTAAACGCCTACTGCCTAAGCTGCCCACCGCCCTTGTTGCCATGGGGCTGGCAGGGTTAATCATCTTTAGTCTGAATTTACAAAATGCAGGCATCGCCATTATCGGCTTATTGCCAGCTGGCCTACCCACCTTGCACTGGCCCACTATTCCCCGGGCCCATCTGGGTGAATTACTCGGGGCAGGAGCGGGGCTGGCACTGATCAGCTTTAGCAGCGCCATTCTGACTGCCCGCAGCTTTGCCGCAAAAAATCGCTACGAGATCGATGCAGACAGGGAATTTACCGCGCTGGGTATGGCCAATATTGCAGCGGCGTTTTCACAGGGCTTTGTGATTAGCGGCGCGGATTCCAGAACGGCGGTGAATGATAATGCCGGTGGTAAGACTCAAATGGTAAGCCTAGTCGCAGCGGCGACCATCGCCATTGCCATCGCGCTATTTACCGCCCCGCTGCAATATGTGCCGATTGCCGCACTGGCCGCCGTGCTGATTACCGCCTCGTTTGGGCTGATGAGTTTTGCCAATTTTATTTATTTTCGCCAAGCCAGCCGTGGCGAATACGGCATTGCCATCCTCACCGTGATTGGCGTGGCCTGTGTAGGCGTGATGCAGGGCATGCTATTTGCCGTGTTAATGGCTACGCTAAGGCTGCTGATTAAGCTGGCCCGGCCACATGAAAGCCTACTGGGTATATATCCTGGCAAAACCAGCTTTCACGACCTATCCCACCATCCTGGCGCAGCCCCCATTGATGGCATGTTGGTGTATCGCTTTGATGCCTCGCTTAATTTCTTTAACGCCAATTACTTCCGCCAGCGGGTTTTATCTTTAGCCGATGGTGCCTCGCCCCATGTTTCATGGGTGGTGCTGGATACCGTGCCGATTAATCAAATTGATATCGCAGGCATCGAAGCGATCATTATTTTGCAAAGAGATTTAAAAGAGCGCGGCATCGCCCTAGCCCTAGCAGGGCGCAAAAAACAAACCGAGTTTATCGCCGCCCGTCACCATAAACTGGATGAGTTACAAGCCAACTTTTTGATTTTCTCCAGCGTAAAACAAGCTTACAGGGCATTCAGGCAACAAGTGTTGGTACAAACTCAAATGATGCAAACTGCTGCTCAATTGCCACTAAAGTGGCAGGCAGAGGAAAATGAAGCTGCGCAGAATTAATCAAAGCAGGCTCGATACAACCAGCAGGCCTGAAGGATTGCAAGACATAGCGCTGCACCCCTGCTTTGCTTAATATTTGGGCAAGGTGAATTAGCTCATCCTCGCTATGCAGGCTGGGGTGAATAGTACTACGGCATTCCAGCGCCACCTTACTCGCCAGCAGCAGCTTTAATGAGGCACTGGCCACAGCACCACTACCAGTAACGGTGGTGATTTTTTCGTAAAGCATAAAATCGCTTTTGATATCAAAACCCACCCAATCCAGATAGGGCAGGCATTCCTGCAAACGCTTGGGATAAGCGCCGCCGCTATGCAGGCCAATGTTGAAACCCAGCGCTTTTACAGCACTCATCATTTCAGGTAAACGCGGCTCGGTCAGTGGCTCGCCCCCCGAAAAAACCACCGCATCCAAAAGGCCGCGGCGCGTTTTTAGCCAGATCAGAATTTCATCCCACTGTGGTGCTGCATCGTGCTGCTCTCGCGCTTGCAGATGCGGATTATGACAGTAGCCACAGCGCCAAGGGCAGCCCGCCAGAAACACTACGCAAGCCAGCTTGCCGGGATAATCACAGCTAGAAAACGGCACTAGGCCGCCAATCTTGGCCGCGGGCATCATTATTGAGCGGTATTACATTCGTTAAAGAATTGTCTTTCTTTAAACTCGCCTTTCTTACCAATATTAAAACTGCTCACCGGCCGGTGATACCCCATCACCCGAGTCCAGATCTCGCAGCGAGTACGTTCTTCATCTTTAAGCTCAGGGGCCAGCTTGGTTTGAACCGATAAATCACTCATGATGGATCCTTTTTCTCAAATATTCGAAATCAACAAATATGGGCTACTGCATCAGTTTGATGCACTTATTCCCCCTTTTTACAAAGGGGGAAGCCACAGCACTGAAGTACACGCTAATGTGTGTAGATGCTTATGCAGCAGCACAGCTCTTCTTCGCCAGCAACTCGCCATCGCATTTCGGGCAAAACTCGTGGTGGCCGCTTAGATAGCCGTGTTTCGGGCAGATAGAGAAGGTGGGCGTGATGGTGATATAGGGCAGGCGGTAGTTGGTCAGCGCTTTTTTCACCAGTGCTTTGCATGCGGCGGGGCTGGAAATCGCCTCGTTCATATACAGATGCAGCACCGTGCCGCCGGTGTATTTGCGCTGTAATTCCTGCTGACGGCCCAAGGCTTCGAACGGATCATCGGTAAAGCCCACCGGCAGCTGGCTGGAGTTGGTATAGAAGGGCTGCTCCACCGTGCCTGCTTGCAAGATATCGGGGTAAAACTTCTTATCTTCTTTAGCAAAGCGATAAGTCGTGCCTTCGGCGGGCGTGGCTTCCAGATTATAAAGATGGCCGGTTTCTTCTTGAAACTCGCTCATTTTGGCGCGGATATGATCCAGCAAACGAATCGCTAAGGCATAGCCTTCTGGGCTACTGATATCGTCTTGATCATCGCTAAAATTGCGAATCATCTCGTTAATACCGTTCACGCCAAGCGTGCTGAAGTGATTACGCAGCGTGCCTAAATACCGTTTGGTATAGGGATATAGGCCGCCATCAATTAAACGACCGATCAGTTTGCGTTTAATTTCTAAAGATTGCTTGGCCAGCTCCATCAGCGTATCAATCCGCGCCAAGAGGCCTACTTCATTGCCTTTAAATTCATAACCAATTCGCGCGCAATTAATGGTGACCACACCCAGCGAGCCGGTTTGCTCGGCCGAGCCAAATAAGCCATTGCCACGCTTTAAAAGCTCGCGCAGATCAAGCTGCAAGCGGCAGCACATGGAGCGCACCATATGCGGCTCTAGATCCGAATTTAAAAAATTCTGGAAATAGGGCAGGCCATACTTAGCGGTCATTTCAAACAAAAGATCGGTATTGGGGTGATCCCAGGCAAAATCTTTGGTTATGTTGTAGGTGGGAATCGGGAAAGTAAACACCCGCCCCAAGGCATCGCCTTCCATCATCACTTCGATATAGGCACGGTTAATCATATCCATTTCGGTTTGCAAATCGCCGTAGCTAAATGGCATTTCCTTGCCACCCACATAGGGGATTTGTTCGCGCAAATCTTCTGGGCAAATCCAATCGAAAGTCAGATTAGTAAATGGTGTTTGCGTGCCCCAGCGGCTGGGCACATTCAGGTTGTAAATCAGCTCTTGGATATACTGCTTTACCTGCGTGTATTGCAGATTATCTGCACGAATAAACGCCGCCATATAGGTATCAAATGAGCTGAACGCCTGAGCACCCGCCCATTCATTTTGCAAAGTGCCTAAGAAATTAACAATCTGGCCAATGGCTGCAGAAAAATGCTTAGGCGGTTTAGCCTCAACCTTGCCCGGCACGCCATTAAAACCCTCTTGCAAGAGGCGGCGCAAAGACCAGCCCGCACAATAACCAGACAACATGTCCAAATCATGAATATGCATGGCACCAGAGCGATGCGCCTCGCCAATAGCGGGCGGATAAACATGGCTTAACCAGTAATTGGCAATCATCTTGCCACTGGTATTTAAAATCAGCCCGCCCAAGCTCCAGCCCTGATTGGCATTGGCATTGACCCGCCAGTCAGATTGATCCAAGTATTCATTAATCGACGATTCAACATCCACCACCGTACGCACATCCGAGCGCAAACGCGCATGCTGGCTGCGGTAAGCAATAAAAGCGCGGGCGGTTTTTAAATAATGATATTGCAGCAGCGCTTCTTCAGCCTGATCCTGAATCTGCTCGATGGTGGGGGTGAGATCACCCTGCAAGCGGCTGCTAATCAGCGTGCTTAAGCGTGTCGCTTCTGCCTCATCAAATTCGCCCGTCACCCGGCTGGCACTGAGCAGGGCAAGGCGGATTTTATCCATATCAAAAGGCACGATGCGGCCATCGCGTTTAAGCACATACTGCGGATCTATAGTCATTTTTCCCCACCTGGATCAGGGTAGAATATTTTCACAGACCACAATATATGGTGTTTTAAACCTATGTGCTTAGCTAGATATAGGGTATTTGACCAGAATCAAATACTTTCAGATTAGGCTTGCAGAGCGGGCAGAATGCCCCTTCGGATCAGAAAAATTAGTAATCAGGCTGGCCGTGTGCGGTCAGAATATAATCGTTTTTTAACAGATCCATTGGCTCGGCCACATAGGGTTGCAGCAGGGCAATACGGGCGGCATCCAGCATATAAGAGAGCTTCATTTCAGGATCTGGCTTATCTTGCTCATGGCGAAACATGCTGAATAAAAACTCAACGCTGATAGTTTCGGCAATGGCCAAATGGCCGATAAAGCCGCCATCCATGCCTTTTTCCCAGACTTCAATATTGCGGATAATTTTCATAAACCATTCCTATAAACATCAAAATCAACGTTTTTACAGGGTGCGCAACCGTATCGCTGCACGCCTTATATGATCAGAACAAGCACGCAAAATAATAAGCCCGTTTCAGTTATCTCTATTCCCGCTCCCAGGCAATCCCCTGTCATCCCGCCTAATTTATGCATCAACCACTTGGCATAAGCCAAAATCAGCAGAGGAGCCAGCATTAATGCTGGGGCAATCCAATAGGATGCCAGCAAAAGCACTGCCAAAAGAATATACAGCGACCAGCTGGTTTTTTGCCAGGCAAATTGCTCGGCCATGCCAGGGGCTAAAGCGGGTAAACGGCTCCAATACAAAACACCAAAGCGTGCCCATGCGGGGATCAACAACAACGCCAAGCATTCTTGTTGTCTAGCCAGCAGCATTAAGAGCACCAGCTTAGCAGCAGACTGGCAAATCAGAGCCAACACGCCAAAGCTGCCCAGATGCGGATCTTTCAGCACCGCCAAAAACCGTTCCGGATCACGATGCGCAGCGCCTAAACCATCCGACATATCAGCAAGGCCATCTAAGTGCAGCCCGCCGGTAATCCATGTCCAAAGTAAAAAACCCGCCAAAGCAGCGAGCCAAGGGTCTGCTTTGGCAGCAAGAAACACCATCGCAGTTAAAAACGCACCAATCAACAAGCCAACCACAGGAAACCACGGCGCAGCAGCGGCAAGTAAAGTCGGCTCAAATTGACGAATCTGCGGCGTTGGCAGGCGGGTTAAAAACTGCACCGCCAGCACGGGCTCGCGCCAGTCAAATTTCATGATTTCACCGCCAAATATATCTGTACAGCGGGCGATGCTAAGTAATTTGATTTTTTATTAACACACAAAGAAAAAGCATAATCACTGTGATCTTGGCATAGGGCTTTAAAATACCCCTGAAGCACGCCGAAGCGAGGAATAAGCAGCTCGGGGTTTCGGAAAAGGGGTAGCGAGGCAGCGAGCGCGCAGCCTTTTTCGCCGAGCTGATTATCCGCAGTGAGGGGCCTTCGTGCTGTTCGGGGCGGCCTTCTTTGCTTCCTTTCTTGGCCGTTCAAGAAAGGGAGTCCCCTGCGGGGATGCCGCTCCAAAATCAACGTGCCGAAGGTACTAAAAAGATCTTTTAGAATTTGGCGAATTTCACTCACCCTGCAAAACTTCATTATCAATTCCCTGCAAAACAGGCGGATATTCATCATCCCAATAAAGCGTAATCATCCCCGCGTGCGCCAGCCAAAACTGGCTGTGCCGCGCTGCGGGCAGGCCCAGCCAATCCAGTAATAAGGCTTTAGCCACACCACCATGGGTAATCAATACCCTATGGTCCCCATGGACAGCTTGCAACCATAAGCGGCAAGCTGCATTTACCCGAGCAGAGAAACTCGCCCAGCCTTCAATACCAGCCCCCGTATAACTCTCAGGATTATGTGACCAAAGCGCCCAAGCAGCCTGTTGCTGCTCGCTCCATTGAGGCTTGGCTAAACCATCCAATTCGCCAAAACACATTTCGCGCAAATTGTGGTTAATATGGCAATTCAGCCCAGTTTTTTCCGCCAACTGCTGAGCAAAGCCCGCACAGCGGCCAAGATCAGAGCTAGCAATACTACTTGGAGGAAAGCGAACAAAGTGATCATTGCGGCTAGCCATTTGCTGCTCGCCCAAGGCCGACAAGGGCAAATCGGTATGACCGATTAACATCCCCTTTGGGGCAACCGTAGCGCCATGCCGCAAAAGTGTAAGGCGGAAACTACTCATGATTTCATACCGAAAACTTGCAAAAGATCTGTAAATACAGAGAAACATGAGAATACTAAGCACACAAAGAAACTGAGCTAAGAATTTGGCTTACTTCACGCCCTCTCAATACGGTTCCGAATTATAAAAGCGCTTCAGCTTTAAGCTAATGGAGCCAAACCTTGAACCAGAGGAACACAATAGATTCAATGGTTTTCTCTGTAGCCTCGTTTTACTCTGTGGTTCAAGGTTTGGCCCTATGGCTAACTGAAGATTCTTACTCATCAGAATACGATTTCACTCTTCTGTTTTCTCTGTGTACTCGGTGTTCTCACCGATCTCTGTATCTACAGAACTAAGGTTTTTCCAGAAAAAAGGACGCTTACTTTGTCGTAATTCCTGCTGATGAAAACGTGGCCATATCGCGGTGCAGGGCGAGGGCGCTTTGGATAAGGGGGAGGGTGAGTGCAGCACCACTGGCTTCGCCTAAACGCAGGCCCAGTTGCAAGATGGGCTCTAGCTGCAAGGCCGCCAGCGCATGACGATGGCCTTTTTCATCGGAGCAATGGCTGGCCAGCAGCCAATCGGCTACTTCAGGCTTATTCTTTACCGCCACCAGCGCAGCAGCTGTCGTAATAAAGCCATCGAGTAAAGCCGGAATGCCCGCTTCGGCAGCGCCAGTATAAAAACCCGCCAGAGCGGCGATTTCTAAACCGCCAACTTGCATCAGCCAGTCTTTAGCAGTCACGGCACCTGCAGCACGGGCACGGGCCAGTGCGTCTTTGACCACTTGAACTTTATTCTCACGGCTTTGGGCTGTAATGCCTGTGCCAAGGCCAACAATGTCTATCGGATCGATATCAGTCAGCGCACAAATCAGCGCCGCAGCAGCGGTGGTATTGCCTATACCCATTTCGCCGCCAATCAAAAGCGTTTTGCTGCGCACCAGGCCTTCTTGTGCACTGCCCACACCGATAGCCCATGCCTTATTGCATTCTTGTTCACTCATTGCAGGCTCAAGACGCAAATTTGCAGTACCGGCACGCACAGGCACTCTAAATAGCTGGGCACTGCTGCCTGCCGTTACCGCGTAATTGCTGGCTACACCCACATCAACAACAGACAAACTTGCCCCAGCTTCACGCGCCAGCACACTAATTGCAGCACCACCCGCCACAAAATTAGCCACCATTTGCCCGGTAACTTCAGCAGGGAAGGCAGATACCCCTTCGGCAGCCACACCATGATCAGCAGCAAAAACCACAATCGCAGGCTGCAAGCGGGCAGGCATCGCCGAATTTGAGCGCGCAGCAAACCAGATTGCCAACTCTTCAAGCTTGCCTAAGCTGCCCTGCGGCTTAGTTAATTGGGCCTGATGAAGTTGTGCGGCAGAAGCAAGCACTTGATTTGGAGTAGACATAGAAGGGGCCAGGCAAAAAGAATGCACCGTAGACGATGCACATTCATCATGCAAGCAGAGAGTAGAGGGCGTCTGACTTAAAGCATTAATACATCACTTTATTCGGACCTGTTGTCATTGCTTTTTGTAATGCAGTATCTGCAGCTAATAATAAATCTTCTGTGCTATCCATTTCTGTCTGAGTCTGCGCCACGCCAATACATACAGTCATGGCGAACTCCAGACCATCGGGCATCATGATTCTTTTTTCTTCTGCTTTTCTCCGGATGCGCTCTGCAACAACAATGGCGCCGTCAAGAGGAGTATCAGGCAGCAGCAGGGCAATTTCTTCGCCTGAAAAACGAGCAATCAGATCAAAATCCCGAACACTTTGCCTGCAGGCTTGAGCAATATGCTGTAAAGCCAAATCACCTCCAATCTGGCCATATGTTTTATTCAGGTTTCGTAAATCATCAACATCAATAATTAAAGCACTAAGCGGATTAGAAAAACGCTGACTGCGATTAATCTCACGCGCGGCAATATCCAAAAAATGCCGCCTGCTGGATAAACCAGTAAGAGGATCTTTACCGATTAATTCTGTGAGCTTTATTTTCTGCATGCGGCGTATCCGCTCGCTCCGCAGCCATAAGCCAAACATCAGCAGCGCCAATGCCCAAGGTATAAAAAGTATGATTTTATCGATCATTATTAACTAATCCAGTAACAATGCGTCTTTGTCAGTGTAGTTCTTATAAAGCAAGTGCGGGTAGAATGCTGCCATGTTTCAGACCCTCATTATTCGTCTCTCCTCGATGGGAGACATCATTCATAATTTTCCTGCTCTTAGCGATTTAGCAAGGCACCGGCCCGACATTGCCATCGATTGGGTGGTAGAAGAGAGCTTTGCGGCCTTACCCGCTTTACACCCTGCAGTACGTACGGTGATTCCCACCGCATTAAGACGTTGGCGTAAAGCACCGCTTAAATCAAAAGCAGAATTTATTCACTTTCGCCGCAAATTACGCCATTACCAATATGATTTAATTATTGATTCACAAGGCTTAATTAAAAGTGCCTTTATTGCCAAACAAGCCATTGGACCAATTAGCGGTTACGACAAAGCATCAGCAAGGGAAGGCTTAGCCAGCCTAGCGTATCAGCACAAGTATGCTGTGCCACGTAATCAGCACGCCATTCTCAGAAACCGCCAGCTGAGTGCGCAGGTGTTTAACTACAAAATTAATGACACCATCGATTATGGCCTGAATATTCCACAGCTTGATTTACCATGGTGCCCGGCTCAAAGCTATGCGGTACTGCTTTCTGCAACCAGCCGCAGCGATAAAGAATGGGCAGAAGAAAACTGGATTACGCTGGGTACACGCCTGAATGCAATGGGAATCAGCAGCGTGCTGCCTTGGGGTAATGAGCAAGAGCAAGAACGCAGCCTGCGTCTGGCTTCCGCCATCCCCAATGCGGTTTGCCCGCCAAAGATGAACTTAGCCGAAGCGGCATCACTTCTGGCATCCAGCCGGATTGTGGTGGGAGTAGATACTGGGCTTGCCCATCTTGCTGCAGCCGTTGCTGTGCCTGTAGTCGCTATTTTTTGTGCATCCGATCCGCAGCTCACCGGCGTTCTGGCCAGCAGCTATGCCATTAATTTAGGTAGCAATGGTGCACCACCCAGCTTGGAATCTGTCTGGCAAGCCACGCTGGATGGCATGAAATGAGCCGCGAGAAGCTACGTTGCATGGCTCAGTTTACCCACCATCTAACAAATCGAACTGGAGATAGAGCATGAGCCGCTGGCTTTATCGCGCTCTACTCTGCTGCGCTTTTCCTCTCATCTTTTTATATCTGCTCAAACGCTCTGGACGCCAGCCTGCTTACCGCCAGCACTGGCTAGAGCGGCTGGGCTTTTATAAGAGTACAGCAAATAGCGCGCCGCTAATTTGGCTGCACGCAGTATCCGTGGGCGAAACCCGTGCGGCAGCGCCCTTAATCTTTGCACTGAAAACAGCCTATCCACAGCACCGGTTTTTAATCAGCTGCATGACGCCAACAGGCCGTGCTACCGCGCAAGAGTTATTTGCCGACTTAGCCGAAATTATCTATCTGCCTTATGACTATCCCAGCGCAGTAGGGCGCTTTTTAAAGCATTTTCAGCCCAGCTTTGGCGTACTGATGGAAACCGAAATCTGGCCGAATCTGATCCATGCATGTGCAGATCACAAGATGCCCTTATTTTTAGCCAATGCGCGTTTATCCGAAAAATCGCTCAAGGGCTATTTAAAAGTCAGCTCACTCATCAAGCCTGCTGTAGCTCGCCTTGCCGGTGTATTGGCACAAAGCGAAATGGATGCCGCACGCTTAAAGCAATTAGGCAGCAGCAACACGCATATTGTTGGCAATATCAAATTTGATAATCTGCCCGATGAAAGCGCCATCAGCCATGGGCTAAGCTGGCGTTCCAACTTTGGATCCCGCAATGTGCTGCTGTTTGCATCCAGCCGGGATGGTGAAGAAACACTGCTGCTTGATGCTCTGGCAAACTGGCCAGAATCAATGCTACTCATTTTGGTACCACGCCATCCACAACGCTTTGATGAAGTTGCTACGCTTATAGAATCCCGTGGTTTACCACTGCTCAGGCGCAGTGCATGGGATGAGGGGCCTGTAGCAAGCCATGTGCAAGTTTTGCTAGGTGACTCGATGGGGGAAATGACGCGCTACTACGCCGCAAGCGATCTGGCCATTATCGGCGGCTCCATCCTGCCCTTTGGCAGCCAGAACCTGATAGAAGCCTGCGCCCTAGGTACACCCGTATTACTGGGCCCATCTACCTACAACTTTAGTCAGGCCGCAACGGAAGCCATCGCCAGCCAAGCCGCATGGCAGGGCGATGACGCCCAAGCCATCATCCAGCAAGCCAAGTATTTGCTTGCCCATGCAGATGAGTGCAAAGCCATGGGGCAAGCAGGCAAAACCTTTGCCAGTGCACACCGGGGCGCTACTCAAAAACTGCTTTCTTATTTGCCTCTTTGCATACCAAAATATTGAAATACAAAAATTTGCAGGGTAGACACAATAGCGTGTCCGCCCTGCAAATATTATGCACCCACAGAAAAACCTAAACTGATCAAATGATTTTCTCCGTGAAACTCCGTGTTCACTGTGACCTCCATGGTCCAAGAATTGGGTTTTCGCGGTACGCCCTTAATTTACCCCCTCCCTTTCTGCGCCAGCAAATGCACCGCCAGCCCCAGCAAAATACACGCCGTTCCCCAAATCAAAGACCCCGAAACTTCTTCGCCATTCAAGCTGTATCCCATCCATAAAGCCGTCGCAGGCGTAATCAGTGAAATAAGTGACACAGTAATTGGCTTGCATTCGCGGATCAGCCAGTAATACAAACTAAAGCCCAGTACCGAGCCAAACACCGCTAAATAGGCAATTGCAACGAAGCTTTGCCTAGGAAAAGTTAAATTTGTGACATCGGTTTGCCATACGCACACTGCGCTCAGCACCACCGTTGCAATGCTTAATGCCCCTGCATTCACCGCAAGTGGCGACTGCCCGGCGGCTAGTTTTTTAAGTTTTACTGCCGCCGCAGCCTGTATCAATACCGCGAGCAGCACCACCGCCACACCTGCTACGCCAGCTGAATTTAACTTTTCAGCAAAAATAATCAGCAAGCCAGTGATACCAATCATCATGGCCAGTACTTCAAAGCGACGTAATTTTAAGCCCAGCCATAGCCATGAAAAACCGGCCGTAGCTAAAGGGATCAAACCAAACAGCACCGCAACTAAACCAGACGATACGGTTTGTGATGCCCAATAAACGCAGAGCATGGCCAAAGAGGTAGCAATGCCAGCACAGGCACTGGCTGGCCAGCTGCTGGCAGGTATTTTTTGCTTGCAAATGATCAGCACAAGAAGTGCTAAGACAGCAGCCAGACCAAAGCGAGAAGCGAGTGCGGCAGAGTAGGGCACGCCTTGCACGCTCCAGTTAATCGCCAAGGGCGTGGTGGACCAGAGTAAAACCAAAATTAAATACGCTATTTTTTGCATGGATTATTCTTATTTTTTCCACCTTTTACACACGTCAATTTCAACAGAAATAATACAAGACATAAAAAGTGAGTAGATTCGGGCGAGTATCTAGGCATACTATCTTGCCTTCAATGCAGGCCCACTCATACTAAAAGCAAATGCCCCTACTGTTCTGCAAGCAGTTGCAAGGACATTGTGACATTTTGCATGCAGAGTACAGGCTTGATAATTAGCTACAATCCCATCCTCAAATGTTCCACGTGAAACCATGACTCAGCACGATATAGAACCTAATGATGCCGACGAGTTGGAAAGCATCGCAGATCAAGGCCCGCGCCGTTTTGTTGAAGCGCAGATCTCTGCTACTCCAGACGATGCCGAATCCGTACAGCTAGGCTTGTACGCAGAAAAAAGCTATCTCGAATACGCAATGAGCGTGATTAAAAGCCGCGCCTTACCCCAAGTGGAAGACGGGCAAAAACCGGTACAACGTCGCATTCTTTACACCATGCATGGCCTTGGCCTAGTTGCTAACGCCAAGCCGATTAAATCGGCTCGTATTGTCGGTGATGTAATGGGTAAGTACCACCCGCACGGCGATCAATCTGCTTATGACGCGCTGGTACGGATTGCTCAGGACTTTTCGCTGCGCTATCCGCTGATCGATGGTCAGGGTAATTTTGGCAGCCGCGATGGCGATGGTGCTGCAGCGATGCGATACACCGAAGCACGCTTAACACCGATTGCCGAGCTGCTACTGAGCGAGCTGGATAAAGGCACCACCGATTTTGTGCCCAACTACGATGGCGCATTCCAAGAGCCTTCCCTGCTCCCTGCACGCCTGCCTATGCTGCTGCTGAACGGTGCATCGGGGATTGCAGTAGGGATGGCAACGGAAATCCCGGCACACAATCTGGGTGAAGTTGCTGATGCGGCTATTGCGCTGATTAAAAAGCCCACGCTTTCCACCAGCGATTTGCTCACCTATATCCAAGGGCCAGATTTACCCGGAGGCGGGCAGATTATCTCGCCACGCAAGGATATTGTAACGGCCTATGAAAATGGCCGGGGCAGCTTAAAAGTACGCGCCCGTTGGACCAAAGAAGACTTAGCCCGTGGCCAGTGGCAGATTGTGATTCATGAATTGCCACATGGTACTTCCACGCAAAAAGTCCTGGAAGAAATTGAAGATTTAAGCAATCCAAAAATCAAAAAGGGCAAGAAAGCCCTGACCCAGGAACAGATTCAAACCAAGCAGCTGATCCTGTCTTTAATCGATAGGGTGAGGGATGAATCGGGCAAGGAAAACGCCGTTCGCTTGGTTATCGAGCCAAAATCATCAAGGCAAAATCCAGACGATATGATGAAGCTGCTGCTGGCGCACACCGCGCTGGAAAGTGGTTTATCGATCAATATGGTCACCATCGGCCGTGATGGCCGGCCTGGGCAAAAATCACTGCAGCAAGTGATTGCCGAATGGATTTCTTTCCGCTTTGATACCGTTACCCGCCGCACCGAGCATCGCCTGGGGCAGGTGAATGATCGTATGCATATTTTAGAAGGCCGCTTAATTGTCTTCTTAAATATCGACGAAGTGATCCGCATTATTCGTCATAGCGACGAGCCCAAAGCTGCATTGATTGAAGCATTCAATTTAAGCGATCGTCAGGCAGAAGATATTTTAGAAATTCGCCTGCGCCAATTAGCAAGACTGGAAGGCATTAAGCTTGAACAAGAGCTGGCCGATTTAGCAAAAGAAAAAGCCGAGCTTGAGCATCTTTTAGCTACACCAGAAGTCATGCAAAAGCTGATCATTAAAGAAATTGAAGCGGATAAAAAGAAGTTTGCCGATCCGCGCAGAACGCTGATTGTCGAAGCAGAGCGTGCCTCGCTGGAAGTCACGGTAGTGGATGAGCCAGTCACGATTATCTTGTCAGAAAAAGGCTGGATGCGTGCACGTCAGGGCCATGGGCTTGATCTGCAAAACCTAAGTTTTAAAGACGGCGATGCAATGCTGGCCTTTATTGAATGCCGCTCTATTGACCCGATCGCGATGTTTGCCAGCGATGGCCGGGTGTACAGCATTCAAGCCTCGGTGATTCCGGGTGGCAGGGGAGATGGCGTACCTGTTACTACCTTGGTCGATCTGGCAGCTAAATCACAAATTATTCAACTGCTGGCTGCAAAACCACAAGAACACTTAGTGATTGCCAATTCCAGTGGCTATGGTTTTTATTGTTTGTTTGAAAACCTGATGAGCCGCCAAAAAGCAGGTAAAAGCTTCCTGAACCTAGAAGAAGGTGAAACGCTGCTTAAGGTTTCTACCTTTGTTCCACGTGAAACATCGCAAGTTGCTTGTCTCTCCAAAGGCGGCAAGTTACATCTGTTTGCCTTTAGCGAGTTTAAACAACTAACAGGTGGTGGACGTGGTGTGATTACCATGGCGTTGGATGATAAAGACACGCTCTCGGCCATTACAATTTGCGATGGTGTCACTTTACAAATCAATGGTACGGGTAGGGCTGGTAAAGCTGTGGAATGGAAGCTGAATGTCAATGAAATGGCTCCCTACCAAGGAAAACGTGCACGTAAAGGTAAGCCAATCAGCTCAAATCTAAAATTCCCGAGTTTTTGATTATGGCAATGTCCGCCTTGATTGCAGCGGCTTGGGCTGATTTAGGTATTCCACTCGATTTACTTAATCATCGCCCCTTGCAGCTTTTTGAAGAAGCGAGTGAGCTGATTGATGTGTCCATCGCCAGCGATGGCCGTGTATGGCAACTCACCCCAAGTGCAGCAGCAGCATGGCTGGCGATGCAGGCTGCTGCTGGGCTAGAAGGGATTGATATTCAGATTGCCTCGGCGTATCGGGCATCCAGCCGCCAGTGTGAGCTAATTCAAAGAAAGTTATCGCAGGGGCAGGATATTGAGCAGATTTTACAAGTACTTGCCCCGCCCGGCTGCAGCGAACACCACACCGGCCGGGCTGTAGATATCTACCAGCCCGGCGGGCCAGTGGTTGAAGAAGCCTTTGAAGCTACCCCTGCATTTAATTGGTTAAACCTCAACGCCGCACGCTTTGGTTTTAGCCTGTCGTTCCCACGCGGTAATCCATCCGGCTATCTTTATGAGCCTTGGCATTGGTGTTGGCATGATATATAGGGTAGGTGGAACCCGCGTCTTTATTCAAAATTGCTCGCAGATTGCACCCCCATATTCGCTAACTAAATTGTTTTTTCATTAGCAAACAGCGAAAAAAGCATAACAACCAAGCTCTTTGCATAGGGCTTTATAAAATCCCCTTGAAACACGCCGGAGCGAGGAACAAGCAGGGCGGGGTTTCGGCCAGAGGCAGCGAGGCACGAGCGAGTCTCGCCCGCCGCCGACTGTCCACAGCGCAGGGGCCTTCGGGTTTCGTGGGGCGGCCTTCTTTGGCTTCGTTTCTTGGCCGTTCAAAAAAGGAAGGCCCCCGCGGTGGCTACCGCTCCAAAATCAAGGTGCCGAAGGCACTTAAATAGGTCTTTTGACTTTAGTTAGAGCGTATGGGTATCACCCACCCTAAGAATGATGCAATAAGCACTCTATTTATCATTCACCACCGTCGTCACCAGCTTTAACAGCTCTGGCAAAATCTCCGGCAGCCGGTCCTGAATGCTGCGCCCTGGCAGAAGGGGCAGACAAAGATCATAGCGGCCATCGTAATAGCACTCCACCCGCGGCCGCTGCGGGTCCAGCATCCAGCCCGAGTAGGGCAGCCATACCAACATTAAATCACGCCAGCGCGGGCCAATATCTGCTCTCTCCCCAATATGCCTAAACACAGCCCAGCGTCCTGCAGGGCGCTGATACTCACCCAATAGCCTGGGTAATTTAAATTGACGTGAGACAGGCACTGCTACATCGTAGCGACGGCGCTCAGCAGGGGTTGTAGCAGGATCGCTCCAGACTAGGCCAAACCATCGATCAGCCTTAATCTCAAGCGTTTGGCATTGCTCCTGAAAGCTGGCCAAAAACTCTTCTAAATGAAAACCATAATCGCCCACAGCCCGCAGATAGGCCATTCGTTCTGTCGGCCATTCTTCTAATTCGATGCAGCCCTCAACCTCATCCCAGCTCCAGACTCGATCTACATCAGTACCAACAATCGCAGGCCCTGGCCGATAAGACATTGCGCCTAAATTATTAGCAATCCAGCAAATTGCCACAGCCCGCCCGGCACGTAAATCACTGGGCGTAAAACCAAAGCTGCGGCTAAATGCGCGACTGAAAGTGGCTGGTGAAGAAAAACCAACTAAATCGGCTACCTGCCCAATGGATAAATGTGGTGACCATTGCAAAAGCGATGCAGCAACTTCTAAGCGTAATTGCCATAAAAATGCCTGCGGGCTATCGCCATATTCACTTTGAAAGCGGTGGGCTAAATGCCATGGCGAGTAATGAGTGACATCGGCTAAATCAGCCAATTGCAAAGGCGCAGCCAAGCCGCGCACCATGCGATCAATCGCTTTTTCCAACCTTAAGCAAGGGGGATTAGTCATGTTTCACGTGAAACAATTAAAGTGCCTCATCAAGCGGGGTGATCGTTACGTCATCAGCTGGCCTTGCCCAAAAGAAGCGATCAGGTATCTGCTGTCCCATGCCCGGCCGGTAAGCGGCCTGCAGTGTTTGCCAGGTGTAGTCCTGGCCTTCTTTAACCGCTTCGTTTATTTCAGCACCATTGGCCAAAGCACCTGTTAATGCCGCAGCCAGTGTACTGCCTGCTCCGTAAAAACTGCCAGGCAAACGATCCCATGTATCAACGCTGGCCCGCCCCATATCACTGTATAAAGCGTTAATGACCTTAGGCGTATTTTCATGAGCACCGGTAATGAGTACATATTCGCAACCACAATCTAAAATTCGGCTGGCCGCAATATCCAGTGTTAAATCTTCCTGCTCATCCAAATCATCCGAAGCAAGGTGTCTTGCTTCAATGCTATTTAGCGTAACCAGCGTGGTATGAGGCAATAAAAGCTCACGCGTCATAGCCAGTAATTCTTCGTTAGCCAAATGATCCCCAGCCTTAGAGAAAAATACCGGGTCTAATATCAGTGGAATTTCAGGATAATCAGATGCTATCTCAGCGATTACGGTGAGTGTTTCTAAGCTGCCAATTAGGCCTACTTTGATGGCATCCACTTTCATATCTTCAAGAATGCAACGTGCTTGATCTTCTACCCATTCGCTCTCAATAAGTAAAACATCTTGCTCACCTGCGCTATCTTGAATAACGATGCCAGTAATCACTGGTGCCACATGGCAACCCAAGGATGATAAAGCAAGCATATCTGCTGCAAGTCCAGCACCACCGGATGGATCATTACCAGCAAATACAAGCACAATAGGGGGGCTGGTAGTCATGGGGACATTCACTGAATCAGGTAAAATTGAAATTTTATCTTACTTAACAGGTAACTCGAATGAAAAAATATATGTGTCTCATTTGTGGCTTTATTTACGATGAAGCTGAAGGGATGCCAAACGATGGCATTGCAGCTGGAACAACTTGGGAAGATGTTCCTCCAAACTGGACTTGCCCGGATTGTGGGGCAAGAAAAGATGATTTTGAGATGATAGAAATCTAAAAGGATAGCTATGAAAAAGCTGATTAGCGCTGTTGTACTTTCAGCCTTATTACCAGGCTGTCAGCAGGTAAATACAACAGAATCAGGCGTAACCCAGATCAACCGCAAGCAAAGCATGAGCGTGCTATTGTCCGAGCAACAAGTCGACAATATGGCTAGGCAGTCTTATCAGGAAACGCTGAACAAAGCGCAAAGCAAAGGCGTGCTCAACAGTGATAAGCAAATGACAGCCAGAGTGCGCACAATTGCTAATCGAATTATTCCGCAAACCAGCGTATTTCGCCCGGATGCCAGCAAATGGCAATGGGAAGTCAATGTTGAAAGCAGCCCGGAACTAAACGCCTATTGCATGGCGGGTGGCAAAATTATGTTTTATTCCGGCATTATCGAAAAACTAAAACTCACCGATGATGAAATTGCCCAGATTATGGGCCATGAAATCAGCCATGCTTTAAGAGAACACAGCCGAGAGCGCATGAGCAGTGCCTACAATAAACAGCTGGCGATACAAGGCTTATCCCTGCTGACAGGTGGCAAATATGATGGCTATATGGGCATGGCCGATGAGCTGATGCAAGTAGGCTACTTCCTGCCTAATAGTCGTGAACATGAATCTGAAGCCGATACAATGGGCTTAGAGCTGGCGGCAAGGGCAGGATATAAGCCACAGGCAGCAGTGAGCCTGTGGCAAAAAATGGCTGCGGCTAGCAAAGGGCAGCCTGCAGAATTCCTCTCTACTCACCCTTCAAATCAAACGCGTATCCAAGACTTGCAAGCCAAAATTCCAGCCGTACAAAGCTTATACGATGCAGCTGCACGTAAATATCCAAATAAAAAGGAAAATTAATGCTCTGGGTAAAAGCACTGCATATTATTTTTATTACCAGTTGGTTTGCAGGCCTGTTTTATCTGCCCAGATTATTTGTAAATCATGCCATGAGCACAGATAGCGAAACCATTGCACGCCTGAAATTAATGGAGCATAAGTTAATCCGCTTTATGACGCCTTTAGGTATTTTGGCGCTGATATTTGGTATCTGGGTTTGGTCTTACTTTGATTTTTATATGGGAGCAGGCTGGCGCTGGATGCATGTAAAACTCACGCTTGTAGCCGTTTTAATTGCTTACCATGCTTATTGCTGGAAGATTTGCAAAGATTTTGCAGCAGACAAAAATACTCGCAGCCATCGCTGGTATCGCTTTTTTAATGAAATTCCTGTGCTTGTTTTAGCGGCTTGCGTCATTTTGGTTGTAGTAAAGCCCTTTTAAATGCTTTGGGGAAAAATGAATAATGGCTATAGAAATTGAACGTAAGTTTTTATTAAGTAATGAAGATTGGCGTAAAGAAGTGCATCAGTCCAGCCGGATTGCCCAAGGCTATTTATCCAGTGATCCAGATCGGGTAGTACGTGTACGTTTGCGTGCAGAGCAAGGATTTATCACGATCAAAGGTAAAACAGCAGGGATCGAACGCATAGAGTTTGAATATGAAATTCCCTTTGCTGATGCAGAAGCATTGTTAGCACTGTGCCCAAACACACTGGATAAAACACGGCATTTAATCGATTTTGCAGGATATATTTGGGAGATCGACGAATTTCATGGTGAAAATGCGCCTCTGATTATTGCTGAGCTGGAATTACCTGCCAGCGATGCAAGCTATACCAAACCCGTTTGGGCAGATGAAGAAGTATCAGATGATCCGCGATACTTTAATAGCTATCTTTCAGAACATCCTTATTCAAGCTGGTAAGAAGCATTAATCAAAAATAAGCGCCTTGCAAAAGGCGCTTTTTTTATCTGTCGTTTGCTAACTACGTAGTAAAAAATAAAAGACTACGTCATACAAAAAAACAATAAACAAAAAGACTATGGCGGTTTCTGCACAAGATTGATGGCGCTATGATGTGGCTTTCTATTGTGGACTTCGTCATGAATCAAAACCAACAATTATTTGCTGCCGCACAAAAGCATATTCCTGGTGGCGTAAATTCGCCAGTACGTGCTTTTGGTTCTGTTGGTGGCACACCACGCTTTTTTAAAAAAGGCGAAGGCGCTTATGTTTGGGATGCAGATGATCAGCGTTATATTGATTATGTTGGTTCTTGGGGGCCACTTATTTTAGGCCATACTCATCCTAAAGTGCTTGAAGCGGTGATTCAAGCTGCTAAAAATGGTATGAGTTTTGGAGCGCCAACAGCTGCAGAAGTAGAGTTAGCCGATTTAATCTGTGAAATGTTGCCATCAATTGAGCAAGTTCGGCTTGTTTCAAGTGGCACTGAAGCCACAATGAGCGCTATTCGCCTCGCTCGTGGTTTTACTGGGCGCGACAAATTAGTGAAATTTGAAGGTTGCTACCATGGCCATGCAGATAGCTTACTTGTAAAAGCAGGTTCTGGATTGTTAACTTTCGGAAACCCTTCATCAGCAGGTGTTCCAGCGTCAGTTGCAGCCGATACATTGGTTTTGCCATATAACGATGTTGCTGCACTGGAAGCATTGTTTATAGAAATGGGCGATAAAATCGCAGCCATTATCGTAGAACCTATCGCTGGCAATATGAATATGGTGCAAGCCAGCCCTGAATTTGTTCAGGGGATGCGTCAATTAACTGAAAAATATGGTGCAGTTTTGATTTATGACGAAGTTATGACCGGTTTTAGGGTTGATTTGCACTGCACTCAAGGTTTGCATGGTGTGAAACCAGATCTGACATGCTTGGGTAAGGTTGTTGGCGGGGGTATGCCTCTGGCTGCATTTGGTGGCCGCAGCGATATTATGTCCAAGCTGGCACCTTTAGGACCGGTTTATCAGGCAGGTACATTATCTGGTAATCCAGTTGCAGTTGCAGCCGGGTTAGCAACATTAAAACTGATTTCTGAAGACGGTTTTTTTAATCAATTATCTATTCAGACTGAGAAATTATGTAATGGTTTAATTCAAATTGCGAAAGAAACAAACACTATATTTTCTGCGCAAAGCTCAGGGGGAATGTTTGGTTTTTACTTCAGTGAAAATATTCCCCAATCTTTTGCAGATGTAATGAATTCAGATCGTTCTAAATTTAATGCCTTTTTTCATGGCATGTTAAAGCAAGGAGTATATTTAGCGCCTTCTGCATTTGAAGCAGGTTTTGTTTCTGCAGCACATTCAGATCAAGATATATTATTTACTCTTGAAGCTGCTAAGAAAGTGTTTATGCAAATAAAGTAAGTACTTTTTTAGGTATATAAAAAAAACGGCCATTTTGGCCGTTTTTTTTTTGTTTATATTTAATAGATACAATAATTAATAACACCGTAAGTCTTTGATTTTAAATGTAAATTTAAACTGATTTATTAATTTCTTTTTCAATTAATTTCTCAATTTCAATAATATCAGCAACGCCTACGTATTTCTTAATAATTTCGCCATTCTTATTAATTAAAAAAGTACTGGGTGTTAATCCGACATCTCCAAAGGCCTTAGCGATCTTTCCATTTACATCATGTTGTATAAAGAAAGGTAATTTTTTTTCTGCCACATAATTAACAATATAGTCTGGATTGTCATAATCCATAGCAATTGCAATAGTTCTATAATTATTATTTTTATATTTTTCTTGTAGTTTAATTAATTCAGGCATTTCCTGAATACAGCCTGTGCAACTTGTTGCCCAGAAATTAACCAATATGATTTGGTTTTTTAATGCAGACGGGTTTAGGTTTTGACCTTGAATGCTGGTTAATTTTATATCAGGTGCTTTTTTATTAGGAGTTTGAAAAAGTAAGTATCCAGCTATGGCTATGATGGTTGTGATAACAAGTAGATGTCGAAAATATTGTTTCATAGCTGTCTTCCTGAACATGCAAGTGGGCGATTTTAGAACATTTTTGGGAAGATTTGCGCTGGAAAATTTATTTACACTTTTTTTCTTTTAATACTTCATTTAAGAAGAAAGATATAAGAACAACTAATAAGGGCAGCTGTTTTCTGTGGATAAGTCATTTTTCCTTGTTTTTTCAATAACTTAAGTTATCCACAATGCTGGGTGCGGAATATGTTTGGCCTGTGGATAATTTGGAGATAGTTTTTTGGGTTTTGCAGGCTTGAAGGTTTTCCACAGTGCTACTTACTTTTATCCACAGCCCAAGTAGTTGATTTGATGGATCGTTTGATTTTTCACCGTATAATGGCCCGTTTTGATGGAGGGGTTCGATGGCGATTCAGTGGTTTCCAGGGCATATGAACACTGCCCGCAAGCAGGTTGCAGAGACCATGGCCAAGGTAGATTTGGTGATTGAGGTGGTTGATGCTCGCTTGCCACTGTCCAGCAGCAATCCCATGATTGAGCCGATGCGCCGCTTAAGGCAGCGTCCTGCTCTCAAGGTTTTGAATAAAGCTGATTTGGCAGATCCAAGGCTCAATAAAATTTGGCTGGAATGGTTTAAGTCTCAGCCAGGGACTGAAGCCGTGTTACTGGGTGAAGATAATAAGATTCAGGGTGCAAAGCTGATTCCTCAGTTATGCCAGGCACTTGCACCGCATCGTGATGGTGAAGAAAAACCACTTCGGGCGATGATTGTAGGTATTCCTAATGTGGGTAAATCTACACTGATCAATCATTTAGCAAAGCGTAAGATCGCAAAAGTGGCTGATACGCCAGGTGTGACTAAAATGCAGCAGCGGGTAGAAACGTTGGCAGGCATGATTTTGTATGACACACCTGGTTTGATGTGGCCAAAAGTGCAAAATGAAGATTCAGGCTATCGTTTAGCGATGGCGGGATCGATTGGCCGCAATGCTTATGATGAAGTGGATGTGGCGCTGTATGCCATTGAAACTTTGGTAGAGCGTTATCCACAATTACTGCTTGATCGTTATAAATTGAAAGATTTATTAGGCGATGCAGAGCCGTTGTTTGAGCTTATTGGTAAGAAGCGCGGCGCTATGCTGTCGGGCGGTCGTATTGATACGCAAAAGACCGCAGATATGATTTTGACAGAGTTTCGTAGTGGTACTTTAGGGCGTATTACTCTTGAAACGCCGGATGATTTCCTTGAAATGCCTGTGTACGATCCAAACGATGAAGTTGAGTTGCCAGATCCGGATTTGTAAACGAAACTGGGTGTTGCACACAATTTACAGAATGAAAAGAGTCATTATCGGCGCGGCGTATTCTCTTTAAGTGCCTTAGAATTCGTCTGCTCTGCTGCCTATGGAAGTCGTTGATGGAAGCTGAACTTTTAAATCTTGAAGACAAAGTGGCTCAACTCGCGTTGCTTTGCCGTGAGCTGCGCGATGAAAATCGAGGCTTGCGTCAGAAGTTATTGCTGACACAGCAGCAAAACCAAGGCTTATTGGCAAAAATAGATGGCAGCAAAGAAAGAGTTGCCGCTATTTTGGCTAAGCTGCCGGAGGATACAGAATGAGTGACGCGGGGATTAAGCAGCTTGATGTCTCTATTATGGGGCGCGAATTCCGTGTGGCGTGCCCGGATGATGAAGAAGCTACACTGATACAGGCAGTTGAGCTGCTGGATCAGCGTATGCATGAGATCCGGGCCTCTGGAAAGGTGATAGGGCTTGAGAAAATAGCGATTATGGCGGCTTTGAATATCACACATGAATATTTGCATACGCGGGTAGACGGGGGTTTTGACATTGCGACAATTCAGCGTAGAATTGCCAGCATGAATTCAACGATAGACGCAGTGATGGGCGAACAGACTGAATTGTTTTCCTGACTTGCGGCTGTTGTAAACCAATGCTTTCCTGCGGTGTTTGTTACGGCTTGTCTCTCTGAACCAATAATTACTTTGGTTGCCTGCCATGAGTATGCCTGTTGTGAGCATCCCCCGTTGGATGCACCTGATGGCATCCGGTCGGTGACCGCTTGAACCTTCGGTTCAAGATTGCTCGTCGGACGGCACTCGCGGGAAGCTCTTCATTGTTTCACTATTCGTGAATATCAATAGTCAATCTGGTAAATCCGAAGCGCGGCGTGTTATACGTCGCGCTCGTGCTTTGATCCCCCCTTTAGAAAGACATTCTGCAGAATCCGCTGTTGTTGCCATGGCAAAACAGTTGGGATTATTACGTCGGGGTTTAAAAATCGCCGCGTATGTGCCTGCCGGAAGTGAGTTTTCTCCCTGGTTGTTAATGCTGAATGCATTAGTGTGTGGAGTAGATGTGTATCTGCCCAAAGTGCCAAAGCGGGGAAGGAAATTAAGTTTTGTACGTTTAGATTCAACAAATCGTTGGAAACTGGGGCCGCAAAATATTCTTGAGCCTTTGGGTGGTGAAATATGCTCGCCACGCGATTTGGATATTGTGTTTTTACCTTTGCTGGGGTTTGATGCAAGTCTTGCGCGAATGGGGCAAGGCGGGGGCTATTATGATTGCACGTTTGAATTCAGACGTTTGCGGCAAAGCTGGAAAAAGCCCCGCTTAGTTGGCCTTGCATTTGATGTGCAGTATTTTGAGCAATTACCCGTAGATACTTGGGATTTACGTCTAGATTACATCTTGACTGGAAAAAAAATTTGGCGGAAGCCATAGTTATGATGTTTTTTTGTAAGTTTGATTTTTTTGTCTTTCAGTAATGGAAAGTAAAAGCGGTCATCTCAGCAACAAAGCGGCAAAAATACGATTTTCATGAGAAAACGCAAATTATTGCCATGACAAAGGCAATAAATACACAGTTATTTTTTTTGACATCGCACTAAACTACGTCGCGATTGGCCATAAAGCCAACATAGAGTCTCTACAAGCACTGCCCCCCAATAATGAGGTTGCCATGAATAATTCGACTCAAGCCTCTCGGCTGGATCTTTTTGCACCGTTATCAGGTGTTGTTGTCGCGATAGAATCGGTTCCTGATCCGGTGTTTGCGCAAAAAATGGTGGGTGATGGAGTATCGATTGATCCAATTTCCAACCTGCTGCTTGCCCCTGTTGCGGGTAAAGTTACTCAGCTGCATTCATCAAAACATGCCATTACCATCACAACTCCCGCTGGGATTGAAGTACTGATTCATATTGGTCTAGATACAGTGATGCTGCGTGGCGAAGGATTTACAGCCAAGGTGGCTGAAGGCGCTGAAGTAAAAGTGGGTCAGCCTCTGATCGAGTTTGATGCCGATTTGGTTGCCCGCAAAGCACTGAGTTTGCTGACCCAAATCGTGATTACTACAGGCGATAAGGTTGTTAAATATATTCCAACGATTAAAAAAACGATCGTTGCTGGCCAAGATATCGTGTTGTCTCTGGATTTAGCCGGTGCCACCGTGGTGGGGCAGGCTGTTGCTGCTGATGCAGCTATTCAATCTGCCGCTGTGATTGTGCCAAACCCAACAGGCTTGCATGCTCGTCCTGCTGCGGTGTTAGCAAATACAGCAAAAACATTTAAATCTGATTTAAAACTGGTCCGTGCCGGAGACGAGGCAAACGCTAAGTCGGTTGTCTCCATTATGGGTCTTGAAGTACAGCATGGTGATTCAGTCTTTGTAAAAGCGACCGGTCCTGATGCAGCTCAGGCTGCAAAAGCTCTGGCTGAGCTGATTGCCAGTGGTTCCGGTGAAGAGTGTGGTGGCGTGTTGCCGCCAGTTGCTGCAAAGCATTTGCCTAAGCCGCAAACTCGTGCTGCATTGAAATCGAATGATCCTAATATGCTGATGGGTGTTTCTGCCTCACCTGGTCTTGCAGTAGGGCATATTTATCAGGTTAAACAAGAAGTTATCGATGTTGTTGAATCAGGTGATGTACCTGAGCTGGAAAAACGCCGCCTTGAAAATGCGTTGAAAGAGGCGTACCAACAGCTTGAGGCGTTAAAAGGTGAGATTGCCGATCCGGCAAAAGCAGAAATTTTTGCTGCTCACCAAGAATTATTGTCAGACCCTGATTTACTGGATCTGGCAACGGCCGGTATCAGCCAGGGTAAGAGCGCAGGATTTGCATGGCGCGCTGCGTTTACCAATTATGCAGATAAGCTTGCTAAGCTGAAAAATGAAGTTTTAGCTGGCCGTGCCAATGATATTCGCGATATTGGCCGCCGCGTTTTGCGTTTGATTGCGGGCATTAAAGAAGCGGCACTTGAAGTACCAAATGATGCCATTCTGATTGCAGAAGACCTGACCCCATCCGATACAGCCTCGCTGGATCGCAACAAAGTACTTGGTTTTTGTACGATTGGCGGCGGTGCAACCAGCCACGTTGCTATTTTGGCCCGCTCTCTGAATATCCCTGCAATTTGTGGGATTGAAGAAGCCGCATTGCAATTGGCAAATGGCACTCCTGTGATTCTGGAAGGCAGCAAAGGCTGTTTACGTTTAAATCCTTCCAGCGAGGAAATCAGCAGTATCCGTGAGCGCCAGGTCAAGCTTGCCAAGCGCCAAGCTGAAGAATTGGAATCTGCGTTTGAGCCGGCAACCACCACAGATGGTATCTGTGTTGAAGTGGTTGCCAATATTGGTGGCCTTGAAGAAGCTCAGCAATCGGTGAAGTTGGGCGGTGAAGGGGTTGGTTTACTTCGCAGCGAGTTCTTGTACCTTGAGCGTACCGATGCGCCAACTGAAGCAGAACAAGACAAAATCTACAGCGATATTGCTAAATCACTGGGTAAAGACCGCACTTTTGTTGTGCGTACGCTGGATGTGGGGGGCGATAAGCCGCTGCCTTACTTGCCTATGCCTGTAGAAGAAAATCCATTCTTAGGCGTACGTGGCGTGCGCTTGTGCCTAGCTGAGCCAGAATTATTGCATACACAAATCCGCGCGATTTTGCGCTCGGCTGAGCATGCCAAGTTAGCCATTATGTTCCCGATGATTACTTCTTTAGAAGAAGTGCGTGAAGTTAAGCGTATCGTTGCAGAAGAAAAAGCGGCTCTGGGCATTACAGCTCAGGTGCAGGTTGGGATTATGGTTGAAGTACCTGCCACCGCCGTAATGGCAGAGATTTTTGCCCGCGAAGTGGATTTCTTCTCGATTGGCACAAACGATTTAACTCAGTACACACTGGCTATGGATCGTGGTCATCCAAAACTGGCTAAAGAAGCGGATGCCATGCATCCGGGCGTATTACGTTTGATTGCCAACACAGTGAAAGGCGCGCACACCCATGGCAAGTGGGTTGGCGTTTGCGGTGGTATTGCATCTGACCCGGCTGCGGTTCCATTACTGATTGGTATGGGCGTTGATGAGTTGTCGGTAAGCGTTCCTGCTATCCCTGCTGTGAAAGCGCTGGTTCGTAAACTTTCAAAAGTGGAATGCCAGAAGCTGGCTGCAGAAGTGTTGCAAATGGGGACTGTGGCTGAAGTTCGTGCCCGCTTAGCCCAGCAAATAACAGATTAAATTATGCTGAAAACAGGCCGGAAGCGGCCTGTTTTGTCAAGCGTATAGGTCAATGTCTTGCTTCACGGTTCATGCGGTATTCTACGGATTGTGGTATTACATGTCATACGTGAGAATTAACAGTGGAAAAAGTAAATACAATGAGCGATAGCTTTCCTATTCTGTTGGTGGCAGCCCTTGGTGGATGGAGCAATATTCGCTCCTTAGAAACTGTGGCTTTGACTCGTTTAAGGGTTGATTTGATTGATGAGAGCCGTTTTGATGCAGAGCGTTTACAGCAGGCTGGTGTATTAGCTGTGATGCCTTTTGCAAATCATGTCTATCATTTGCTGATTGGCCCTGAAGCACCGCGTTATATGGAAATTCTGTCTTAATCTTGATTGATGCCTTGGCGGCTTTTTGCGCCTGAGCTGGGTCGTACGGAGAAATTATGTTTAAGAACGCATTTGCATTCTTACAGAAAATCGGCAAGTCGCTGATGTTACCGGTGTCAGTATTGCCGGTTGCTGGGCTGTTGCTTGGATTTGGTGCATCCAATTTTTCCTTCTTGCCGGATGTGGTCTCACACCTGATGGCAGCGGGTGGTGGTGCGATTTTTGGTAACTTAGCCCTGATTTTTGCAATTGGTGTTGCGCTGGGCTTAACCGAAAATGATGGCGTTGCTGCTATTGCGGCGGTTGTTGGTTACGTTGTGCTGCTGGCAACTATGGGCGTAATGGCCCCTGTGCTGGGTACAGAGCCTGCAATGGTTATGGGCATGAAGGCAATGGAAACCGGTGTATTTGGCGGGATTATCGCCGGTGCTCTGGCTGCTGGCCTGTTCAACAAATACTATCGTATCGAGCTGCCTCCTTACCTTGGCTTCTTTGCCGGTAAGCGTTTTGTGCCGATTGCAACCGGTATTGCGGCGATTTTTGTTGGCGTAATCTTGTCGCTGGTTTGGCCTCCGATCCAGGGCGTGATTAAAAGCTTCTCGCAATGGGCTGCATATGCGGATCCGCGCATCGCTGCAACGCTTTATGGTTTTGTAGAACGGATGCTGGTGCCGTTTGGCCTGCACCATATCTGGAACGTACCGTTCTTCTTTGAAATTGGTAATTACGTTGTGGATGGCAAACCTGCTGTACATGGCGATATTGCACGCTTCTTTGCGGGTGATCCTACTGCCGGTATCTTGTCTGGCGCGTTCTTGTTCAAAATGTTTGGTCTGCCAGCAGCTGCAGTTGCAATCTGGCATACGGCTAAGCCTGAAAACCGCGTTAAGATCGGCGGTATTATGATTTCAGCTGCGCTGACATCATTTATGACAGGTATTACCGAGCCAATTGAATTTGCTTTCTTATTTGTAGCTCCACAGCTCTACGTTATTCACGCTTTCTTGGCCGCATCTACCCAGTTTGTTGCTAATTCGCTCAATATCCATATGGGCTTTAGCTTCTCTCAAGGGGGTATCGACTTCCTGATGTTTAATGCTCTGGGTAAGTACGCGCAAAATTGGTGGTTAATTCTGCCTCTGGGCGCGGTTTACGCAGCGATTTACTACTCGGTATTCCGTTTTGTGATTGTGAAGCTCAATCTGAAAACGCCGGGTCGTGAAGACGAAACCGCAGAAGAACTTGTTGTGGATAGCAGTGAACATGGCCGTGCGCGTGAATTAGTACTGGCCTTTGGTGGTCGCAGCAATATCAGCGGTTTGGATGCATGTATTACCCGTTTGCGTATTTCGGTTAAAGATATCTCGAAAGTGAATCAGCCTAAGCTGAAAGCCATGGGTGCTGCCGGTGTGATGGTGGTGGGCAATGGTATTCAGGCTATTTTTGGTACGCAATCAGACAATCTGAAATCCGATATGGTGAACTACCTGAAAGTAGCTGGCCCTGAAGCGGATGCAGTAACTGCTCCTGTGCAACAAGCCGCAACAGCGGGCGTGCAGGCGGCAGCAGCAACTTCCGTAGGCGACATCAATGGTAAAGCCATGCAAATTCAGGCGGCATTGGGTGGTATTGCCAATATCCGCAAGCTGGAAGCTATTGCAGGAACTCGTTTACGTGTAGAGCTGGCTGATGTTTCACTTCTTGATGAAGCTGCTTTAAAAGTAGCTGGCGTAGAAGGTGTAATGCCCCAGGGTAATCAGGTGTTCCATTTGATTATTGGTCAGCAGGCACTTGATGTTGCCAGTGCCTTAAGCAAATAAACGCTTGGCACTTCATAAAAACCCGCCAGTGATGGCGGGTTTTTTTCGTTTAAACACAGGAGAATGGTAAGCTGGATGTCAACGTATCTTGCAAACAAAGATAAATATGAATGCTTTTGAGCGTGATGGTTTTGCTTTGGTTTCAGCCATATTCAGCGCTGCTGAATGCAGAACCATTGCCGGGCAGATTGAAACAATGCGCAGTGCCTCTGCAGGTACGCGGCGTTTATTATTGCAAGACGGGTGCCGCTCTCTGGTTGTAAAAATCCGCCAGCATCCGGCTTTGTCATCATTGCTATCCGGCATGGTTGCGGTGCAGTGCACCTTTTTTGAAAAATCTGCTTCCCGCAATTGGCTGGTCGCTGTGCATCAGGATTTAAGTATTCCTGTGGCAGAGCGTATTGAGCATCCAGCTTTGCACGGCTGGTCAGTTAAAGAAGGCCAGCTGTATGTACAAGCACCTGTGGAGGTCTTACAGCAGTTGATAGCGGTGAGGATACATCTGGATGTTTGCGGGGCAGAGGATGGTCCGCTGCGCATCGTGCCAGGATCGCATTTGCAGGGCTTGGTGACGGCAGAGGATGCTGCTATTGCACGCGGGCAAGAAATCGTCTGTGTGGCAGACGCAGGCAGCATATTGTTGATGCGGCCTTTACTTTTGCATTCATCTTCAAAATCATTAGGTACAAGCCAGCGCAGGGTTTTGCATTTTCTATTTGCTTCTTTTGAGCTTCCTTTTGGGCTGCGCTGGAGCGATACAGTTTAATTGAGGTATTTGTTTGATTATTGATCGAGCAGAAACGTGATATTTTTTGTGAGTCAGAAGTTAAACCGCAGGATTAACGAGGAAGAAACCATGAATAAAGTCTTACGCAGAAGCCGTGATGATCAATGGATTGCAGGGGTAATGGGCGGGCTGGCAGATTATCTGGGAATAGGCTCGGGCAAGCTGCGGCTGATTTTTGTTATTGTGTCTTGTCTTTCGGTCGCATTTCCAGGTATTTTTGTTTATTTGATTCTGTGGTTTTTGATGCCGAAGCAGGGGACCTGATTTTTAACTTGGCTTCATTGTGCTTCTGATTAAAGGCGCTGAATTTGACTTTACTTACTCTTAATCGCGGCGTGTATGCCAATGTGCAAATCAGGCCGCGGTGGCCTGCTCAGCAGGTGCAGGTAGATTCAGATGCATTTAGCAAATTGCAGCGAATTCAGATGAAACTACCTGAGCATATTGTTTTGATTTTGACGCGGGGTTACGAAAAAAAAGAATCTCAGCTTGGCTTCGCCCGCAATAAATTTCGAGCTCTGGGTATCAACGCTTTTCGCTGTTTTTATTCCAGCAGGCAAGGTGAGATCGCTGCTATTTTTGGAAGTAATGGTCACGATGTGGACGGCACACATCTTGATGTGTCCTTTCTTCTGCATGGGCGTCGTGTACGGCTATTGCCTTTGAGCGTATTTACGCCTTTGTTTTGGCAAAAACGCCGGGTGGAGCGATATGCACTTCCTCTGTATCAGGTAAAAGAAGCCCTTATTAAAGAGGGTTTTCGAATTCACCTAAATCCGACTGAAAGCCTGCAAATCCATTGTGATCTTGTTGTGTAAATGTATTTAAATTTGTTATTAATTAGCTGCTTTGTTGAATATTGGCGGTGTCCATGCCCTTATTCTCATTTTGAAGTGCATAAAAAAAACCATCGCCCTGAGGGCGATGGTTTTTTTGACGGGTTTTAAAAATTTAAAACCCCATCGCCAGATTAAAGCCCTCGGCAATAGCGCGTTTGGCGTCTACTTCGCCGGCAAGCAGCGCGCCGCCAATGCGGTGCACGGGTGCTCCGCTTGCACTGAGTTCATCCCAAAGTGTGGTAACTGATTCCTGCCCTGCGCAAAGCACGATCTGATCGACTTCAAGGCAGATTTCTTCATTGTTTTGCTTGATATGCAACCCAGCATCGTCGATCTTCAGGTACTCAACTGAGCCGAGCAGGTTTACGCCGCGTAATTGCAAGGTAGCGCGATGTATCCAGCCGGTGGTCTTGCCGGGGCCGCTGCCGGGCTTGCCCTTGCTGCGCTTTAATAGCCAGATTTCGCGGCCGCTAGGCTGCATGGCGGGTTTGGCTAAGCTGCCTGCGCTCTTCATGCTGGCATCAATACCCCAGTCGCGGATAAAGTTGTCTGTAGGGCTGAGCTCGCTATGGGTTTCGGATAAAAATACGGCCGTATCCACGCCAATGCCGCCTGCGCCAATAATCGCAATTTTTTTGCCGGGTTTTACTTCGCCGCGCAGCAGGGCGGGGTAGGAAACCACGCTAGGATGTGTGATGCCATCGATATTGGGCACGCGTGGTTTTACACCGCTGGCAATGACGATTTCATCAAACTCACCAGCTAACTCAAGCGCTTTAGCAACGTGATTCAGTTTTACATTTACGCCAAGGTAATCCAGCTGATTGCGGTAGTAGCGTAGCGTTTCGGTGAATTCTTCTTTGCCGGGGATGCGCTGGGCAATGCCAAATTGGCCGCCAATGGCATCGCTTGCTTCAAACAGCGTGACCTTGTGGCCGCGGCTAGCTGCGGCAGTAGCGCAAGATAATCCGGCTGGGCCTGCGCCAATCACGGCAATGCGTTTGGCTTGCTGGGTTTTTGCGGTTTGTGGGAATTCGGTTTCGCGGCAGGCGCGCGGGTTAACCAAGCAAGAGGCTGCTTTGCCTTCAAACACATGGTCTAGGCAAGCTTGGTTACAGGCGATACAGGTGTTGATGAGATGGCTATTCTTGGCCGCCGCTTTATTTACAAAATCAGGGTCGGCCAAGAGGGGGCGGGCTAAGGACACCATATCCGCGTCGCCGCTGGCTAAAATATGCTCGGCAATTTCTGGGGTATTGATGCGGTTTACCGCGATCAGCGGGATGGATACATGGTCTTTTAATTTGCGTGTGACCCAGCTAAAGCCACCACGAGGTACGGCTGCGGCGATGGTGGGAATGCGTGCTTCGTGCCAGCCGATACCCGTATTAATCAGGCTGACGCCAGCGGCTTCAAGTGCTTGAGCAAGGATAATCGCTTCGGGCAGTGTGCCGCCGTCTTGGACTAAATCGAGCAGGGACAGGCGGAAAATCACAATAAAGTTGGGGCCAACAGCAGCGCGTACGGCCTTGCTGATTTCAACAGCGATACGTTGGCGGCGGCTGGCGTCTCCGCCCCATTCATCGTCACGTTGATTTACATGGCTGCAAAGGAACTGGTTAATCAGATAACCTTCCGAGCCCATAATTTCTACGCCATCGTAACCCGCGCTCTGTGCGAGCTTAGCGGTCTTAGCAAAATCGGCGATGGTGCTGGCGATTTCTTCTACGCTTAAAGCATGGGGTGTAAATGGGGTGATCGGCGAAGCAATAGCCGATGGAGCCACGCTGGCTGTGTGATAGGCGTAGCGGCCGGCGTGTAAAATTTGTAAACAGATTTTGCCGCCTGCATCGTGCACAGCTTGGGTAATCGGCAGATGGCGGGGGATATCGCTTTCATCGGCCAGCATGGCTGCATCTTCATAAATACGGCCTGCTGCATTGGGCGCGATGCCGCCGGTTACAATCAGCCCTACCCCACCTTTTGCCCTCTCGGCATAAAAGGCTGCCATCCGTTCCGGGCCATCTGGTGCTTCTTCCAGCCCTGTGTGCATGGAGCCCATCAAAACACGGTTTTTAAGGGTGGTAAAGCCCAGATCGAGGGGGCTTAGTAGCTGTGTAAAGGTCGGCATCGGAATATTCCCCAGCAATTATATTGATTAAAAATCAAGCTGATTTATCTTTTTTCTAGGTGCTTAATTAGCTGCGTTCAGGTCGAAATTGTGGCGTTTCTAAACGACTGTTTGAATTAACATTAGCCTGATTCCTCTTGCTTGTCCTATTGGGGTTTACCAGCAGAGGGCCAGAGATGGCGTGTTTGCTTACCATTTTGGTAAAAATAGCCTGTGTATTTTTTAATAATGCGCGAAGCTATGGCCTTGAAATGTTGAATTTAAGGTAAGGTAATGCCTCCATTTTACCGCCAGATATTATGACTACTACTCACTGGAAATCGCTCTTGTTCTCCCGGCGCATGCTGATCTGTGTGTTTACCGGATTTGCTTCGGGTTTACCGCTGTATATCCTGATTAACTTAGTCCCTGCGTGGTTAAAAAGCGAAGGTGTTAATTTAAAAGCGATTGGCTTTTTTGCGCTGATTCAGTTTCCTTTTACCTGGAAATTTATTTGGGCCCCCTTATTGGATCGCTATGCCTTGCCGGGCTTGGGCCGGCGGCGAGGCTGGATGCTGCTTACGCAAGTTGCTTTACTGGTTTTAATTACCTCATTTGGCTTATTTAATCCTAAGCTGGATTTATGGTCGATTGCCTATTTGGCCATGGCATTAGCTTTCTTTAGCGCCAGTCAGGATATTGTGCTCGATGCTTACCGGCGTGAAATTCTAAGTGATGAAGAGCTGGGTTTGGGCACGTCGGTACACGTGAATGCCTATCGCATTGCCAGCCTGATTCCCGGCGCGTTTTCTTTGATTCTGGCGGATCATCTGCCGTGGGCTCAGGTGTTTATGATTACCGGTTTGTTTATGTTGCCGGGTATTGTGATGACACTCTTGGTCAGCGAGCCACAATTAGTCCGCCCGCCTAAAACACTGCGTGAAGCCGTAATTGAGCCTTTCCACGAGTTTATGACCCGTCACGGTTGGCGTAATGCCATGTGGATTTTGGCCTTTATCTTTCTATATAAATTAGGCGACAGCATGGCCACCGCATTGGCGACGCCGTTTTATTTAGAGTTGGGTTTTAGTAAAACAGAAATTGGTGTGATCGCTAAAAATGCCGGACTGTGGCCTGCGGTATTTGGCGGTATTGTGGGCGGTGTGTGGATGTTAAAGCTGGGCATCAACCGCGCTCTGTGGGTATTTGGTGTGGTGCAGGTTGTATCCATTTTAGGCTTTGCATGGCTGGCAACTGTAGGAGCAGACAAAGTAGCACTGGCTATTGTGATTGCGTTTGAAGCCCTAGGCGTTGGGCTGGGCACCGCGGCATTTACAGCCTACATCGCCAGAACCACCGATCCACGTTATACCGCCACCCAATTTGCGCTGTTTACTAGTTTGGCAGCCGTGCCCCGCACCTTTATTAATGCCAGCACCGGTTGGCTAGTAGAGCAAATGGGCTGGATTAGCTTTTTCTTCCTCTGCACCGCGCTGGCGATTCCGGGCATGCTGCTGCTGTTTAAAGTAGCACCGTGGAGTTCGGAAAAACAAGAAAAACCAAAATCTTGAACCATAGAGGACACGGAGTTTCACGGAGAGCCCCAAAATTATTTGGCAAGCTGCTGGCTTTAGAATGCATATGTACTCATTTATAAAGAATGCAAAAAAAGCCAATTTATAGTTGCTCTGTTTTCTCCGTGTCCTGCGTGGTTAAAGGTGTGGGTTTTATGGCAAGTATCAATTAACTTGGTAGTCGTAATCCACAATCAGCGGGGCGTGGTCGGAGAATTTTTCGTCTTTATAAACCGAAGCATTTTGCGCCGTTGCACCAATACCAGGGGTGGTGATGTGGTAGTCGATACGCCAGCCTACATCTTTGGCATAGGCCTGGCCGCGGTTGCTCCACCATGTGTAACCGGGAATTTCCGGGTAAAGCTTGCGCCAGACGTCTACAAACTTCAGCTCGGTAAATAGCTTGCCCAGCCAGCTGCGCTCTTCCGGTAGGAAGCCTGAGTTTTTCAGATTCCCTTTCCAGTTTTTAATATCAATCTCATTGTGGGCGATATTCCAGTCGCCAAGCAGAACCACTTCGCGGCCGCTGGCGGCAAGCTGCTCCAGATGCGGACGAAAGCGATCCAAAAAGGAAAACTTCACTTGCTGGCGCTCATCGGATGAAGAGCCTGATGGCAGATAAAGTGAAACGACCGAAAGATTGCCAAAATCGGCTTGCAAATAACGGCCTTCAAAATCGATATCGGCAATGCCAAGGCCGGTAATGACCCGATCTGGCTCGCGGCGGCAATAAAGTCCTACTCCGCTATAGCCCTTCTTTTCAGCGTAATGAAAAAAGCCTTTTAGCCCCGCAGGCTCTTTCATTTGCTGGGAAAGATCGGCTTCTTGTGCTTTAAGTTCTTGCAAGGCCACCACATCGGCGTCTTGTTTTGCCAGCCATTCAAAAAAGCCCTTATTTGCAGCTGAGCGAATGCCGTTTAAATTAGCACTGATAATGCGCATTCGGTGTCCCTTTGTAAGAAATGTTATGCTTCGCTTTATTGAGATCAATAAATGAGGAAAATGCAGCATGAGTGATTTTCGCCGCGACTTTATTTCTTTTGCTGTAGAGCAAAATGTGCTGTGTTTTGGAGATTTTATCACTAAGGCTGGCCGTCAATCGCCGTACTTTTTTAATGCGGGCTTATTTAGTGATGGCGCATCAGTAGGCGCTTTGGCGCAATTTTATGCACAGGCGGTACAAGCGTCGGGTGTTGAGTTTGATGTGTTATTCGGGCCCGCCTATAAAGGAATTGTGCTGGCATCGGCCACTGCCGTTGCTTTAGCTGCCCAAGGCCGGAATGTGCCCTTTGTATTTAATCGCAAAGAAGCAAAAGATCATGGTGAAGGCGGTGTGTTAGTTGGCGCGCCGCTTAAAGGCCGTGTGATGATTATTGATGATGTGATTTCTGCGGGCACATCGGTGCGCGAGTCGGTGAATATGATTCGTGCTGCAGGTGCAGAGCCAGCGGGTGTTCTGATTGCGCTTGATCGTATGGAGCGTGGGCAGGGGGCATTATCAGCAGTACAAGAAGTAGAACAACAATTTGGTATTCCTGTGATTCCTATCGCCTCACTGGATGATTTACTGGGATATTTGGGTGCTCAGGCTGGTATGGATGAGAAACTGGCTAAAGTAAGTGCTTACCGTAATCAATACGGAATTTAAAAGGTTTATCTGATGCTGCGTGGTCTTAGTACTTTTTTTATATTGGCTTTATTAACTGCTTCCGCCTCTGCCAAGCTTTATCGCTGGGTGGATGAGACTGGGCGGGTGCAATACAGTGATAAGCCACCTGTTACCACCCCAACGAGCGGTGTGACTGAGCTGAATAAATCCGGCATCGTTAAGACCACGCCAGCACCTGTTTTGAGCAAGGAAGAGAAAGATAAAATCCAAAATGAGCAGGCTCAGCAGAAAGAGCAGCAGAGAAAAGACCGCGCCTTGCTGCAGTCTTTTTCTAAGCCTGAAGAAATAGATCTCATCAGAGACAGGCGGATAGGCGTGGTGGAATCGGCCATCGCGGCTAATGCAATCCGTATGCAAAATGCTACTCCGCGTAAAACCCGGATCGAAACACAAATTGCACGCCATAAAAAAGCAAATCGCGTTGTGCCTGCTGATCTGGCTGCAGATTTAGTTTCCGTACAAAAAGAAGTTTTTGATATTGAGGAAGACAATAGAAATAAAAAGAAGGATATTGAAAATATTAAAGCCAAGGCTGAAGAAGATAAAAAGCGTCTTTTAGAGCTAAAATCGTCTAAATAATATTTGAATAGAGATTCTATTCTTATTCATCTGATAAAATATACAGATCCAATAAAGAGTAAAAAATGACTGAGCAAACAGCATCTGCAAAAATTGTTCTGGGTATTGATATTGGTGGCACAGGTATTAAAGGAGCCCCGGTCAATGTGGAAACAGGCGAGTTATTGTGCGAGCGGGTACGTATTGATACCCCGCAGCCGGCCACACCAGAAGCCGTGGGCGCTGTAGTTAAGCAGCTGGTTGATCAGTTTAACTGGCAAGGCCCGATTGGCTGTACGTTCCCGGCCATTGTGCACAATGGCGTAACCCTGTCGGCTGCGAATGTGGATGCTTCATGGCTTAATGCACCAGCACAGGATATTTTATCTCAGGTTACAGGCTTACCTTTAAAGCTTATTAATGACGCAGATGCAGCGGGCCTCGCGGAAGGGATTTTTGGTGCTGCCAAAGGGAAGGCGGGCAAAGTACTGGTTATTACTTTAGGGACAGGCATTGGCAGTGCTTTAATTGTTGATGGTAAATTAATCAGCAATACAGAATTTGGCCATTTGATTTTTAAAAATAATGAAATTGCCGAGAAATATTGTTCGGGGAAAGTAAAAGACGATTTAAATTTAAAATGGAAAGAATACAGCCAGCGTTTAAATGAATATGTTCAGCATTTACAATTACTGCTGTCACCTGATTTATTGATTATTGGCGGAGGCATCAGCAAGAAGCACGAGAAATTTATTCCGGAGCTTACAGATTTACGTTTCCCTGTGGTGCCAGCAGAGCTTAAAAATGATGCGGGCATTGTAGGCGCGGCTTTAGAGGCGGCTCGTGAGTTTGGTGTGCTGTAAAGACTGGCCGGTGGTGCTGTAGGTGCTTGTTTATTCAAAATGATATGCAGCCAATATTTATCTTGTTGCGGTTAATTATCTTTTATCCACAGGGCAGATTTTAGGCATGTAGTTGTTCCACGTGAAACGCCCCGTAAAATCGGGGCGTTTGTGTTTTATGTGCGGGTATAAATGTGTTCCGGGATATTGCTACAATGGGCAGGGGGCATTTTTGCACAGGCACTCATCGCTTCGCGATAGTCGTCAGGGCTAATACGGCGTAAAATCTTGCCCCTTTGCTTGCTGGATGCTCAACGCTATGCTTTATCCTACTCGATACGACGTGATTGTTGTCGGCGGCGGACACGCCGGGACTGAGGCTGCGTTGGCGGCCGCCCGCATGGGTAACAAAACCCTGCTGCTGACACACAATATTGAAACCCTTGGTCAGATGTCCTGCAACCCGTCGATTGGTGGGATTGGCAAGGGGCATTTGGTTAAAGAAGTGGATGCTTTAGGCGGCGCAATGGCGCTAGCCACCGATTTTGGTGGCATTCAGTTTAAAACCCTCAATTCCAGTAAAGGCCCAGCCGTTCGCGCCACGCGCGCGCAGGCCGACCGTGTTCGCTATAAAGCAGCGGTGCGCCATATGTTAGAAAACCAGCCGAATCTGGATTTATTTCAGCAGGCTGTGGATGATCTGACATTAGATGGTGATCGTGTCACTGGCGTGATTACCCAAATCGGTATTCGTTTTGAAGCAGGTGCAGTGGTACTGACTGCTGGAACTTTCCTTTCTGGTAAAATTCACGTTGGTTTGGAAAACCACGTTGGTGGCCGTGCCGGGGATCCTGCTTCGGTCACGCTTGCTGCCCGCTTGCGCGATTTAAATTTACCTGTTGGCCGCCTGAAAACAGGTACGCCACCACGGATTGATGGCCGATCAATTGATTTCTCGGTACTGGAAGCGCAATACGGTGATACGCCAGAGCCTGTGTTTTCGGTGCGTGGGAATGTGGGTATGCACCCCAAGCAATTGCCTTGCTGGATGGCGCACACCAATCTTAAAACGCATGAGATTATCCGCAGCGGTTTTGATCGCAGCCCGATGTTTACCGGTAAAATTGAAGGCGTTGGCCCGCGCTATTGCCCAAGTATCGAAGATAAAATTAATCGCTTTGCCGACAAAGACAGCCATCAGATTTTCTTAGAGCCAGAAGGCTTAGATACCCACGAATATTATCCAAACGGTATTTCAACCAGCTTGCCGTTTGATATTCAGCTGGCCGCTGTGCGCTCGATTGCCGGTATGGAAAACGCGCACATTCTGCGCCCAGGCTATGCCATTGAGTACGATTACTACGATCCGCGCAATTTAAAAGCCAGTTTCGAAACCAAAAGCATTGCCGGTTTATTTTTTGCCGGGCAAATTAATGGCACAACAGGTTACGAAGAAGCGGCTGCACAAGGTTTGTTAGCGGGTTTGAATGCCGGTCTCTATGTGCGTGAAAAAGATGCGTGGACGCCAAAACGCAATGAAGCATACCTTGGTGTGCTGGCCGATGATCTGGTCACCAATGGCGTGACTGAGCCTTACCGCATGTTTACCAGCCGCGCCGAATACCGCCTGCAATTGCGTGAAGATAATGCTGATTTACGCCTGACTGAAAAAGGCCGTGAGCTGGGTCTGATTGGCGATGCGCAATGGGATGCTTTTTGCAAAAAACGCGATGCCATTGATTTAGAATTGGAACGCTTGCGCACGACATGGGTAAATCCACGTATTCTTTCGGTAAGCGATGCTGAGCGTGTGCTGGGTAAAGCGATCGAGCGTGAATATACGCTGGCCGATTTACTCCGCCGCCCGCAGGTCTCTTACGATAGCCTGATGTCGATGGAAATCGCCAAACCCGCTGTAGAAGACCCGTTGGTGGCCGAGCAGGTAGAGATTCAGCTGAAATATCAGGGTTATATCGAACGGCAACAATCTGAAGTGGCTAACCGCGATAATCTGGAAGAATTCCTGCTGCCTGCAGATCTGGATTTCACTGATGTATCGGGCTTATCCAAAGAAGTGCAGCAAAAGCTGATCAAACATAAGCCGGAAACCATGGGCCAGGTCTCCAGAATTTCCGGGATTACCCCAGCGGCCATCGCTTTAATGCTGGTTCATTTAAAGAAAAAGCAATTGCTTGAAAAAGGTAAAGAATGACTGCTACTGATTCCATGTTTTCTGAGCTGGCCACTGGCCTTGCCGAGCTAAAAATTGATTTATCAACAGCACAATCGGTCAGCTTGCTGGCTTATGTGACGCTGATTGCGAAATGGAATAAAACCTACAGCTTGACAGCAATTCGCGAGCCGGAGCGTATGGTTTCGCATCATCTTTTGGATTCACTTGCTCCCTTGCCGCATTTCAAAGGCCAAGCAAATGAAAAAATTCGCATTTTGGATGTAGGCTCAGGTTTTGGCACGCCAGGTATTCCATTGGCCATTGTGCGGCCTGACTGGCAATTGTTTTTGCTCGATTCAAATCATAAAAAAACGACGTTTTTGCGTCAGGTGATTGCTGAGTTAAAACTCACCAATGTTACGGTGCTTACTGAGCGTGTAGAGCTTTACAAACCAGAAGCGCCATTCCAGATTATTACCTCACGCGCTTTTGCGGAGTTAGCTGAGTTTGTAAAACTCACTCAGCACCTGCTGGCGCCGGAAGGGGAGTGGGCTGCTTTGAAAGGGGTTTATCCTTTTGAAGAAATTGCACACTTACCTGAAACAGTAAAAGTAAGGGCTGTGGATCATTTAAAAGTGCCTGGAATCGATGCAGAACGCCATTTAGTGCATGTGGTTAAGGTGTAATACATACTAGACAGCCTGCCTGACTTAAGACTGATCTACTGCGGAAAAACCGGATTTGGCGATATTTCACGCATTTTTTCGTTGAATAGCCAGCTATTCGCCTCAAAAATCCATGAAATCTGTCTCAAACCGGTCTTTCCCTCGCTACGATCGTTTAAGTCCGACAGGCTGCTAGGGCGGGTGAAGCCCGCCATTTTGCTGGGCTACTTAAGGGCTAAATAATGAAAATTCTGGCGATTGCCAATCAAAAAGGCGGAGTAGGTAAGACCACTACAGCCGTTAATTTGGCTGCAAGTCTGGCGCATCTTGGCAGAAAAGTGCTGCTGGTTGATCTGGACCCGCAGGGCAATGCCACCATGGGTGTGGGGATTGATAAGGCAAAATTAAGCAGCTCGGTTTACAACCTTTTGCTGGCCGCTACCCCGATTCAGGACATTATTTTGCGCTCAGAATCTGCGGGCATTGATGTGCTGCCAGCTAATCGCAATCTGGCGGGTGCGGAAGTTGAGCTAGTCAATCAGGAACACAGAGAATCGCGGCTGAAAGATGCTTTAGCGCAAGTTGCTGATCAGTACGATTACATTATTTTAGATTGCCCGCCCGCGCTGACCTTACTTACGCTGAATGGCCTTGTGGCTGCGGATGCGGTATTGATTCCGATGCAGTGCGAGTATTACGCTTTAGAAGGCTTGTCTGATTTGGTGAATACGCTGAAGCGCGTTAAGCAATCGATGAATCGTAAAATTGAAATCGAAGGCCTCTTGCGAACCATGTTTGACCCGCGCTCAACGTTGGCCCAGCAAGTGTCAGATCAGCTCATTAAGCATTACACCAGTAAACTTTACCACACGGTTATTCCTCGTAATATTCGTCTGGCTGAGGCGCCTTCTTATGGTCGCCCAATCTTGTCCTACGACAAAAACTCTAAAGGCGCACTGGCGTATCTTCAGCTTGCCGAAGAGTTGCTGGCTCGTCACAACCTGCTTGAAGAGACTCCCACAGCATGAAAATGAAAGGACTTGGACGCGGTTTAGATGCACTGATGGGGGATAGTCAGGATTCCTTACAAAATTTGCCGATTACCTCTTTGCAGCCGGGTAAGTACCAGCCCCGCTTGCAGATGGATGAAACGGCTTTAGAGGAACTTGCTGATTCGATTCGTGCCCAAGGGCTGATGCAGCCCGTGCTGGTACGTCCAATCGGGCTGGATAAGTACGAAATTATTGCAGGGGAGCGCCGCTGGCGTGCATCGATTAAAGCAGGCCTAGTAGAAATACCCGCATTAGTGCGTGAAATTGCCGATGAAGCTGCTTTGGCAATGGCCCTGATTGAAAATATCCAGCGTGAAAATTTAAATCCGCTTGAAGAAGCATTAGGTATTTCGCGCCTGATCGAAGAATTTGGGATGACGCATGAAGCGGCAGCCACTGCAGTAGGCAAATCACGCGCCAGCGTTTCAAACTTATTAAGACTATTAAGTTTGTCCGAGCCACTGCGGAAGATGCTAATGGCTGATCAGCTGAGTATGGGGCATGCTCGCGCCCTGTTGCCTTTGGATGATTTATTGCAGTTGGATACGGCAAGGATTGTGATTTTGAAGGGCTTGTCGGTAAGAGAAACCGAGGCTTTGGTCAAAAAACAACAAGAAACCGTGCCAGAAAAGCCTGTAAAGCAAGCAGACTCCCGGCTTTCAGAATTAGCCGCAGAATTATCAACAAGGGTAGGCGCTAGGGTGTCTATCAAGGCCGGAAAGCAGGGAAGTGGCCGGATTACAATTGAATACAACAGCCCAGAACAATTGGATGGCTTGCTTAGCAAGATGTAACAAAGTTCTGACTAAAATGCACCAAGTTTGGCGAAAGCTTATCCTGCCAATACTCTTGCACAAATTGAATGACAAGTAAATTTTACTAAAAAGATCAATAGGTAAAATTGACGCAACACAAATCAGGTCAGTATAATCGCGGGGTTTTTCCCCAGTGGTGAAGTAATGATCGGGAAAGCACAGGTTCGGGGCATCATCCGGCTAAAGATTGGAATCGCCATCAGTACGGCTCTCCTCCTCTTCTTGATCTTGGGACAAAATCCGGCAATTTCAAGTTTACTGGGCGGTTTTATTGCGGTGATGGGCAGTGTTTTATACGCAGCCATTGCATATCGCATTGAATTCGCCCCGCCAGCAGTACTTCTCAAGCAGCACTTTGCTGCAGAAATGTGCAAGTTGGTTTGTACACTCGTCGCTTTTGCGGCGTTGTTCATTTTGTACCGAAAGGCAGATTGGCCATGGACGTTTGTGGGTTATCTTGCCACCACCAGTGCCTTTTGGTTTGGGCTTTTGATAAAATTTGACGGCAAAAAATAACATGACTGAACATCACGCACCCGCTAACGCTACCGAGTATATCCAGCACCATTTGTCCTTTAATCAGGCCGCCAATGGTTTTCACCTAGATACATTCTGGGTGGCTCTTGTTTTAGGCTTCCTGTTTGTCGGTATTTTCGCATTTGCCGCACGTAAAGCGACCGCTGGCGTGCCTGGTCCATTGCAAAACTTTGTAGAAATGATCGTTGAGATGGTAGATAGCCAGATCAAAGATGCATTTCACGGTAAATCAAAAGTAATTGGTCCATTAAGCCTGACGATTTTCTGCTGGGTGTTCTTAATGAACTCAATGGATTTCTTGCCGGTTGATCTGTTGCCATGGATTGGCCAGCACGTATTTGGCATTGAAAAGCTGCGTGTTGTACCAACTGCAGACGTAAACCAGACTTTTGCGATGTCATTAGCGGTGATGCTGCTCATTATTGGCTTTTCCATTAAAGCTAAAGGGCTTGTTGGCTGGCTGAAAGAGTTATTTACAGCGCCATTCCATGCCGAAGGCTTGGTGATGACGATTCTGTTGGCCCCAGTTAACTTTGCTTTCCAGCTGGTTGAGCTCGTTGCTAAGCCAATTTCTCTGGCTCTGCGTTTGTTCGGCAATATGTATGCCGGTGAGCTGATCTTTATTCTGATCGCACTGCTGCCATTCTGGGCGCAGTGGGTTCTGGGTACTCCATGGGCGATCTTTCACATCCTAGTGGTTACCCTGCAAGCCTTTGTATTTATGATGTTGACGATTGTTTATCTCAGCCTTGCGGTTGAAGATCACTAATTTATTCGGCCAGCCTAGGCTGGCCGCTATAAGTGTTTTGCTTTCCCCTTGTTTTACCCAACCTTCCTCTTGGAGATATTAGAAATGGTTGCACCAGAAGTAATTGCTAGCGTTCAAGGCATGACTGTAATCGCTGCCGCGATCATCATCGGTTTAGCTGCTATCGGCACTGCACTTGGTTTTGCTCTGCTTGGCGGTAAGTTCTTAGAGTCTGCTGCCCGTCAGCCAGAAATGATCCCGGTTCTGCAAACTAAGCTGTTCATTATCGCTGGTCTGTTAGATGCTATCTCGATGATCGGCGTTGGTGTTGCTATGCTTTACACCTTCAACAACCCGTTCCTGACTCCGCTGCTGAGCCTCGTTGCTAAGTAATCTAGCCCGTCTTTTAGGAGGACATCAGCGTGGATATTAATCTGTCGCTTTTTGGCCAAATGATCACATTTGCGATCTTGGTCATCTTCACGATGAAATTCGTGTGGCCTCCGCTGACCCAGATTATGGACGAGCGTGCTAAGCGTATCGCCGACGGTTTAGCTTCTGCTGATCGTGCCAAGCAAGATCTTGAACTGGCCGAGAAAGCAGCGGCTGACAAGCTTCGCGAAGCAAAGCAGCACGCAGCCGAAATCATTGCGCAAGCTGAAAAGCGTGGCGCGCAATTGGTTGAAGAAGCCAAGGGCCATGCAAAGGCAGAGGGCGAACGCCTTGTTGCCGGCGCTCAAGCGGAAATTGACCAGCAAATTCAACAGGTAAAAGAAGCCTTGCGTCAGCAGGTTGCAGGTTTGGTACTACAAGGTACTGAACAAATTCTGCGCCGCGAAGTTGATGCAAATGCCCATGCCGAGTTGTTAGCATCCATCAAAGCGGAACTGTAAGAGCGTCATGGCAGAACTCATTACCGTCGCAAGACCCTACGCCGTAGCTATTTTTCGTCTAGCCAAAGAAACCGGCACCTTACCTTTATGGTCTGATGTGCTGGCTCAGCTCGCCCTGATTGCAGGTAACGAGCTGGCGCTGGAAGTTGTAGCTAATCCAAAGTTTTCCGTGGCTCAGGTTAAGGAGCTGTTGCTTGGATTATTGGGCGGTCAGCAAAGCGCTGAAGTGCAAAACTTCATCGATGCTGTACTTGAAAATCGCCGCTTCACCGTCCTACCGGCGGTGGCAGAGCTATTTGAAGAGTACAAGGCAGCAGATGCAGGCGAAGTTGAAGCCCGCATCGAATCTGCTTTTGCTTTGACCGATTCCCAGGTTGCTGAATTATCCGCAACTTTATCCCAACAGCTGCACCGCAAGGTCACGGCCCAAGTCAGCGTTAACCCGGAACTCATCGGGGGCGTGAAGGTGACGGTAGGTGATCTGGTCGTAGACGCATCTGTCCGCGGCAAGCTAACCGCTCTCGCCTCGAGCCTGAAGAGTTAGGAGAAATCATGCAACTTAATCCGTCCGAAATCAGTGAACTGATTAAAGCTCGGATCCAGAATTTATCGACTGCAGCAGAAACACGTACCACAGGTACTGTAGTTTCCGTAACAGACGGTATCGTTCGTGTGCACGGCCTATCAGAGGCTATGCAGGGCGAAATGCTGGAATTCCCGGGTAATACTTTCGGTCTTGCGCTCAACTTAGAGCGTGATTCCGTTGGTGCCGTTGTGCTTGGTGATTACAAGCACATTCAAGAAGGCGACGAAGTCAAATGTACCGGCCGTATTCTGGAAGTTCCAGTTGGCCGTGAATTGATTGGTCGTGTTGTTAACTCTCTTGGCCAGCCTATCGACGGCAAGGGCCCATTGGGTACAACAGAATCTGCACCAATTGAAAAAATTGCGCCGGGCGTTATTGCCCGCCAATCTGTGTCGCAACCACTGCAAACTGGTATCAAATCGATTGATACCATGGTGCCAGTAGGTCGTGGTCAGCGCGAGCTGATCATTGGTGACCGTCAGACCGGTAAAACTGCCGTTGCTCTGGACGCGATCATCAACCAGAAAGGCACAGGCGTGACATGTATTTATGTTGCGATTGGCCAAAAAGCTTCTTCGATTGCCAACGTAGTGCGCAAGCTGGAAGAGCACGGCGCGATGGGTCACACCATTGTGGTTGCTGCTGCTGCTTCTGAAGCTGCTGCGCTGCAATACATCGCTGCATACTCCGGTTGCACGATGGGTGAATACTTCCGCGACCGCGGTGAAGATGCTCTGATCGTTTATGACGATCTGTCCAAGCAAGCTGTAGCTTACCGTCAAATCTCCCTGTTACTGCGCCGTCCTCCGGGCCGTGAAGCGTATCCGGGCGATGTGTTCTACCTGCACTCGCGCCTGCTGGAACGTGCTTCCCGCATTAACGAAGCAGAAGTAGAAAAACTGACTAACGGTGCAGTGAAAGGCAAAACCGGTTCTTTAACCGCTCTGCCTATCATTGAAACCCAAGCAGGTGACGTATCTGCATTCGTTCCAACTAACGTGATTTCGATTACTGACGGTCAGATTTTCTTGGAAACTGACTTGTTCAACGCGGGTATTCGCCCAGCGATGAACGCCGGTATCTCGGTATCCCGCGTGGGTGGTGCAGCGCAGACCAAGGTTATTAAGAAGCTCGGTGGTGGTGTACGTCTGGCTCTGGCTCAGTATCGTGAACTGGCTGCGTTCGCGCAGTTCGCTTCTGATCTGGACGAAGCAACACGTAAGCAACTTGAGCGCGGCAAGATGGTTACAGAACTGATGAAACAGGCTCAATACAGCCCGTTGAAAGTTTCCGAACTGTCGATCACGCTGCTGCTGATCAACAAAGGTGTGTTTGATGACATCAAAGTTGAAAAAGCATTGGCGTTTGAAGCTGCATTCTTGGCTGACCTCAAGGCTAACCACGCAGACGTACTGGCTCGTATCGAAGACAAGGGTGACCTAGCTTCTGATGACGAAAAAGTGATCGTTAAAGCAGTGGAAGGCTTCAAGGCCAGCGCCGCGTATTGATTTGATACGTTGAGACAAGGATCAAATCATGGCAAGCGGTAAAGAAATTCGGACAAAGATCAAGAGCGTAAAAAATACGCAAAAGATCACCCGCGCTATGGAAATGGTTGCGACATCAAAAATGCGCAAGGCCCAGGAACGCATGAAAGCGGCACGCCCTTACGGTGAAAAAATCCGTAATGTGGCTGCCCACCTGAGCGCTGCCTTTGTTGATTACACGCATCCTTATTTGCAAAAGCGCGACGTTGTTAAGCGTGCGGGCCTGATTACGATTACTTCAGACAAGGGGCTGTGTGGTGGTTTAAACACCAACTCCCTGCGTCTGGCCGTGAACCGTATGAAGGATTGGCATCAGGACGGCGTAGAAACCTCTGTCACCGCGATCGGTAACAAGGGTATTGGGTTTATGAACCGTTACGGCGCAAAGGTTTTATCCTCTGCGCACGGACTGGGAGATACCCCGCACCTTGAGCAGCTGATTGGCCCGATCAAAGTTATGATCGATGCCTTTATTGCTGGTGAAGTAGACGAAGTACACCTCGTTTACACACGCTTCGTGAATACCATGAAGCAAGAGCCAGTGATTGAGCAGCTGCTGCCGTTATCAGACAACGCATTTGGCGAGCCTAAAAAAGGCTACAACTGGGAATACCTGTTTGAGCCGGATGCGAAGACTGTGATCGACGAATTAATGAGCCGTTACATTGAGGCGCTGGTTTACCAGGCCGTAGCGGAAAACATTTCTTCTGAGCAAGCGGCCCGTATGGTGGCGATGAAAGCGGCGACTGATAACGCAGACAATGTGATCGGCGATCTGCAGCTCCTTTACAACAAAACCCGTCAAGCAGCGATTACGAAGGAACTCTCCGAAATCGTTTCTGGCGCGGCAGCGGTGTAAGGCCCTGACGCACAACGGATTAACTGGGATTTAGGAATAACGATGAGCCAAGGTAAAATCGTACAAATCATTGGCCCGGTTGTTGACGTGGAATTCCCACACGACAGCCTGCCCAAGGTGTATGACGCAATCAAGCTCGACGCAATCGACCTGACGCTGGAAGTACAGCAACAGCTCGGCGACGGCGTAGTGCGTGCGATTGCAATGGGTACTACTGACGGCCTGAAGCGCGGCATGTTGGTAAGCGGTACTGGCGCACCGATTTCGGTGCCAGTAGGTAACGCGACACTGGGCCGCATCATGGATGTGCTCGGTAACCCGATTGATGAAGCCGGTGAAGTGAAGAGCGAGCATAAGCGCGCTATTCACCAACTTGCACCTAAGTTCGACGAACTGAACCAATCTATCGATCTGTTAGAAACAGGTATCAAGGTTATTGACTTGATTTGCCCGTTTGCTAAGGGTGGTAAGGTGGGTCTGTTCGGCGGTGCGGGTGTGGGTAAGACCGTTAACATGATGGAACTGATCAACAACATCGCTAAGGCACACTCGGGTCTGTCCGTGTTTGCTGGTGTAGGTGAGCGTACCCGTGAAGGTAACGACTTCTACCACGAAATGAAGGACTCTAACGTTCTTGATAAAGTGGCGATGGTTTACGGTCAGATGAACGAGCCACCAGGCAACCGTTTGCGCGTAGCGCTGACTGGTCTGACGATGGCCGAACACTTCCGTGATGAAGGTCGTGACATTCTGTTCTTCGTAGATAACATCTACCGCTACACACTGGCCGGTACTGAAGTATCTGCTCTGTTGGGCCGTATGCCTTCTGCTGTGGGTTATCAACCTACTCTGGCTGAAGAAATGGGTGCTCTGCAAGAGCGTATTACTTCGACCAAGACCGGTTCGATTACATCTATTCAGGCCGTTTACGTGCCTGCGGATGACTTGACCGATCCATCGCCAGCAACAACATTTGCTCACTTGGATGCAACCGTTGTTCTTTCGCGTGACATCGCCTCCCTAGGTATCTACCCAGCGGTTGATCCACTCGATTCAACATCGCGTCAGCTTGATCCGCAAGTGGTGGGTGAAGAGCATTACGCTGTTGCGCGTGGTGTGCAGCAAACACTGCAAAAGTACAAAGAACTGCAGGATATTATTGCGATTCTGGGTATGGATGAATTGTCTCCTGAAGACAAATTGTCGGTATCTCGCGCACGTAAGATCCAACGTTTCTTGTCACAGCCTTTCCATGTGGCCGAAGTATTTACTGGTTCTCCAGGAAAATACGTGCCACTGAAAGAAACCCTCAAGGGCTTCAAGGGCATTCTTAATGGCGATTACGACCATCTTCCAGAGCAAGCCTTCTACATGGTAGGCAGCATCGAAGAAGCGGTTGAAAAAGCCAAGACCATGCAATAAGGATTAGTGCCATGGCAATGACAATGCATGTGGACGTGGTAAGCGCAGAAGCACTGATTTACTCTGGCGTGGCTGAGTTTATCTCGGCACCCGCCGAAAAAGGTGAAATTGGTATTCTGCCGCGTCACGCCCCACTACTCACTCGTGTGAGGCCCGGAGCGGTGCGCATCAAAGTTGCCAATAGCGATGAAGAAGTGATTCTTTATGTTTCAGGCGGCATGTTAGAAGTGCAGCCTCATGTAGTTACCGTACTGGCCGATACGGCTATTCGTGGTAAAGACATCGACGAAGCTAAGGCGCTAGACGCCAAACGCCGCGCCGAAGAAGCATTAAAGAACCACGGCTCATCGATGGACTTTGCGATGGCTCAGGCCGAGCTGGTAGAAGCCGTAGCGAAACTTGCTGTGGTGGACAAGCTCAAAAAGCGTGGTCACTAAGCTTTAGTGTGGTGAATAAAAAAGGCAGCTTCGGCTGCCTTTTTTACGTCTGAAGATTAAGTCAGCAGCGAAGTGATCGCTTTGAGCAAGCTGGTTTTTGGCAAGTACTGCTTAAGATCGTTTAATTTTAAAAAATGCCAGCATGGTTTGCACCTGAAGGGCCTGATTGCTCAGCTGTTCGGCTGTGGCAGACAGCTGCTCAGATGCAGCTGCGTTGGTTGCTACGCGCTGTGAGACTTCGCCAATATTCTGGTTGATCAGCTCAAGCTCATGGCACTGTTCGTGGCTGTTGGCGGCGATTTCCTGAACCAGGCCAGCGGTTTTTCTAATGGATGGTTCTATATTATTGAGCTGTTCACCAGCGGCTTCAGCAAGCTGTACGCTGCTCTTAGATAAGTCGCCAATCTCTTGCGCGGCCAATTGGCAGCGCTCGGCCAGTTTTCTGACTTCAGCCGCGACAACAGCAAAGCTTTTACCATTTGCGCCTGCCCGGGCCGCTTCAATGGCCGCATTTAAGGCCAGTAAATTAGTTTGATAGGCAATATCGTCAATGATCAGAATCTCCTTAGCAATTTTGCGCATGGCTAAGGTGGTTTTTTGCACAGACTCACAACCGCTGCGTGCATCCAATGTGGATTGACGTGCCATAGAGTCGGTGATGTGCGCGGTATGCGTATTCTGGCTGGTATGAATGCTGAGATTATCAATTGATATGCTGCTTTCTCTCAGGATGTCGGCATTGATGCTGGTGTTCTTGCAGACCAGTTGTGCGGCACTGGCTACTTCAGAAGATGAGCTGTAAGTCTCCTCTGTTGCATTTCTCAGCCTAATGACAATAGAGTTTAGTTTTTCTACCATCTGGCGCATGGCAAATAAGAGGCTATTTTGATCTTTGGCGTGCACCAGCACATCTAGGCTAAGATCACCGGCAGCGACTTGCCGGGCTACACTTACCGCGTAAGCGGGCTCACCACCCAGCTGTCGCAAAATTTGCTGCGTACTTAGCAAGACCGCAGCAATGCTGATTAAAAAACCACCAAGTGCAGTAATAAGTACGGTCCAAAAGGTGTTCTTACCCCTTATATCGATCTGTTTGCGGGCGATTGCAATATCGTTTTCTTCCAGCTTCACTAACTGGCTAAGATGGCTCATTGCCGTTTTATAAGCACGGTAGGCATCCCCATTAATGAGCGCATAGGCCTCGGTGGGTTGCCCCAGCCGTGTGAGTTTAAAGGCCTCTTTATCAATTTTTTCAAATTGCAGCAGCTGGCTTCGCACCTGATTGATAATGGCTCTTCTGCTGGCGTCTTTTTCTATCGCATATAAGCTGTTTAAAGCGTTTCGTCCATTATCCAAATTGACTTGAAATTGTTTTTCCGCAGAATCTTCCATTTGGGTGGTCCAGGCATGGATTTGATTGCGGTCATCGGTGGTGGTGCTTGTGATGTGAAACGCGGCCTGATTGGCCAAAAATACTCTGCGGGCGTTTTCATCTAAAGCTTGGGATGCAAGACCGCTGATCGATGCTATGGCGTGCAGCGTGAGTAATACAATGCCCAAGGTAACCAATGTAAGTAATCCTGCAGGCAGCATTATTTTCCAAATGATTTTAAGATCCCGCATTGCCAGTTGTCTCATTTTATTACCTGCATACAGATTAGCTGGCGTCTGACTTACCTGCAGTTTTACCTTGCTTAAACACGTATGTGGCTTAGCTGACTGGTGCCAGGGTTCAAAGCAATTGCGCTTGTTATCCAAGCTGGCAGAATAAGTATTCTTACCTATAGAGATCCTATTTCAATGAGCCAAACCGCCTACCAAGCTGTTGTTGCAACGTTTACCCGTATTTATCGTTATGAGCATCTGGGATCGCTGGCAGGCTGGGATCAGGCTGCCATGATGCCTTCAAAAGGCAATGATGCACGCGGTGCGGCGATGGCCGAGCTGGGTGTGCTAATTCATAACACGCTGACCGATCCGGCATTAGCTGAGCTGATCAAGGGCGCAGAGGCTGAAGATTTAAGCGCAGCAGAGCAAGCCAGCCTGCGCGAGATTAAACGCCAGTGGGAACACGCCAATTTATTGCCCGCCAGCTTGGTAGAAGCCAAAACACTTGTTGGATCGCACTGCTCGCATGAGTGGCGTACACAGCGGCAGAATAATGACTGGCAAGGTTTTTTGGCTAATTTCCGAGAGGTAGTGCGTTTATCCCGTGAAGAAGCGCAGCTTTTGGCAAAAGAAACAGGTCTTTCGCCTTACGAATCGCTACTAAATAAATACGAGCCTGGTATGAGCTGTGCTGAGCTCGACCGTATTTTTGGTGATGTAAAAAGCTGGCTGCCCGGGCTGATTCGTCAGGCAATGGAGAAGCAAGCCACGGAGCAGGTGATTGCTGCTACTGGCCCGTTTGCCGTTGAAAAACAACGTGCGCTGGGTTTGGATGTGATGGCCTTGCTGGGGTTTGATTTTGAAGGCGGGCGTCTTGATGTTTCGAATCACCCTTTCTGCGGCGGTGTGCCCGAAGACGTACGTATTACCACCCGCTATCGCGAAGATGACTTTATGCAAAGCATGATGGGCATTGTGCATGAAACCGGCCACGCCCGTTATGAGCAAAGCCTGCCGCGCGAAACGGTAGCCCTGCCGGTTGGCCGCGCCCGCTCTATGGGTATACACGAAAGCCAGAGCCTGTCATTTGAAATGCAATTAGGCCGCAATCCGGCATTCTTAGCCCTGATCAGCCCGCTGGTGAAAAAGCATCTGGGTGATCAGCCCGCATTTGAGGCGGCCAATCTGGCCAAAATGTACACCCGTGTGCACCCTGATTTTATCCGTGTGGACGCCGATGAGCTGACTTACCCGGCCCATGTGATTTTGCGTTATGAAATTGAGCGGGCGCTGATTGATGGCGAAATCGAAGCCGATGATGTGCCAGCCCTGTGGGATGAAAAAATGCAGGCCTATCTGGGTGTGGATACCAAGGGCAATTTTAAAAATGGCTGCTTGCAGGATATCCACTGGACGGATGGCGCGTTTGGCTATTTTCCAAGCTACACGCTGGGTGCAATGTATGCAGCACAGTATTTTGCCACGATACGCAAGCAGCAGCCGGATCTGGACGAGCGCATTGCGGCGGGTGATTTAGCGCCGATATTTAATTGGCTGAACGCCAATATCTGGAGCCAAGCCAGCCAGTGGGAAACGGGCGAGCTGGTCCGCCGTGCCACAGGCGAGCCGCTTAACCCGGCTCATTTCCGCAAGCATTTAGAGCAGCGGTATCTGGCTTAATAAGTCTGGGAATTCAGGGCGGGTTAGCCAGTATTTTGGCGTAACCCGCCATTGCAGCTGCGATATATCAGTCGGCATTGCACAATGTGTAGGGCGGGAGAAATCCCATGCAGGCTAAGCAAAATCAAAAAGATCTTTTTAGCCTTCGGCAAGTTGATTTAGCTGGGGGAATCCCCCGCGTGGGACTCCCTTTCTTGAATGGCTAGGAAAGGAAACAAAATCGCAACTTCAAAAGCACGAAGGTCCCTGCGGATAGTGGTGTTGTGTCAACTCGCTTTACTCAAACACAAATTAACGACTACCCCGCCCCGCTTATTTCTCGTGTCGCGGCTTCATGGGGAGATTTAAGCCCCGTACTAAGATCGTAGTGATTACGTTTTTTTAGGGTTTGCAAATAACCAACAATTTGCTTAGTGCGCATAGTGAGAAACTCGCCAGCGATGCTGAAAAGTAAGCGAGTTTTCCTCGTTCTATAGCGTTCACATTACATTTAGCAGCTGGTTTGTAGCGTAAAAAGGGTTAAAATAATGTCTTTTAGCTTACTAGGTCTTGCCGCATGAGCGCTTTGCTTGATGTTGTTGTCCTTGCTGCTGGCCAGGGCAAGCGTATGTATTCCAAAATGCCAAAGGTTTTGCATCGCCTAGCGGGGAAACCCTTGCTGGGGCATGTACTGGATACGGCAAGACAGCTACAGCCAGGTAAGTTGGTTGTGGTTTATGGCCATGGTGGCAAACAGGTACAGGAAGAATTACTCGGCAGCACGGATCTGGAATGGGCACATCAGGCCGAGCAGCTGGGCACGGGCCACGCGCTGGCACAGGCTTTGCCGCATTTGCAGGGTGAAACCACGCTGATGTTATACGGCGATGTGCCCTTAACCCGCTTAGCTACGCTGCAAGCGCTGTTAGCAGCCAGCAGCCAAGGGCAGTTAGGGATACTGACGGATATTCTGGACGATGCCACGGGCTATGGCCGCATAGTTCGCGATGCTGCGGGTAAGGTAAGCTGCATTGTTGAGCAAAAAGACGCCAGCCCTGAGCAAGCAGCAATTACGGAAATGAACACAGGCATTCTGGCACTGCCAACCGCAAAACTGGCAGGCTGGCTTTCCGAGCTTAAAAATGACAATGCCCAGGGCGAATATTACGCCACCGATCTGATCGCTCTAGCGGTGCGTGATGGTGTTGAAGTGGCTACCGTGCACCCGCAGGATCACTGGGAAGCCGAGGGCATTAATAATAAGGTGCAGCTGGCCCAGTTGGAGCGTATTCACCAGGCCGAAATCGCACAATCATTATTGCTGGCGGGCGTTAGCCTGATTGATCCGGCACGTATCGACGTACGTGGCACGTTGCGTCATGGTATGGATGTGGTGATCGATGTGAATTGCGTGTTTGAAGGTGATGTCGTTCTTGGCGAAAACGTAAGCATCGGTGCCAATTGTGTTTTAAAGAATGTGACGATCAATGATGACACAATCATTCATCCTTTCAGCCATCTGGAAAACGCGGTAGTCGGGAAGGGTAATCTGATTGGGCCATTTGCCCGCCTGCGTCCTGGCGCGGAGCTGGCTGATGATGTGCATATCGGCAACTTCGTTGAAATCAAAAAAGCCACCATCGGTAAAGGCTCAAAAGTAAATCATCTGAGCTATATCGGCGATACCACCATGGGCAGCAAGGTGAATGTGGGGGCGGGGACGATTACTGCTAATTACGACGGCGTGAATAAATTCCGTACCGTGATTGAAGACGAAGTGCGTATTGGCTCGAATAATGTGCTGGTGGCTCCCGTCACCATTGGTGAAGGTGCAACTACGGGTGCAGGATCGGTGATTGGCAAGAACGCACCGGCTGGCGAGCTGACTGTAGCGCGGGCCAAGCAGGTCACTATTTATGGCTGGCAGCGGCCAGTAAAGAAGTAAGTGCTCAGATAGCAAAAGGCGCGGTGTTTGATGCGCCTTTTGCTATGATTTGTGGCCTTCCCAGTGAAATAAATGCAAAACCCGGTGGGCTACCGGGGCAAGCATCATGCCGATCGCCGCAACAAATATTAAACCCGCGTAGAGCGCATACAAGCCCACAAATAATTTGCCGCCATTGCTTACCGGCGGGGTTAGCGGCCCCATCCCTCCCAGCATCATGGCGCCATTTAAAAAGCCATCGTGCCAGCTGTGCAGCTCAAAATAGACATGGCCTGCCGCCCCTAAAGACAGGGACAGCAAAATGAGCAGTAAAGCACCAGCAAAATGCCACAGCAGCCGAGTGCAAAATTTTGCCCATGGCAGCGGAGGATGATGTCGGGATTCGTACATGTTCAGCCTGTTTTTGAATGATCATCTCTGATAGACATTATTCAGGCCAGCTCAGTTCCCTAGGGCTTTCAAAACGCCTGCTTTCACCAGTAAACGGATCAATAAATTCAATTGCTCTAGCTAATAATTGCAATGGGCGGCTGAAGTCATCGCCTTTTTCGGGCAACAATTCGGGATACCAAGGATCATTTAAAATTGGCACGCCAAGCGCACTTAAATGGGTGCGCAGTTGGTGCTTTTTGCCGGTATGTGGTTTGAGGCGATAACGTGCCCAAGCGCCGCGTACCTCGATCAGCTCGATATAGGTTTCGCTATTGGGCTCACCCTCGGCCTCTTCCATCGTGAACATGCCCTGCTGCTCCTGCATAAAGCTGCGGTGCACACGGGGCAGCTCCAGATCGGCACGGTAGGGGGCGATGGCTTCGTATTCTTTGGCCACATCCCGCTCAGAAAACAGCGCATGGTAGCCAGCGCGGCAGGCTGGATCGAGGCTGAACAACATAATCCCTGCGGTTTCTCTATCTAAGCGATGAATCGGCGCAATGTCGGCTATGCCCAGTGACTTACGTAATCGGGTCAGCAGTGTTTCTTGCAGATAACGCCCTGCCGGAATACAGGCCAAGAAATGCGGTTTATCCGCCACCAGCAATCGCTCATCCTGATAAATAATGTGCTCGGCAAAAGGTACCGGCGTTTCTTCCGGCACTTCGCGGTAATACCAGATGCGGCCATTGGGCTGAAAGCCGCTTGCTACATTCAATACCTCGCCCTGATGATCAACAATCTCGCCGCGCTCTAAACGCCCACGCAAAATTTCGGCTGGCATATGCGGAAAGCGGGTGATTAAAAACGTCAGCAAATCAGGCCATTGCCCGGCGGGCAGCTGCAAAAAGCTCGGGGCAATGCCATCACGATGTGGCAGAGGGGATGTACGGCGTTTACTCATGAGCGGGGCAATCAAAGGCAAAGGAGCTGCAGTTTACGGGGCGGGGGCGGGGAAAGGAACCTTAGCATTGCAGGGCAGGGTGATTGTTCGCGCAAAAATCCAAATCTTGAACCACAGAGAACACAGAGTTACACGGAGAAGGCTAAGCATAAGGATCTGTACAACTTTAAGCATCGTTTCAGCTTTAGCCTCCCCCTTAGTAAAAGGGGGCTGAGGGGGGCCGAGGGGGATTTGCCTTTGAATTGGCTGGGTGCAATTTTATAAATAAACCTCGTTTTTCTCCGTGAAACTCCGTGTTCTCTGTGTCCTCCGTGTTTTAAGACTTGGTTTTTTTGCGGTAACACCCGCCATTTGACTATGGGATTTGTGCGGGGTGGAAGCGGCAAGCTTCACAATCGGGTAAAATCCCGTTTTTAAGTATATGTTGGCCGCGATTTGCGGCGAAAGGATGATATGAGTCTCAAATGCGGCATCGTTGGCCTGCCTAATGTCGGTAAATCGACCCTGTTTAATGCACTGACCAAGGCCGGTATTGCGGCTGAAAACTATCCTTTTTGCACCATCGAGCCAAATGTTGGCATCGTAGAAGTGCCGGATGTGCGCTTAGCTCAGCTGTCAGAAATCGTAAAACCACAAAAAATCCAATCGGCGATCGTCGAATTTGTGGATATCGCAGGCTTGGTTGCGGGCGCTTCCAAAGGCGAAGGCTTGGGTAACAAGTTCTTGGCCAACATCCGTGAAACCGACGCCATTGTGAACGTGGTGCGCTGCTTTGAAGACGATAACGTTATCCACGTGAACGGCAAGGTAGACCCAATCGCCGATATCGAAACCATCGGCATCGAGCTGGCACTGGCCGATTTGGCCACAGCAGAAAAAGTATTCACCCGCGATAGCAAAAAAGCCCGCGCTGGTGATAAAGAAGCCATCCAGATGGTGGCGGTACTAGAAAAGCTCTTGCCACTGCTGAACGATGGTAAGCCTGCCCGCTCGGCCGGCCTGTCTGATGATGAAGTGCTGGCGATTAAATCGCTGTGCCTGATGACCATCAAGCCCGCTATGTACGTGGCTAATGTGGCCGAAGATGGTTTCCAGAATAACCCGCTGCTCGATCGCCTAGTGGCTCATGCTAATGCTGAAGGTGCGCCGGTTGTGGCCGTTTGCGCTGCAATTGAAGCCGAAATCGCCGAGCTGGATGACGCCGACAAGCAAGAATTCCTCGCCGAGCTGGGCTTGGAAGAGCCTGGCCTGAATCGCCTGATTCGCGTTGGCTACGATTTACTCGGCCTGCAAACCTACTTTACCGCTGGTGTAAAAGAAGTGCGTGCCTGGACCATCCACAAAGGCGACACCGGCCCGCAAGCCGCAGGCGTGATCCACACCGACTTCGAACGCGGCTTCATCCGCGCCCAAACGATTGCTTTCGATGATTTCATCCAATACAAGGGCGAGCAAGGCGCAAAAGAAGCCGGCAAGATGCGCGCCGAAGGTAAGGAATACGTAGTGAAAGATGGCGATGTATTGAATTTCTTATTCAATGTGTAAAGTATAAAACAACAGGTAGTAATACTTTAAAATTTGTCATTTTCTAGAAACATAAATGTAATATTATTGAGGTGATACTAATGAGCCGCACTGTGAACTGTGTAAAGTTGGGGCGTGAGGCGGAAGGGATGGATTTTCCGCCGCTGCCGGGCGCTTTAGGTAAGAAGGTTTTTGATAATGTGTCTAAAGAGGCATGGCAGGCTTGGGTTAAGCATCAAACCATGTTGATTAATGAAAACCGCCTGAGCCTTGCTGATCCGCGTGCGCGTCAGTATTTGCAGCAGCAGCTGGAGAATTATTTCTTTGGTGATGGTGCAGAAATGCCCGCAGGCTTTGTGCCGCAATAAAAGTTAAGCACAGGCCACTTATAGTGGCCTTTGTTTTTTCTACAATCCCATTTTGTCTGTTGCAAAACGTGGGTGCATTTAAGAATTAGAGCTCTGGCGGGCTTGCTTGCCCGTTTATTTGTAGATCCAGCCGATTGATTTGTTTGGGTTTATGCCGGCGTTATACAGGCGTTGTGAAGTTTTCAGGACATCCCTTAGCTGGTTGAGTTGCATTTCTTGTCATCCGTATTTTTGATGGGCTATTTAATTTGAGCGAAGAGTGATGAGTTACAAACCTGCCGATAATCAATTAATGCTGAACCGTGAAATGGGATTGTTAGAGTTTAATCGTCGGGTATTGGCCCAGGCGGAAGACGCAAGTAATCCTTTATTAGAGCGTTTGAAATTTCTGTGTATTGTGTCGTCCAATCTGGATGAGTTTTTTGAAGTGCGCGTGGCCTGGCTCAAAGAAAATATGCGCCATAATCCAACTCGGCTTTTACCTGAGGGAATGACGCCGCTGCAGGCTTTTGATTTGGTGGCGCGCGAAGCGCATGATTTGGTTGATCGCCAGTATGATTTATTGCTGGAAGTGATGTTTCCGGCGCTGGCTAAGGAAGGTATTCATTTTTTCCGCCGCAGCGTATGGACAGACGAGCAGCGCGAGTGGGTGCGGGATTTCTTTTTCCGTGAGCTGATGCCTATACTCACGCCAATTGGGCTTGATCCATCTCATCCTTTTCCGCGTGTATTAAATAAGTCGCTGAATTTTATTGTTGAGCTGGAAGGCAACGATGCCTTTGGCCGCAGCTCGGGCATTGCTATTGTGCAAGCGCCACGTATTTTGCCGCGCTTTGTAAAAATGCCAACCGAGATTTCGGGTGTTGAGCATGGCTTTGTTTTCTTGTCTTCGATTTTGCATGCACATGTGGATGAATTGTTTTCTGGTATGCATGTGTTGGGTTGTTATCAATTCCGGGTCACGCGTGATTCTGATTTATCGGTGGATGATGATGATCTGAAAGACCTGCGTGCCGCGCTGAAGGGCGAATTATCGCAGCGCTCTTATGGTGATGCTGTGCGTTTAGAGGTGGCCGATAATTGTCCTAAGCATTTACAGCATTTCTTGCGTGATCAGTTTGGTTTGCAGGATGTGGATCTTTATCGTGTAAATGGCCCGGTTAATCTGGTACGCCTGATGCAGGTGCCGGATCAGGTTGATCGTTCAGATTTAAAGTTTGAGCCCTTTATGCCTGGCGTGCCTGCCGAGCTTCGCAAGCAGCCGGATATGTTTGCGGCGATTCGCCATGGCGATATTCTTTTGCACCACCCCTACCAAAGCTTTACTCCTGTGATCGATTTGCTGCAACAGGCAGCAAGAGATCCGCAGGTCGTGGCGATTAAAATGACGGTCTATCGCACCGGTACAGAGTCGGCTTTGATGGAAGCGCTATGCGATGCCGCAGGGCGCGGTAAAGAGGTGACGGCTGTTGTTGAGCTGATGGCGCGCTTTGATGAAGAAGCCAATATCAACTGGGCAGCCAAGCTGGAGCTGGCGGGTGTGCACGTGGTGTATGGCGTATATGGCTATAAAACTCACGCTAAAATGTTGCTGATTGTGCGCCGTGAGGAAGGAAAACTGCGCCGCTACACTCACGTTGGCACGGGTAATTACCATCCGCGCACAACTAAGCTTTACACTGATTTTGGTTTGATGACGGTCAATGAAGAAATTGTCAGTGATGTAAATGATGTGTTTATGCAGCTCACCGGCCTTGGCTTGGCGGGGGATCATCATCAGCTGTGGCAAGCACCGTTTACCTTGCAGCCGAATATTTTAAAGTATATCGATAAAGAAATTGTCCACGCTAAAGCGGGCCGTAAGGCGGTGATTATCGCCAAAATGAATGCTTTGCTGGAGCCTACCGTCATCGATAAGCTTTATCAGGCATCGCAAGCTGGTGTTACGGTTCATTTGATTGTTCGTGGCGTGTGCGCTTTGCGCCCGGGTATTCCTGGGGTGTCAGAAAACATCCGCGTGCGCTCAATTGTGGGGCGTTTATTAGAACATCACCGCGTTTTCTATTTTTATAATGGCGGTGCAGAGGATGTTTATCTTTCTTCAGCAGACTGGATGGGGCGTAATTTATTCCGCCGCATTGAAATTGCGTTTCCCATCTTAGATCCAAAAGTAAAACGCCGTGTGATTCGTGAAAGCTTGCGCCCAAGCCTAGTAGATAACACTCAGGCTTGGGAAATGCAGTCTGATGGTCGCTATCGTCGTAAGACTGCGCGTGGCGGTAAGGTGCGCTCTTCACAAGCAACATTATTGGCTGAGTTAACAGCTAAACCACGCAATTAAGGGCGACTGTGGATTTAATTTTGTGGCGTCATGCCGAAGCAGAGGAGGGGGCGGATGATTTACGCCGCCCTCTTACGGCTAAAGGGCGTAAGCAGGCAGAAAAAATGGCCGCTTGCTTAAGTAAGCGTCTTGATGGCGGGGCCATCACGGTGATTGCCAGCGAAGCATTGCGTAGCCAGGAAACCGCCAAGGCATTAAGTAAGCAATTTAAGATTGATGCAAGGTTAAATCCCGGTGTTTTATGCGGCTCATATTTAGAGGTGTGTAACTGGCCAAGGGAGCCGGGGAAGACCATTGTGCTGGTTGGGCATCAGCCGGAGCTGGGCCGCGCAGCCGCTGTTATTCTGGCGGGCAAAGAGCTCGATTGGGAGCTGCGCCGGGGGGGCTGCTGGTGGTTGCAGAGGCGGGTTAAGGAAGGGCGGATCAGTTATTCATTACGGATGGTGATGTCGCCAGAATTATTGTAATACTTGCTTCATTAGACTTTCATGTTACTGAAATAGAAAGTTTATTATTTGTTTCAAGTCAATTCTGAGTTAATGATTTCAATGTATTGTGTTAATATCACGTAATATGCTATTGCAAATTACTCGGGGGCAATAAAATGCTAACTAATACGCAAGTCCGTAAACCCGTTGTACCTTCTGGCCATCTTTCTCCAACGCCTGATTTTTTTGAGCGTAATAAGGGATCTGCTCCATTTTCATGGATCACTTTCTCTGATGAGAAAAAACCAGCTGCACCGCCACCTCATAAAAAATAAGAGCTCAATACGCAAAACGGCTGCAATCAATGCAGCCGTTTTTTATTGTCTGTTGCTGTTAAATCAAAGCTTAAATCAGACTGGCCTGGGGTAATGCCAGCGCCAGGCTTGCTTGGTAATGCCGGCTGGCGGCATCGTTTTTATCGAGCGAATCCAGTAATTCTGCCAGCTCTGCATGGGCCACCGCGGTAGGGTGCACAGCAATACTTGCTTCCAGATAGGTTTGTGCTTTACCCCAAAGGGCACTGGCACGGCAGAGCCTGCCAAGTGTCAGCAGCAGCAAATGATCTTCAGGATGCTGCTTAAGCCAAAGCTCGGCTTGTTGCAGCTGAGAAATAAGGGCTTCCCCGGTTAGCCCCAGCGAGCCATAGCGGCCAGCGAGGGGGCTGGACCATTCATTTCTGAGGGTTTCTTCCAGCAGGCTGCGGGCCATTGCGGGCTCACCCTGCTGTTTATAGCTGTCTGTTACTGCTTCAATCAGCTGTGGCAAGGCTTTATCTTGGGCTGGCAGCTTATTCCACCAGTCTTTCAGCTGATGGCTGGATAAAGGTTGTTGTCTCAGCTTGAGCAGATAGGCCTGATTGCGGATGCGTCTGGCTTGTTCGGCATCAACGGCTTCGCTTTTGGCTAACTGTTCTACCAGTCTTAATACCGCATCAGGGTTTTCTTCACGCAAGCGTAAACGCAGCTCCAGCTGCAGAGCTGCGGTCAGCTTGGGTGAGATTTGCTTGGCTGCTGCAAGCGCATTGCTTGCATCGGTATAGCGGCGCTCATCTAGGTACAGCTCCGCAGCCATCATTGCTGCAGCTAAGTGCTGGTTGCCAAAGCGTTGTTGCAGTTTGTCCAGATACTGATCGCGGCGGGCGAAATCACGCATTTGATGCGCGGCACGTGTGGCAAGCAGCGCATTAACGGCAAAAGCATCATTATTTTCACTGTTATTCAGCGCTTCACCGGCCAACCGTTCGGCGCGCTGATAGCGGCCTTCAAAAAAAGCTAAACGTGCTTCGCGCTCCAGCTGAATTGAGGCATCTCTTTGCTGGCGTTCGCGGTATTGCTTTACCTTGTGTGGCAGGCCGCCCAGCTCTGCAACTACGCGCAGCAGCAGATAGAGCAGGGCAATGGTAGCCAGCGTCAGCATTGCAAATACATTGAGTGAAATTTCAATCCGCCATGGCGGCAAGAACAGCAGCACATAGCCAGTATTAAGCTGCGCAAACAGCGTCAGCCCCACGGCCAGTGCAAATAGAGCGATGATCCAGAGCAAAATTCTCATTGCTTGGCCCTTTCTGCAATGGTGCGGGCGCTGCGTACTGCGGCCAAGCTCGTACCGAGTTCCGGCAGCTGGATTGCCAGATCTTGTGCTGCTAACTGTTTCAGCGTGGCAATCGATGTGGCTGTTTGCGGCGCTTTTTTATCGAAGTATTGTTCTAAATAACGCAGGGCAGCCGCGATATCGCCACGGTAGCTGGCTTCATCTTTAAGCAGCAGGGAAGTACGTGCATCCAGCAGCCTGAGCTTGATGTTTTCACGCAGGAAAAAGCTTTGTTCCGGTGAAAGCAACATGGCTTCTGGTTTGTCCATGCGGCGGATCTGAATCAGCTGTTTAAGCTGCTGCCAGATTTCATCAGAAAAATGGGCCAAGGCCGTACTGCTGGCCGATGGTTTTACCACTGGTGTTACATGGCGGTGGCCATCAATCGCCAGAGGCAGGTCTTCTAGGCCTTTAATCAGGCTGTCTAATTTGGCGCTGATCCCAATGATATCAACATAGGGCAGGGCTTTAAGGGTATCAATATCACGGGTAATGCTCTGACGCAGGCTGATCAGCTCCGGGCGGTTCAGCTGAGCGAGTTTTTGGTCGATATTTGCCAGTGCAAGCAGCGCGCCATTTACATTGCCGCCTAATTGCAGTTGCTGGCTAGCAAAGCCAAGGATTTGCTCTATTTCAGAAAGGGCACGGTGGGTTTCATTATGGGTAAGCGCCTCATACATATTATTCAGCGCTTGCTGCTGGCTGAGCGATTCTGCTTGTTTAGCATCCAGCAGCGCCAGTTTGGCGGAAAATTGCTCCTGCAATTTAGCGCTGCTTGCCAGCTGCTGGCTGAACTCAGCAGTGTTGTTTTTATTTGCGGCCAGCTGACGGCTTACTTCAAGCTTGAATTGCTCCATGGCTTGCTGCTGATAGAGCCAGACACCCGCTGTGGCAATTAAGGCTACGCTGCCAAGCACAATAGCGGTCTGCGGAACGAAGCGACGGTCAGGCGTTTGCAGTGCCGCCGCGAGCGAGTCTTGTGAAGTATCCTGAGTCATTTTTATTCCTGGCGGGGTTTTGTGAAGTGCTGACAAATGCCATGCAAAATACCGCTATCCCCTGCATTCGTAAGTTCTACTTGTTTTGCACCCAAAGCGATAAGCGTCTGTGCAATACGCGGATGGGGTACGAAATATATGCGTGATTGTAACGCTTGCAGCGCCTTGTCTCCAGCGAGCTGAAATAAGTGTTGCGCTGCTTCCGAGCTGGATATGACGATGCCATCGCAGCCACTGCTCAATTGGGCATTTAAATGGGCCAGATCGAAGCGGGGAGGCTGTCTTTGGTATGCGGTAATGATAGTCAGCAGTGCGCCACGCTCTTGTAAGGCTTTTGGTAATAATTCACGTCCGCCATTACCACGAAAGATCACCAGCTTTTTACCTGCTAAAAATTGCATTCTGGTTTCTTGCAGCAGGCCTTCACTATCAAATTGCACTGCGGGGCAGATAATATCCTGCACCCCAAGTGCGCTTGCCCGCCGCTCGCTGCCCGGCCCCACCACCGCAACGGGTAGGTTTTTGGGCCATGGCGCGGGCAAATGTGCAAATACGGCGTCAAGCGCGGATGGGCTGATAAAAACGGCCAGATCAAATTGCTCAATATGAGCTAAAGCGGCCTGCAGCGGCGCAGGATCGTCAGGCGGAGCGATTTCTAACAGCGGTAGGGGCAGGACTTCTGCACCTGCGGCTTGCAGCAGGGCGATTAAACCTGCTGCTTGCTGTCCGGGACGTGTCACCCACAGGCGTAGGCCGCTCAGTGTTTGCATTATTCTGCAGCTGCAGCGGCCAGACTCTTCAGAATCTCAGTCGCGCCTTCGGTGCAGAGTAGTTCGGCTACCTGTAAACCTAGCCCGTTGGCGGCGGCTAAAGAGCCATTGCCTTCGGCGTAGATAATATCGCTGCCATCGGGGTTAGCAATAAAGGCTCGCAGGCGCAAAAAGCCATCATCTTCTTCGGCGAAAGCGCCTAATGGAATCTGGCATGAGCCACCCAGACGGCGGGATAAAGAGCGCTCTGCAGTGACACAGGCGGCCGTTGCCGCATGGTTAAAAGGGGCCAGCAGCGAGATCAGATCAGCGCGATCACTGCGTACTTCAATACCCAGTGCGCCTTGGCCCGGTGAGGGCAGGCTGTCGCCAGGAGAAATCGCGCTTTTAATCCGGCTGGCAAGACCCAGACGAATCAGGCCTGCTGAGGCCAGAATAATGGCGTCGTATTCACCCGCATCCAGCTTGCCCAGACGCGTGCCCACATTGCCGCGCAAAGGCTTAATGAGCAAATGCGGAAAACGAGCGCGTAATTGTGATTCGCGGCGCAGGCTGGAGGTGCCCACGACACAGCCGGGCGTTAATTGATCGAGTGAATCGTATTTATTAGAAACAAAGGCATCGCGCGGGTCTTCCCGCTCGCCAATGGCGGCCAGCGTAAAGCCTTCGGGCAAAACCATCGGTACATCTTTCATCGAATGCACGGCCAGATCGGCGCGGCCTTCGGTAATGGCTGTTTCCAGCTCTTTAACAAACAGGCCTTTGCCGCCGATTTTATTCAGGGTTACGTCTAAAATCCGGTCGCCCTGCGTGGTCATGCCGAGTAATTCAACCTGAAGCTCAGGATAAAGCGCCTCAAGCCTCGCCTTTACGTGGTTGGCCTGCCAGAGTGCAAGCGGGCTTTCGCGGGTGGCGATAACAAGGCGGTTAGGTTGAGTCACTTGCGTATCCTTTAGCGTAATTGCATACAGGGACGCATTCTATCATTAGCTGATGCCTAGGTTGGCTTCAGTGTTTACGCGGCTCAAAGACTGAAAGCGGAGGGTGTAATTCGATTTCTAATTCAACCAGATCAATTTCTTCGATGGGTTCGGCTTCTTCAAGTGAAACTGGCGATTTGATTTCTGTGGGGTCGATTTTTTCATCATCAATCGACGATTCGATCTCAAGAATTTCTGTATTTTCAAATGAAAGTGGCGCTTCAGGCTCTATGGGCCTGGTTTCTTCAAAAGGAAGCGATGCTTCTGCTTCCTCTACTTCTTCAAGCGGTAAAGACGCTTCTATGGTTTCTTCATGGTTTTGTAATGAAATATCCAAGGGGCTGCCTGCATCTTCTTCAAGAGAGAATTCCAGCGGGGGCAGATCCAGCGAAATGATTTGTGGGGGTGATATGGATGAGCTTGGCTTTGCTGGTGGTTCTTCAGCAGCAGGCGCAGATAAAAACTCCATCAGCATGGCGTCTTGCTCGCTTAATGGCTCGGCAGCAATGGGCTCGGGCTCGGGCAGCAGGTCCTGGCTGGTTTCCGCCTCAGGGTTTTCTTTAATCGCAGGCTCAGCCGTGGTTTCTGCCGTGTCTTCGTGAGCGCTGTATAGCGGGTTTTCCGGATCCAGCCGGTAGCCAATATTGCGGACCAGCGCCCAGTCGTCAGCATCGCCGCCTAGGTCATGGAAGCGCCTAGCTAGCTGGGCATATTCAGTTTTCATACCTTGCTGGCGTAAAACACGGAACAGCAGCAGCCATGGCTCACTATCGGCCTCGTTTTCGTCTATCGTCTGATAAAGAAGCTCAATGGCCTGATCGGTTTCACCCTGGGCCACCAGTAATTGTGCCCGCTCCAGCGTGGCGCTGCCGTCTTCTTCTTCCTGCACTTCAATGCCACCGTAGAACAGCTGGCTGTGGCGGAAAAGAGAATGCTCATCTGCATCTGCAGCGGCAGGTTTAATAATTTTTGGTCCGGTACGGGAGAGATGAGAAATCGCGCTTTCTGCGTCCGCGTCCCAGCTGGTTTGATTTTGCTGGCGGCGGCGCAGCCATAAGCCCGCCCCGGCTGCGGCAGCTAATGCGGCCATCACGGCGGCCATCCACCAGCTGCTACTAGCAGAATCATTTGTTGTTGTGCGTTTGGGCGCTGTGGGTACTGATGCTTCTGAAGGCGCTGGCGGAGCTGCGCTGCTGATATTCAGGGTGGCCAGCGGGGTGCTGGTGGGCTCGGGCGTGTTGCTTGTTGCTACAGCGTTTGCACCGCTTAAAGCCTGTAGATGCAGCATGGATTGCTGCAGACGCAGCATTTCTGATTGCAGCTGCTCTTGCAAGCTTTGCATCATGGCGATTTTAGTTTTTAGCTCTTCCGGGCTAAGCACTTCAGGCGCCTGGTTTTTAAAACTTAATTCGCTTTCAATCCGCAACTGGCCATTGCTGGCAGGCAGAGAAATGGGTATTTCTGCAGGTTTTTGTTTGTTTTGGACGACGGTTGTCTGGCTGTTTGTGTCTTTACTGGCACTGACGGGCTTTGCTGCACGACGGGGCCGGCTGGCTGTGGTGCTGCTTACAGGGCGGGCTGCGGCATGTGTTTCTTCTGCAACACTTGGAAGGGTGAGTGGCGCCGGATCTAAAAACACAGTGTAGCTGCGTTGCAGCAGCTGGCCCTTACACTCCATTTTTATACTGAAGCCTGCCATAGGCTCATTTACAACATCGGCAGACTGAATCAGGATCTGCCCGCCGCGCTCTTTCGCCAGCAGGCGCAGCGAGGCCTGGCCCAAGCCCGGCAGATCGTTGGCAGGGGCGACGAGGCTCAGTTTGCTGCAGTCTTCTGCTAAGCCATCTTCAGGTGCCAGCTGGTAACTTACAGTGCCCCGAAATCGCTGACCAACGGCAGATTGAATAGTCAGCTCCCCCAGCGTCAGGGCCGCAGCAGGCTCGCTCACGACCAGAGCAAGACACAGCATCTTCCAGCTAAACTGCAGCTTGAGAGGGGGAGTGTTTATCTTCATTAATTGATTAAGCCGTTTAAATGCCAAGTAGATGTAATTTAACGCTGTAGCTGGACTGTAGACTATTTACTTAAGGCTGACAAAGAGAGTGTCAGAATTAATGCGCTTCTTCCCAGTTTAAACCTGCGCCCACTTCAGCCAGCAGGGGAACAGTCAGCTTGGCGGCGGCGGCCATTTTAAGCGGCAGTTGTTCACGCATCATTTCAACTTCTGCGTCGGGTACTTCCAGCACCAGTTCATCGTGTACTTGCATAATCAGCCTGCTTTGCAGGCCTTCGGCTTTTATCCAATCTGCCACATTAATCATGGCGAGTTTAATCAAGTCAGCTGCCGTTCCCTGCATTGGTGCATTAATCGCTGCTCGTTCTGCCCCTGCGCGGCGGGCGGCATTGGCTGATTTAATTTCAGGTAGCCATAGGCGGCGGCCAAATACGGTTTCTACATAGCCGTGCTCTTTGGCGCTGGCGCGAATGTTTTCCATATACATGGCCACGCCTTGAAAGCGGGCAAAGTAGCGGTCGATAAAGTTTTTTGCGGCGTCGCGCGGGATTTCCAGCTGGGCCGCCAGGCCAAATACGCCCATGCCGTAAATCAGGCCAAAGTTAATGCTTTTGGCGTAGCGGCGTTGCTCGCTGCTGACTTGATCGAGTGCCACGGCAAACACTTCGGCGGCGGTGGTGCGGTGGATATCTTCACCCGAGTTAAACGCAGCAATCATCGCCTCGTCGCCGGAGAGGTGTGCCATGATGCGCAGCTCGATTTGCGAGTAATCGGCAGACATAATTTGCCAGCCTTTAGGCGCAATAAAAGCTTCACGAATCTTGCGGCCTTCCATGCTTTTAATCGGGATATTTTGTAAATTTGGCTCGGTAGAGCTTAAGCGCCCGGTTACCGCTACGGTCTGGTTGTAGCTGGTATGCACACGGCCCGTGCGAGGGTTCACCATCAGCGGCAGTTTGTCGGTGTAGGTTGATTTCAGCTTGGATAAGGAGCGGTGTTCGAGTAGCACTTTAGGCAGCGGAAAATCTTTTGCCAGCTCTTGCAGTACTTCTTCATCCGTAGACGGCGCACCCTTGGGGGTTTTCTTGATCACCGGCAGTTTGAGCTGCTCAAAGAAGATCTCGCCAATTTGCTTGGGGCTGGACAGATTAAATGGCTGGCCGGCTAAATCGTAAGCCGTTTGTTCTAGTTCCAGCAGGCGAAGGCCAATTTCGTGGCTTTGCTGATTGAGCTTATGGCTGTCGAGCAGCACACCGGTGCGCTCCATTTCAAACAACACGCTGCGGGATGGCATTTCGATTTCGCGGTAAACATGGGCCAGCCCGCCACTTAGGCGCGGCAACATGGCATGAGCCAGTTGCAGGGTGATATCGGCGTCTTCTGCGGCGTAAGTGCTGGCGATATCGACTGCCACTTCGTCAAAGCCAATTTGCTTTGCTCCTTTGCCACACAGCTCTTCAAATTTTATGGTGGTAAGGCCCAGCTCGCGCTCGGCTTGTGCATCCATATTGTGTTTTTCATGGCTGGCCAGCACATAAGACATTAAGAGGGTGTCGTCTTCGACTCCTGCTAATGCAATGCCGTGATTGGCAAAAATGTGCTGATCAAATTTTAAATTTTGGCCCAATTTTTTATGGCTGGCGGATTCCAGCCAAGGTTTGAGCTTGGCAAGCGTTGCATCCAGTGGCAGCTGATCGACTGCATCCGGCCCGCGGTGGGCGAGCGGCAGATAGGCTGCGTGGCCTTCTTCTATGCAAAACGACATGCCGACGATTTGCGAGTTTAAAGCATCCAAACCCGTGGTTTCGGTATCGAGTGACACAACTGGCGCGGCCATCAACTGCTCAAGCCAGCGATCCAGTTCGGCATCGCTCAGAATGGTTTGATAGTTGCGTGGGGCGGCAGGGCGCTCAGCGGGTGCATCCATGATGGGAGTGATGCTTTGGGGTTTGGCAGCAGGGCTGGCGACAAGGCTAAATAAATCGTCGCTGGCAGGGCCTGCAGCCACTTTGCTTTCTGCTTCACGGATCCATGTTCTGAAATTGGCCTGGCGGAAAATCCCCAGCAGCGTTTCCCAGTCCTCGGCTTGTGGCTGTAGATCGGTAAATTGCTGTGGTAATTCGCGGCTTAAGTCCAGATCACATTTAATAGTAACCAGCTGTTTGGCCATGGGCAGCCATTCCAGCGTTTTGCGTAAATTCTCGCCAACCACGCCTTTAATGGCGTCTGCATTGGCCATCACGGCATCGAGGGTTTGATATTCATCCAGCCATTTTTTTGCGGTTTTCGGGCCGCACTTAGGTACGCCCGGTACGTTATCGACGGTATCGCCAATCAGCGCGAGATAATCGACAATTTGCTCTGGGCGCACGCCAAATTTATTGATGACGCCTTCGATATCCAGCACTTCTTCGGTCATCGAGTTTTCGATACGCACATACTGATTAACCAGCTGTGCCATATCTTTATCGCCGGTCGACATAATGGTAGTAATACCATGCTCTGTGCCCCAGCTTGCAAGCGTGCCAATCACATCGTCTGCTTCTACGCCATCCACCATCAGTATCTTTATGCCAAATGCTTTCACTGCTGCGTGAATCGGTTCGATTTGAACGCGCAGCTCGTCTGGCATAGATGGGCGTTGTGCTTTGTATTCGCTGTATAAATCGTCGCGAAAGGTTTTGCCCTTGGCGTCAAAGACACAGGCGATATAATCGGCAGGCGTTTGCTGGCGCAGCTTTTTAAGCATATTAACAAAGCCGTACAGCGCATTAGTGGGGGTGCCGTCTGGAGCCGCCAGATCACGGATCGCATGGAAGGCTCGGTAGAGGTAGGAGGAGCCGTCAATTAAAAGCAGGGTCGCCATGCGATGAAACTCTCTATACTTGATGTAAGAAAAATAGCAGCTTGCTTAACGCTTAAGCCAGAAGTGCTCGGTTTGGATTTGCTAAAATGAGGGTGAATCCAGCGTATTATAAGGCTTAAGCCATTGAATCGCTGTTTTTATCTGTCAGTTTAAACATGTCACTGCTGACATTTGTTTCATGATCATTCTGATGTATACGTCAAGTTTCTGCTGAGCCCTTGCATGGACATGGTGATCATGAAGCCGGGCTTTGTGGCCATTTCTACAAATCATGGCCGGTGTAAATCAGAAATCAGACCGGGCCTCTGGCCTGAGCTGGCCTAAAAAGGAAATCAAATGCGCCCTATTTTACTTAGCCTCTTATTGAGTAGCTCCGTGTATGCCGCCGCTCCCAGCGATGCGCCCCCGCCTTTGCCTGCGACCGAAAGCGAAGCAAAGGTGCTTGAAGCACCGGAAATACGTGTGATCGAGAAAACCGACGCAACGATTGCCGAGTATCGCCTCAGGGGGAAGCTTTACATGATGAAAGTAACGCCTAAGGTTGGCCTGCCATATTTCCTTGTTGATAAAGAAGGGCAGGGGCGTTTTGATCGCAGTGATGATCTGGGCGGTAGTAATTTATCCGTGCCACGTTGGGTCATTTTTGAATTTTGAGTTGAATCTATGTCCGTTTTTACTACCGTGACTGCGGAAGACCTCGGTCCCTTCCTGAAGCGTTACTCCATTGGCAGCTTGCTGGAGCTTAAAGGCATTGCCGCAGGGATTACCAATACCAATTATTTTGTCACGACCACCCACGGTCGCTATGTGCTGACCTTGTTTGAGAATCTGGCTGCAGATGAGCTGCCTTTTTACGTTAATTTAATGGCTCATCTGGCGGATCATGGCATTGCCGTGGCGGCACCGATTGCAAATCTGGCGGATCAATACGTTGATGAACTCAATGGCCGCCCAACCTTGCTGGTGCAGTGTGTGCCTGGCACGGTGGTGGACGAGCCAAGTGCAGCACAATGCTTTGAAGTGGGTGAAATGCTGGCGCAAATGCATTTGGCAGCAGGCAGCTATCGCGGACAAATGCAAAATCCGCGTGGTGCCGCTTGGTGGAATGCAACGGCACCCCTGCTGTTTGATTTGATGAGCGCGGCTGATGCCGCGTTGCTGCGGGCAGAGCTGGCTTTGCAAGCCGGGCAGGATTTTGCTGATTTACCCAAAGGCGTGATTCATGCGGATTTATTCCGCGATAACGTCTTAATGAATGGCGATCATGTTGGCGGTTTTATTGATTTTTATTACGCCTGTAATGATGTTCTTCTTTACGACTTAGCCATTACTTTGAATGACTGGTGCGTGTGCGAATCCGGTGATATGGATGCCGAAAGAGCCAGAGCCTTATTGCTGGGCTACCAGGGGGTTCGTGCTTTAAAGGTTGATGAAATAGCCGCATGGCCAAATATCTTGCGCGCCGCTGCCCTGCGTTTCTGGGTGTCGCGTTTGTATGATTTTTATAAGCCGGCAGCGGGTGAAATGACCTTTGCAAAAGACCCCGGGCATTTTCAGCGGGTCATCAGTGCTCATGCAGAGCGTCAGGATTTCTGGCTGTGAACACATTTTTAGAAACGCTTAAAGGTTTGCTGGATACGGCAGGTGTTTTAACAGGCAAGGACACCGCAGCGTATTGCTTAGATCAGCGCCGCCGCTATCAGGGATCTGCGCTGGCTGTAGCTAGGCCACGTTCTACTGCTGAAGTGGCTGCGGTGATTGAGCTTTGCGCCTTGCATGGTATTGCTATTGTGCCGCAAGGGGGGAATACCAGCTTATGCGGCGGTGCAACGCCTGATGCATCAGGTACGGCGCTGGTGTTGTCGCTGGAGCGAATGAATCACATCCTTGAGGTTGATCCTGAAAATAACACCATGATTGTTGAAGCAGGTGCCATTCTCGCCGATGTGCAGGCTGCAGCAAGGGCTGCTAATCGCCTGTTCCCTGCCGAATGGGCTGCTTCTGGCTCTTGCCGTATCGGTGGTGCATTGGCCACTAATGCAGGTGGTGTCAATGTGCTGCGTTACGGCAATATGCGGGAGCTGACGCTGGGGCTTGAGGTGGTTTTGCCCAGTGGCGAGGTCTGGAATGGTTTACGGGGTTTAAGAAAAGACAATACGGGCTATGATTTAAAGCAGCTCTTTGTTGGCTCTGAAGGAACATTAGGTGTGATTACCCGTGCGGTTTTGAGGCTTTACCCGCTGCCAACGGCCCATGCAACGGCTCTGGTGGCGGTGAGCGATCCTGCTGCAGCGGTAGAGCTGCTGCGTGGGGTGCAGGCTGCAGTTGGGGACCGGGTAACTTCTTTTGAGTTGATTTCCAAGCCCTGTTTTGAATTACTGGCCAAGCAGTGCCCTGCCTTGCCGCATCCATTCAGCCCTTTGCCTGAATGGGCGGTGTTAGTAGAGTTGTCTGATGGTGGTGACAGCCACGCGCTGACCGATCAATTGGCAGAAGTTTTACATGCACTTGCTTGTGATAATGCTTTGCTGGCACAAAACAGCAGGCAGGCCAGAGATTTTTGGCAGCTTCGGGAACATATTCCTGAGGCGCAGCGAAGAGAAGGCGTAAGTATCAAGCACGATATTAGCGTGCCTGTGGGCAATATCCCTGCATTTTTAAATGAATGTGGTCAGCAATTAGCATTGGCATTCAGTGATGCGTCAATTATTGCTTTTGGGCATTTAGGTGATGGTAATTTGCATTACAACGTTTTTAGGACGGATAAAACAGCGGCATTGTATGCAAATGAGCCGGCTGTCAATGATATTGTTTATTCTTGTGTGGCGTTTCACAATGGCAGTATTAGTGCAGAACATGGTATTGGACAATTAAAGCGTTATCATTTAGCTCAATATAGAAATCCTCTAGAATTAACTATAATGCAGCAAATAAAACGAGTGTTTGATCCTAAACAAATCATGAATCCGGGTAAAGTATTAATTGATTAATGTTTATAAATTTTTTTCATATACATTTCGCATTGATATTCTATACAATAGGAACAATGATTAAGTTTGCAATTGCGGCAGCAATATTTTTTTATCACTACTAAATATAAAGTTAATGCATGAGCGAGTCCAATCCCAGCCATTCTAAAGCGACTGATCGTCCTGACTGGCGAGTGGGAGAGCATCAGAGTCGTTTTGATCCACTTCTGGATTGTCTTGCCGAGCTGACACGCATTCACGGGCAGCCGTGGACGTGTGAAGCTTTATCGGCAGGCCTGCCTCTCACAGATAATCTGCTTTCGCCTTCTCTTGTGCCTCGTGCCGCCGCTCGGGCGGGGCTTTCTGCCCGAGTGGTCCGCCGCGCTTTGCAAGAGCTGCCAAGCAGCTTATTTCCCGTTATTTTGCTGCTTAAAGACCGTGGCGCCTGCCTGCTGCTTGAGTGGACAGACGATGGTATGGCCCGTATCTGCTTCCCTGAGACGGGTGAATCTTCCGAGCTGGTGGATGCTGAATCCTTAGCCGCATTGCATAACGGGATTGTGATTTTTGTCCGCCCTAAATTCAGGTTTGAAGCGCGTGCGCCTGAGCACGGTGCGGTGCGAAGCCGGCACTGGTTCTGGGGTGTAGTTAAAGACAACTGGCGTTTATACCGTGATGCTTTGCTGGCTGCGCTACTGATTAATCTTTTGGCACTGGCGATGCCGTTGTTTTCGATGAATGTATACGATCGGGTTGTGCCGAATCATGCCCTAGAAACATTATGGGTGTTGGCGGTAGGTGCATTGGCAGTGCTGTGTTTCGATTTGATTTTGCGCACAATTCGTGGGCACATTATTGATGTCGCGTCCAAGCGGATTGATGTAACGCTCTCTGCGCTGATTATGGAGCGGGTGCTGGGTTTGCGTATGGAAGCACGCCCGGCATCTGTGGGCTCTTTTGTGGCAAATCTGCGTGCTTTTGAATCGGTGCGCGATTTTATTGCCTCTGCGTCGATCACCACCCTGGTCGATTTACCCTTTGTGCTGATTTTCCTTCTGGTGATGGTATGGATTTCTCCATGGCTTGCCGTGCCTGCCATGGTGGGCATTGTGCTGGTGGTGGGCTTTACACTGCTGGCTCAGGACAAAATGCAGGAAATGGTAGAGCTGACCCAGCGTGCCTCTGCGCAGCGCAATGCGACTTTGGTTGAGGGGCTGGTGGGGATTGAAACCATTAAGGTGATGGGGGCAGAAAGCGAGTTTCAGCGCCGCTGGGAGCGATCCACTCATTTTCTGGCGCAAATTGGCTCCAAGCTCAAATTACTATCATCTACCACGGTTAATTTTGCTTCCTTTATCAGCCAGTTAGTCAGTGTGGTCGTTATTATTGTGGGTGTGTATCTGCTGACTGAAAATATGGTGACGATGGGGGGGATTATTGCGGCCTCTATGTTATCGGGCCGGGCATTAGCACCACTTGGGCAAGTCGCTGGTTTATTAATGCAATATCAGAATGCCCGTACTTCATTAGCCGGTATTGAATCGCATATGAAATTACCGGTTGAACGCCCTGCAAATAGTAATTTTTTACACCGGGAATCATTCCGGGGTGATATTGAATTTAAAAATGTGAGCTTTGCCTATGCAGGCAATGATGAAAAAGTATTAAACAATGTTTCATTTAAGTTAAAAGCTGGCGAAAAGATGGCCATTATTGGCCGTATTGGCTCGGGTAAAACAACCATAGAAAAACTCATTCTTGGTTTGTATTACCCAAGTGAAGGTGCAGTATTGATTGATGGCGTGGATACACGGCAAATTGATCCCGCTGAATTACGCCGTGCAGTGGGGCATGTGCCGCAAGAGCCGATCTTATTTTATGGCACGCTGCGTCAGAATATTGCTATGGGTGCACCCTTTGCAGATGACGGCAGTATTCTGGCTGCCGCAGAGCTGGCCGGGGTTAAAGAGTTTTCAGATTTGCATCCGCGTGGCTTTGATATGCTGATTTCCGAGCGGGGTGATTCATTATCAGGAGGCCAGCGCCAGACCGTTTCTATTGCCCGTGCCATGCTGAACGACCCTCCTATGCTGTTGCTGGATGAGCCCACCAGCGCCATGGATCATCTTTCTGAAGAAAAACTTAAAGCGCGCCTTAAAGCGTATATCACGCAAAAAACATTATTGCTGGTGACTCACCGAACCTCATTACTTGATTTGGTCGATCGTCTGATTGTGCTAGATCAGGGCCAAGTGGTGGCCGACGGGCCTAAGGCTCAGGTGATTGAGGCGCTGCAGCAGGGCAGAATAGGCAGGAGCAGCTGATGATGCAAATTGAAAGCGCCAAGCCTCATTTCTTGCGCAAAAAGTGGCAGAAGCTGGTGAGCATCAGCTCTTACTGGTTTGACCGGTATTTATTTCGTGGCGAAGCCCACGATATGGTCGATCACAGTGATTTTGTGGCTGATGCCGATTGGGTGATTGTTGAGCAGAGCCCGCGCGGAGCGCGCATTCTGGTCTGGACTTCCGCGGTTACTGTATTTGTGGTGCTGCTCTGGGCAGGTCTGGCCAAAATTGATGAAGTGACGCGTGGTGAAGGTAAAGTGATTCCTTCGAGGCAAATTCAGGTGATTCAGAGCCTAGATGGCGGGATTGTTAAAGAAATTCTGGTCAGAGAAGGTCAGCAGGTCAAAATGGGTCAGCTGCTGGTCACGATTGATCCCACGCGTTTTGTTTCATCGCTGAAAGAAAACCGGGCTCAGTATTTATCACTCAAGGCCAAGGCTGCACGGCTTGAGGCTTTGTCTTCGGGGCAGCCGTTTGTTGTGCCTGCCGAAGTTCAGACAGAATCACCAGAAATTGTGATTCAGGAACGTGGCCTTTATGAGTCCCGTAAGGCAGAAATGAATGCCCTGATTAGTGGTGCACAGCAGCAGTTAGTGCAGCGCGGGCAAGAGCTGAACGAAGCAAGAGCAAGGCGTGAGCAGGCCGGCCAGGGTTATGCTCTTACTTTGCGGGAGCTGGAAGCCACTAAGCCGCTTCTGAAAAGCGGCGCTGTTTCTGATGTGGAAGTCTTGCGGCTGGAGCGTGATGTATCACGCTATTTGGGCGAGCGAGATTCTGCAAGCTCGCAAATTCCGCGTATTCAATCGGCGATGAGCGAGGCAGGCAGTAAAATTCGCGAAGTAGAGCTGACATTCCGAAACCAGGCACGCTCAGAATTGGGTGAAACCGTAGGTAAGTTAAATAGCCTGACCGAAGGCAGCGTGGCACTGGCTGATCGCGTGAAGCAATCTGAAATTCGCTCCCCGGTCAATGGCACTGTTAAACAGCTTCAGGTGAATACCGTAGGCGGAGTTGTGCAGCCAGGCAAAGATATTATTGAAGTTGTGCCCGGGGACGATGCGCTATTGCTGGAGGCAAGGATTTTGCCGAAAGACATTGCTTTTCTGCGCCCTGGTGCACCAGCAATTGTGAAGTTTACTGCCTATGATTTCTCTATCTATGGCGGGCTTGATGCAAAGCTGGAGCACATCAGTGCAGACACTGTGGTGGATGAAAAAGGGAATGCTTTTTATATTGTAAAAGTAAGAACCAACGCTAGTTTCTTGAAGGCAGGGGATAAAAAACTGCCGATTATTCCAGGTATGGTGGCCGAGGTTGATATTCTGACTGGTAAAAAAACGGTGTTGTCTTACCTGCTGAAACCGGTACTCCGTGCAAAATCTAATGCGTTGACTGAGCGATGAACTACTCAATACTGACGGCTGATCCTTTTTTGTTTGCTCATGTTCAGCAGGCGACCCAACAAGCGCTGATCAGGCTGGATTCGCTGGCGGCTTTGGCCGGCCGCTCTGAAGGCGTGGTGCTGATCGATCTGGCGCTTGCTGCTTTGCCTGCGCTGAATGATCCGGCATGGCTGAGCTATACCGCAGAGCATCAGATTATCTTTGTCAGCTCTGCCCCTAGCGATGCAGAGCATCTGGCGGCACTTACGGCTGGCGCGCGCGGTTATTGTCATGCTTATGCTGCAAGTGAGTCATTACTGGCTGTGATAAACGTAGTTGCGGCGGGTGGAGTGTGGGCTGGGCCTGCTATTTTGCAAGCGCTGATTCGTTCTATGAATAAATTATTTGCGCCTAAAGATACCGATGCTTGGATGGCACCTTTAACTGCCCGCGAGCGGGAAGTGGCAATTCTTGCCTCAAATGGCAACGTCAATAAAGATATCGCCAGAGAGCTGGGGATTACCGAACGCACCGTTAAATTTCATTTAGGTTTGATTTTTGAAAAGCTGAAAGTGAGTGATCGCTTACAGCTGGCTTTGCTGGCGAAAGGGATTCGCTAGAATTAAACACTGGAAATTATACCCAGCAAGAGGCTCCGTTTATCCGGAGCCTTTTTTCTGATCGGCGGCATATGCGGCTGTACTTGGGTACAGTAGGCATTCACATGGGATGAGTCTAGCCTGAAGCTTAACTTATTCACTGGTTGAACGATCATGGCCGAGCAAATTAGTGCAAGCAAACCAAACGTGACTGTTGTGCATATTGATGGCAGCGTTTTTTTGCGGGATGCAACCGGAAAGTCTGTGCCTTTAAAAGAAGGCCAGCAGTTGAATGAGAATGAGATATTTGTAACCTCCGCTGATGGCCGGGTGCAGCTGCTTATGCCTAATGGCGAGCTGCTTGAAATCGGTGGTGATCGTACCGTCCAGGTGGATGCTCAGATGCTGGGCAGCGAGCCGGCAGATGCGGCATCCGCTGCTATTGCAGATCTCAATGGCTCAACAGGAAAAATTGTCGCCGCTGCCCCCATTGATGCAGCCGCAGCTGAGGCTCTGTTAGAACAAGAAGCCACAGCGGCAGGCTTAGGCGGGGGAGCAGGAGGAGAAGGCCACTCCTTTGTAGAATTAAGCCGCATTGCTGAAGGGGTTAATCCCTTAGCATTTAACTTTGCAGTCACTGATACAGGCACGCTTGATTTACCACTTATAACGGCTTTGCCGGTTCAACCCAGCCCTAATCCGGCTATTCTTGGTGCAGATACGGTCAGTGGAGCAGAAGACTCCCCTATTGCAGGGAATGTGCTTACTAATGACAGCGATGCTGACGGACCATTGACTGTTACAGGCTTTACAGTAGCGGGTCTGGCTGATGCTTTTACAGCCAACCAAGCCGCAACCATTCCAAATATTGGAACATTACTCATTGCGCCTAATGGTGATTTCACCTTTACACCAGTCGCTAATTACAACGGTCCGGTGCCTGTTATTACTTACAGCGTTATCGATCCCGTTGGCGGTACTGGCAGCAGCACTCTTACACTTACTGTCACTCCTGTTGATGATCCGGCAAATCTGCAGGCTGATAGCGCAACGGTTCCCGAAGACACCCCCGCTACAGGCAATGTGTTAAGCAATGATAGTGATCCTGATGGCGCATTAACCGTAACAGGCTTCACCGTCGCTGGGTTGCCTGATGCCTTTACAGCGGGCCAGCCAGCTAGCATTCCCAATGTAGGTACTTTAATTATCGCCCCTAATGGCGATTACACTTTTACTCCTGTTGCAAATTACAATGGCCCCGTCCCTGTTATTACCTATAACGTGGCAGATCCGCAGGGAGGCACAGGCAGCAGCACCTTAACGTTAACGATTAGGCCTGTTGATGATCCCGCAAATTTACAGGCAGATAGTGCAACAGTCCTTGAAGATACGCCTGCTACAGGCAATGTTTTAAGCAATGATAGTGATCCAGATGGCCCGCTTACAGTTACTGGCTTTACTATTGCTGGTCTGCCGGGAACGTTTACACCAGGCCAGGCTGCAGTTATTCCTGATGTGGGCAGCCTGGTGATTGCCCCAAATGGTGATTACACCTTTACACCTGTTGACAATTACAATGGTCAGGTGCCGGTTGTTACTTACAACGTAATCGATCCTGCTGGTGGAACAGGCAGCAGCACGCTGACTCTGACAGTTACTCCGGTGGATGATCCTGTCATCAGTCAAATCGAAGTCGGCAATCCAGGTGTGGCGGATGACAATGTGGTGGAAGGCAATAACCTCGTCTTCAATGTTTCGCTCAGCACGACTACCACCAAACCTGAAACCTACGCCTTTAATCTGGGCGGCGGATCAGCGAGCGCAGCGGATTACGGCACGGCCACCTTTAGCAATGGTGTGACTTACAACGCCACAACGGGTTTGATTACGGTTCCGGCAGGCGTGACTAACTTCGCCGTCACCCTGCCAACGGTGGATGATGCTTTAGTAGAAATCACCCCAGAAACTGTTCCACTTACTATTGGTGGCGTCAGCTCTACCGGCGGCATCTTGGATAACGACAGCCCTGCGATTACGGGCATCGAAGTGGGCAATCCGGGGGTGGCGGACGACAATGTGGTGGAAGGCAATAACCTCGTCTTCAATGTTTCGCTCAGCACGGCTACCACCAAACCTGAAACCTACGCCTTTAATCTGGGCGGCGGATCAGCGAGCGCAGCAGATTACGGCACCGCCACCTTTAGCAATGGCGTCACTTACAACGCCACAACCGGCCTGATTACGGTTCCGGCAGGCGTGACTAACTTCGCCGTCACCCTGCCAACCGTGGATGATGCTCTGGTTGAAATCACCCCAGAAACTGTTCCACTTACCATCGGCGGCGTTTCAGCTACCGGCGGCATCTTGGATAACGACAGCCCGGCCATCACTGGCATCGAAGTCGGCAATCCGGGTGTGGCGGATGACAATGTGGTGGAAGGTAATAATCTCGTCTTCAATGTTTCGCTCAGCACCGCCACCACAAAACCTGAAACCTACGCTTTTAATCTGGGCGGCGGATCCGCGAGCGCTACAGATTACGGCACGGCCACCTTTAGCAATGGCGTGACTTACAACGCCACGACCGGCCTGATTACGGTTCCGGCCGGAGTCACCAACTTCGCGGTCACTCTGCCAACGGTGGATGATGCCTTAGTAGAAATTTCTCCAGAAACTGTTCCACTTACCATCGGCGGCGTTTCAGCTACCGGCGGCATCTTGGATAACGACAGCCCGGCCATCACCGGCATCGAAGTCGGCAATCCGGGTGTGGCGGATGACAATGTGGTGGAAGGCAATAACCTCGTCTTCAATGTTTCGCTCAGCACCGCCACCACCAAGGCAGAAACCTATGCCTTTAATTTGGGTGGCGGATCAGCGAGCGCAGCAGATTACGGCACCGCCACCTTTAGCAATGGCGTGACGTACAACGCCACGACCGGCCTGATTACGGTTCCGGCCGGAGTCACCAACTTCGCGGTCACTCTGCCAACGGTGGATGATGCCTTAGTAGAAATTTCTCCAGAAACTGTGCCACTTACTATTGGCGGCGTTTCAGCAACCGGCGGAATTCTAGACAACGACAGCCCTGCCATCACTGGCATTGAAGTCGGTAATCCGGGTGTGGCGGACGACAATGTGGTGGAAGGCAATAACCTCGTCTTCAATGTTTCGCTCAGCACCGCCACCACAAAACCTGAAACCTACGCCTTTAATCTGGGCGGCGGATCTGCTTCTACCTCAGATTACGGTACTGCCACCTTTAGCAATGGCGTGACTTATAACGCCACAACGGGTTTGATTACAGTTCCCGCAGGCGTCACCAACTTCGCGGTTACCCTGCCAACCGTGGATGATGCTCTGGTTGAAATCACCCCAGAAACTGTTCCACTTACCATCGGCGGCGTCAGCGCCACTGGCGGTATCCTAGACAACGACAGCCCGGCCATCACCGGCATCGAAGTCGGCAATCCGGGTGTGGCGGACGACAATGTGGTGGAAGGTAATAACCTCGTCTTCAATGTTTCGCTCAGCACCGCCACCACAAAACCTGAAACCTACGCCTTTAATCTGGGCGGCGGATCCGCTTCTACCGCAGATTACGGCACAGCCACATTTAGCAATGGCGTCACTTATAACGCCACGACCGGCCTGATTACGGTTCCGGCTGGAGTCACCAATTTCGCGGTTACTCTACCAACGGTGGATGATGCTTTAGTAGAAATTTCTCCAGAAACTGTTCCACTTACCATCGGCGGCGTTTCAGCTACCGGCGGCATCTTGGATAACGACAGCCCGGCCATCACCGGCATCGAAGTCGGCAATCCGGGTGTGGCGGATGACAATGTGGTGGAAGGCAATAACCTCGTCTTCAATGTTTCGCTCAGCACCGCCACCACCAAGGCAGAAACCTATGCCTTTAATTTGGGTGGCGGATCAGCGAGCGCAGCAGATTACGGCACCGCCACCTTTAGCAATGGCGTCACTTACAACGCCACGACTGGTCTGATTACGGTTCCGGCCGGAGTGACCAACTTCGCGGTCACTCTGCCAACGGTGGACGATGCACTGGTTGAAATCACCCCAGAAACTGTTCCACTTACTATTGGTGGCGTTTCAGCAACCGGCGGCATCTTGGATAACGACAGCCCGGCCATCACCGGCATCGAAGTCGGCAATCCGGGTGTGGCGGACGACAATGTGGTGGAAGGTAATAACCTCGTCTTCAATGTTTCGCTCAGCACCGCCACCACAAAACCTGAAACCTACGCCTTTAATCTGGGCGGCGGATCTGCTTCTACCTCAGATTACGGTACTGCCACCTTTAGCAATGGCGTGACTTATAACGCCACAACGGGTTTGATTACAGTTCCCGCAGGCGTCACCAACTTCGCGGTTACCCTGCCAACCGTGGATGATGCTCTGGTTGAAATCACCCCAGAAACTGTTCCACTTACCATCGGCGGCGTCAGCTCTACCGGCGGCATCTTGGATAACGACAGCCCTGCGATTACGGGCATCGAAGTGGGCAATCCGGGGGTGGCGGACGACAATGTGGTGGAAGGTAATAACCTCGTCTTCAATGTTTCGCTCAGCACCGCCACCACAAAACCTGAAACCTACGCCTTTAATCTGGGCGGCGGATCCGCTTCTACCGCAGATTACGGCACCGCCACCTTTAGCAATGGCGTGACTTATAACGCCACAACGGGTTTGATTACAGTTCCCGCAGGCGTCACCAACTTCGCGGTTACCCTGCCAACCGTGGATGATGCTCTGGTTGAAATCACCCCAGAAACTGTTCCACTTACCATCGGCGGCGTCAGCGCCACTGGCGGTATCCTAGACAACGACAGCCCGGCCATCACCGGCATCGAAGTCGGCAATCCGGGTGTGGCGGACGACAATGTGGTGGAAGGCAATAACCTCGTCTTCAATGTTTCGCTCAGCACCGCCACCACAAAACCTGAAACCTACGCCTTTAATCTGGGCGGCGGATCCGCTTCTACCGCAGATTACGGCACCGCCACCTTTAGCAATGGTGTCACTTATAACGCCACAACGGGTTTGATTACAGTTCCCGCAGGCGTTACCAACTTCGCGGTCACTCTGCCAACCGTGGACGATGCTTTAGTAGAAATTTCTCCAGAAACTGTGCCACTTACCATCGGCGGTGTTTCAGCAACCGGCGGCATCTTGGATAACGACAGCCCGGCCATCACCGGCATCGAAGTCGGCAATCCGGGTGTGGCCGATGACAATGTGGTGGAAGGCAATAACCTCGTCTTCAATGTTTCGCTCAGCACCGCCACCACAAAACCTGAAACCTACGCTTTTAATCTGGGCGGCGGATCCGCGAGCGCTACAGATTACGGCACGGCCACCTTTAGCAATGGCGTGACTTACAACGCCACCACGGGTTTGATTACGGTTCCGGCAGGCGTCACGAACTTCGCGGTCACTCTGCCAACGGTGGATGATGCTTTAGTAGAAATTTCTCCAGAAACTGTTCCACTTACTATCGGCGGCGTCAGCGCCACCGGCGGTATTCTGGATAACGACAGCCCTGCAATTACAGGCATCGAAGTCGGCAATCCGGGTGTGGCCGATGACAATGTGGTGGAAGGTAATAACCTCGTCTTCAATGTCTCGCTCAGCACCGCCACCACAAAACCTGAAACCTACGCCTTTAATCTGGGCGGCGGATCTGCTTCTACCTCAGATTACGGTACTGCCACCTTTAGCAATGGCGTGACTTATAACGCCACAACGGGTTTGATTACAGTTCCCGCAGGCGTCACCAACTTCGCGGTTACCCTGCCAACCGTGGATGATGCTCTGGTTGAAATCACCCCAGAAACTGTTCCACTTACCATCGGCGGCGTCAGCGCCACTGGCGGTATCCTAGACAACGACAGCCCGGCCATCACCGGCATCGAAGTCGGCAATCCGGGTGTGGCGGACGACAATGTGGTGGAAGGTAATAACCTCGTCTTCAATGTTTCGCTCAGCACCGCCACCACAAAACCTGAAACCTACGCCTTTAATCTGGGCGGCGGATCCGCTTCTACCGCAGATTACGGCACAGCCACATTTAGCAATGGCGTCACTTATAACGCCACGACCGGCCTGATTACGGTTCCGGCTGGAGTCACCAATTTCGCGGTTACTCTACCAACGGTGGATGATGCTTTAGTAGAAATTTCTCCAGAAACTGTTCCACTTACCATCGGCGGCGTTTCAGCTACCGGCGGCATCTTGGATAACGACAGCCCGGCCATCACCGGCATCGAAGTCGGCAATCCGGGTGTGGCGGATGACAATGTGGTGGAAGGCAATAACCTCGTCTTCAATGTTTCGCTCAGCACCGCCACCACCAAGGCAGAAACCTATGCCTTTAATTTGGGTGGCGGATCAGCGAGCGCAGCAGATTACGGCACCGCCACCTTTAGCAATGGCGTCACTTACAACGCCACGACTGGTCTGATTACGGTTCCGGCCGGAGTGACCAACTTCGCGGTCACTCTGCCAACGGTGGACGATGCACTGGTTGAAATCACCCCAGAAACTGTTCCACTTACTATTGGTGGCGTTTCAGCAACCGGCGGCATCTTGGATAACGACAGCCCGGCCATCACCGGCATCGAAGTCGGCAATCCGGGTGTGGCGGACGACAATGTGGTGGAAGGTAATAACCTCGTCTTCAATGTTTCGCTCAGCACCGCCACCACAAAACCTGAAACCTACGCCTTTAATCTGGGCGGCGGATCTGCTTCTACCTCAGATTACGGTACTGCCACCTTTAGCAATGGCGTGACTTATAACGCCACAACGGGTTTGATTACAGTTCCCGCAGGCGTCACCAACTTCGCGGTTACCCTGCCAACCGTGGATGATGCTCTGGTTGAAATCACCCCAGAAACTGTTCCACTTACCATCGGCGGCGTCAGCGCCACTGGCGGTATCCTAGACAACGACAGCCCGGCCATCACCGGCATCGAAGTCGGCAATCCGGGTGTGGCGGATGACAATGTGGTGGAAGGCAATAACCTCGTCTTCAATGTTTCGCTCAGCACCGCCACCACCAAGGCAGAAACCTATGCCTTTAATTTGGGTGGCGGATCAGCGAGCGCAGCAGATTACGGCACCGCCACCTTTAGCAATGGCGTCACTTATAACGCCACAACGGGTTTGATTACAGTTCCCGCAGGCGTGACTAACTTCGCCGTCACCCTGCCAACCGTGGATGATGCTCTGGTTGAAATCACCCCAGAAACTGTTCCACTTACTATTGGTGGCGTTTCAGCAACCGGCGGCATCTTGGATAACGACAGCCCGGCCATCACCGGCATCGAAGTCGGCAATCCGGGTGTGGCGGATGACAATGTGGTGGAAGGCAATAACCTCGTCTTCAATGTTTCGCTCAGCACCGCCACCACAAAACCTGAAACCTACGCCTTTAATCTGGGCGGCGGATCCGCTTCTACCGCAGATTACGGCACTGCCACCTTTAGCAATGGCGTGACTTACAACGCCACCACGGGCCTGATTACGGTTCCGGCCGGAGTCACCAACTTCGCGGTCACTCTGCCAACGGTGGATGATGCCTTAGTAGAAATTTCTCCAGAAACTGTGCCACTTACTATTGGCGGCGTTTCAGCAACCGGCGGAATTCTAGACAACGACAGCCCTGCCATCACTGGCATTGAAGTCGGTAATCCGGGTGTGGCGGACGACAATGTGGTGGAAGGCAATAACCTCGTCTTCAATGTTTCGCTCAGCACCGCCACCACAAAACCTGAAACCTACGCCTTTAATCTGGGCGGCGGATCTGCTTCTACCTCAGATTACGGTACTGCCACCTTTAGCAATGGCGTGACTTATAACGCCACAACGGGTTTGATTACAGTTCCCGCAGGCGTCACCAACTTCGCGGTTACCCTGCCAACCGTGGATGATGCTCTGGTTGAAATCACCCCAGAAACTGTTCCACTTACCATCGGCGGCGTCAGCTCTACCGGCGGCATCTTGGATAACGACAGCCCTGCGATTACGGGCATCGAAGTGGGCAATCCGGGGGTGGCGGACGACAATGTGGTGGAAGGTAATAACCTCGTCTTCAATGTTTCGCTCAGCACCGCCACCACAAAACCTGAAACCTACGCCTTTAATCTGGGCGGCGGATCCGCTTCTACCGCAGATTACGGCACAGCCACATTTAGCAATGGCGTCACTTATAACGCCACGACCGGCCTGATTACGGTTCCGGCTGGAGTCACCAATTTCGCGGTTACTCTACCAACGGTGGATGATGCTTTAGTAGAAATTTCTCCAGAAACTGTGCCACTTACCATCGGCGGTGTTTCAGCTACTGGCGGCATCTTGGATAACGACAGCCCGGCCATCACCGGCATCGAAGTCGGCAATCCGGGTGTGGCGGACGACAATGTGGTGGAAGGTAATAACCTCGTCTTCAATGTCTCGCTCAGCACGGCTACCACCAAACCTGAAACCTACGCCTTTAATCTGGGCGGTGGATCAGCGAGTGCAGCGGATTACGGCACGGCCACCTTTAGCAATGGTGTCACTTATAACGCTACCACGGGTTTGATTACGGTTCCGGCAGGCGTCACCAATTTCGCGGTTACTCTACCAACGGTGGATGATGCTTTAGTAGAAATTTCTCCAGAAACTGTTCCACTTACTATTGGCGGCGTCAGCGCCACCGGCGGTATTCTGGATAATGATTTTGCGCCGGATACAAATAATGTCAGTGCGTCAGGGGTAGAGGATCAGGTTCTGCCGATTGCGATTACCTTGAGTGGTACTGACGCAGATGGCACGGTGGCTGGCTTTAGAATATTGAACCTGCCTGGAAATGGAACGTTGTACCGCGATGCCGCGATGACGCAGCTGGTAGTTGCTGGCTCTGAGTTAACAGCTGCAAGTAATAGCCTGACTTTGTACTTTAAACCGGCTCATGACTGGAGCGGGAGTACTCATTTTAATTACGCAGCAAAAGATAATACGGGCTTGATTGATGCGACGCTAGGAACGGCGACGATTAATGTTGCAGGAGTAAATGACGCTCCAGTTATTGCAAATGCCAGTGCCACCGTTTCAGAAGAAGGCTTAGCAGGCGGGATTATCGATAATACGGGTTCCCCAACTGACACAACAAACAGCACGGTTAGCTCTGGCACGATTGCAATGAGCGATCCTGATAGCCCAAGCTTAACAACAACACTGCTTGCACCAACGGATGTTTTATCTTCTGGCGGGCAAGCACTGGTATGGAGTGGCAGCGGTACGCAGGATCTGGTCGCAAAAGCGGGCAGTGTAACCGTTGCGGCAATCCATATTGATAATGCAGGCCACTACACCGTTACTTTAAGCGGGCCGATTGATCATCCTGTTAACAGTGTTGAGGATGTGAAATCATTTAATGTTGGTGTTCAGGTCTCAGATGGTAGTTTGAGCAGTACGGGCACATTAACGGTAAATGTTGAAGATGATGCACCCGTTGGACAAAGCAAAACAGCGGATGTTCAGATCCCTAATGTTGACAGCAATTTGGTCCTGACAATCGATGTATCCGGAAGTATGGCTGATCCAAGCGGGATACCTGGAAAAACAAGATTGCAGGTTGCGAAAGAGGCAATTACCAAGTTGATCGATGACTATGACGTGCTGGGTGACGTGAAAGTTATGCTGGTTACGTTTAGTACCTCTGCAGCGACTCAGCAGAGTGGCGGGCAAACCTGGATGAGTGTGGATGAAGCCAAAACGATTCTGGCTAATCTTACTGCTAATGGGGGGACTAATTATGATGCCGCAGTTGGTCAGGTGACAGCGCATTATGACGAGGCAGGCAAGATTGCAGGAGGCCAGAATATTGCTTACTTCTTCTCTGATGGCGCGCCTAATCCAGGTTTGGGTTTGGATGCAGGTGAAACACTCTCTTGGACTAATTTTTTAAACGCTAAAGATATTAATTCTTTGGCTTTAGGTTTGGGCTCCGGAGTAACGGCAACTAATCTGAATCCGCTTGCCTACAATGGTACGGGCAGCGGATCTGAAGCCAATGCCATCATTGTGACTGATTTGGCGCAGCTGCCACCCATCTTGCGTGACACGATTGTAGTGCCTGATTCGGGTGATTTAACAGGCGGCGTTATTTCTGGTGCGTCATCAGGCTTTGGTGCTGATGGCGGGCATATGAACGATATAACGGTTGATGGGGTGAAATATACCTTTGATGCGGCGCACAATTCGGTGGTGACCTCCGCCGCTGCAGCTACTTACACCTTTGATGCGCTGACTCATCAATTAAAAGTCAATACGGCTCTGGGCGGGCAGTTTGCTATTGATATGGATGATGGCAAATATACCTATACGCCGCCGGTGATTAAAACGTCAGGCTCCAGCGAAAACATCGGCTTCACCTTAATTGATAACGATGGTGATCTGGATACATCAAACAGTCATCTTATAATCAATATTGTTCCGCCAGCTCAGGGCAATACGATGCAACTGTTGGCTTCAACCACTGCAATTGCTGATTCTGCCCGTGGCTTGCATGGTGAGTTTTTTGGTTATAACAATGATCCTGATAAGAGCGCTGGCGTTACATATAACGTGCAAAGCCAGGATAATACGGTAGGTAATCTCGATAATATCAATGATATTACTTCGGTGATTAATGGCCGTCAGGGCAGCAATATTGTCGGCACGCAAACCGAAGCAAGTGCCGTGGCCAGCGATGCCACCTTTATTGCAGATGCCATTAAATATGGCGTTACGCCTACGGTGACTGGCAATTTAGGCACAAATAATGCTGTAACAGCAGGCTCGGCCATTACGTCGGGTAATCTGTATAACTTCCTTGGTGCAAATAATACAGGGGCCGATTCTGCCGGGCTTGCAGCAACCAGTACTTTCGGAAATACCACTGATTCAATTATGCGCATGGTGGGTGGCGCTTACTTTGCGGCAGGTACTTACGATATTCGCGTTTATGCGGATGATGGTTTCCGTATCGCTGTTGATGGTCAGTCTGTGTTTGAATATGACGCGAACCAGCCGCCAACCACGCGGGTACAAACCGGTGTAGCCATCAGTGAAGGGATGCACAATCTTGAAGTACTGTATTGGGAGCAAGGAGGTAATGCGGCTTTAAAAATAGAATTTAAACCTTCAGGCTCAGCTGATAGTGCTTATGTCACCCTAGGGATTGATGACATGGCCTTGTTCCATGGCACACAAGCCCCCGTACTGAGCGAGCTACAGGATATTATTGAAGACCCAAGCAATAATGGGCATTACCTAGTTCGTAGCGGGCAAGAAGTAACAGGCAGCAATCTGTCTGACACGATTACCGGCTCCGCTGGCCGCGATATTATCCATGGCGGAGCAGGTAATGATGTGATTAATGCAGGAGCTGGGGCAGACCGGCTTGATGGTGGTGCAGGCAGCGATACCTTAACTGGTGGTCTGGGGGCAGATACCTTCCATTGGGCTCTGTCGGATAAGGGGGCTGTAGGAGCTCCTGTGATTGATAAAATCACCGATTTCTCTGTGGCAAGTTATAACGCGGGAGGGGACCGGTTGGATCTGAAAGACTTACTGCAGGGTGAAAATCATAATGTAAATACGGGGAATCTTACCCAGTATCTGCATTTTGAAAAATCAGGTACAGATACCATTGTTCACGTCAGCAGCTCAGGTGCTTACACGGGGCCATTTAATTCGGGCGCTGATGATCAGAGGGTTATTTTGTCGGGCGTTGATTTAACCAGCAATGGCAGTCTGGCTGATGCGGCCATCATTCAGGACCTGCTTAATAAGGGTAAATTAATCACTGATTAAACTAAAGAGGCCAGCAATGCTGGCCTCTTTTTTAATTGCTGTTTATTTAGCTCAATGGTGTGCTGGCAATGGGGCCGCTCAGGCCATTGATACCCAAAGTTTTAAGCATTTCCCATTCATTTTTAGTTTGCACCCGCTCGGCAATCGTAATTAAACCATGCCCTGATGCAATGCCGGTAATTGCTTTAACCAGATTTTGATTACCCAAGTGTTGATCAATAGATTGAATAAAACTGCCATCAATTTTTAAGTAGTCGAGTTGCAATTCGTAAAGCTGTGGAATACTGCCAAAGTGGCGGCCAAAGTGTTTAATCCCAATTTTACAACCCAAAGGGCGCACTTTCTGAGCAAAGTTAGCCAGAGCGGTAATCTCATCTCTGAAGCCAAATTCATTAACTTCAAACCACAGCCGGTCTGTGGAGTGTTTATGCTGCTGCAGAATACTGAGCAGCTCTTCAATAAATTGCTCATCTGCAATCGATTTGGCTTCCAGGTTAACCGCTAACTGGGCTTCGTGCAGTTTTAGTTCTGCACAGGCAAGCCGGACTGATTCTAAATCCAGAGTATTACTCATGCCCAAGCGGCTGATAAAGGGCATAAAAGTACCCGCAGTCAGCAATTCTTTTGTCTCTGGGTGGCGTAAACGCAGTAATAATTCGCGGTGCAGAGGTTGGCCATCAATCATAATTGCGGGGAAAGACGCTAATTCAAAACTATGGTTTTTAAAGGCTTTTTGCAGCAATGGCTGCCAGTCTTGGGCAGGCAAGGCCTGATTTGCACTGGCGCTGCTGACATGACCGGTGCCATTGGCTCCGCTGCTTTCGGCCTGAGCAAGCGCCTGGTCTGTGCCTGCCAGCAATTGGCTGATGCTGTCATTGTGCTGATAAGTGGCGATTCCAATTGCGGCCAAATCATCGGCATCGGTCAGCTCATGCTGGCGCAGCTCTGCTAAGCCCTGATGCAACTCTTTGGCTAAATCCAGCCCCTGTTGACGATCTAAGCCGGGGGCAAGTAAAGCAAAGTCTGCACCATTCAGACGGGCGACCAAGCGATCTGGTTCCTGGCCGGTCAGCGATGCCAATTGCCCTGCCGCCATTTGTAAAAATTGATCGGCTCTTTCCCGGCCTAAGCGGCGGTTGACCTCTGCCAGATTATGCAGGCGCATAATCAGTAAAATTCCGCTGGGGGCTGCTTCGTCGTCTTCTAATGCCTGAGACAGGCGGCCCATAAAAAAACTGCGATTGGGTAATTGGGTGAGGGCGTCACGGTTGGCCTCACTGCGCAGTGCATCAATGCGGGCTGCCTGCTCGGAAAACATGGTTTTAACGCGGCTGACCATCGTGTTCATGGCGTTGACGACACTTTTTAATTCTTTGTAACGCGGCTCAGGGATGGTAATAAAACGCCGTTCACTAATGGCTTCGGCCTGCTCTACCATTTGAGTAATGGGTTTTTTAACCCAGTTGAGTAAGAGTTGAAGACCCGCCCCACACACTAGGCCTGCTCCAATAATCCATACAAACAAGCGCATCGCACCTTCCCATAATGCTTGGTAAGCGAAGCGGGAGTGGGCAACGACGGTCACAGTGCCGGCTTGTTTCCAGCCATCGCTCACCTGGGCTTTGCCAAAGGCAATTTGCAGGGGAAAGGTTTGTACAAACCAATTGGGTACACCATCGGCTTTATCGTTGTTTTTACGTTCAACCAGTGTTTTGCCATGGTTGTCGCTAAACTGAATTAATTCAAAGTGCCCCGTATCGAATAAGGCGGCTACATTCAGCTCTATGGTCGCTTGGTCTTTACTTTGCTGCGACATAGAAAGAGCCAAAGACGAGGCGTTGTCATTACTTTGAGTAAAGAGTTGTTGCTCTAAATAACCGCGGGCGGTGTAAACACTGACGATAAAGCTACCGGCAAAGGCCACCAGGGTAGCCAGAATAATCATCATCCATAGCTGGCGAAAGAGTGACATGGTATTTCCTTGCTAGAGCCGGGCATATAATTAATCTTTCAACGCCCGTTTAATTAAATAAGTGCACATTTTATCCAGCCATATAAACACTATATGCCTAATCAGTTTCATATCCTTCAGTTTTCATTTTGCTGATCAGATCTTTCCAGCGGGATAATTTATCAACCGGGCCTGTTGGCTGGGCAGCAGCTCCCGTAAAAATACCATCGCTATTAAAGCTGAATACAGGTGTCAGATCAGGACGCCGGGATGCCGGACGAATATCATTTAATAAATTATCAAGAACTAAAGGTTCTGCATCTGCACTGGAGTAGTAAGTTAATACCATATGCGCTTGGCTGACATTGCTTGTTGCGCCTCCAATTTTAGCTTTAACGTAAGTCAGCCGAAGTTTTTCTTTAGCAACACCCAGTTCTTTTAAACTGAAATATTTAATAATTGCAAAATCCTCGCAATCTCCTGCGCCTTTGCCTATGGTTTCTAGTGGGGTTGCCCAGTAGTCCGGCGCATTCCAGATTGTGGGGTCATCACCGAATTGAATCCGGCGATTAATGAAGTCATTAATCCGTTTTAATTTATCGGTTTCAGGTGCATTGCGTGCTTCATTCATCAGTGTTTGCCAGTCGGTAAACAAACGGACAGGCGTTTGCCCCCATCGCTGTACCAGTGATTTTTGTAAGCGGTCAAAATCAAGGTTAGATGCAGCATGCAACACGAAAGACAGCATGGCTAAAAGGCCGACTGTTTTTTTACGCAAGAGAAGTAGGTTGTGTTGCGGCATCAGTCTGAATGGTTTTACGAAGCTATTCTTTATAGTGGGTTAATTCACTGGAATTGTCCAACTTACAATTATAAATATAAAGGCAGAAAGAATAATGGTAAGGTTACAATTTGTTTGCCGCTATGAATAAGATAATCCGGCTTAATCCGCCGGAGCATAAAAAATGTTACTTGTGAATTACATGGGATTAATAATATGAACCTGAAACTTTGCTTTGCCGTTGCTTTGGCATTCAGTGGAATGGGCGTTCAGGCTGCTGCCCCTGCTACTTTGCAGGAAGCGGCCGAGCGGGCCATTACAAACAATCCGGAATTGCGTGCACGCTGGTTTGAGTTCCGGGCATCAACTGAAGATGTTTCTGCTGCGCGTGGGGGGTATTTGCCTCAGGTTGATTTTCAGGCATATGCAGGTCGTGAGTGGGAAATGCGTCCAAGTGGCGATACAGGTGGTTTTAATCATCCTGGTGCCACATTAACTCTGCGCCAAATGCTGTTCGATGGCTTTGCCACAAGCAATGAAGTTCAGCGTCTGGGCTATGCAAGGTTGACTCGTTATTACGAACTACTTTCATCTTCTGATCAGATTGCTTATGAGAGTGTCCGGGCGTATCAGGATGTGCTTCGTTATCGTGAGCTGGTTGCGCTTGCCCAGGACAATTTCGCATTACACAAAGAAATTTTAGGCCAGATTGAAGAGCGGGTTAAAGCGGGCGTTGGTCGCCGGGTCGATTTAGAACAAGCTTCAGGGCGCCTGGCTTTGGCTGAATCTAACTGGTTGACTGATTTATCTAATTTACACGATGTATCCGCACGTTTTCAGCGCATTGTAGGAGAAGCACCTGCCCCTACGCTGGCTCCTGCCCCAGAACTGCGGGCTGCCCTGCCTAAAGAGGGTAATACTGCTTTAGCAACCGCTTTAAAACAAAATCCTGGCTTTTTGGCGGCGGTATCAAATATTCGTTCTGCGCGCAGCGATGCTGAAACTCGCAAATCAAATAATTATCCTAAGCTAGAGCTGGTTGCAAAGCAGGCTATTGATCGCGATCGCGATAATATTAATGGCACTTTCCAAGATCGCACGATTCAGCTTAATCTAAATTACAATTTATTCAGCGGCGGTCGTGATAGCGCGCGAACACGCGGTGCGGTAGAAAAACTCAATTCCGCTTATGAGTTGCGCGATAAAACTTGCCGCGATATTCGTCAGACTACGCAAATCGCCTGGAATGATGTGCGTCGCTTGAATGAACAAATGAAGTTCCTCGATCAGCATCAGCTTTCCACTGAAAAATCCCGCGATGCTTATCGTAAGCAATTTGATATTGGCCAGCGTACTTTGTTAGATTTATTAGATACCGAAAATGAATTGTTTACAGCGAAGCGTTCGGTTGTTGCTGCGGTTTATGATTTAAAAACGTCTGAAGCGGGTATTTTAACTCAGACGCACCAGATTCTGGCCGCGCTTAAACTAGCTCCGCTTGAGGCTGCTGTACCAGACGAGCTGAATGATAGCCAGCTGGATGATGAGCGTATTCGTTGCAGCGCAGAGATGCCTGCGGCGTATGTGATGGACAGAGATGCAGCAATGGCAGCACGGCCGCCTTTGGTTCCGGCAACTGCTGTTGCAGCGCCTGAAGTGGTCAAAGACAGCGCCCCTGTTAGCAAAGAGTTAGTGCAGTTTGGTAATGATCTGGCAGATAAATGGTCGAAAGCCTGGGCAGAAAAACGCACAGATGATTATCTGGCCTTTTATGCAGATAGCTTTGTGCCAAGTAATGGGATGAGTGTCGCCAAATGGAAAGAATTCCGCCGCACCCGCGTGGGGAAACAGGGCGATCTGACGATTACTCTAGACAAGATGAAGCTGAAACAGATCAGTGAAACCCAGGCTGAAGCAAGCTTTAGCCAAAGCTATAAATCTAAAGACTATACCGATGTGGTGCAGAAAACCCTGGAGATGGTGAAGCAGGGCGGGCAGTGGAAAATCAAGGCAGAGAAAGTCACTAGTGGTAAAGCCTATTAATTTGTTCATATAACAGGCACGGTGGAGTGCTTGTACGATAGCTATATATCGTTGGTGCTTTGTAAGAAGGGTCTTCTGAGGAAGGCCCTTTTTTTGTCTGCGATTTGTAGTGCAAGCTTACAGTGCTGCTTTGGCTTGAAGTTAATATTTAAGCTTTTAGATGGTTTTACTTGTTGGTTTGTCAGCTTTTGTCTGGATGAATACTTGCTCTTCTTTCCATCGACTTAGTGATCTATAAAGGAATAGCTCGTTATTAGGGACGAGCTGTGTGGAGACTAGCTCATGGCGGATATCGCAGCGGAATTACAAAACACGGTTTTGATTAATGAAAATATCAAGATGGTGATTTGGAATTGCTTTGAAATTAATTTAATGGGCTTGAACGCTATTTTATTGGCCAAAAGGGCTGGCAGGATGGCGCGGGGCTTTGGTGTGATTTCTGGTGAATTACGTGAGTTATCTTTGCAACTGCAAGGCAGTATGAACCGGCTGAGCAATGCCAGCCAAGACATGCTGGCTGAATCGTCGCACAGTATGACCCAGGAGCGGCGCAGCCAGATGCTTGCTCAGACATCAGAGCTGTCAGCAGAAAACACAACATATCTGGCAGAAACGCTGGGGCGTAATCGTAAGGCGGCTGATGAGCATTCTGAGCGTTTAAGAATTGTGCACCAGCGTCTTTCTGAATATATCGATGAAGCCTATCAGGCTTGCGTGTTTGGGGTGGTTATTGCGCGTGCGGCCCGGATTGAATCGGCTTATTCGGGTGAGCATTCCAATGTACTGGCAGAGTTATCCAATGATTTTGCCAGAAAGGTGGATTCTATCGTGCCGAGGCTGGAAGAATTACGTCGTATTTCAGGGAAGATGAGATGAAAAAAGCACAAATACTATTTGAGCAGGATGATCATCGCTGGTTTGCTATTTCACGTGATCCAGAGCGGCCCAGCTATTTAATCGACACCAATGAATATGTTATTAACAACGGTGATGAAGCGCTTATTACCGATCCGGGTGGTCTGGAGGTTTTTCCTTCGGTGTTTTCGGCTGTGAGTACGGTGATCGATCCGCGCTTAATTCATAGTATTTTTTCATCACATCAGGACCCCGATGTGATTTCTTCTCTGGCACTTTGGCTGGAGTTTAATCCGGAAATGAAGTGCTATATCTCTGGTTTATGGGCCACATTCGTCCCTCATTTTGGTGGCTCGGCCGATACCATGATTTCTATTCCTGATCCGGGCAGTGAAATTGTGGTGGGCGGCGCGCATTTAAGCACGATCCCCGCGCATTACCTTCACTCCTCCGGGAATTTTCATCTTTATGATCCTAAAGCCCAGATTTTATTTTCAGGGGATGTGGGTGCTGCGCTTTTACCCGAGAGCAATAGTGATTTATTTGTAAGCGATTTTGATCGTCATATTCGCTTTGCAGAAGGGTTTCATAAGCGCTGGATGGGCTCCAATAGTGCAAAGCGGGTGTGGTGTGAAAAAGCAGCAAGCTTAAAAATAGACATGATCTGTCCACAGCATGGATCTGTTTATGCCGGGGAAGATGTTGAACGCTTTATTAACTGGTTTGATGAGCTGCATGTAGGGCTTTTTTGATCATTATTAAGAGCGGTATGATTGGTAAAAAGGAATTTAATTTGGGGGCTGGAAATTGCGCATTCAGCCCCCATTTCAGTTTCTTAACCAATCAGGCATTCAAGGAATATGATGAGTATCACTGTTAATGGCGTTGAGATTACCGATGCAATGATCGAAGCCGAAAGCCAGCACCATCAAGATGCGCCATCGATGCTGGATGCAACGATTCAAGAGCTGATTTTGCGTGAGCTTTTGCTGCAACGTGCCGCTTCGCTGGCCATTGAGGCCGCCACTCCGGAAGAAACCATTGGTTTGCTGCTGCAGACAGAAGTAAAAATCACGGACGCCGATGAGGCCGCCTGCCAAGAATATTACAACAACAACCCACAGTCTTTTGTACGTGGTGAAATGGTTGAAGGCAGCCATATTTTGTTCAAGCCAAGCGAAGAAGCGTCTTTAGATGCCGTTCGTGAAACGGCTGATGCCGTATTGGCCGAAGTAAAAGCAAATCCGGAAAAATTCGCAGAGTTAGCCCGTCAGCACTCGGCTTGCCCATCGGGCCAGCAAGGCGGCGATCTGGGCCAATTTGGCCGTGGCCAGATGGTGCCGGAATTTGAACACGCTGTCTTTAGCCTGAATGCGGGCGAAGTGGCTGCTGATCTGGTAGAAACTCAATTTGGTTTGCACATTATTCGTGCGGGTGAAAAAGTAGCAGGTGCCACCGTTGCTTTTGATGAAGTAAAAGAAAAACTGGCTGAGTTTTTGAGCAATATCGCAACTCGCCGCGCAATGAATCAGTATCTGCAAACCTTAGTAAATGCAGCCAAAATTGAAGGCTACACCTTGCCAGGTGCTGAGCCAGCGGCTGTATAAATCTATTTTGCTAAGAATATTTTGCGCTTATTGGTGCAAAACTGAATGGCCGGCCATGCCGGCCATTTTTAATCCTGGTGCAAATGCGCCTTTGCGGGCGGGAGCTCAGGGTTAAAGATAAAAATTTAAATTTCCTGTGTAATTTTACGGCGGGATGCGATTTTTGGCCCAGACTGGTGGATAATCAGCCCGTCTCTTTTACGGGTTAACCCTTATGGCCGATTTGCATCAGTTTATTGAAGGTTTTCGTGAATTTCAGCAGCAGTATTTTGCTGGCGAAACCGCTTTGTTTGACCGTTTACGTGCAGGCCAGACACCAACTACCGTGTTGATAGGCTGCTGTGACTCCCGTGTTGATCCCGCCATTCTGACCCAATGCGCGCCGGGTGAGATGTTTATTATTCGCAACGTGGCGAATCTGGTTCCCCCCTTTGAGCAGGGGACTACCAATCAAGGGGTATCTGCAGCGCTGCAATACGCTGTTACTGTGCTCAATGTGAGCCGCATTGTGGTGCTTGGGCATAGCCACTGTGGTGGGATTAAGGCGCTGATGGATAGCGCTGATATTGTTGATAAAGACGATTTTCTGGGCCGCTGGATTCATATCGCCAGCAAGGCAAAAAAACGTGTCTTGCAGCAATTGCCAGATAGCGATAAGGCCGTTCGTTACCGCGCTTGTGAGCTGGAAGCCATTCGTGATTCCTTGCAGAATCTTGAATCATTCCCATGGATTAAAGAGCGCTTAGGTACAGATGCGCTGAGCGTACATGGCTGGTTTTTTGATTTTGAACACGGTGCTTTATTGGGCTTTGATGAAGAAAGCGGGCAGTTTCAGCCACTGGTCAGCGCTTTACCCACTCAAGATTTCTCTATCGGGATTTAATTGACCGCTACTCACACTCCGCTCGTATTAGGCATTGCAGGCTGGTCTGGCAGTGGTAAAACGACGTTGATTGAAAAACTACTGCCAGAGCTGGTGCAGCTGGGCCTGTCGGTGAGTGTGATCAAACATACTCACCACCATGTGCAGTTTGAGCCGGAAGGCAAAGATACCACGCGTTTTCGTACAGCTGGTGCGGGTGAGGTATTGCTGGCAACGCCCCATGGGTTTGCTCTGATTCATGAGGGAGCTTTGCCCCTTCATGAGATGCTGGCTCGCTTAGCACCCGTCGATTTAGTTTTAGTTGAAGGTTTTAAGGCGGCTGCTATTCCTAAAATAGAAGTGCGCCGTGCTGATTATCCTGCTCTTGATGATCAGCACATTATTGCGATTGCCAGCGACTGTTCGCCGGAAAGTACTCTTCCCCTTTTTGATCTTAACCAGGCTGCAGAGATTGCAGCGTTTATTGCTGCGAGTTGCCATGCTGGATTTTGATTCTGCTTTATCCCAATTGCTGGCCCATGCCCGTGCTGACACTGCGGTTGAAACTTTACCTTTAAATCAGGCATCAGGCCGTATTCTGGCGGCTGATGTGGTTTCTCAAATGGCGGTGCCTGCGTTTGATAATAGTGGCATGGATGGCTATGCACTGAATGTAGGCGCGGTGTGGCCAGAATCTTTCGAGCTGGTGCAACGAATTGCCGCAGGTGAAGTAGGGCAGCCACTGGCTGAGGGTGAAGCGGCAAGAATTTTCACGGGAGCCCCAATTCCAGCTGGAGCTACGTTGGTGGTGATGCAGGAAGACTGCCGCAGTGAAGAGGGGCGGGTGTATATCGCTCAGAAGGTAAAGCCGGGGGCCAATATTCGCCTGCGTGGGGAAGATATTCAGGCAGATACCGTGATTTTGCCCGCCGGTACACGATTAAGTGCTGCCGCAATTGGTTTGGCGGCCTCTGTAGGTGTGGCTGAGCTGGCTGTAAAGCGGCCCTTAAAGATCGCTCTGCTTTCAACCGGTGATGAGCTGGCAGAGCCGGGGCAGCCGCTTGCAGCGGGGCAGATTTATAATTCTAACCGCTACGCCATCACCGCTTTATTAAATGATTGCCAGGTTACTGATCTGGGAATTGTTCCTGATGATGAGGATCAGACCCGGGATATCTTATGGCTGGCCGCCCAGGATCATGATGTGCTGATTACTTCGGGCGGGGTGTCCGTTGGTGAAGAAGACCATGTTAAGGCTGCAGTTGAGCAGCTGGGCAGTTTAAATCTCTGGAAGATCGCAATTAAGCCAGGCAAGCCATTTGCGTATGGGCGAATTGCCGGGTGTGATTTTATTGGTCTGCCAGGAAACCCTGTTTCCAGCTTTGTTACCTTTTTGCTCTTAGTTCGTCCCTTTTTATTGGCCCGGCAGGGATGTATCAATTTATTTCCGCCGCGTTATCAGTTAAGTGCTGCTTTTGAATGGAAAAAAGCAGGAAATCGTCGTGAGTTTTTACGTGGCAGATTAAATGCGGCTGGGCAGGTTGAAATTTACCCTCATCAAGGCTCGGGGGTATTAACTTCTTTGGTTTGGGCTACGGGTCTGGTGGATATTGCCGCAGGTGAAACAATTAGCGCCGGGGACACGGTTACTTATATTCCTTATACGGCCTGCATTAAATGAGCTAATTAATGCTATGCTGCAATTTATTCGATTAAAGTAAGACTCGCGTTAATTACGGAATCTTAATATGAAAGTAAATATTCGGCACAGCCTGTTCCTTGGCTTACTTTGCATCATGACATGGCCTGTTTTTGCGGGTGGTTTTGATTTGCTTTCTGAGCGCGATGCTTCGGGTAGTTTAAAAGAAGCATTGATACAGGGTGTAAGTAATGCCACTTTGCAGCTGAGTAAAACTGATGGTTTTTTAGCCAATGATAAAGTGCGCATTCCCTTGCCGGATGCAATGCGCCAGGCCGAACCCTTACTTCGTACCTTGGGGCTGGGCCAGTCTTTAGATGAATTACAAACATCAATGAATCGGGCTGCAGAGGCTGCTGTGCCAAGGGCCAAACAGTTGCTGATTAATGCTGTAAAAAAAATGAGCGTGCAAGACGCCAAAAATATTCTGCTGGGTGCAGATGACGCGGGCACACAATATTTTAAGCAGGCCAGCCAGGCACCGCTGACGGAGCAATTTTTACCTATAGTCCGGCAAACAACCTCCAAGCTGCAATTGGCAGAGCAATATAATCGTCTTGCAGGTAAAGCCGCGGGTTTGGGTCTGCTTAAAGCAGAAGATTCAACCGTTGAGCAATATGTAACCCGTAAAGCTTTGGATGGTTTATATCAGGTGATTGCCGAAGAAGAGCGCGCTATTCGCCAGGATCCTTTGGCCGCTGCGGGCAAACTGGCTAAAAAAACATTTGGATTATTAAGCAATTAAATGGTGTTTTAATACATTAATATTTTATCTGCAGAGTATAGATTTTATTTTGTTTATGGGTAATACAAACCGGTATTAGTTTATAGACCCTTTGATATCAAATGATTTGTAAATTTTTTATTTAAATGTAGTAATTGTTATTTAGGCAATAAACAATGATTCGTGTTTTATATTTTGCCCGGCTGCGTGATGCCTTTGGCTGTAGTGAGGAAGCGCTGCCTGCGTATGCTACCGTTGCAGAGCTGATTGCTGTGTTAGCTGCGCGAGGCGGAGTTTGGGCGGATGAATTATCGCCTAGCAAAGTATTTCGTGTAGCTGTTAATCAGGAAATGGCCCGCTTGCAGGATGAGATTCCCGCTGGGGCCGAAGTGGCGATTTTTCCGCCGGTAACGGGGGGCTGATGGCGGATATCCGGATTCAGGTACAAAGTGCAGATTTTGACTTTGCCGCAGAATACGCCCGCTTTGATGGCAATGCCACGATGGGTGCTATCGTTGCTTTTGTTGGCCGGGTAAGGGATTTAGACGGCAGTATTTCCGCCATGAGCCTTGAGCATTACCCGGGCATGACAGAAAAATCGCTGGCTAAGATTGTCGATGAGGCTTGTGGCTACTGGCCTTTGCAGGCCGTAACCGTGATTCATCGTGTGGGTGATTTGCAGGCTGCGGAGCAGATTGTGCTGGTGCTGACGGCTTCGGCTCACCGTCAGGCTGCTTATGAATCCAATGCCTTTATTATGGATTTTCTAAAAACACAGGCGCCATTCTGGAAAAAAGAAGGAAACGGCGCTTGCCTGAAATGGCTTGATGCACGAGAGAGCGATCAGAGCGCGCTCGATCGCTGGCAGTACTTGAGGGTGGGTTAAGATGATTTTGGATGCAGTCATTCTGGCTGGCGGTGAAGGGCGTCGAATGGGCGGGCGTGATAAAGGTCTGGTCGAGCTCTCAGGCAAGCCTTTGATTGAATGGAGCCTGGAAGCCTTATCAAGGCAGACCCGGCTTGTGGATCATATTTTGATCTCGGCAAATCGCAATTTGCCGGATTATGCCCGTTTTGGTTCTCCTGTTTTACGCGATGTTTACCCTGGCCATCCTGGCCCCTTAGCAGGTATTCATTCCGCACTGCTGGCTTCTCCTGCTCAATACCTACTGGTGCTGCCCTGTGATGTGCCTTTTTTGCCTGCCGATCTGGTTGAAAAACTATTGGCACAACTGGAGCCGGGCGAATCAGATGTGGTGGTGGCCCGCACGCCGGACGGACAAATCCACCCAACGATATGCATGCTGCGCCATGATGTATTGGCTTCTTTAATGGACAGGTTGTCGCGGCAAGAGCTTAAGTTATCAGCCTGGCAGGAAAGCCTGAGACTACAGTATGTTGATTTTCCTGAGCTGGCCTTCCCAAATTTAAATACTCAGGATGATCTGGCCGTATGTGCGGCCCGCTTATCGGGAGTCGACACCATTCCTATGCCTTATCGTGCTACTGATCAGACTCAGAAAACGCCGGCTCCATCCGGCCTGACTCACTTTAATGCCAATGGTGAAGCGCATATGGTGGACGTGGGCAGCAAGGTGGACAGCCACCGGATTGCCCGCGCAGTGGGCGAGATTCGTATGCTACCCACCACTTTGCATTTAATTGAAACAGGCAGCCATAAAAAAGGCGACGTGTTGGGCGTGGCCAGAATTGCGGCAATTATGGCTTCCAAACGCACGGCAGATTTAATCCCGCTTTGCCATCCTGTCCCTCTGACCAGCGTGAGTGTCGATTTCACCATAGACAGGGCAGGCAGTCTGGTTCGTTGCGAAGTGACGGCCGAAACTGTCGGGCGTACCGGGGTAGAAATGGAGGCGCTGACGGCGCTCAATATTGCTCTGCTTACCATCTACGATATGTGCAAGGCGGTGGATCGCGGCATGATTATGTCGCAGATCCGTTTGCTGGAAAAACAAGGTGGTAAATCGGGGCACTGGCAGGCCAGCCATACGATTTAATGCTGCTGCATGGTGGAAGATAAAATGATTCAAGGGCAAATTCAAACGCTGATGACAGGCCGTGGTTCAGAAATCACGGCCGTGTTTTATTCCCCCCTGAGTGCAGCAAAAGCGGCCGTATTGATTGTGCCTGCAATGGGTGTCAGCCAGTCTTATTATGCGCCGCTGGCCTCATGGCTGGCTGAGCAGGGCTTTCTGGTGGCCAGCTTTGATTACACTGGAATGGGGCTTTCTGCTCAGGGCGATTTGCGCCAGCTTGAAGTCGATATCCTGGATTGGGCGAGGTTTGATTGCGACATCATGCTGAACGCGATGACGCAGACCGGCCGTCCGCTTTACTGGCTGGGGCATAGCCTAGGCGGGCAGTTGCTTGGTCTGGTGCCAAGGCCAGAGCGTATTACCAAGGCCATTACGATTGCCAGTGGCAGTGGCTACTGGCTGGAAAATTCGTTGAGTTTGCGCTGGAAAGTCTGGTGGCTATGGTTTGTGCTGGTGCCGGTTTTGTTGCCTGTTTGTGGCTATTTCCCCGGCAAGCGCTTACGTAAAGTCGGCAATTTGCCGCGTGGTGTTATGCAGCAGTGGCGCAGATGGTGCTTAAACCCTGACTATATGCTGGGCGTGGAGGGTGAGCTGGTAAAGCAGCAATTCGCGGCCTTTACCCGGGATATTACCGCGCTCTCTTTTACCGACGATGAGCTGATGTCTGCTCATAATACAAATTCATTGCAGTCTTTTTATCAGAATGCGCCACAAAGTGCCAAACGCCTGTCGCCACAGGATATTGGCGTAAAGCAGATTGGGCACTTTGGATTTTTCAAACCACGGTTTACAGACAGTCTTTGGCAGGCACATCTATTGCCTGAATTAAATTAATCCCAGCAAAGCGCTTTTACTGAATGCCACGCCAATAATATAGGCAAAGGCCAGCACGGATGCGACTAGGGCGCCGCTGCGGATTGTTTTGGTTTTGCCTCGTTTAAGCGCGATCGTCCCCAGAATAATATAGAGCAGCAGCCCGGCTACCTTAGCGGCAAGCCATGCTTTGGGGCCGGGATACATCATGGCAAGGCTGATGCCGCTGATTAAAAGTGCTGTATCAATAATATGCGGCGCAATGCGGAAAAACCGCTGTTGCAAGCGTGGCGATTCAGCCAGCATCAAGCCTCCCCGCAATAAAAACAGCCCCAGCGACAGGGTAATAAACAGCATATGCAAATGTTTTACAGCAAGATATTCCATCGTAAGGGCTCTCTCGTGCGAAAATGGTTAGTTCTGCATCTTAATGGCTTCTGTTGAGATTGAGTATTGCGATTCATTGGCATTAAATGAATTGATGTTTTTTTGCAGTCATTAAAGAAGCAGCTTACCTGCCGGGCGGGTTAGTGGAATGAAAGGATAAAAGGTTTATGGAAGAATTACGTTTATCAAAGCGCTTAGCCGAACTGGGCCTTTGCTCGCGCCGCGAGGCCGATGAATATATTGCCAAGGGCTGGGTGAAGGTCGATGGCGTAGTCGTTGATGTACTGGGCAGCAAGGTTCTGCCCAGCCAGGTGGTGAGCCTGGAGCCTGCGGCAAAGGCCACTCAGGCAGGCCGTGTAACCATCTTGGTGAATAAGCCGGTGGGCTATGTGTCTGGCCAGGCCGAAAAAGGTTATACCCCCGCTGTTGCGCTGGTGGTGCCGGATAATCACTGGGAAGGGGACACCAGCGGTATTCGTTTTGTGCCACCGCATATGCGTGATCTGGCCCCGGCAGGGCGCTTGGATATTGATTCGGTTGGCTTATTGGTACTGACGCAAGACGGTGTGGTGGCCAAGACACTGATTGGTGAAAACTCGAATGTTGAAAAAGAATATTTGGTTCGTGTTACAGGCCAATTGAGCAGTGAAGGCATGAAAAAGCTGAATCATGGCTTAAGCCTGGATGGCAAGGCGCTGAAACCGGCCCGCGTGAGCTGGCAAAATGAAAATCAGCTGCGCTTTATTTTGCGTGAAGGTAAAAAACGCCAGATTCGCCGCATGTGCGAATTAGTCGGCCTGGAGGTCGTTGGCTTAAAGCGTATCCGTATTGGCCGCGTACTGCTGGGTGATTTACCACCAGGTAAATGGCGCTATTTGTCGGCTACGGAGAAATTCTGATGCTGCGTGCACTGTGTTTCGTTTTACTTAGCGGCATGGCTTACGCTACACCCAATGAAATTACCGGCCCCTATCAATGCAAAAATGGCATGTCGTTTTACGTGACCTCAAGTGCTGATATGGTGCAGGTGCGTTTACGTGTGGATGGCCGGATTTACGATCTGGATGAGCAGCGTACGGCCAGTGGTGCGGCATGGGGTGATGGCCAGTGGCTGTGGTGGACTAAGGGCAGCGATAGTTTTTTAGAGCGCAATACCGTTGTGGTTGCTAAAGACTGTTTGAAAAAACCGGTGTTTTAATGTTGCGTGTTGATGTTTTATTGGTAGAGCAGGGGTTGGCCCCTTCCCGCACGGTGGCGCAAGGCATGATTGCTGCGGGCCGGGTAAGCTGCGCTGGCAAGTTGCTGACTAAGGCCAGCATCAAGCTGGATAAAGATTTGCTCCTCACGGTGGCAAGCGACGAGAGCGATCGCTTTGTTTCCCGTGGCGGGTTCAAGCTGGCAGGTGCATTAGAGCAGGCCGGTGTGGATGTGTCGGGCTGGCAGGTGCTGGATGTGGGGATTTCTACCGGTGGCTTTACCGATTGCCTATTGCAGGCAGGTGCACGCAAAGTGATTGGGGTGGAAGTCGGCCACGGGCAGCTTCACCCAAGGCTGCTCAGTGACGCTAGAGTGGTGCAGTTTGAAGGCGTGAATGCCCGCCATTTAGTGCCCGAGTTGATTGCCGGAGTACAGGACGGGCCGCTGCAGCTGATTGTGGGCGATGTGTCGTTTATCTCGCTCACACTGATCCTGCCTGCACTACGCGCCATGCTGCAGCCGCAAGCCAGCTTACTGTTTTTGGTCAAGCCTCAGTTTGAGGTAGGCAAAGCCGGCATCGCCCGTGGCGGCATCGTAAAAGATGAAAGCCTTTATGCGCAGGTAGAAGAAAAAATAAAAACAGCCGCAACAGCGGCTGGATTTACAACTCAAAACTACTTCGCCAGCCCAATCACCGGCGGCGATGGCAATCGTGAGTTTTTTATTCATGCATTGGCGGTGTAAGAGACGAGAGTGGAGACTTCCTATGTGTGCTAATCAGTTTAGTTTTGCATTAGCAAACAAAAAAATGGAGTAATCACGCTCTCGGTATAGGGCTTAAATCACCCCTTCAAGCACGCCAAGCCGATTATCTGCAGTGAGGGGCCTTTGTGCTGGTCGGGGAGGCCTTCTTTCGCTTCGAAAGGAAGGCCCCCGCAGTGGCTACCGCTCCAACATCAAAAGATCTTGTTGGTTCACGGACGCCACGATGTCCTTCCCTTACTTTTTTTCCTTCCCAAACAACTTCTCAGCGTCTTCCACTTCCCTGATTAAAGCGCGCACTTCAGGCTCTTTGAATTCCATGATTGCTTCTCGGAAGTAATTGAGGCTTTCCGGGTAGGAGAAAGCGGCCTGGCGCATTAGTTTATGGGCTTTGCTGCTATTGCCGCGCAAGGTTTCCATAATGGCCTGATCGCTGAGCTGACTAGGGTAGGGGCGTACCTGATTCAGCCTGTCCAGAATCTGCAGTTTCCATGGCATGTCCTGCTTGCTGGCGACGATGTAATTCGACAGCGCAAAATCAGCATAGAAATCGATTAATGGATTTTGCTTTAGCTTTTGTAAAGTCTTAATTCGGCCAGCGTTTTCTGCGGGTTTATCAGATGGATCCATAATCGGATAAATCTGGATATACAGCATGCCGCCAAACACTGCCGTAGCCAGTGCGGCAACGCCATAAGTGCCAAGGCTGGCACGCTCTGCCCAATCAGGCAGTTGCAGCCTGCGCGGTGCATCAGAGCGTAAAAAGAACAGCGCCAAGGCAAAGGGGCCAAGCAGGTGGTAATACCAGAGCGGGTATTCCACCAGGCTATGCAGTACCGAAACAATCACCAACGCGGCACCGAATATTTTGACCGGATCATGCTCACGCTTCAGAAGCGCAATAAACATCCACAGCATGCCGCCAACCATCACCAGCGTACCTGCCAAACCTGTTTCGGCCATGATATTGAGCAGCGAATTATGTGCATGAGTAAACAGCACGCTTTCTGTCACGATGGCAAAAGCCGGGTTAACCTGCAGGGCAATACTTTGTGAAGGATATGCGGCCCAGCCTACACCCAGCCATGGGTGAGCCAGGAAGGTTATCCATGCTTTCTGCCACTCCACCAAGCGGCGGGAGCCATTGGAATCAAGGCGATCCAGCCCGGTAGGGACTTCGTTTTTGGCATGCAGCAATGATTGCAGTACATCGTTAATCCATGGAGCAACAAACTGCATCACGATAATCAGTGCGGCACTGGCGGTAAGCAGCAGGCCAAAGCGGCGTACGCTGTCTTTGCCAAGGTAAGCGGACAAGGCGCCAAAGACCAGCCATGCGCCTGCATACATAAAGGGCGAGCGGGAGCTGCTCCATGCAATGGATAATGCCAGCCATGTGGCAATGGGCCAGAACCAGGTTTTAGGTAACTCTTTTTCGGCGGTAAGCCACGCAGCGGCAGCCAAACCCCAGGTCAGGTAATGCCCGTACAAGTTCTTTTGGCCCAAATGGCCAAAAATCAGCCTTGGGCCATTTTGCAGCAGCTCTACAACCTGCTGTACGGATACCGCAGAGTTAAAAATCGCTCCGGCCAGCAAGCCCCATGCAAAGAAGGGCGCCAGTTGCATGCTGCCAAAATGATCCCGCGCCCTTGCGAGTGCCCATACGGAGAAGGCTGCGGTCAGGGCATAAAGAACAGGCTCGGTGCGATCAGACCAGTACAGTACGGGCATCAGCACCATTTGCAAGCCAATTACCGCCGCCAAGCCAAACCAGATCAGGCTGGCATAAGGCGGGCTGGATTTCTCGCGGGAAGGCAGCAGGGTGGCGGTGAGTACCATCAGTACGGCTAGGACTAAAGCGGCCAGCTCGGATGGGAACACCGGATTGGGCTGGTAGCGAAAAGGAATGCCGCAGGGCACTGCGGCAAGTAAAAACAGCAGGGTCTGAAATATTCGGAGTTGCGGAATCATTGGGCGCTTTCGATAGTTTTCTGAGGAGGCTGGTACATCCAGCCTGCAACTAATACTCCCGCTTCAAAAAGCAGCCAGAGAGGAATAGCAAGCAGGCATTGAGATACAACGTCAGGCGGGGTAACAACTGCCGCGATGACAAAGGCCCCGACAATAACATAGGGGCGAATCTCTTTCAGCTTTGCAACGCTGATAAAGCCCATTCTTACCAGCACAATCACCAGAATGGGTACTTCAAATGTCACCCCGAACGAGATAAACATTCCCATTGCAAAATCGAGGTATTCACCTGAATCGGGCAGCCATTGCATGGAGGCAGGGACGACCGAAACAATAAACTTAAATACCACGCCAAAAACGAGGAAGTAGGCAAAGCCCACGCCCAGCATAAAGAGCAGGGTGGACGCGCATACCAGTGGCAAAATCAGCTTTTTTTCATGGGTATAAAGGCCCGGTGCAATAAACCCCCACATTTGATACAAGGTATGGGGCAGCGTAAGCATAAAGGCCGCCATGGAGGCGATTTTGATTTGTAAAACAAAAGGTGAGGCAATGCCGATGGTAATCAGTTTCTGATTAGGTAAAACATGGGCAAGCGGTGCAACCATCAAATCATAGAGCTGTTCTGAAAAAGCAAAACAGGCAATAAATCCAATTAAAAAAACCGCAGCAATGCGCACAATTCGCGTACGCAGCTCGATTAAATGCACTAAAAGGGGCTGGAGATTATCCGTCATTGTTTAACGCCGATCTGGCCTAGAGCCTGAAGGAGGAGCTGCGGGCGGGGCAAACAGATCACCCTGAGGCCCGGCGGGTGCATGCTCAATCTCCTGGATGGGGGCTGGCTCTGATAAGGCCTGAGCTGCTTCTTCCAGGGGCTGGTGAATGGTCTGGCTGAGTGCTGAGGCCTCGGCACGAATCTCGGCCTCGACTTTGGCCAGCTCTGCCAGCTGAAACTCTTTATCCAGATCTGATTTTACGGTCGAGATAAAGCGCTGCACACGACCCAGCAAAGCGCCTGCAGTCCGTGCGACTTTAGGCAGCTTTTCTGGGCCGATGACGATTAAGGCGACGGCACTAATCGTGATTAGCTCGCCAAAACTCACATCAAACACGGGCAAGCCTTAAGGTTTGTTGGTATCGGCAGATTTGTCTTCTGTTTTGGCAGCAGGGGTTTCGCCCTCTTTAATGCCATCTTTAAAGCCTTTTACTGCAGAGCCTAAATCTTTACCGATGCTGCCTAGTTTTTTGGTACCAAAAACCAGTACAACGATCACCAAAACAATTAGCCAGTGCCAAATGCTGAATGAACCCATGATGCAATCTCCTGATAGCGCGCTTATTGCGTGCTGATTTCTGAAATGTTAGTTGATAGCGGTTTGCCGCCAATAATATGCATATGAAGATGGAAGAAAGTTTGTCCGCCACCATGCCCTGTATTAATAATGGTGCGATAGCCATCGCTCAAACCCTGCTCTGCTGCCAGTTTGGAGGTCAGCAGCATCATTTTGCCAAGCAGGGCCTGATGCTGAGCTTCGGCTTGAGCCAGAGAATCCAGATGTATTTTAGGAACCAATAAGAAATGAACCGGGGCGACAGGATGAATATCATGAAAGGCGATCACTTCATCGTCTTCATATATTTTCTTAGCCGGGATTTCGCCCGCTGCAATTTTACAAAAAAGGCAGTCACTCACTTTATTGCTCCTTACGGGAATTCTTTTCGTCTATGCCAGAAATACCTTCACGGCGTGCTAATTCTGCCAGCACGTCTTCGTGGCTCAGGCCTGTATGCTCAAGCAACACCAAAGTATGGAACCACAGATCGGCGATTTCGCGGACAAGATGCAGCTTATCGCCGTCTTTGGCCGCCATAATTGTTTCAACCGCCTCTTCACCCACCTTTTTCAAGATTTCGTCAGTGCCTTTATGAAACAGTTTGGCAACATAAGAGCTTGATGGATCTGCGCCATGCCTGCTGGCCAGCGTGGTCGATAAGCGTTCCAGAATGTCTGCGGAAACCATAGATCTATATCCCTGATTCGATTCAGAACCCGATTATATTGCCATTAGGTTACAAGTACGTGGCGATTCTTCGGAAATCTTGCGGATTGTCTATTCTTTTTCTCAAGCGGTTCGTACTTTCAAACCTAAGGCTTAAGAAGACAATGATTGTGGCGGTAATTAAGGGTGGGCGTGAGTGTAAATATCGGCAGGATCTTTGATCACTTCATCCGTGATTTGCCATTCCTGATTGATCAGCGTCCGAAAAAAACAACTTTTCCGGCCGGTGTGGCAGGCAATGCCACCCACTTGCTCGATCTGGTAAATCAGCACATCCCCATCGCAATCGAACTGTATGGCCGATACTTTTTGAAAATGCCCTGATTCTTCACCCTTATGCCAGAGTTTTTGTCTGGAGCGGGTCCAGTAATGGGCGGTGTTTTTTTCGGCAGTAAGTGCCACGGCTTCGCGGTTGGCGTAGGCAAACATCAGCACCCGGCCGCTGTCTTTATCCTGAGCGATGACGGGTACAAGGCCTTTTTCATCCCATTTGATTTCGTCCAGCCAGCTCATAAGCGCACCTCAATTCCCGCTGCCCGCATGGCTTCTTTGGCCTGACGTATGGTGTATTCACCAAAGTGAAAAATGCTCGCTGCCAGCACGGCATCGGCGTGTCCCTGAATGACGCCATCAACCAAATGCTGCACATTGCCCACGCCGCCCGAGGCAATGACGGGGATATCTACGGCATCGCTGATTGCGCGGGTGAGCGGCAGATTAAAGCCGATCTTCGTGCCGTCTCTGTCCATGCTAGTGAGTAAAATTTCACCCGCACCCAGCATTTGCATACGGGTTGCCCATTCGATGGCGTCCAGCCCGGTGGCGGTGCGCCCGCCATGGGTAAATACTTCCCAGCGCAATGCTTCGCCCGGCAGGCTGACTTGCTTGGCGTCGATGGCCACTACAATGGCCTGACTGCCAAAACGGTCTGCAGCGTCTTTCACCATTTGCGGATTAGTCACAGCGGTGGTGTTGATGCTGACTTTATCGGCACCGGCATTGAGCAGGCGGCGGATATCATCTACCACGCGCACACCGCCACCCACGGTCAGCGGAATAAACACCTGGGCTGCTACTTCTTCAATAACGTGCAAAATAATATCGCGTTGATCAGATGAGGCGGTGATGTCTAAAAAGGTGATTTCGTCTGCACCCTGAGCATCGTATTTTTTGGCAATTTCAACTGGGTCGCCCGCATCGCGCAGGCCTACAAAGTTAATACCTTTTACAACACGGCCAGCGGTCACATCGAGACAGGGGATAATTCGTTTAGCAAGGGACATTGGTTTTCTTCAGAAGAGGGCTTATTCGGATTGCTGGCTGGTCCAGAGCGTCCATAGCTTATTTGCTGCCTCGCTATATTGCCCAAGGCCACCCGCAAATTCAGAGCTGAACCACTGGACAAAGACGTTGTGCAGCACTTCTCTTACGTCTTCTTCGGACTGGCACTGCGGTAATACGCGCAAAATGCTGCCCACCTCAGGTGCATAGCCCTGAGGCTCCATCACCAGCGGGATCATCATCGGATCACAATCAAAGAGTAACTGGCAGACCGCTGCAAAAAGGATGGGATCCTGCTCTTGCAGGTAGTCGCCAATTTTGCGCTCGCTTTGCGCCCAATCAAACCATTCAGGCTGTGACATGGGCACCTCGCTGTCTTGAGTGCATTAGAAAAACGGAGCGCGTTGCCATCGTTTTTCTGATTTACTTTAGTTAGACAATTCGTCGGCCAGTTCTTGCGCCGCTTTAAAGTCTATTGTGCCTTCGTAAATGGCACGGCCGGTAATGACTCCTTCGATTCCTTCTGACTCCACTTCGGCAAGCTTTCTGACGTCGTCCAGATTAGTGAGCCCGCCTGAAGCAATCACGGGAATCGTGAGCGCCTGGGCCAGCTTAACCGTGGCTTCGATATTCACCCCGGATAACATACCATCGCGGCCGATATCGGTGTAAATCACACTTTCTACGCCATAGCCTTCAAATCGTTTGGCTAGATCGATTACATTCAGATCGGTAATTTTGGCCCAGCCATCCGTAGCCACAAAGCCGTCTTTGGCATCCAGCCCCACAATAATCTGGCCAGGGAATGCATCACATGCTTCGTGCAAAAAGCCGGGTTGTTTGATGGCGGCGGTGCCGATAATGACGTAATCAATACCCGCATCCAGATACATTTCGATGGTTTCTAGACTGCGGATTCCACCGCCCAGCTGCACAGGTACTTCGCCATCAATCGCTTTAAGAATACTTTTTACTGCACCTAAATTCTTTGGTTTGCCAGCAAATGCACCATTGAGATCGACCAGATGCATACGGCGGGCGCCTTGGCCCAGCCAATGGCTTACAAAGCTGGCCGGGTCGTCAGAAAACACAGTGGCGTCGCTCATTTCACCTTGGCGCAGGCGAACACATTGGCCGTCTTTTAAGTCGATTGCAGGGATGATTAGCATGATGGAGTCAGGTTTTGTTTTGGGTGTGAAAAAAAGTGTGTTTTTGCTTGAGTTAAAAGATCAACTATCAGCATAGCGCTAAAGAAAACTAAACAGGAATGCCGATCTACGGAATGATTGCTGGCTAAGCAGACGGTGATTACGCTGTAAATACCGGTAGTAAAAAAGCTTGTTTGTAGTGCTTCATTGCAGCATTTCCAAAGCGTTTTCATTCCATTACCTTTTAGGTATTGCCATTCCAGTTTACAAAATTCTTCAATAAGCTTAGACCAGCTTGATGACTTTTTTCAGGATGGCATTGAATAGCGAAGATATTATCCTTTGCTACTGCCGCTGCAAAGCGATATGGGTAGCAGCTTTCTAAGACGGTGATATTGTCATCAGGCTGAAAATGGTAGCTGTGCACAAAATAAAAGCGCTCCGCATCGCTGATGCCTGCCCAAAGTGGATGATCATGCACTTTAAACATTTCATTCCAGCCCATATGCGGCACTTTTAATTTCTGGCCTTGGCCGTCAACCATTTTATCTTTAGGAAAGCGCACAACATTGCCTTTAAATACGCCAAGGCCAGCGGTATCGCCTTCTTCGCTGTGTTCAAATAACAGTTGTGCACCCACGCAAATACCCAGAAAGGGTTTTTCCCGGGCGGCATCAAGTACGGCATGCTTTAGGCCTCGTTCGGTCAGCTCTTTCATGCAATCGGGCATGGCACCCTGACCGGGGAAGACGACTTTATCGGCGGCAGCCACGATGGCGGGGTCTGCGGTCAGCACAATTTGTGCATGATCACCGGCTACATGCTCTAAAGCTTTGGTAACCGAGCGTAAATTACCCATTCCATAATCGACGACAGCAATTTTCATGTTGTTTTCAGTGTTGGATCAGGGCTGTATTGCCACAGATCGGGTGATTGATATCTGCCTGATACTGACACAGTTGCAAGGCTGTGCCACGTTTTTTCTGCTCTGCAATCAGGCAAGCAACAGCATGTACGGTGCCAGCCAAATTCTGTGTGATGAAATCATGGCCGGCCAGCTCGGCAACGGGCTTGTCCTGCAGCCATAGCTGGTGTTTTAAGCTGGCACTGCGTTTGGCCCCGCAATCTACAGCGGCACTGGTCTGGCGTTTATCGTAATCGCCATCGGGGCTGGTTTGAGTCTTTAAATAGCGCCACTGATAGCGGTAATAAACATGGTTGCGCCGCTCAATCACCGAGTCTGTATCTATCCAGCTGCTGGAATCGCTGTCCTGCGCCCATTGCAGCCATTGTTCAGCATAAGCAGGGCTGGCAAATAAGAGCCAGAGCACAGCGATGAGCCCTAGCATCAGCCGACCAGTGTACCTTTGGTTGAAGGGGTAATGCCCGCCATGCGCTCATCGGGCTCTACTGCCATACGCAGCGCGCGGCCTAAGGCTTTGAATACGGTTTCGGCTTGGTGGTGGGCATTCTGCCCTTTTAGATTATCAATATGCAGGCTGATGGCGGCGTGATTGATAAAGCCACGGAAGAATTCGCCGAACAAATCAACGTCAAAGCCACCGATCATGGCGCGAGTGTATTCAACGTTGTATTCCAAACAGGGACGGCCGGATAAATCGACCACGACACGGCTAAGGGCTTCATCTAGCGGTACATAGCTATGGCCGTAACGGCGGATGCCTTTTTTATCGCCAATGGCTTGTGCAAAAGCTTGGCCAAGGGTGATGCCTACGTCTTCTACGGTGTGATGGGCATCAATATGCAAATCGCCCACTGCTTTGATTTCGATATCAAATAAGCCGTGGCGTGCGACCTGATCGAGCATATGCTCAAAAAAAGGCACGCCGGTATCAAATTTAGATACCCCCGTTCCATCAAGATTGAGTGTGACGGTAATCTGGGTTTCCAGCGTATTACGGCTAACAGTAATCTGACGCATTTCGATAATCTCGATCAAGGGGCAATTCAAAAAATGGCAGTCTGGTTAAGAAACACTTCCGTTCATTATGACTGGCTGCTCATTTTGAAGGCCGTGCATTCGTCTTCAATTGTCTACGAGAATGACTTTTTCGTGAAGTCTTAAGTGTCTGTTGACGCTTCATTCACAATTGCGCTGAGCCGGAAAACTGCCAGGCACAAGGCATGCGACGAAGGCAATAACTGGTTATTTCCGAGGAGCATAACGCCGTGAATGGCCGTTTTCCGGCCCAGCCCCATCGCTGGGCGAGGAAAAACCCTCGCACGCGGAGGGTTGGCTGCATTTTTGGGGCTGCACGGCGTTAAAAGACGCTCATGGTACTCGTACCATGTGGTGTCTTTTGCCTTGTTCAGCCCCAAAACTGCAGCCAACGCAGCAGTGAATGAAACGTCAACAGACCCTAGTGTTACACGCATTAAAAGCAGTCTATTTTTCTGTAATCAGCGCTTACGCAGGGCGGCAGCAATCCCTTTTCTGGCCCAGAACATCATGCTTTTTGCTTCTTCTAGAGCCTCTTCTGGCAGAGGGTAGTAGGCCATACTTTGTACTGAGCCGTCTTTTTTGCTGTAGCTGAAAGGAATGAGGCCCAGACAGGTAAATTCAGCCTTTGATTGTTCGTCTGCCTTGATATACAGGATGTCGCCAGCCACGATGGCAAAGAAAATTTCATCGCAGTAAATCCCATAGCCGCCAAACATGGCTTTCGCCCGCAATGAGCCCAGTGGGGCCAGTTGTTCCAGCAGGAATTCTACAAATTCATTTTTTTTTGGCATTTTTTATCTCAGTTATTTGAATCAAAAGCACTTTATGTAGTTTGTGGTGCTGAAGCTACATCCGCGTGGATCATCGGTTTATGCCAAAAATACAACGAATATGCCTATGTCTTGACTTGCACCTACAAAATGCCTACATTTTGCTTTCAATCACCTAAGCAAAGTGCTTTATACGCGCTGTTTTCAGTGATTGAGATACATTATCTCGCGATATATTCAGCCTGCTGCTTGAGTGCTTTTAAATTCAATTTTTATCATATAAAAAATTGAAATAGATGTTTATTAATAAATGTCTGATTGTCAGTCGAGTAAAAAACGTCGTATTCCAAAAATGGTGGGGTTTAAAAGCCCACTTCATAAGTCCGGAGAGAGAGTCATGTCAAAGCACTTTAAGTTAGTCCGTCCATTATTGCTGGCCGCTATGTTGTCTTCAACATTTGCCCATGCCGCAGATACAACTAAGGTTGAATTCTGGACATTTAACGTTACTAAGTTTGCTCCATACTGGAACGATGCTGTTCAGCGCTTCAATAAAGCAAATCCAGAGCTGGAAGCCGTTTGGGTTGATATGAACTGGGATCAGATTCAGCCTAAGCTGATTTCTGCAATTGCTGCGGGTAATCCTCCGGCGCTGGTTAACTTCAATACGCCGTGGACGCATGAATTTGCTCAGAAAGATTTGCTGCAACCACTGGATGCACTGATCGGCAAAAACAAAGCAGAATACCAAGCTGGCGCTTTGCAAGATCTGACCGTTAACGGCAAGATCTATGGCTATCCTTTCTACAATGCTGCATCGGTTATTGCCTATAACAAAGAATTGTTGGCAAAGAGCGGTATTAAATCAAATCCAAAAAACTTTGCAGAATTTGTAGCCACTGCCCGTACTATTACGGCTAAAACCGGCGTGGCGGCATTCTCGCCTAAGCTGGCAACAAAGAGCGGCGACGGCGGCATGATCCCTTGGTTCCAATACATGGGCCTGCCAATTTTTGCTAATGGTAAAGCTGTATTTAATAGCCCTAAGCACATCAAAGCAGTTGAAACATTTGCCGATATGTACAAGAAAGGCGTATTGCCAAAAGACAGCTTCCGTCTTGAATTTGAGCAAGAAATTGCGGGTTACAGCGCAGGTAAACTTGCCATGATGACAACCGCACCAACCGCATTAGGCAAACTGGCTGACAGCAGTAAAGTAGCTTACGAAAAAACAGCCATTATGGCCTTCCCTCAGGACGAAGGTAAATTGGTACTGGGCTCTTGGCTGATGTCTTTTGTACAGCCTAAGGGTTACAAAAACCCAGAAGCTGCTGCAAAACTGGGCTTGTTCCTGACCAATAGCGAGCAGCAATTAGGCTTCTCTAAAGCGACTGGCACAACCTTCCCGTCTGCCCGTAAAGCCGCTGAAAGCGATTTCTTCTCCTCAGGTGCAGAGGGTGGCGATCCAGTTGCTGTAGCACGTGCAACTGTTGCTAAATCGATGGGTGCTGCACGTACGCTGACATTGCCAGCAGCGCTGATGCCAGATGCAACAACTATGAGCAAAGAGTTTAATGACGAAGTACAAGCTGCGATTGAAGGCCGTAAGTCAGCAAAAGCGGCTTTGGATGCAGCGGCTAAAAAATGGAATGATCGTATTGCAGCAAAGTAATTTAATAAAGTTTTCCCTGTAGTTTTCCTCTGCCGGGTAATCGGCATTTTATTCCCCTGCCTCGGCAGGGGAATTTTTTTATATATTGTTTTTGTCTAAGAAGGTGGGTTTAAGTTCTGGAATAAAAAATTCAATTAAGTGCTTTGTTTGCCACTAAAAAAAGAAAATGTAGTCTGGGAACGAATACCAACAAAATCTTATGTTTTTCACGTCAATTGATTGACGCCACCTACAAAACACCTATACTACACCCATGAATACCCACATCAAGAGGTTGAAAAATGCGTGCTAGTTTAAAAGGTCTGCTGCTTGCCCTGTTCTGTACCAATGCCTTTGCGGCTGTGGATCATACCGTAGGGCCTAATGGTGAAACGCCAACGTCTTACACTCAGGTAAAACTGGCAGCTCAGGATGTGGCTCAGCTGAAGGGCAAGGATTATAAAGCAGCGATTCTGATGCATACCACGTCGGATTTTTCGACTGCTTTGATTGCGGGCGCCAAGAAGGTCTTTGATGAATTGGGTATTAAAGTTGTTGCTGTTACCGATGCAGAAATGGATCCCAAAAAACAGCGTACTGATCTTGAAACCGTTCTGGCGCTAAAACCCAATATTATTATTTCACTGGTGATTGATCCCGTGTCAGGCGCTGTAGCGTTTAAGCAAGCGACTCAGCAGGGTGTGAAGCTGGTGTTTATCAGCAATGCACCGCAGGGCTTTAAGGCGGGTAAAGATTACGCAGGCATTGTGACTGATGATTTATTTGGCATGGGCAAGGCCGCTGCTGAGCTGATGGCAGACAGTATTGGCAGCAAGGGCGATGTGGCCGTGATGCATCATGCAGCTAATTACTACGTTACCAATCAGCGTGACAGCGCGGTGAAGGCCGTGCTGGCGCGTTACCCCAATATCAAAGTGGTCGCCGATAAAGGCATTGCCAACCCAAATGACGGCGAAGTGATTGCTTCGGCGATTCTGACACAAAACCCATCTGTAAAAGCCATTTATGCACCATGGGATGCGATTGCCGAAGGCGTGACTGCGGCAGTACGCACCGCTGGCCGTAAAGACGTCAAAGTGATCACGATGGATCTGGGCGCGGCCAATGCGCTGGATATGGTGAAGGGTGGCAATGTGGCGGGAATTGTGAGCGATCTGCCTTACGATATGGGTAAAACCCTGGCCACCATGGGCGCGATGTCCCTGATCAATAAACCTACCCCCGCTTTTGTGACCGTTGATGCCATCAAGGTAACTTCAGGCAATCTGGCAGCACAGTGGAATAAAGCATTATTCCGCCAGCCACCTGATGCCGTTGTGAAAGCACTGGCAGCAAAAAAATAATACAGAGCGGCTGATACAAACCTTGATTATGTAAACACAGAGAGCAGGGTCTACAGCAGGTGGTGTGCTGTGAGTGCGCTCTGTGTTTAAGGGGTTTTGTGCGGCCTTGTAAGACGGGTAAAACCCGCCAAGCAACAGGGATTTCATCTCAATGAATGAAGCTGCAATTCAAGCACGAGGGCTGACTAAAGCGTTTGATGGCAATGCCGTATTAAAAGGCATTGATTTCACCCTCAGGCAGGGTGAGGTGCATGCGATAGTTGGCCAGAATGGTGCAGGTAAATCGACACTGATGAAGCTGCTTAATGGCTATTATCAGCGCGATGCGGGCGAGCTGTCTTTGTTTGGTCAGCCGGTTGATTTCCAGTCTCCGCGTGATGCACGGGAAGCTGGGATTGTGATGGTTTATCAGGACCTGAGCCTCGTTGCGACGATGAGCGTGGCCGAAAACATCTTTATGGGCAATTGGCTGGGCAGGGGCGGCCTAGTTGATCACCGCGCCATGGAGCAGGCCACTCTGGCGGTGCTAGAAAAAATGGGCATCGTGCTTGATCCTTGGCAGAGTGTGGGCGAGCTAACGATGGGTCAGCAGCAGTTTATCGAAATAGCCAAAGCCATTTCGCAAAATGCCAAGGTTTTAATTCTGGACGAGCCCACCGCGTCTTTATCAGATAAAGAAATTGAAAAGCTGTTTGCCGTGGTGAATACGCTGAAGTCGCAAGGCGTTTCGATTATCTATATCACCCATTATTTGCGCGATATTTTTAAGATTTGTGATTCGGTCAGCGTGCTGCGAGATGGTTTTCTGGTCCGCAGCAGCCCGGTGATCACCACCAATATCGAAGAATTGGTCGCTGATATGCTGGGACACCATCGCAATGCCAATGAAAACTGGCAGCGCGTAGCCGTGGATACTGAGCAAACACCGCTGCTGGAGCTGCGTAATGTAGTGACTTCGGTGCTGGAAGACGTGTCTTTTAAGGTGTATCCAGGGCAGGTGGTTGGCTTAGCAGGCCTACTTGGCAGTGGCCGTACCGAGATTTTAGAAGCGATTTTTGGCCTAGATGCCATCGAATCCGGGCAGATCTTGCTCTCTGGTCAGAGCGTAAACATTAAAACGCCAAAAGACGCGATTAAGCTGGGCATTAATCTTGTGCCAGAAGACAGGCGCAGCCAAGGCTTGGTTTTAGATTTTAGTGTTGCTGACAATATGCTAATGTCTTTGTTTGATAAATTGTCTTCTCCCTTACTGCTGGATGAGGGGCGAGGCAGGGAGTTGGTCGAAAACCTGATCAAACGTCTGCATATTAAAACCAGCGGGCCGGATCAGGTGGTGAGATTTTTATCAGGCGGTAATCAGCAAAAAGTAGTGATTGGCAAATGCATGAGCACCAATGCGCGTGTCATGTTGCTGGATGATCCTACTTTTGGTATCGACCTGAGCTCCAAGTACGAAATAATGCGCATCGTGAATGAATACGCGGCACAGGGAAATGCGGTGATCTTTGTTTCCAGTGAATACAGTGAAATCGCCAGCTTTTGCGACAGCACATATATCGTGAATAAAGGGCGGATTTCCGGGCTGATTAAAGAAGGCCAGACAGAAGAGCGTTTGCTGGCGGCGGTGCAGTAGGGATTAGACGTATAACCCAAGGCACTCAAGCGACAGGATCAAAGAGCATGGCGTACCCAAAGTGAAGTGCGCTATGCAAGAAATCTAATTCCTAAATCTAAGAGGGATGGTATGGACATCACGGCAAATAAAGCGGACACAGCAGTTGTGCCTGCCCGCCAGACAGACTGGAAAAGCTCGGTTATTTATCTGGTTTTCATCGGTATTTTTATATTTTTCTCAATTACCCTGCACGACAAAGGCTTTTTAGAAGCGGGTAATCTCATGAATATTGCCCGCCAGACCGCCATGATTTCAATTATGGCCGTGGGCATGACTTTTGTTTTATCTGCAGCAGAGATTGATCTGTCTTTTGGCGCAATTGTGGCGCTGTCTGCCGTGACGGCGGCCATGCTGATGCCTTATGGCATTGGCTGGGCGGTGCTGGGAGCCTTACTTGCTGGCTCTTTGTGTGGACTAATTAATGGCTTGTTTGTTGCCAAAGTGGGTATTCCATCTTTTCTGGTGACCCTTGGTATGGCGGGGATTATCACCGGGGTGACGCGCTGGATTACCGCCCTGCAATCGATTCCGGTTGAGAACGAAACTTTTGTATTTGTGTTTGGCTCCGGCGATATCGGCCCGGTTTCGGTGCTGTTTATCTGGATGGTACTGATCGCTGTGCTGGGCCATGTTTTATTGCGCCGCACCGCTTTTGGTAAAGAAGTGCTGGCCAGCGGCGGCAATAAAATCGCTGCGATGTATTCGGGGATTAACGTTAACCGCATCAAGCTGTATGTGCTGGTATTAAACGCTGCACTTGCTGCACTGGCAGGTATTTTATACGCAGGCCGCCTGCAAAGTGCACGCTACACCTTGGGTGAAAATGATTTGATGATGGTGGTGGCCGCGGTGATTATTGGCGGCACCAGCCTGTTTGGCGGTAAAGGCACGGTGATGGGCTCCATCATCGGCGCGCTGATTATGGGCATGGTGAATAACGGGCTGGTACTGATGGGGCTGAATGTGGATCAGCAAATGATTTTCCGTGGCCTGATTATCATCTTCGCCGTCACCCTGACTATGGGCAATCTCCGCAAGAAAAAGCGCTGATCTGACTTCAAAAAGGTCTGCAGGCACAAAGAACACAGAGAAAAACACAAGCAATAGCTCGTTCTTGTCTTTCTCTGTGTGCTCTGTGTTCTTCCTTACTCCGTGTCTGCAGATCTTTCTTCCTAGCTTAGCTGTTTCCTTATTGACTTCAGACCGCGTTTTACATGGCCTGTGGCCCCTTATTGCTTAAAAATGGAGTTTTAGTATGTTTGAATCGTTTCGCAGCCAGGCTGCACAAAAAATAAGCGGCTGGTCTTTGGAAGAAAAGGTGGGGCAATTGTTTATTCTGGCCTTCCCCGGCAAAGATGCCGAAGCAGCCCGCCCATTGATTGAGCGTTACAACTTAGGCGGTTGTTATCTTAGCCAAGACAATGCCGCTACTTTTGCCGAGGCACGTCAGCTGACCCAAGCAATGGCCGCGATTGTGAATCAGCGTGTTGATTCCGTACCGATGTTGTTGGGCGTGGATCAGGAAGGCGCATGGAGTGTGCTTACTCCGGAATCAACAACCGGGCCGGGCAATCTGGCCTTGGGCAGCGCCGATAATCCAGCCCTCAGTGCGCAAATGTATAGCGTATTCGGTATTGAAATGCGTTCTGCTGGGTTTAATTGTGTACTTGGCCCATGTGCAGACGTAAATCTGAAACCTAATTCACCGATTATTGATACCCGTGCCTTTGGTGAAGTGCCTGCACAGGTGGCGGTACAAGTAGGGGCAGCGGTGCATGGCGCTCACGATGGCGGAATTGTGGTTTGTGCCAAGCATTTCCCTGGCCACGGCGACACTACGGGCGACACGCACCGTGAAATCCCTGTGGTGGATAAATCGCTGGCCACGCTGCTGGTAGAAGACCTTGCCCCTTTTAAAGCCGCGATTGATGCGCGGGTAGAGCTGATGATGACCTCGCATATCTGCTACCCGCAGATCGATCCGGTTTATCCGGCAACTTTATCGAGGGCCATTTTGCAAGATGTCCTGCGCGAAAAGCTGGGTTTCAAAGGCATTGTGATTTCCGACAGCATGAATATGGGCGCAATTCGCCGTAATTTCCCGCCGGTAGAGGCCGCCATTATTGCGTTTAAAGCCGGTATCGACATGATGATGCTCTCAGAAGAGCACTACGATCACAACGATAACTACCTTGAAAACCAGCTGGCCATGATTGGGGCCATTGTCAGTGCGGTAGAAGACGGGCGTATGCCGGAAGCCGAGCTGAATCTGATTGTAGAGCGCGTTGTGGCCTTTAAGCTGGCGCGTCTGGTGGGTATGCCGCTGTTTCATGAGTTTAATCCGCTGGCCAATCGCAAGGTTGAGCAGGCGGCAGCCAAATCTGCCGTACAAATTCTGGCCGACCCGGCACGTAATCTGCCGGTTCAGGCGGATAAACACGTATTTGTTTTGCAAACCACGCCATTGGCCGATTACGCCAATCTGGTGAATCCGCGCGGTATTGGTCCTAATCAGGCGACGCCTGCTTTTGATTATTTTGCAGCAGAAATCAGCGCCCTCTTGCCTGCAGAGAGGCTGAGTATTCTGGATTACACCGAGGCCAAAACATGGCTTGCTGAGGTGAACGTCGCAGCGGATCAGCTGGTTCTGGCTGTCATTGAAAATTACCCGCTGCCTGGTGAAGATTTTAAACAAGCGGCATCTAAAGCAATGGTGGCGGAACTTGCCGCTAAATTTGGCGCGCAATTGGTGGTGATCGGTTTACGTAATGCCTATGAGCCTGTGCCTGAACTGGCTGGCCATGTTTGCGCTTACGGCAGCCGTGAATGCAGCGCGCGGGCTGCGGCGCAGGTGTGCCTGAGCGTTTGATTGTTTGATTCAGTGATGCCATTCCCGCGCAGATCCGGTTTTTTTATGCCGGATGAAAACAAAGGGCTGCGGGAGTGGCTGATTGATGCGGTTTTGATTTGATTATATTTTTTATAAAAGGAGGTGCAGAAATTAAATAGACCTGGTTTTGGATTTGCGTATTAGATTTTTCAAAAAATATAAAGAATTTGCTTTTTAAACGGCATTTATCCTAAACAATTGAGAGAGACGAATGAAAAATTCAATGAAACACCGCTTAACCATTTTAGCTGGTTTATTAGTTTCTATGCCTATGGCTGCGATTGCCGCGCCTGCTGCAACTAAGGGATCCTTCCAGGATTTCCTTGATAATATGCGTGCTTTTGAATCCGGTATTGATCCGGCTAAAGCCGATTTTTATAAGCAGAATTTTAATTCACCGATTCTGCGCTATGCCAAAGTTGTTACTCCTGGCGTGCCGGTGCGTGATCCGTCTACGGGCAGCCTGATTATTGAGGCAACGACAGTTAACCAGTACTTTACTAAGCTGGGTCTTAATACTATTTACAATCCAAATGCAGCAGATCAGGCTGCCATGTTTAAGACCATGCAATACAGTTCGCTTAATGCTTGGGGTTTTATTGGTTATCAGCTGGGCGAAGCATTAATGATTGATACCGGTTATTACTCACCGGTGAAATATGTTTCAGCGACAGAAAATCTGGATAAATTCTATATTTTCGCGCCTGATTCAACATGGGCTAATGGTGTTACTGAAGCCACAATTGAAATTCCTGGCTCAGGCGGTAATAAAGTACGTGGCACACATAATAATCGCTGGGAAGGCACTTTCTCTGGCCGTAATGGTGTGAACAGCTTTGCTGATTTAAAAAATCCAGCCAAGCAAGAGTATGTGATTCGTGATGCCATGCGCTTTAACTATGGCGTGATGTCAGAAAAGCTGGCCGCTGCCAATATCACTTGGGCACAGGCCTTGGCTAAATCTTGGCCAGGTAAAGATGAAAACGGCAATCCAATTACCATTAAAGCCACGATGTCCGGTTTACTGGCTGCAGCTCACTTAGGCGGCGCTTGGGGGGCGGCTGATTTATTGATCACCAATAAAGTAGCGTGCGATGAGCAAGGCACTTGCGTAACAACCTATATCGATAAATTTGGTAATTACGATACGCAAATTGATACGCCAAACGATGACACCATTAGTGGCGGCCCGCTGGATGAGGTTTTATCTGCAGGGCAGGGTAATGACACGGTTTATACCGGCGGCGGCAAAAATACAATTTATCTCAGCCAGTTCCCAGGTGGCACAACCACAGTAAAAGATTTTGTAGTGGGTAAAGATAAAATTGTATTACGCAACTGGACTGGCTCTAACCCGCTGGCTTCTTTAGCGGTAACAGATAGCGCAGGTGGTGCATTGCTGCAGTTTGCCGGGCAGTCTGTTTTGCTTGAAAAAGTTTCCGCTGCAGCTGTAAAGGCTAATCCATCAGCCGTGATTGTTGTTTCTGCCGTGTACAAGCTAGCATGGTCTGGCAAGCAAACCGCAACTGGTTTTAATCCGGCTCTGGATCAGATTCAGGGTACTGCGGGCCTTGGCTTTAAGCACCTGAAAATATTCCAGGACAACGGCAGCTTGTTTATTGGTACACAAGCAGCAGACGGTGGCATCTATTCATGGATCGAATTGCCGGGCGTAACAGCTGCACAAGTATCTTCAGATATGTTCAGCAATATGAGTGGCAGTTATTCTGCGCTGGAGTTCACCGTGCTGCTGAACCCAACCACATGGGGCTGGGGCAAGGCAAAAAGCGTGGATTACTTTAAAGCCGCGAATACAACGGTTAATTTAGCTGCATTTGCTTACAACTTTAGCGCTTTAGCGCTGAAGCAAGAGGGTGCTGATGTAGTGCTGACCTTAAATCCGGCTTCTAATGGCGGGGATACGAAGGCGCTGCGTTTACTCAATACTAAGATCTCTGATCTGTCGGCTAAGAATTTCTACGGCGTAACCGGCAATTACAGCGATATTAAGATTGATGATCCATCAACTGCAATTTACTTCCCGGTAACGGCTTCGGCTGGCACTGGCGGTGTGATTGCGCCTTCTGGCGTTGTGCAAGTGCGTGAAAAAACCAATCAGGTTTTCACTATCACACCTAATGCTAACTTCAAAATCAAGAGCATTACCGTTGATGGCGTTGCACAAGCCATCAGCAGCAGCTTTACTTTGGTGAATGTGACTGGCCCGCGCAGTGTGGCTGTTAGTTTTGAAGCGGGTAGCTCCAACACTTGCGCTGCAACTGCATGGTCTGCAACCACGGTGTATGCCGCTGGCGGCACTAAGGTTTCACACAAAGGCTTCGAGTACACCAATAAATGGTGGACTCAAGGCAATGAGCCAGGCACAAATGATGTATGGACTAAAGGTGCAGCTTGCCAGTAATAAGTGATTAGATTTAAAAGCCCTGTCGTTTGGCGGGGCTTTTTTATGCGTGCAGGCAGAGCGTTTCGCTGTCTTTTTCGCCGTTGATGGACATCTTTTCCAGATTGCTTAATACCAACAAACTAGCTGCTTCCATTTCAGCAACGGCTTCGATTGCTCTTTGTGAATCACCACTGAAATAGGAGCGTAAAGCGCTTAATGCCGCACTATGTACTTTCATATGGGGTGTTTCCATTTCTCGGTAGCCATTGAGCTTGGAAAAGCATTCTTTACCTTCGCCATCGTAATACCATTTACCTAAACGGCAGGATGTATGGCTGGCAAACTGGCTTTCATCCTCATTGGAAAGCCCAAACAGCACCTGATAAACCCGGAATTTAAAAATAATGTGATCCACTTTAGCCAGCTCGCAAAACCCTCTTAGGGCAGATGCTGCGCTGCTTTGCTCCATATTGGTCGATATTTGCATCAAGGTTTGCATCGTCCCGGATGCGGTTTGTCCATTTTGGCTGAAGCTTGCGGATTGTTGGGCTAAATCACTCATTTTTGTGCGGCTATCGCTGCTATCGCTGCGAATCTGCTCAACTAGAATCGTAATGTCATTGGTGGCATTGGCGGTGCGCTCGGCCAGTTTTCTGACTTCATCTGCAACAACAGCAAAGCCGCGGCCCTGTTCTCCTGCGCGGGCAGCTTCAATGGCGGCATTGAGTGCCAGCAGATTAGTTTGCTCGGCAATTTCTTTAATCATTCGTACTATGCCACCCACTTCTTGTGCCCGAGCATCAAGCCGGCCAATTTGATCTGCTGCGCTGTTTGATGAGGTGGCGAGCTGAGCCAAGCTTACGGCAATTTGATCGATTTCTTGGCTGCTTTGAGATGACGCACGCTTCGCATTTGCTGCACTTTCTTTTTCGCTACGCATCGCGTTTGCGAGTGTAGCGAGCGAGGTTTGATTGGCGATTAAGGATTCAGAAAAGCTGGATAAATTGCCAATTAAACTTGTCAGTTGCTGTACTTTTGCTTCACTCACGATGGCATTTTGTTCGGCTTGGTGGGCTCTTAGATTGGCATCATGTAACGATCTGTTTTTTTCTTCTAAGGCGTCCTGAAGCTGAGCGATCTCTGCAAGATGCTGATTATTCATACGATTAAAAAATAGCATGGTGACCCCAGAGCACAAGAAAGGAATTGTCTATTGAAGATTTTCATCATAGCTGATTAATCCAGCTTAGATTTGGAGTGAAATGGATGGTTTTTTAAAAATACCTGTGCATCATTGATCAGTGCAGGCGTGCGCTGCACATTTTTTGAGTCGGAATCAGGAAGATAAACTAATTAAATAATTACGCAAATTAATGCCTTTATTGGTAATGCCCAATTTGCTTCTTAAACTATTTCTATGATTTTCAACCGTTTTGGAAGCCACACTTAAGCTTTGTGCAATTTCTTTGGTCGACATCCCTACCTTAATAAATTTGGCGACTTGCACTTCAGAAGGCGTGAGTAAGGCATAGAGGCTGGTATCAATATCGCCATTATCATTCACAGCAGAAGCCACAATCCCTTCGATTAAATCGAGGCACATAATCAGAATTGGGTCAGAAATGGTGGCTTTAACCTGCCGGATTTGTGGCAGATGTTGGCTGCGAATGCGCTCTAATACCTCATCAATTTCGCCGCTATCCTGCCATTCTCTGAATTCGGTGAGTGTTTCGGTCAGGCTGTAGAATTTGGCAAAATCCGGATTTGGGTTGTGGTTGTCGCTTTCTTCTTCCTGAGAGCCGACTTCAATATGCCAGAGGTTCTGATTAACGCGGAATAAATGTAGTTTTAAATCGCGGTTAAAAAACTTCCAACCGTCCGAGCCACTGACCGAGGTTTTAATCAGTGCCTTAATTGCGGCCAGATTATCCTGACCAATTAAAAAGCCGAAATGATCCAGCTGGGTAGCGTTTTCATGCGAAGGGTAATTGTGATCCAGAATCTCGCCCGAGCTGAAAAAACTAATCACAAAAATATTGCGGTAGGCGAGCACATATTGAAATGAGCTAATTTTCATTTCAAGTTGTTCAATTAATTGCTTGGTCTGGTCAGTGGTCATTCTTTAGCTTGAAAGTGATGAAGGCTTAGGACAGGGGTGAGATTCATTTTAGCTTAGCTGTTGTGGGATGGGGGGATTGAATGTTGCGTTGCGGGGGGATGGTTTGTGTTTTTGTGTGGTGGGCTGCAGTTGATCGTACTACGCAAAATATTTTAAGTGCCTTCAGCACGTGAATTTTGGTGCGTGAATCCCCTGCGGGCGTAAGAATCTACATAAGTTTGATGCATTTGTTTCCCCCTTTGAAAAAGGGGGGCCAGGGGGGATTGGGCAGTGTATGGGGTGCGCAAGTCGTTTTTCTAGCGCACTGCTCTGTGCAATTACAAGTATTGAACCATCGTAGGGCGGGTTTTACCCTGTGTGTTATGCAAAATCAAAAAGATCTTAGTGCCTTCGGCACGTTGATTTAGGTGCGGGAATTCCCCGCGGGGGACTCACTTTCTTGAACGGCTAAGAAAGTAAGCAAAACCGCAAGCTCAAAAGCACGATGGCCCCTCACTGCGGATAACTCCGCGAAACTCCGTGCTTCAATATTTGGGTTTTAAGCCTCAAGCTACGGCGGGTTTTTCGCCGTAGCTTGCTCTCTCATCAATCCTTCAAACGATATTCCGCTGATCGTGCATGGGCGGTTAGGCCTTCGCCGTGGGCGAGGGTGCTGGCGATGCGGCCTAGTTTTTGGCTGCCCGCTTCTGAAACTTGGATAATGCTCGTGCGTTTTTGGAAGTCGTAAACGCCCAGCGGGCTGGCAAAACGGGCAGTGCGGGCGGTGGGGAGGACGTGATTTGGGCCGGCGCAATAATCGCCCAAAGACTCGCTGGTAAACTTGCCCATAAAAATCGCACCCGCGTGACGTAGCTCAGCTAGGTAGACTTCTGGGGTAGCGATGGATAATTCCAGATGTTCCGGCGCAATATAATTGGCAATTTCGCAGGCTTCGTGCAGATCTTTTACGGTAATTAAAGCGCCACGGCCGGTGAGCGACGCGCGGATAATGTCTTGGCGCGGCATGGTGGGGAGGAGCTTTTCAATACTGGCGGCAACTTGCCCGATAAATTCTTCATCCGGGCAAAGCAGAATCGCTTGGGCGATTTCATCGTGCTCGGCCTGGCTGAATAAATCCATCGCGATCCAGTCCGGGTCGGTGGTGCCATCGCAAATCACTAGAATCTCTGAAGGGCCAGCCACCATATCAATGCCGACAATCCCAAATACACGGCGCTTGGCGGCGGCGACATAGGCGTTGCCGGGGCCGGTGATTTTATCCACAGCAGGTACGGTTTCGGTACCAAAAGCAAGCGCGCCCACTGCTTGCGCGCCGCCAATACAGAAGGCGCGGCTCACGCCCGCCACGAAGGCTGCAGCGAGTACTAGATCATTTTTCTCGCCACGCGGCGTAGGCACTACCATGATGATTTCGGCGACACCGGCCACATGGGCTGGAATGGCGTTCATCAAGACGGAAGAGGGATAGCTCGCTTTGCCGCCCGGTACATAAATCCCGACTCTGTCGAGTGCTGTAACCTGCTGGCCTAGTACCGTGCCATCTTCATCTGTGTATTGCCAGGACGCCATTTTCTGGTGTTCGTGATATTTACGCACCCGCTCTGCTGCTGCCACTAAGGCCTCTCTTTGCACATCGGGCAGGCGATCGAACGCGTCTTTCAGCTCAGCCTGGCTTAGCTCCAGCTCCGCCATGGTTTGTGCCGCAACGCCGTCAAAGCGCTGGGTGTATTCCACTACAGCCGCATCGCCGCGTGTTTTTACATCGTCAAGAATAGCCGCAACCCGGGTATCCACATCCGGATCTTGTGAGGTTTCAAAAGCCAGCAGGGCGGCGAGTTGTGATTGAAAATCAGCAGAACGAGAATCAAGGCGACGCAACATGGCAGGGTCCAAAAATCTATCGTAGGACGATTATACCCATGTAAGAAAATCATCTGCGCGGCTTATTGCCTTGATTTACCGATTATTATTCCCAGGTAAACAGCAGATCAGCCCGCGATTTACTGGCTTCAATTAACCTAGCATTTGGGCCATCGGTGCTCTGCACCCACTCGATCGCTGCGGCTTCGCTGCGGCCAAATTGTATATGGCGCTGGATTAGGCGGGATTCTCTCAGTGTGTGGCCTACGTCTACATACCAAGTTTCATCCAGCAAGCTGGGTAATTGGGCCCAATGGCCGCTCTCCAGCAGCAGGTAGTTGCCTTCAACAATGATCAGTTGGTGTTGGGGCTGAATAGGAATGGCGTTGGCGATGGGTTCTTCGATTGCGCGGCGAAACTCGGGGGCGTAGATGGTTTCATCTGTTGGCTGGGTTTTTAGTCGCTGAATCAGTGCGGCAAATCCTGCGCTATCAAAGGTATCTTCTGCGCCTTTCCTTGCTGCTTTGCCAAGGCGGGCTAACTCGCAATTGGCCAGATGGTAGCCATCCATGGGCACTACAACGCTTTGCTGTGGATAAAGCTGCTGAATCTGCTGCGCCAGTGTGGATTTGCCCGAGCCGGGTGGGCCAACAATGCCGAGCAATTTGCGCTGGCCGCTGGCCAACAGGGTGTCGATTTTGGCCTGATAGCGTGACTGGATCATTGTGTATTTTTCCCGGCGGTAGGAGCAAAACTAACACAGGCCCCAGCCGCTATCAATGCGGCTGGGGCCTGTGTGGTTTGCTTATTCGTCAGGGCCTACATCATGCCCATGGCCGTGGGGAGCCACAGCGAGATGGCGGGCACATAGGTAATCAGCAGCAAAAAGCCCAGCATGGTCAGCAGCCATGGCCAGACCGCTACGGTGAGCTCGGTGATGCCCATCTTGGTAATGCCGGAGGCCACATATAGATTAAGCCCTACCGGCGGATGGCACATGCCGACTTCCATATTCACGGTGATCAAAATCCCAAAGTGGATGGGATTGATACCCAGCTTAACCGCCACAGGGAAGAGGATAGGGGCCATGATCAGAATGATGGACGATGGCTCCATCACATTACCGGCCAAGAGCAGCAGAATATTCACCGCCAGCAAAAAGGTGATCGGGCCAAGGCCCATACCCAGCAGCCAATCGGCCATGGCCTGCGGAATGCCTTCGTTGGTCATCACAAACGAGAACAAAACGGCATTGGTAATGATGTAGAGCAGCATGGCACTCATGCTGGCTGAATCGAGCAGCACTTTGGGTACGCGGCTAAGTGGCAAATCGCGGTATACAAATACGGCAATGATAAAGGCGTACACGGCGGCGATGGCAGCGGCTTCGGTTGGGGTAAATACGCCGGTGTAAATCCCGCCCAATACCAGTACGATCAGCATTAAGCCCCACACCGAGCGGCGAAAAGCACCCCAACGCTCGCCCGCTGTGGCTTTGGGCATGCGTGGATAGCCAAACTTACGTGCGCGCCACCAGGTGGTCAGCCCCAGAAAAAATGCCAGCATCAGGCCAGGAATCACCCCTGCCATAAATAGCGCACCCACCGAGGTATTGGTGGCGACAGAGAACATCACCATGGCAATCGATGGCGGAATTAAAATCCCCAAAGCGCCAGCAGTGGTAATGACCCCTGCACCAAACTGACGTGGAAAGCCTTGCTTAATCATGGCGGGCAAAAGGATGGAGCCAATCGCCACTACTGTGGCCGGGCTGGAGCCGGAAACCGCTGCAAATAATGCACAGGCCAGCACACCCGCCAAGCCTAATCCGCCATGAAAGTGGCCTACCATGCTGGTGGCAAAGTCGATCATGCGGCGGGCTACCCCACCGTGGGTTAAGAAATTACCGGCCAGAATAAAGAAGGGAATGGCCATAATTTCAAACTTCTCTATCCCCGTGAACAATTTCAGCGCCACCGATTCGATGGGCACATTGGTCATGGTGAATAAGAAGGTAAGTACGGTCAGCCCCAGCGCGATAGAAATTGGCATGCCGGTGGCCATTAGTGCCAGCAGCAGGCAGAACACCACGGCTTTTTTGCCGCCAACGATGGCGATAATGGCTAAAGATCCGAATACCAGGGCGGGTATTTTGATTGACCAGTGCGCTTCTGGTGCAGGAATGGTACTCATGCTGGTTTTCCTTCTTCTTCTTCTTCTTCTTCTAGGCCTTCAACGTGCGCTACGTCATGATGAGGCAGCTCGCCGGTACGCATAAAGGTGGCCGCAACTTGTAAAAAGCGCAAACACATCAGGCTGGTACCAAGGGGAATGGCGCTGTAGACCATCCAGGTTGGCCATTCCAGATCGGGGGTAGTCGGGCCTTCATACAGATTGCCTATGGTCATGCCCAAAGCGTGGGTAAAGGCATAGTGCGCGCCATTTCCCCAAACAAATTGCGAGCCAAGCACGGCCACAATGCCGGTAAACAGTGCTCCTGCTAAGAGGCCCAGCATCACAAAGGCGGCGCGATATTTGGGCTCTAGCCGGTTAATCATCACATCCACACCCACATGGATGCCGACGCGCACACCATAGGCCGCACCAAATTTAGCCATCCATACAAATAAAATAATGCACAGCTCCTGAGCCCATGAGAGGTTGATGCTGAGCAGCCAGTTTTGGATGATGGGTAGATGGGCGCCGGAGGCGTAGCGGTGGAGCACGGCGATAAAAATCACCAGCGTCGCCACCGCCATCAGCGAGGCAATCAGCCACTCTTCCAGGTGATCGAGTATTTTCATGAGAGTCTCCGAAGGGACGGTGGTTTTTTAAGAGGGGCGGTTTGCTCCTCGTAGGGCGGGTGAAACCCGCCGCAGCATAAGTATCTACATTATTTAGGTGGCACTTCAGTGCTGCAGCTTCCCCCTTTGCAAAAGGGGGATTGAGGGGGATTTATCTTTGTGTGGGGCTTGTTGCCGTAAAGATATGCAATGCTAAATCCCCCTAGCCCCCTTTTTTTTAAAGGGGGGAATACAACAAGCGGATGCTCCTCAAACCCCTTTACTCAACCGGCTTAAACGCTGTCTCTTTATAAATCTCGGTCAGCAAATCTTGGCCAAAGCGGGAGGCCATTTTTTGGTGGACGGGGATGAGGGCTTTACGGAAGGCCGCGCGTTCGGCGGCGGTTGGGGTGTAGATCGTGGTTTTGCCGCTGGCTTTGATGGCGGCAAGTGCTTTGTCGGTTTCTTGCTTGGCAATCTGGTTGGCGTAATTGGAGGAGTCATTCATCGCAGTAGTGAGTATTGTGCGAATGTCGGCAGGCAGGCCTTCCCAGAAGGTTTTGTTGACGATCACGGCATAGCCAAGGAAGCCGTGGTTGGTGAGGGTGAGGTGTTTTTGCACTTCAAACGCTTTGCTGGTGTAAAGGTTCGATGGCTCCAGCTCGGTGCCGTCTACTACGCCGGTTTGCAGGGCTTGGTAAACTTCTGAAAACGCCATCACCTGTGGCAGAGCGCCAACGGCCCGCATTTCTTCGTCCAGCACTTTGGATGATTGAATACGCACTTTCATGCCGCGCAGATCGTCTGGCGTGCGGATCGGTTTATTGCTGGAGAAATTCTTAAAGCCGTTTTCCCAGAAGCCCAGCGCTTTAATGCCCTTGGTTTCTAGCTTGGTAAACAGCTTGGCGCCAATCGGGCCTTTCATCACTTTATCGACTTCGGCATAGCTATCAAAAATATACGGTAGGTCGAAAATTTCGAATTCTTTTACACCCAGCGGGCCAAATTTGGCCAGGCTAGGGGCCAGCATTTGTACTGCGCCTAATTGCAGCGCTTCCATTTCTTCTTTGTCTTTGTACAGCTGGCTGTTTGGATAAACTTCTACTTTAACCCGGCCCTTGGTGCGTTCTTCGGCAATTTTTTTGAAGTAATCAGCAGCTTTGCCCTTGGGGGTATCAACGGCAACAACGTGGCTGAACTTGATCACGATCGGCGCTTCGGCCGCGAAGGAAGAAGTGACAGTAAGAGCCAGAATGGCCGCTAGTAAAGTACGCATTACAATCTCCAAAGCTGTTGAATGTATAGATGATTGTTGATCAGTCAGAATGCGTTTTCAATTGTGGTTGTCACGACTGTGGTAAACCACAGTAAGCCTGAAATTGCGCTGTGCTAACATTGGAGTATGCGTTTGCTTACTACTCTTTCACTTCGCCTGAGTGCTCATCCTTGGTTTTTACCAAGGTTGGCCTTGGTCTTGTTTCTGGCCACGGTATTGGGCTTATTCGCCTATTTGCGCCACGGCGAGCGTGAAGAAGCACGGCTGGTGCTGATTAATGATGTGCTGTGGGTAGAGCAGAATTTGCGCTTTGTGCTGGGGCAATCTGAAGAACGCTTGGCTGCACTATTAGAGCAATCTCGCGATGGCAGCTTAAGCGAGGCCGAGTTTCGTAGCCGTGCGCGTTTGATTATTGGCGCAAATGCGGCGATTACCGGCATTCAGCTGCGTACTAAAAACCAGAGTTTTAGCTATGGTCAGCATTTATCCGCCGAAGTGACCCGTGAGCCGATTGCTTTAGCGCAGGGAATGGGGCGGCCAAGTTATACCCTGCCGCTTTACCCTAAGGGAATGATTGCGCTGATTCTGGCCGAGCATGATTTAGAGCTGGTGGCCTCCATTGCCCTGCCAAAACTCTTACAGCAGCAGGTGCCGTGGTGGTTTGCCTATAAATACCGGCTGGAGATGATTGATGCGGACGGGCGGGAAATCGCTAGTAAATCCAAAATCGAGGCTGACGAGACTAATCTTAGCTATCAGCTGCCCTTTGATTTAGTCAGCAGTGGCTTACTGCTGCGCATCACCGCTTACCGTCATCCAACTGGTCTGGTACAAAAACTGCTGATTGCCAGTGTGCTGGGGCTGGCCTTGATTGTGCTGTTTAGCTGGTGGCGTTTGCGCCGCCAGATGCAGGCGCGATTACTGGCAGAAAACGCGCTCAGGGAAGAGCACGCTTTTCGCACCGCGATGGAAGATTCGCTTTCGGTAGGGATGCGCGCCCGTGATATGGATGGCCGCATTGTGTATGTAAACCCTGCCTTTTGCGGCATGGTGGGTTATAGCGCTGAAGAGCTGATCGGTGCACTGCCGCCTTACCCTTATTGGAACCCGGAAGATATCGCCGGGCATCAGGCGCAAAACGAGATTGTGCTCAGTGGCCGTGCGCCGCACGATGGTTTTGAATCAATGGTGCGGCACAGGGATGGTCATCTGGTTGCCACCCGTGTTTACACCACGCCGCTTATCGATGCGACCGGCAAGCAGCGCGGCTGGATGAGCTCAGTGGTGGATATCACGGCCTTAAAAGCCGCCGAAGCAAGGGAGCGGGAGCAGGAAGAAATGCTGCGTCACACCGGCAAGCTGATCACCATGGGTGAAATGGCGTCCACCCTGGCCCATGAGTTAAACCAGCCTTTGATGGCGATGAGTAATTACGCCAGCGCGGCTCGTCAGTTTGCCAATCAGAATAATCACGAGTTGCTGGATTCAACGCTCAGCAAAATTGCTGGCCAGGCACACCGTGCCGCCGCCGTGGTGAAACGTATCCGCGAATTTGTACAAAAACGCACTCCGCATTGCGAGCCTTGCGATATCAACCATATTGCCAGCAATGCTTTTGAGCTGATCGATGCCAGTGCGCGCAGCCAGGGTGTGCGGCTGCATTTTAATTTGGGCGCTGCCTTGCCGCAGATTCACGCCGATGAAGTGTTGCTTGGGCAGGTGGTGCTGAATTTGCTGCGAAACGCGCTGGATGCCAGTAGTGAGCAACCACAAAGCCGCCGCGATGTATGGTTGGCTACCTATTGCGATGACACAGCGGTTTATTTATCAGTATGTGACCGGGGTTCAGGTATTGCGCCAGAGGTAGCCAGCCGTTTATTTGATGCGTTTTTTACGACTAAATCGCTGGGAATGGGCATTGGGCTGAATATTTGTCGTTCTATTTTAGAGCAGCATCGTGGCAAACTATGGTTTGAAGCCCATCCACAGGGGGGCACTTATTTTTATATGAGTCTGCCACGATGAAAACAGTTTATTTGGTTGATGATGATATTGCCGTGAGAGATTCACTCGGCCTGTTATTGCTTTCCCATGGCTATACCGTGCATGCCTTTGAAGGGGGCGAGGACTTTTTAATGGCCATTGATGCCAGTAGCGAAGGTGTGGTGCTGCTGGATGTGCGTATGCCTGGTCTGAGCGGGCCAGCCGTGTTCGGGCAGATGTATGAATTGGGCAGTGAACTGATTGTGTTGTTTTTATCAGGTCACGGTGATATTCCGATGGCGGTGCAGGCGATTCAGCAGGGGGCTTTTGATTTTTTAGAAAAACCATGCAGTGAAAAGAAATTGCTGGAGCGGGTTAATGATGCATTGGAGGTGGCTATTGGTCGCCATTCTGTGCGCGGTAATCAGCAATTATTAGAAAAGCGCCTCGCCTCGATTACGCCGCGTGAGCGCGAAGTGATGGATTGGATTTTGCAGGGTAAGCTCAATAAGCAAATCGCCGATGAAATGCAAATCGCCATCCGCACGGTAGAAGTCCACCGTGCCAATGTTTTTGCCAAAATGGGCGTGCGCTCGGCGCTGGATTTAGCGCAGTTGTTGAAGGGGAGTTGATGGGGTGAGTTTTTAAGGATGCGCAAGAAAAGCGGCTTGCGTACCCTTAAAAAAGTCGACGTTTGAGGGGCTTTTTGTTCGAGCTGATGATTATGCAGTTATTGTCTTTTTAGTGCCTCTGGCACGTTGATTTAGGAGCGGTAGCCACCGCGGGGCCTTCCTTTCTTGCTTCGCCAAGAAACGAAGCCAAGCGACAACCGCAATACACGAAAGCCCCTGCTGAGGTCCAATCGGGTCGGCGGCGGGCGGGATTGGCTCGTACCTCGCTCCCTTGCCGGAACCCCGCCCCGCTTGTTCCTCGCTCCGGCGTGTTTCAAGGGGAGATTTAAGCCCCGTACCACGAGCCGTGTACGAATCCTAATCTCTGGGTTTTAAAATATTTAAAACCTACAAAACAACTTAATTCAAGAATTGTTTTTCTCCGTGAAACTCCGTGTTCTCTGGGACCGAAGTGGTCCAAGGTTTGGGTTTACTTCGCAGATTATTCAGCTTAAAACCACACCCCATAGCGGCGGATATAAATGGTTTTTACCAATTGCGCCAGCATCATATAGCCCAGCATCGTGGCGGCCAGCCAGTACCAGTAGGATGAATCGAGCGAGATAAAGCCGATTGATTCAGCCAGTGGCGAGAAGGGCAGCCAGCAGCCGATGGCAACAGCAATCACCGTTGAGATCATGACCGGCAGCGAAGCGCGGCTTTGGATAAACGGAATCTTGCGAGTGCGCAGCATGTGCACCACCAGGGTTTGTGATACCAGCCCCACAATAAACCAGCCTGAATTCATAATGCTCTGGCCACCGCCGTCAGCGTAATACGCGGCTCCGGCACCAAATACTGTCCACATCAGGATGTAGGTGGTGATATCAAATACCGATGAAGTGGGGCCGAGCCAGACCATAAAGCGGCGGATATTACCGGCTTCCCATTTGCGTGGTTTTTTCAGGAACTCTTTATCCATCTTATCCCAAGGTAAGACCAGCTGGGAGATATCATAAATCAGGTTTTGGATCAGCAAATGCATGGCTAACATCGGCTCCCAAGGCAGCCAGGCAGAGGCGACGAGCACCGAGAACACATTGCCAAAGTTAGAGCTGGCGGTGATATTCAGGTATTTCAGAATATTGCCGAAGGTTTCACGCCCTTTAATCACGCCTTCTTCCAGCACCATCAAGTCTTTATCAAGCAGAATAATATCGGCGGTTTCTTTGGCAATATCGGCCCCGCTATCAACTGAAATCCCTACATCCGCATCACGCAATGCGGGCGCATCGTTAATCCCATCGCCCAAAAAGCCTACCGTATGGCCATTGGCTTGCAGGGCTTTCACCACGCGTGATTTATGCATCGGGGTGAGCTTGGCAAACACGGTGCATTCTCGCACCGCTTGGCATAGTGCAACATCGTCCATCAGCTCGATTTCCGGCCCTAAGAGCGGCGTGCCGGGGTTTAGGCCAACGTCACGGCAGACTTTACTGGTGACAATCGGATTGTCGCCCGTCAGCACTTTAACGGCCACACCATACTCTTGCAGCGCTTTAATCGCTGGGGCGGCGGATGCTTTAGGCGGATCAAGAAAGGTTAAAAATCCACGCACCACCAGATCTTTTTCATCGGCCACTTTGTACTGCTGTTGATTGTTGTCGATGATTTTGCTGGCGACCAGTAAAACGCGGAAGCCTTGAGCGTTGTAATCCTGAGTTTGTTTCAGGATGCGTGTTCTTTCTGGCAGGGTTAGCTCGCGGACAGTATCGCCATCTTGGTAATGGGTGGATACGGCGAGCATTTCTTCTACCGCCCCTTTGGAGATCATTAGCTGCTGAGCTTTGCGATTTTCCAGCACAACGGTCAGGCGGCGGCGGATAAAATCAAAGGGTAGTTCGTCGATTTTGCTATAGCCTAAAGGCAGGTTGTTCAGCTCGGTGGCTCGCTCGATCACCGCAATATCCATCAGGTTTTTCATACCGCTCTGGTGCACGCTATTGAGCCAAGCCAGATGTAAAATCCCCTCATCCTGCTCGCCATCGCAATTAAAATGCTGCTCCAGAATGATTTTATCCTGCGTCAGCGTGCCGGTTTTATCCGTGCATAAAACATCCATTGCGCCAAAGTTTTGTACAGAATTGAGCCGCTTGACCACTACTTTGCGCCTAGCCATGGCGATTGCGCCCTTGGCCAGGTTGGCCGAAACAATCATCGGCAGCATTTCTGGCGTCAGTCCCACGGCAACCGCCATTGCAAAGGTCAGCGCAGATAGCCAATCGCCCTTGGTCAGGCCATTAATCAGAAATACTAGCGGCACCATCACCAGCATAAAGCGAATCAGCAGCCATGAAACGCTGCTGACGCCGCGATCAAAACTGGTTTCTACACGCTTATGGCTGAGTACATTTTTAGCCAAAGAGCCAAAGTAAGTATGGTTGCCGATGGCAATCACCCGGGCGGTGGCGATGCCGCTCACCACATTGGTGCCCATAAAGCAGATATTGCTGCGATCAAGCAGGCTTTCATCACTGATGCTGGCGAGTGCCGATTTTTCTGTTCTGTCTATTACCTCTTCGCTTGGTGCTGCTTGGGCGGATTTTTCCGCCACGTCGCCAAGCGTGTCGTATTTCTCTACCGGCAGCGCTTCACCGCTTAATACCGCTTGGCTGACAAATAAATCTCGGGATTCTAAAAGCTCGATATCAGCCGGAATCATATCCCCCGCTTGCAGGCAGACAATATCGCCGACGACCACCTGGCTCATGGGCACTTCAAGCTTACGTGTCTGGCCTTTGGCGGGTTTACGCAGCACCGTTGCGGTATTGCTGACGAGGGATTTGAGTTTTTCGGCTGATTTGCCGGTGCGATATTCCTGAAAGAAGCGTAATAAGCTGCTTAAAGTCACCATGGTGGTCAGGATAATAATCCCAACCCAGCTTGGCTCGCCCGCTTCGGCAAACTGCACATCGGTGAAGTAGGTGATAAAGGCAAGCACCAAAAGCACCATGACAAAGGGATTTTTAAAAGCGAGATAAAGCTGGACGAGGGCGTGAGGTGGCTTGTCGTGCGCGACTTCGTTGAGGCCATTGGCTTTGAGTAGCTCGGCGGCGGCTGTATCACTTAAAGCGCTGGCTTGTGGTGCTGGCTGCTTGATGGCGGTGCTGTAGTTTTGATACATACTGATCTTCCTGTGCGCCAGCAGGAATGCATTGCATTATTCAGGCAAAGCAATCCCCTTTCGCGCTGGCGGGGCGCTGAAATAAAAGGAATAGATTTAATTGGCCCGCTGAATAACTAAATAGCAATTCAGCGGGCAATATCGGTTCGTCTGGCATTTTTGATGTCCTATCTGATTTAAAAAATATATATAAATTTAAATTATTTAAGGCGAGCAGATACCTTTCATATTTCAAATGAATAATTGTATTGATGAGTTCTGCTTAATTAAGCAGGCCCTATTAAATAATTAAATATACGTCTGGTATATTTAGCTGCGCAGGCGGGGTTTATTGCTTCTCAGCCCCCACTGAATATGGCACACATCCTGATGCTGGCTTAAGCCTATGGCCATCTGGATAAAGCTCTGGCGTAAATCTGCTGATAAATTCAGCAGCACCGACAGGCAGAACGTGCCTTCGGCCTGGCGAAAAATCTTGAGCTGGCGGGCCTGAAAGCCAAGTAGATTTAACTTATGAATCAGCATCTTGCGTAGATCGCTGATCGTTGATTCAGAGCTGCTGATATTTAAAAAATACTGTGATTGATGAATCTCACGGGCATGCGTGCCCCGTATGGCGATGATAAGTCGTTTTAGAAAGTGCATTCCAGCCTCCGAAAAATAAAGGGAGGACGATTGATATCAATAAGGATGAAACCCAGCCATAGGCATAAAACAGCAGTTTGCTGTTTAATTATGTAATGGAGAAGGTGAGCGGGGCTAAGCCCAAAGACACCACACCCTGCGTTGCAGGATATGGCAGATTGAATCTGTTTATCCTGCTATACCGCGGTTACCAACACAGATCGATTACATCCGTCGTTGTCCACAGACAGCCTCTTAGATAGTTAATATGCAGGGCATTTTACGGATCAGGTAATGAATGTCAACCATAATTGTTTGATTAATTAATAATAATAGTAATTGAATGCGATGGGCATATCTTCGGTTGTGGAATTAATTAATTTATTTGATTATGAAAAAGTGAAATGAATGGATTGGGTATATTTATATCCAATTGGTTTATAGGATGCACAGTTTATAGGGTGTACAACGACGAAGTCGTTGCGCACCGATAGCGCATTACAGGCATTGAATCATCGTTGGGCGAGTGAAACCCGCGTATTTTTCAGATTTGCTCGCGGCTTGCGCCCGCCCTAAGCCAGACGCTCAGGCTGCTTGCCTTGCCGCCACAGTTGCTGCAAAGGCATCAATAATCGGCTGGAGTTTGCTGTGTTTAAGCTTCAGCGCAGCTTGGTTTACCACAAGGCGGGAGCTGATTTCTCGGATGTCTTCTACGGCCATCAGATTATTGGCTTTGAGCGTGCTGCCCGTGGATACGAGGTCGACGATGGCATCTGCAAGGCCAACCAGCGGGGCCAGCTCCATCGAGCCGTAGAGCTTGATTAAATCGACGTGCACGCCCTTATTGGCGAAGTGTTCGCGCGCGCATTCGGTGTATTTTGTGGCGATGCGTAAACGGGCGCCTTGTTTTACCGCGCCTTCGTAATCAAACCCATTTTGCACGGCCACCATCAGCCGGCATTTGGCGATATCTAAGTCCAGCGGCAGATAAAGGCCAGCGCCACCATGCTCTAGCAGCACATCCTTACCGGCAATGCCTAAATCTGCTGCACCGTATTGCACATAGGTGGGCACATCGGTTGCACGGACAATAATCAGCCGGACGTCTTCCATATTGGTGCCAATAATCAGCTTGCGGCTGGATTCTGGCGCTTCAGAAGGGACAATTCCTGCTGCGGCCAACAGGGGCAGCGTTTCTTCGAAGATACGACCTTTGGATAGCGCGATGGTGATCATAAATACGTCCGGTAGATTTAATGTGGCAACGACAATGTAATCAGCTTGCTGGCTGATGGCCAGAGAATGACGGTTGATATTGCACGCTTTTGTCAGTTACGCCAGCCCGTGTTTCAACGCGTGAATCTCCAGGTGATCTGCGTGCGGGCGTTGATTGGATTACTTAAATAACTTTAAGCTGACGGGGTATTTGGATGGCCAGCCGTTGATGGCTTTTGCACCTTCCCACAGGGCAAAAATAGCTGAGCCAATGGCAATCCACCAAAGTGGCAGCGGGCTGTGCACAATAAAGCCAGCCAGCATCGCAAGGGCGTACAGGCAGCCCATCAGCAGCTGAAAATTACATGCGCTGATGGCGTGTTGCTCTACATAGTCAGAATGCACACGGGCAAATTGCAGCACGATCAGGGGGATCATCAGGGCCAGTACCGCCATCGGCAGGATGGGGAGCCAGAATACGCCTGCAAGGTGGGCTAAAGCGGCTGCACCTTTTTCATTTTGCGAAGGCAGGCGTGGCTTATTGTCTTGTTCTTCCGGGGCGGGTTTGGGATTGAAAATCAGCATGGTTATGTCCCAGGGTCGGTGTGTGTGCAGACTAGGTTTTACCCTAATCTGTCTGCTTATGCAAAGCGGCCAGGAAAAAGTATTTTTGCAAAGCAGCCTGAGCATTTAAGCCAGCCAAGGCGGGTTTTCTCACCCTAGCTGCTTATGCTAGTAGTCTGTCGGATTTAAGACTGTCCTACTGCGAAAATACCGGATTGGGCCATATTTCGAGCTTTTTATCGCTACATGCCCGCTATTCGCCTCAAAAAATCTCAAAATCTGTCTCAAACCGGATGTTTTCTCGCTACGGACGTTCAAGTCCGACAGGCTGCCCGCCAGATTCTACTCAGGAAATCCGCTCGATTTGGGCGCCAACAGCAGACAGTTTGCGCTCGATATGTTCGTAACCGCGATCCAGATGGTAGATACGATCAACAATGGTTTCACCACTGGCAATCATGCCTGCGATCACTAAGGATGCTGATGCGCGCAGGTCGGTGGCCATCACGGTGGCACCTTCTAGTTTTTCAACACCGGTCACAATGGCTGTATTGCCTTCGGTATTGATTTTAGCGCCCATACGGATCAGCTCGGGTGCGTGCATAAAGCGGTTTTCAAAAATGGTTTCGGTGATCACGCCCGTGCCTTCCGCTACACAGTTCAGCAGCATAAACTGCGCTTGCATATCGGTTGGAAAAGCAGGGTAGGGCATGGTACGGATATTTACGGCCTTAGGGCGTTGCTTCATATCAATGGCGATCCAATCATCGCCAGCTTCGATATAAGCACCCGCTTCGCGCAGTTTTTCTAGCACGGCTTCCATGATGTCGGCACGGGTATTGCGTAATACCAGCTTGCCTTGCGCCACAGCTGCGGCAATCAGGAAAGTACCGGTTTCAATGCGATCCGGCACGATGGCGTGTTCTGCACCGTGCAGCTCGGCCACGCCTTCGATGGTAATGGTATCTGTGCCGTGGCCGCTGATTTTTGCGCCCATTTTGATCAGGCAATCTGCCAGATCGACGACTTCGGGTTCACGCGCTGCGTTTTCGATAATCGTGATGCCGTCTGCCAGAGTGGCGGCCATCAGCAGATTTTCAGTACCGGTTACGGTAACCATATCGCAAACAATGCGTGCGCCTTTCAGCTTACCAGTGGCTTTTACATAGCCGTGCTCGATCACAATCTCAGCACCCATGGCTTGCAGGCCTTTAATGTGCTGATCAACCGGGCGGGCACCAATGGCGCAGCCACCTGGCAGAGAAACCTGAGCTTCGCCAAAGCGGGCTAATGTAGGCCCTAGCACCAGAATCGATGCGCGCATGGTTTTTACCAGCTCGTAAGGCGCGATCAGGGTAGTGACTTCATTGGCGGTGATTTCGTACTCGTGTACGTTATCGGTCATGACGCGCACGCCCATGCCTTGCAGCAATTTTTGCGTGGTTTTTACGTCTGCAAGCTGGGGAACATTGGTTAGGCGTAAAGTGCCTGCTGTCAGTAAGCTGGCACATAAAATAGGTAATGCAGCGTTTTTTGCGCCAGAGATAGAAATTTCACCAGCCAGCGGGGTGCCGCCAGTAATTTTTAATTTGTCCATTTGTCGAACTCTTGAAGTTATTTCAGGCAATACCAAAGCAGCGCGGCAACGCCAGCGATCAGCCATGGCAGATTGGTTAAGGCAGCCAGCTTTTGCGAGCTGCGGTCTGGCGGTTTTTTTGCATCAACGATGGCTTGTTCCAGCTTGGCGCGGTTTTTTTCTATGCCATCAAGGTTGAAGCGATCTTCCTTACTCACACTACACGCTCTGCCCATTCGGCTGGCGTGAGCGTTTTTTCCAGCGACAGGGCGTGTAATTCACCCGAATCAATTTCTGGTTTAACCGCGTCTTTTACTAAACGGTGGCGGGCCAGCAGGCCAAGGCCTTCAAAGCGGGGGGATGCGATACGCGCATAAAAATGATGACCATCGCCTGTTACTTCAACCGCAGTGGCGCTGAGGCGATCGGTAAGTAAGGCTTGTACTGATTCGGGAGTCATGGGGTTATTGCCTTAATTTGTAACCAGATTTAATCAATGCGTAGGCAGCGCTGCCTACAATCACTAAAGAAAGCGCTGCAACGGCTAAAGCATGCCATGGCGATACATCGCTTACGCCAAAAAAGCCGTAGCGAAAACCGTCAATCATATAAAAAATTGGGTTCCAGGCCGATACGCCCTGCCAGAAGGCAGGCAGGCTGTGAATGGAATAGAACACGCCGGATAAAAACGTCAGCGGCATAATCAGAAAATTTTGAAATGCAGCCAGCTGGTCATATTTTTCTGCCCAGATGCCCGCCAGAATGCCTAGGGCAGCCATCAGTGCCGAGCTGGTCAGTGCAAAGACTAAAATCCACAGCGGATGAGCAAAAGCCGGTAGGTTAAACCACATGGTGACTAATAAAACGCCCGCACCCACCACAAGCCCGCGCACCATGGCCGCCAGCATATAGGCAAGAAAAAACTCCATATGTGAAAGCGGTGGCAAAAGGGCAAAAATCAGGCTGCCAGTCACTTTGGATTGAATCAGGCTGGAGGATGAATTGGCAAAGCTGTTTTGCAGCACCGACATCATCACCAGGCCCGGAATCAGAAAAGCGGTGTATTGCACGCCAGGATAGGGCTCGACATGGCTGTCGAGTACATGGGCAAAAATCAGCAGGTACATCAGCGCAGTGAGCACAGGCGCTGCTACGGTTTGAAAAGCAACTTTCCAAAAGCGCAGTACTTCTTTGTAAAACAGCGTGTAAAAACCTTGCATAGTGTCTTCTTGTCGCAGATGGTGTATAGGCCGTGATGTGCTGGTGGCGAATTAGCTGCCAGACATCATGTCGACAAAAATCGTTTCCAGATCGGCCTTGCCTACTTCGATATCTCTGAGCTGAACCGAGTTATTTCTGAGCTCGGTTAGGATGGCTTCCAGATCTTTGCAATCTGCAAGTTTGAGCTCAAAGCCGTTGTCACGCTCGCAAATCAGCAGCGGGGCAAGGGATGCGGGCAGTACGGCAGGCTTAATCTTGATAAATAACTCGCGTGCCGCACCGCGGCTCATCAGCGTATCTTTGTTTTCAAGGGAAATCAGCTCGCCTTTTTTTAGCATGGCGATGCGATTGCACAGGGTTTCGGCTTCTTCTAAATAATGCGTTGTCAGCACAATGGTGTGGCCGTCGCTATTAAGGCGGCGGATAAAATCCCATAGTGTTTTGCGCAGCTCTACGTCCACACCTGCGGTGGGCTCATCCAGTACGATGACGGGCGGGCGGTGCACCAAGGCTTGTGCCACCATCACACGGCGCTTCATGCCGCCGGATAAGGCCCGCATATTGGTGTTGGCTTTGTCGGTAAGGCCCAGATTAGCGAGAATCTCGTCAATCCAGTCGCCATTATTGCGCAGGCCAAAATAGCCGGATTGAAATGTCAGCGTTTCGCGTACGGTAAAAAAGGGATCGAAGACCAGCTCTTGCGGAACAATGCCTACCGCCCGGCGGGCTTCACGGTAGTCTTTCTGAACATCAAAGCCCATCACAGAAATATGCCCGGATGTGGGCCGGGATAAGCCTGCCAGGGCAGAGATCAGCGTGGTTTTACCGGCACCATTGGGGCCCAGCAGGGCAAAAAAATCACCCTGCTCTACCGTAAAGCTCACGCCTTTCAGGGCATGGAAATCGCCGAATTGCTTGGCTACTGATTCAAAAACAATTGCGCTCAAGGGGCTACCCCGGCAACAGCGCTTGCTGGCAGGCTGGCAGGTGCGCTTGCAGCAGATGCATTTGCACGCTGCTCTTTCGCAGCATCAATCGCATCCAGCTCTTCGTCTGTTGGGCCTAATTGCAGAGGCTTGGGAGGATTGCCATCCCATACTCTGAAGTATCTGCGCTGCAGATAGGCGTCGCGTATATAGGCGTAGGGATCGGCTTGTGAATTAATCAGCTGATCCAGCGGCAGCAGCTGGCGGCGCTGTTCTATGCCCCATGCGCCATAGCGAATCACTTGAGTGCTTAGCTCTTGGGTGCCATCCCAGATATCTAATGGATCAGCAAAGAAGCGTACCGCTAAATCGCTGCTGTCTCTGAGCGTGGTTGGGCCACGAAAAGGAATCATTAAATAGGGACCAGAACCCATTCCCCAGCTGCCCAGAGCCTGGCCAATGTCTTCGTCGCTTTTTTTGAGGCCCATATCGCTGGCCCAGTCGACTAAGCCAAACATGCCTAGTGTGGTGTTAACCAATACACGGCCCATGCTGTGGCCCGCTTCGCTGCCTTTGCCTTGGAGCAGTGCACCAAACGATGCAAAAAAATCATCGATATTGTCAAAGAAATTACTCGCACCCTGCTTAACAGGGCCAGGTGAGTATTTTTCGTGAGCTTCAGCGGCGGGTTTAACAACAGCTTTATCTATCGTGTTGTTAAACGCATAAATACCGCGATTCACAGGCTCGATAGGGTCGTAGTTATTCTGTGGCGTCGCACATGCGCCAAGCAGGAGGGCAAAAAAAGGAAGAAGACGGCGCATGTGTGTCGTAAATAAGTGAGCAAGGTCGATATTCTAGGCTGATTTGCAGCTTAGCGCTGCTTTATAGAACAGCGCTCAGTGCAATCAGGGCTGAAAATTTATATCTGCTTACTCAGTGGTAAAAGAATATCTACTTCGTAGAGGCGAATTAAACCGGCCAGCCCCTCTGGTACTCCGGAGAATTGCAATTCTGCCCCTTGCTTCTGGGCAGTGCGCATCCAGTGCAGGAGCAGTGCAACTGCACTGGAATCTGCTGCTGTGATTTGGCTTAAGTCTACATTCAGCTGCTCGCCTTGCCCCAAGCTGGGCAATGTGGCGAGCTGGCGGCTTGCGGATTCAAGCGTAAGCACCCCATTGGGCTGAAATGTTTTCATTTGCTGGCGTTACGCTGTGCGTTGTTGCGATCAGATAATTGTTTGATGAGGCCATCAAGGCCATCTTTACGAATGATGGCATTAAACTGATTACGGTTATTATTAATAAAACTAATGCCATCGACAGCGATGTCGTAAGTTTTCCAGCCTGCCTCGGTTTTTTCAAAGCTAAAATCAAGCGGGATAGGCTTTTGGCCTGGCAGGCTGACTTCGGTCAGTACGACCATTTCACTGGAGTCGTTACCCGCGCGCGTGCCTTTTACATCAACCTGTGCGTTTTTGTAGATAGACAGCGCAGAGAAGTAAGTGCGAACCAGCATGGTACGGAATTCGCGTGTTAAAGCTTGCTGTTGTTCCGGCGTTGCTGTTTTCCAGTTGCGCCCGACGGCCAGCATGGTCATACGGTTGTAGTCAGCCAGCGGCGCAACCCGTGTGTCGACTAAATCTCTGGCTTTCAGCTGATCTTTATCGTTTTTCCTGATGATTTCCAGCACATCACGGCTGACATTTTTTACAATTAATTCTGGCGATTCAACTGGCGCGGCAAGGCTGCAGGTGGCGATAAAACCCATTGAGAGGGCGAGGATCCATTTTTTCATTTTGTGTACTCCATTGATATTGCTTACGATCATTTCTCAGCAGCGGTTTCTGCTTTGTTAAACAGCACCCGGCTGATCAATTGCTCCAGCACGATGGCTGAAGAAGTAATGGTGAAGCTATTTCCAGCCTGAAGCATTTTGTCGTCTGCGCCGGATGTTACGCCGATGTATTGTTCACCCAAAAGGCCCGAGGTGAGGATTTCAGCAGAAGCATCTTTGCTGAAATGATAGCGACTATCCATATCCAGCTTCACCCGTGCAACGTAACGCTCTGTATCCAGAGTGATACTACTCACACGGCCAACCAAAACCCCGGCACTTTTTACAGGGGCTCGTACTTTAAGCCCGCCTACATTGTCAAAATTAGCCGTAAGCTCGTAGCTGTTGGACGCTGGTAAAGTAGTTTGGCTGCTGACGCGCAAAGATAAAAACAGCAAGGCGGCAATGCCTGCAGCGGCAAACAGACCTACCCAGAAATCAATCATGCCTCTTTTCATTTTAATACCCCTTAGACACTTAATAGCGGATGAACCGGCCATAAGCCGGGCCATCCGGAAATTCTTAAATTCCTCTGAACATAAAGGCGGTGAGCACAAAGTCCAGCGCCAGAATGACAAGTGAGCTGGTCACAACCGTACGGGTTGTTGCTCCAGATACGCCCTCAGCGGTGGGCGGCGCATCATACCCTTCAAAGACGGCAATGAGTGAGATGGCAATACCAAATACCACGCTCTTGATCACGCCGTTGATCACATCTTGGCGAAAATCCACAGCGCTTTGCATTTGCGACCAAAAAGCGCCTTCATCCAGGCCAAGCAGCTTTACCCCAATCAGATAGCCGCCAAAAATACCCATTGCACTAAACATGGCCGCCAGCAGAGGCATAGAGATCACGCCCCCCCAGAAACGCGGTGCAACGACGCGGGCGATGGGGTTAACGGCCATCATTTCCATTGCAGCCAGTTGTTCTGTGGCTTTCATTAGGCCAATTTCTGCGGTAATGGCCGAGCCCGCACGGCTGGCAAACAGTAAAGCCCCCACCACAGGCCCTAGCTCCCTGACCAAAGACAGTGCAACTAAAATGCCCAACGATTCGGTTGCACCAAAGCGCTGCAGCGTATCAAAACCTTGCAGGGCCAATACCATGCCTACAAACAGGCCTGATACCGCAATAATCAATACAGAGAGTACCCCTGCAAACCAAATTTCACGCATTGTAAGCTGAAACCTGAGCAAGGAGGTAGGGGAATGACGCAGGATAGCCAGCATAAAGCGGCAGGCAAAGCCCAGCTTGATGATGATGTTGCTGAACGGCCGGCCAAATTTTGAGATGGCATTAAACAGATAATTAAGCACGGCGAGGCTCCAATCCCAGATCGCTGGCATAGGGGAGAGCGGGTTTGTGGAAAGGCACAGGGCCGTCTGTTTCCCCATTGATAAACTGTTTTACAAAAGGGTGAGTTGATGAACGAACTTGCTCAGGCGTACCTTCGGCCACTATTTTGCCGTCAGCCAGAAAATAGACGTAGTCCACAATCGACAGCGATTCTTCAACATCGTGCGTCACAATCACCGATGCCGTGCCAAGGGCATCATTTAAATTACGGATCAGCTGGCCGATAGTGGCGAGCGAAATGGGATCTAAACCCGTAAATGGCTCGTCATAAAGCATCACAGCAGGGTCAAGTGCAATTGCCCTTGCCAATGCCACACGCCTTGCCATACCGCCAGACAGCTCTGATGGCATCTGATCACTGACGCCGCGTAAGCCCACGGCATTTAGTTTCATCAGCACTAAATCACGAATCATGGATTCGGGCAGATTGCTGCGCTCTCTGAGTGGAAAAGCCACGTTATCGAATACAGATAAATCAGTAAAAAGTGCGCCAAACTGAAACAACATGCCCAGTTTTTTACGCATTTTGTAAAGACTGGCCTCGTTCATCCTGCCCACATCCTCTCCGGCAACCGTCAGCTTGCCCAGATGGGGCTGAATTTGCCCGCCAATCAACTTGAGGATGGTGGTTTTGCCCGAGCCGGATCCACCCATGATGGCAACGACCTGGCCGGGCTTGATGCTCAGTGAGACATCGGTAAGCACCGGACGTTCACCGTAAGCAAAGCTCACATTCTCAAACTGGACCAGCGAGGAAGGCATGGTGCACGATACTCTTGGCATAAAAAGGGGGTATTGTAGGTGGGTCTGGCCTGATCAGGTAGGTTAACTTTGTATGAAAATGTATGGAATTATTGCCATGCAACAAAGCTGGCATCTCACGGCAAGTCTTGTATCACCTTTGCTGCCGGGGAATCCGCAGCAATTCTCGTGTTTTTCGCCCCGATAAACCCGCCAAAAATGGCATGCAAACATACGAAAAAACAACATTTCTATTGCCTTTATTCCTGCTGGTTTTAAATTTAATTCCCTCTTTATTTCATGACTGATGAGCATTGCAGCTGCGGCGCTCACTCTGCAGCGTTTTATTGCGCTCAGGCAAAGACCTGTCCGTCCAGATATTTGTTTAATTTTTACTGAATCCTCGTACTAGTATGAAAGCAAGCGTTCATCCATAGACAGGATCATCAATGTATCTGGAACACTTTGGCTTAAACGAACCCCCTTTTCGGATTACGCCACACCCTGAGTTTTTCTTTGTTGGGGCTGAGCGGGGCGCTACTCTGGATGCTTTGATATATGCCGTCCTAGCCGGAGAAGGCTTGGTTAAAGTGGTGGGGGAAGTCGGAAGTGGCAAAACCATGCTGTGCAGGGTATTGATCGAACGTTTACCTGCCAGTGTAGACAGCGTTTATATCGCCAATCCCGCCATGAAGCCGGATGAATTAATGCTGATGATTGCTGAGGATTTGGGCATTGTTTGCGATGCAACATACACCAGTGGCAGAGTAAGGGATTTGCAGGCCGCTTTACTCGAGCGTTTTGCCACAGGGCGGCAGGTGGTCATTCTGATCGATGAAGCCCATGCCATGCCAACAGAAAGCCTAGAGGCAGTCAGGCTGCTTTCAAATCTGGATCATGGTCACCACAAGCTATTGCAAATCGTATTATTTGGGCAAACCGAGCTGGATGCGCGTTTAGCCAGCCAAGATTTACGCCAATTACGTGAGCGGATTACCCATGTATTTCAGCTTGCACCACTTAAAGCAAAAGATATTGAATCTTATATCGATTTTCGGATGCGCACGGCAGGGTATCGTGGCCCTGCGTTATTTCAAGCCGAGGCGCTGACGTCTATTTACCGTGCTTCGGAAGGATTAACCCGGCGGATAAATATTCTGGCAGATAAAGCTTTAATGGCTGCATTTTGCCAGAGCCAGCATTCCATTACAGCAAAGCACGTAAGCGCAGCGGTGAAAGACAGCGCTTTCAAGTCGGTTAAAAAGCGCACCGGTTGGGGATGGATTGTGCTGTCTGTGGGGCTGGCTGGAGGCGTATGGGCGGGCCTGATGCAAGCCGCAAACCCGCCAGCTCAGGCGGTAGTGGCATCAACACCCCTGGCATCAGCCAGCAGCCCGGAAACCTTGGTCCCTGAAGTGCCGCTTTCTGCAGCTTTGCGGCAAAAACTGACTGAATCCAGGCAAAAAATGAATCGGGCGGAGGCGAGCGAAACGGCGGTTATGCTGCTGGTGACTTCTCAATCAAAAACAGCTGAATTAGAAAAATTCTTGGTACAGGCCGCTCTGTTATTGCCCCAGGAGCAATTATTAATTTATCCCGCTGAAGTCAGGGGTAATAAAGGCTGGGGCCTAGTTTATGGTCTTTTCCCTGATAAAAACAGCGCCAAGGCCGCAATGGCCACTCTGCCGGAATCACTCAGAAAAAATAAGCCTATTTTACGCACGGTGGGGGGGATGCGGGACGAATTGTGGAATCTGTAAGTATGAATAAAAAGCAAAGATAAGCTATTAATCAGGACTAATTAATTATTCCATTCTATAAATGATTTCATGCCGAACTTAAATGGCTGGCCTGATGAAGTAATGATCCGGCTATAAAACAGCAGATGTTTCTGTATGAGTGCTCAATTATGCGGTGGCAAATTTTAATTCTGGTTTCCTTGCTCAGTGCCTGCGCGGGTCAATCGGGCTTGGAGATGGAAACTGGCCGCCATTTAGAAGCTAAAGCCGTCTCTTCTGAGATTCCAAAGCCGGTCAGTGCAATGCCTGTTTTACCTAAGCCACAGCCCGCTGCTAAAACGGCCACCTATAGCGTGGTGGTGCATCAGGTGTCTGTAAATGAAATTTTATTTGCCCTAGGGCGGGATGCCAGAATAAACGTGGATGTACATGCCGGGGTAAGCGGCAATGTTACATTAAATGCAATTAATCAGACGCTGCCGCAAATATTAGAGCGGATGAGCAAACAAGTTGATTTGCGCTGGGAGCTGGAAAACGGCGTGCTAACTGTTACGCCAGATTTACCCTATCTTAAAACCTACAGAATGAATTATTTTAATTTATCTAGAAATGTTAAATCTAACGTTACGCTGGCTAATTCGGTAAGCAGTGGCAGTGGAGGTGGGTCTGGCAATAGCTCTAATACGCAAATTGATATGCTGGCCGATCATCATTTGTGGAAACAGATCGATTTAAATTTAAAAGAGCTGCTGGGTATCTCGGCTGAAGCAAAAACTGGTGGGGCGCAGCTGGGGGCCATTGTGCAGGATCAAAGCGCACAGGCTGTTAAGAGTAATGTCTCTGTTGATAAAAAAGAAGTCGTTAAAACAGCTGCAGAAGCAGCAAAGGCAGCCAAAGATATAGCCCAGGCTAATAAAACCAATGCAGAAACAGAAAAAATAAAATCAGGTGAATCACAGCCTATTAATAAAACCAGCCCGCCGGCAGATAGCAGCAGATTAGTCATTCTTAATCCAGAAACAGGTGTTGTTACAATAAGGGCCAGTCAGAAGGAACACGCAAAAGTAGCCGAGTATTTAAATGCAGTACAAAGCGGTGCTTTGCGTCAGGTGCTGATTGAGGCCACGATTGTAGAGGTTTTATTATCTGATCAGTATCAGGCCGGGGTAGATTGGAGCCGGATAGGTGAAACAGATAATCAGTTAAATTTTCAACAGAAATCTCTGGCTAATAATCTGGGTACTGCCCCTTTAAGTATTCTTTCCTATACCAAAACGGGGGGTATTTTAAGCGGTACATTTAACTTCACGATTAAAATGCTGGAGCAATTTGGCCGCACCCGTGTGTTATCCAGCCCCAAAATCATGGCATTAAATAATCAGACTGCCGTAATGAAGGTTGTGGAAGAGCAGGTGTATTTTACAATTAAAGTCACACCACCCGTTGTAACAGATGGGAAAGTCACCACACAGGCTACTTACGATAGCGAGCTGCATACCGTGCCTATTGGTTTGGTGATGCAGGTGACGCCGCAAATATCTGAAGATGGTCAGGTGGCACTGAATGTAAGGCCAACCATTACCAATATTAATTCATTTATTGAAGACCCTGCTGTAGCCATTCTGGCCGCAGCCAACAATACACAAATTAAAAGCCTGGTGCCTATATTGCAGGTCAGGGAATTTGATTCCACATTAAAAGTAGCCAGCGGGCAAGTGGCTATTTTGGGTGGGTTAATTCAGGATTCATTAAATAATGACAGGCAGGGGGTGCCAGGTTTATCCCGAATGGCCTATGTGGGCGATTTATTCAGCTACCGCAATGATAAAGTTAGAAAAATTGAATTAGTGGTTTTTTTACGACCTGTTTTAATCAGGGATAGTAGCGATTTAGGTAATTACCAGCAGTTTTTACCTAATGATCAGTTTTTTAAGAATGAAGCTGATCATGATTTATCGGCATTTCAGTCCGGAGGTGTTCCTTTGGGGACTAAACCATGAGCTTATTGCTGCAGGCCTTAAAAAAAGCGGAGGAAGCCAAACGGCTGCGTGAAGCGGCAGCCTTGGCTGCAGGTGATGAAAACCTTACCACTGCAACGGATCAAGCCGCTGATCTGAATACCCACCTGCAGCTAAGTGATGTTGCTGATGAGCAAGTGCCAGATGCGCTGGAGGAAGTAACCACTTCATTATCTTTGGAAGATACTGAGCCCTTATCCCCTCCTACCGATGCACCATGGGAGTTTGTACCGCTGCCATTAGATGATTTGGCCCTGCCTGTGCCGCCCGCCGAACCGGCTCCAGCCGGTCAGGCCAATCAAACCGATCAGGTTAATTTAGCCGTGGATACGGCTAATTTACCGCCAGCGCCGCTTAATACACCAGAGCCTGAAGAAGATCTTACCTGGCTGAAAAGCACACCTCCGCCTGCTGCTCCAAAAGAGCCTGTGGCTCCTGTGACCATGACCGCCCCTCCACCCGCACCTATTGTTGCTCCGCCACCAGCAGTTAAGCCTAGGCAGCGTTCCCATTCGCTTCCCTGGCTGGTGCTGGGTGGCGTTTTGATTATGGGGGGAATGGGGGGCTATTTCTGGTGGCAGTATCAGGCACTGACATTGTCTGCTGTTGCAGCACCAGCACCAGCACCAGCACCAGCACCAGCCATCGCAGAGGCGGCCCCGGCAGCACCTGCCTCCAGTCCGGTGCCAGCTACTCCGCTTCCTGTTCGGGCAGCCAGTGCTGTGGTGGTCGTGCTGACTCCGGCCCCCCTGCCTGTTCCTGCCCGCTACAAAGGTGATGCGGCCAGAGTGGAGGAGCGTTCCGGTGCACCCAATGGCGCGGGCATTCGTTTTGAAACACAAAATAATGAGGCTGCAGTTCCGCTGCCGCTGGCGATGGCATATCGCTCTTTTCAGCTGGGCGATTATCGGGCGGCTGAGGAGGGCTACCGGCGCATACTGCAGCTGGATGCCCGCAATCGTGATGCCTTGCTGGGAATGGCCGCCCTTGCGATAAAGCGGGGCGCAGGCGCTGAGGCCACTCATTTTTACCGGCAAATATTATCGCTGTATCCAAGAGATGAAGTGGCGCAGTCGGCTTTGTACTCGCTAACCCCTGCGAATGAAAGCTCTGAAGCAGGCCTGCGCCAGCTCTCGTCTCAGCAGGCCGATGCCGCATTTGCCTTGGCTAATTTTTACGCGGGGCAAAATCGCTGGAGTGAGGCACAGGGTGCATATTTTCAAGCGCTGACCCTTGATGCAGGGAATGCAGATTACGCATTTAATCTGGCTATCAGCCTGGAGCACTTACAAGAAAATAAATCTGCAGCAAGGTATTACCGGCAAGCCTTAGCAGGCAAAGGGACTTTTGATCGGGCGAGCGCCGAAGCAAGATTAAAAGCTTTGGAGTCGCAATGATGATGACCGCCACAAAGTTAGCGCCAGCCAGCGGATCAGATTTGGTGGCTTACCTGCTTGCCAAAACAAGCTTGCATGCCATGGAGCACTTATGAACGCGCCGGTCAGAAAGCTGCCGCTGGGCGAACTGCTGGTTTCTAAAGGCCTGCTGTCAGAAGATCAGCTGCGTATTACCCTCTTTGAGCAGCGGCGCAGCGGCGTGCCACTTGGCAAGCTGATGGTGTCGCTGGGCTTTGTGTCTGAAGGCATCTTGCGTGATGCCTTGTCTGAAAACCTAGGGCAGGTCAGCGTCGATTTATCCAAGATTCTGGCCGACACGCAGGCGATTAAGCTGGTGCCTAAAGACGTGGCCAAGCGGCATATGCTGCTGCCCGTGTCGCTGGATACGGAAAGAAATAAGCTGACGCTGGCGATGTCTAACCCGAATAACCTGGTTGCGCTGGATCAGGTGCGTATTCTGCTTAAAGACAAATACGAGTTGGAAACTCTGCTGGCTGCAGAATCTGATTTAGTCCACGCCATCGATCAATATTATGGTTTTGAGCTGTCTATCGATGGCATTTTGAATGAAATAGAAACCGGGGTGATTGATTACGCCAGTCTGCAGCACGCCGAGGCCGAGTACAACCAGCCGGTAGTGCGCCTGATTGATGCGCTGCTGGCCGATGCCTGCACGCGCGGCGCATCGGATATCCACTTTGAGCCTGAATCGTCTTTTGTGCGGATTCGCTACCGCATCGATGGTGTGCTACGGCAAATTCGCGCCCTGCACAAAACCTATTGGCCTGCGATGGTGGTGCGGCTAAAGGTGATGAGCAATATGAATATCGCCGAAACCCGCTCGCCGCAAGATGGCCGCATCTCGCTCACCCTAGCTGGCAGACCGCTGGATTTTCGGGTGGCGGCGCAGCCTACCACTTGGGGCGAGAATATTGTGCTGCGGATTTTAGACAGGCAAAAAGGCTTGGTGAAGCTGGATAAGCTGGGCTTGAGTAAAGAAAATCTTTATTTATTGCAGCTGATGATTGCCCGGCCGGAAGGGATTATTTTGGTCACCGGCCCTACCGGCTCGGGAAAAACCACCACCCTCTATTCGATTTTAAGCAGTGTCAACACCGAAGCCGTTAACATCATGACGCTGGAAGACCCAGTGGAATATCCGATTCCCATGCTGCGGCAAACCTCGGTAAATGAAGCGGCCAAAATGGATTTTGTGAACGGTATTCGCTCCATGATGCGGCAAGACCCGGACATCATTCTGCTGGGCGAAATCCGCGATCGCGATACCGCCGATATGGCATTTCGCGCGGCCATGACCGGCCACCAAGTTTACTCAACCCTGCACACCAACTCTGCCATCGGCTCCATTCCGCGCCTCTTAGATATCGGCGTGCTGCCCGACGTGTTGGCAGGCAATATCATCGGCATCATCGCCCAGCGCCTTGCCCGAAAACTCTGCCCGCTCTGCCGTGAGCCCTATGAGCCCGATGCCTTTGAGCGGCGCTTATTGGGCATAGCGCCGGAGGGGGAGCCCATCACGCTGTACCGCGCCAGTGGTTGCCCCAAGTGTGATCACCAAGGCTATAAGGGCCGTTTAACCGTGATGGAAGTCTTAAAAATGAGTGCCGAGCTGGATGAACTCATTGCCCGGCATGCCACGCGCTTAGAAATAAAAAAAGCGGCGGAAGCCCAAGGCTTCAGAACCATGGCCGATGATGCATGCAGGCATGTGCTGGATGGGCTGACTTCGCTGGCAGAGATTTCCCGTGTGATTGATTTAACCGACAGGGTGGTTTAGCGCCTCAAAGGAGGATTGCAATGTATGTACGTGAACATATTTCGCGCGTGGTGGATGGCAAAACCTACAACACGCGCACCGCATTAAATTGCCATATGCATACCGAATCAAAAGACGATCAGGGCGTGCCGCATTTGATCGAGCTGTATCGCACCAAGCGTGATCAGTATTTTTTGGTTGAGCACAATATCCCTCATCCTCATATGGATACTGAAAAACGGTTGCCCACCGATGTGCTGACGCCCATTTCGCTGGAGCAGGCAGAGGAGTGGGTAGAGAAATACTGCCCCTGGCGTAAAGAAAAGATTTTTGCATCCAGCAGTGAAGCGGACGCCACCACACTGACTTTGCGAATAGACAAAATGACCAAGGCGCAGCTGATTGCTCAGGCGGCCAAGCATAACCTCACCCTGAACGCCTATTGCCTGCTGAAGCTGGAAAAAATTCTTTATGAAAAAGAATCACCAAGAGGCGGCGGAGTGTTTCTGGAACGTGGGTTTAATCCTTCGGAGTGAGGGGTAGATGGCCCTCTGCGGCTTGATTTCTGAGGAAAGCCAATGCAGTTTACTTATCGTGCGGCAGACAATGCGGGCCTAGTTCAGAAGGGTAAAACAGAGGCCAATAATCTGACGGATTTAGAGCAGCGCCTTGAGCGGATTGGGCTGAGCCTGATTACGGCGAAAGCGGCATCGCCAGGAGGTGGGCTGGGCGGAAAAAAGGTCAGCCGGCGTGAGCTGATTACATTTACTTTTCATATGGAGCAGCTTACCCGTGCAGGGGTCTCTATTCTGGAAGGTTTATCTGATCTGCGCGATAGCCTAGAAGAGCCGCGTTTTCGCGAAGTGATTGCTAATTTAATTGAAGATATTGAAGGTGGGCAGCAGTTTTCGCAGGCGCTGGCTGGCCATCCCCAAGTTTTTGATGCCATTTATGTGAATCTGATTCGTGCAGGTGAGGCCAGCGGCAAATTACCGGAAGTATTACTTAATTTATCTGATTCATTAAAGTGGCAGGACGAGCTGGTTTCACAAACTAAAAAGATCGTGATGTATCCGGCATTTGTAGGCGTGCTGGTGGTGGGGGTAATTACTTTTTTAATGATTTATTTAGTGCCGCAATTAGTTTCTTTTGTAGCCGCTATGCAGCAAACCCTGCCTTTGAATACCCGTATTTTAATTGCGGTATCTAATATATTTATTTATTACTGGTGGGCTTTGTTTGGCACGCCCATTATTTTATTGCTGCTGTTTCGTTTGCGCTTGCGTCATGACGCTAGGTTTCGCCATCGCTTTGATGGCTGGAAACTCACTATTCCGCCATTTGGCCCGATTTTGCATAAAATTATTTTGGCCCGCTTTGCCAACTTTTTTGCCCTGATGTATGCAGCTGGGATTCCTATTCTGGATTGCATCAAAATCTCGGAAGGAATTGTCAGCAACAGCATGGTGGCTGAATCATTGCAGCGGATTCAGGCACAAATCCGTGAGGGGCAAGGGGTGACGGCCAGCTTTAATCAGGAAAAAATGTTTCCGCCACTGGTGCTGCGCATGCTGAAAGTGGGCGAGAGCACCGGCCAGCTAGATCATGCCCTGATGAATGTTTCCTACTTTTATAACCGCGACGTAAAAGAATCCATAGAGCGCGTACAGGCTTTGATCGAGCCATCGCTCACCGTGGTGCTGGGCCTGATTTTGGCTTGGATTATGTCCTCGGTGCTTGGCCCTATTTTCGACACGATTAGCAAATTGCGATGAGCCACTGCACACTCTTTTTATCCAATACCCGGCTGATCGCTTTTCGTATCGAAAAGGGCCAGCTGCTTGAGCATGCGCGCTTTGCTCTGGATGATGAAGGTGCTGCAGCGTTCTCATTTTTTTTGGATGCCTGGAAAGAAGCCATTTTCAGCCTGCTGGTGGATGTGGTTGAGGAAGATTTTCAGCTGGAATCGATTCCGCATCTGGGGCGCAGTGATCGCACGGCCTTGCTGGCCAGACGCCTAGATCAAAACTACCGGACCACGCCCTATCGCCGTGCTTTTGTGCAGACATTTGCCAAATCAGGTGAGCAGGATAAGGTGCTGATGTCGGCATTAACGCTGGCGGCTCCCGTCGACGCCATTGTGAATGCGTTGCTGGCCAAAAAAATGGTCTTGCAGGGGATTTATTCTGCGGCCCTGCTGGCTGGAGAAATGCTGCATAGATCAGGCTTGGGGCTGACGCATTATTTGCTGGTTTCATTTACCCCCGGCGGCGGAATGCGCCAGACTTATCTGGCCGCAGACGGGCTTAAATTTAGTCGCGTGAGCAGCCTGCCCGAGGGCAGCAATTTGCAGGATACAGAGCGCCTTGCTGAGGTGATTGTGGTGGAGGCGCTGCGGGCCAGGCAGTATTTATCCACGCTACGCCTGCTGGGGCGTGAAGATAAGCTGCAGCTTGCTGTGCTTTCGCCTGATGGCGATTGCCAGCCGGCAATTCGCGCTCGCTTGGCAAGCAGTGGTGATGCTGCTCAGTTTGTACTGAGTGATGTGCCGCTGGATTTACTGGCACGTAAGCTGCACCTGCCTCAGGCAGATTCCTTGCTGCATATTTTATGCAGCTGGCTGGAGCTACACCCGCCTGCCAACCATTATGGGCAGGGCCGCCATCTTATTCATGCCACATGGCGAAAGCGCGGTATTTTGCTGCGCCGTACTGCATACCTTGGTTTATTTCTGGCCTGTGTCTGGAGCGGGCAGGCGATATGGGAGGCAGGTGAGATTCAGGCATCCATTAGTCAGTCGCTTAAAAAAACTGGGCAGATTGATGAGCGTTTGCGGCGTTTTAATCTGCTGCTCAAGCAAGGCCAGACGAGTGACCCCGCGGCGATGAAGGGTACGGTTGAGCTTTATACCAAGGAATTTCTGACCTGGCCGGATATGGAAGATCAGGCGCAGCAAGTGAGCCACGTTTTGCTGGATTTTCCTGAGCTGATTCTTGATGAGCTGCATTGGAAATCTGGCCGTGGCCCGGTTGACCCTGCTACTCAGGCAGAGGCTGCGGATGCATCGGCACCCGCCGCAATCCCTGTGGTGATGGAGCTGAAAGGCCGGGTAGAGCCCTTTGATTTGCAATATCGGCAGGCGCTGGCCAGTGTGGAGCGCTTAAGTGCTCGGCTGGCAGGCTTGCCCGGTGTTACCGTGCAGCCGGTGACGCTGCCCCTCAATACCAGCTCTAAATCTGGCGTTGAAGCCAAGCCATTGCAGCAGGATAGTCAGCGGGTGGATTTTTCTCTGCGCCTGAGCTGGGAGCAAAAAAAGCATGAAAATTGATCTTCAGCCCCTGCAGCTGATTCGCCATGATCTGATTATGACTGGGGCAACCCTTGCTCTTGGCTTGCTGCTGATTGTGCTCTCGCAGATTTATCTGTGGCGGGCACAGGATGAGCAGCAGGCTTTGCGCAGCAATGTGCAACGTTTAACCTTGCAAGCCGATGCCCAGGAGAATGCCTGGAATAACACCCAGCAATACCGTGCGCTTTATCAGACGCTTAGCCAGCGCGGCATACTCAATGGCGAGCACCGGCTGGATTGGATTGAGTATCTGACCGAGCTGAACCGCCGCTCGCCCGGGCTGAGCATTCTGTTTCGTTTTGAGCCACAGCGTGTCTTTACCGCTACTGCAGAAACCGTGCAGCTCTATGGCAGCAAAATGATGCTCAGCTTTGAGCCCAGTGATGAAGATGAGTTCTCGCAAGTGCTGGCTGGTTTAAGGCGCTTATCCGGCTGGCCAGCGCCGGAGCAGTGCGTGATGACCCGCCAGGCAGAGGCCGGAGCGGGTTTAAAAGTGATTTGCGATATTGAATGGTTAAGCATCGGGCCGGTGGCCGCCCCTGAGGCAAGTCAATGAAATACATCATTTTGATTTATCTGATTCTTAGCCCACTGGCTGATGCCGGGTGGGGGCGTTTATTTTTTAGCCCGGAAGAGCGGGCGGTCGCGCGCGGTGAAGCCTCTGCGCCGCAGGCCGTGTGGGCCACTGGCTCGGAGGCGCTAAGGCTGGATGGTGAAATTAGTCGTAATGGTAAGAAAATACGCTGGCTGAATGGCGCGCTAAGCACGGCCTCTGTGCCTGCCGGGCTGAAGGTAGGGCAAACGCTAAGCCGCGGAGTAAGGCGTGATGTTTACCAAACAGCGCCTTAGGCAAAGCCGTCAGCAGGGGGCCATTGCCCTGATGCTGTTAATGGTAGTAGGGCTGGGGATAGCCGGGGCGATCCTAGCAGGATTTAGCCGCCATGCTCTTGAGGTTTATCGTGAGCAGCAAACGCAAAATGTGCTGGCAGAAGCCAAAAAAATACTACTGGCAGAGGCTTTATCTAAACGCGGCAATACCGTGCCGATTACCCGCCCTGGGGAGTTTTTCTGCCCCGATCTGAATATCCCGGGTGAGGCTGCTTATGGGCAGAGTGGCTTGAATGGCGCAGCTTGCCCGGGCGCTGCGGCGCGGATTGGCCGTATTCCATGGAGAAGCTATCAGGCTGCAGAGCTGCGCGACAGCTCTGGCGAGCCGCTCTGGATGGCGGTGGCTGATGGTTTTCAAGAGCGAAGAAATACGCCGCTCAATAGCGATACTGCGCCTGCGGGGGCAAATCCCTGGTTTTATGCGGCCGCCAATAATGGCACTCAGGCTTTGTCTGATGCGGCAGACCCGGTGATTGTGGTGATTCTGGCCCCCGGAGCGGCTCTCAATGGGCAAAATCGCAGTACGGCTGCTCAGCAGCGAAATGCAAATAATTATCTGGAATGTAATCGGCTGACTGTGGGAGGTGCATGTCTTGGTGCGCCCAATAACTATGCTAATTACAACGCCACGCAAGGGCGGTTTTTGAATGGGCCGCGGCTGGATGCCAATGCGAACCCAACACTGAATGACCGCCTGATTACTATTCGGCGCAGTGAGTTGCTGGCCCCTTTAGAAAAACGCGCAGCCCAAGAGTATCAGCAGCTGATTCAGCTTTGGGCCGTGCAGGCGGGAGCGGGGGCTTTACCCAACCCGGCCAGCCCGGCGGACCCTGGCTGTGCGGATACGGCTGCAGTAAACAGCAATGCCTGTACGCCTTCGCCTGCTGTTTGCCGTGGGCATATACCCAAATCGATTGCACTGACAGGCGTGGGTTTGCTACCTGTTTTGCCTGAATATCTGGTTAATCCGGCCAACCGGCCCGCCACAATGCCAAGCCAGGCGGCATGGCAAAACGTATTGCTTGAATACGACTGGCTCTATCGCAATCGTTGGGAGCAAATGTTTTTTTACGCTGTGGCCAATACACCCAACTGCCCTGCGCCCATCGCAATTACATTAAGAAATATGCAAACGCCAGCAGCAGGTGTGAATGCGGTCATGATAGGGGCAGGGGTTGCGCTAACGGGACAAACCCGCGTGACGGCTGCTGATAAAGCGTTCTTAAATAATTATCTGGACCCAGTAAGCAGCTATGCCGCAGCGCCCGATATTAACCGCCGGGCGTGGGATGCGGTGCCGCCGCAGATAGATCAGTACGCCAAGCTTGGGTTGGCCGATGCAGGGAATGATCGCCTTTATTATCGTGTTGCAAACCAATGGACGTATGCGCCAAAGGACAGACCATGAGGCAGAGGGGATTTACTCCTGCTGAAATGACCATCGTTCCGGTGATTATCGGCAAGCTGCAGGCGGGTGGCCCAGTGGATTTTAAGTCCCTAAAGGAGAGAGCATGAAGGAGAGGGGATTTACACTTGCCGAAATCGCAATTGTTTTGGTGATTATCGGCATTATGCTGGCAGGGGGCTTGGGCGCTTTTAAGGCACAAACAGACAGCCAGAGAATGCGTGAGGGGCGGGCTCAGATGGCCGAAATTAAAGAGTCTTTGCTGGGGTTTGCTGTACAGCATGGTTATTTACCCTGCCCGGCGGATCCGGCTCTGACGACGTTTACAGAGGATCGCGCGGCAAATGGCACTTGCAACCGGGCCCAGGGCAGTATTCCAGGCGCAACTCTGGGTTTGCCGCGTTCAACCGATCCGTTTAATCAGCCATTTACTTATCGGCTAACGCTGGGTTTTGCCGATAACGGCCCCGCATCACTGCCGCCTGTGGTGACGGATAGCAATCAAACACTGGGAGTGGCAGGCAGCTGTCCTTTGGGCAGTGTGGCGCCTTTAGGGATGAGCTTTATGCTTTGCTCATCTGGGGATATTCTGATTTACCCGACTTCGGGGGCTGCAACTCCACTTGCATCGAATGTGCTTGCTGTCGTCGTGATGCACTACCGCCACGGCCCGCCCAATGGAGCGGCGGGCTCTGCTGATGAGCAGGAAAACACCAATAACGATGTTAATTTTGTGAGCAAACTCAGGGCAGAGGATGACCCTGCAACACCGGCTGATGAAGAATACGACGACATTACCGATTGGATTAGCCCGTCTATTTTGGCGGCAAGAATGCTGGCGGCGGGTAAGTTACCTTGAGGTATTGGCTTGTCTAGGTGCTGCATTCCATGTGTGCTAAGCAAAGTCAAAAAGATAGTGCCATCGGCACGTTGATTTTGGAACGGTAGCCCTTGCTTCGCCAATAAAAGAAGCAAAGACAACAGCAAAACACGAAGGCCCCTGCTGCGGTCTAATCGAGTCGGCGGCGGGCGGGATTGGCTCGCTGCCTCGCTCCCAAGTGAGATCCCCGCTTGCTCGGAGCTTGTGTGTTTCAAGGAGATATTTAGCCCCGTCTATGAGCCGCGATAAAATTTGTATGCACCTGAGTATTGAAAATGCAAACAATCAAAGCAAATGGCTTTGAACTCTGCTTTTCTCCGTGAAATTGCGCATCCTCGGTGTTTCAAGCGTGAGTTTTGTTATAAGGGCTTACAAATAAAAAACCCCGAAGCACGCTTCGGGGTTTTTTGTGGCTGCAGGGTATTAAGCAATTTGCCCGTGGCAGTGCTTATATTTCTTGCCTGAGCCGCAAGGGCAGGCGTCATTGCGGCCTACGCCGGAGAACTGCACTTTCGCACCGCCCTCCATGGCTTGCATCAGTGCCGCTTTGATTTGCTCTTCATCACCGCTTGCCAGTAAAGCTTCTAATTCCTGATGATTAAATTGCAAGGCTGAAGCGGGCAACTCTTGTGGGCGAACAGCATCCACATCTTCTTGTGAGCGTACTTGCACGGTCATCACAATCTGAATCACTTCGCGTTTAATGTTTTCTAAGAGCTGAGAGAACAGCTCAAACGCTTCACGCTTGTATTCTTGCTTAGGATTCTTTTGTGCATAGCCGCGTAAATGAATACCTTGGCGTAAATGATCAAGCGATGACAAATGCTCGCGCCAGCTTTGATCGACGTGTTGCAGGAGAACCGAGCGCTCAAACTGACGGAAAGTTTGCTCGCCCGCAGTTTCAACCTTTTTATTGTAGCTTTCAGCGGCAGCAACCTGTACACGCTCTTTCATGGCTTCAATGGTCAGCGTGGTGTCGTTTTTGATCCAGTCTGCAATGGCAAGATCAATATTAAATTCGCCCAATGCACGCTCTAAACCCACAACATCCCATTGCTCTTCCATTGAGTCGGCAGGGATATAGGTGTCAAAGAGATCAGAGACCATGCTGTCGCGCATTGCACCGATGGTTTCGCTTACTTCTTCGCTTTCTAAGATTTCATTGCGTTGGCCGTAAATCGCTTTACGCTGCTCGTTGGATACATCATCGTATTCCAGCAATTGTTTACGAATATCGAAGTTGCGGCCTTCCACTTTACGCTGGGCAGATTCAATCGCGCGGGAAACCATACCGGCTTCAATCGGCTCGCCTTCAGGCATTTTTAAGCGATCCATCACCATCGCTACGCGATCACCGGCAAAAATACGCAGTAGAGAGTCTTCCAGCGATAGATAAAAACGGCTGGAGCCCGGGTCACCCTGACGGCCAGAGCGGCCGCGCAGCTGGTTGTCGATACGGCGTGATTCGTGGCGCTCGGTACCGATAATATGCAAGCCACCCGCTGCAACAACGGCTTCGTGGACGATTTTCCAGTCTGCTTTCATTGCCGTGATTTTGGCGGCTTTATCGGCCTCGCTTAATTCTGTATCTGCTTCAATGGCCTTGATTTCGCGCTCAATATTACCGCCAAGCACGATATCCGTACCGCGACCGGCCATATTGGTGGCAATAGTAATCACGCCAGGCGCACCAGCTTGGGCGACGATATCGGCTTCGCGAGCGTGCTGTTTGGCATTCAGCACATTGTGCTTAAAGCCGTCTTTTGTCAGCATTTCGGAGAGCAATTCAGATTGCTCAATCGAGGTGGTACCTACCAGCACCGGCTGTTTGCGTTCTTGGCAGCCTTTGATATCGGTGATGATGGCGTTGTATTTTTCGCGGTCGGTTTTGTAAACCTGATCCTGCCTGTCGTCCCGCACCATATCGCGGTTGGTTGGCACAATCACGGTTTCCAGACCGTAAATTTGCTGGAATTCGTAAGCTTCAGTATCGGCTGTACCGGTCATGCCGGAGAGCTTGGTATACATGCGGAAGTAATTTTGCAGTGTAATCGTGGCAAGAGTCTGGTTCTCTTGATTGATTTCTACGCCTTCCTTGGCTTCAACAGCTTGGTGCAGGCCTTCAGACCAGCGACGGCCGGACATCAGACGGCCAGTAAATTCATCAACGATGACAATCTCGCCCTCGTCGGTCACTACATAATGCTGATCACGCTGGAACAAGGCATGGGCGCGCATCGCAGCATACAGATGGTGCACCAGGCTGATATTGCCAGCGGAGTACAGGCTGTCGCCTTCTTTTAACAAGCCCTTCTTGGTGAGGATGGCTTCTACTTTTTCGTGCCCTGCTTCTGAAAGCAGCACTGAGTGGGCTTTTTCATCCACCCAGAAATCGCCTTCAGATTCTTCTTCGCTTTGGCGGGTCAGCTGGCCGGGAATATCGTCTACCAGCTGGTAAAGCTCAATGCTGTCTTCGGCCGGGCCAGAGATAATCAACGGTGTGCGGGCTTCATCGATCAGAATCGAATCCACTTCGTCGACAATGGCGTAGTTCAGCTTGCCCTGCACGCGCTCACCCACAGTGAACACCATATTGTCGCGCAGATAGTCAAAACCGAATTCGTTATTGGTGCCGTAAGTAATATCGCAGGCGTAAGCCGCTTGTTTTTCGTCGTGTTGCATCTGGCCCAGATTCACACCACAAGTCAGCCCTAAGAAATTATAGAGCTTGCTCATAATGCCCGCATCGCGGCTGGCCAAGTAATCATTTACAGTAATGACGTGTACGCCATTGCCGGAGAGTGCATTCAGGTAAGCAGGCAGCGTGGCAACCAGTGTTTTACCTTCACCCGTGCGCATTTCAGAGATCTTGCCCTGGTGCAGCGCTAAGCCACCCATTAGCTGCACGTCAAAGTGACGCATGCCTAAGCTGCGCTTAGAGCCTTCGCGGCAAACAGCAAAGGCCTCTGGCAGAATTTGATCAAGTGTTTCACCCTTGGCAACGCGGCTGCGGAACTCTGCCGTTTTAGCGCGCAAGTCATCGTCGGAAAGAGCGGCAATGCCCGCTTCAAGGGCGTTGATCTGCTTTACGATGGTGCCGTATTGTTTGAGCAGGCGGTCATTACGACTTCCGAAAACTTTTTTGAGCAAATTTGCAATCATCTAAAGCTACCAGCAATGGGCTAGGCCCGGTTATTGTGACAACGGCGGATAAGCATCCTCATCCGCCGTATATGCTACCGTTTCAATCAAAATTCAAGATCAATCGCCGGATTTTGTCGCAGCAATATTAATTTCATTCGTGGCAGGGCCAATAAATCGTAAGGGATTTTGTGCTATCCCTTTATATCTTATTTCAAAGTGCAAGTGTGGGCCTGTCGAGCGGCCTGTGGATCCAAGTAAGGCTATTACCTGGCCCGCATTTATCTGATCCCCCACTTTCACGGCAAGCTTAGATGCGTGAGCATAGCGGCTTGTGATGCCATTGCCGTGATCTAAGTCAACCATATTACCATATTGGGGGTGGAAGGCCGCAAAGCTGACTTTGCCACTGGCTGCCGCCATAATGGGTGTGCCACTATCGCCTACAAAATCGATGCCTTCATGAAATACCTGATTGCCATTAAATGGATCAATCCGCTTACCAAAGCTTGACGATTGTAAGCCTGCATTGAGAGGGGCTTTGGAAGGCAGTTGCCACGCCTTAGGCCGCAGTAACACGCTTTCTGCTAAGGATAGCTGATCCAGCCTAGCGTTCAGATTTTGGCTGGCCGCGTCAATTTCATTGGCCAGCGTTTCGGTGCTCATTGCAGTGCCCTTGTGTTGCAAACCGCCCTGAGGCACGGGCTGGCTGGATAAAAAGGGCTTAATATCAATCCCGGTTTTATTCCCAACTTGGCTGGCCAGACCATCAAGGCGTAATAATTTAGCCTGCAGCTCTCCCACCCGGATGGCAAGCGCATCAATTTCGGTCTGGCGGGCATTATTATGGGGTATCAGCCGCCACAGCGCAGGGGATTGCTTAAAGCTGCTTGTAACAGCAACACTGACGGAAGCAATCAGCAGGGCCGCAATCAGACCCAGAACGATCACTTGTCGTGTATCTAGGGTAAGTGTTTTGCCCAGGCGATCAGACATCACAATGACATTCATTTCATTATCCTAACAGGCCATCAGCCATGAAAAAAACCACTTTGCAGCAAGTCGGGCACGACAGACAGCTCGCCAGTCTGATGCATCAGGTTGATGATCTGGCGAGAGTATTAACGCTGGTGCGTTCTGTATTGCCGCCAGCGATGGCAGTGCATTGTCTTGGAGTGGCCTGGTCCGGCGATACTTTATTAATTGGTGTAAGTGGCAGTGCTGCGGCATCCAGAGTACGCCTGAACGCGCCTCAGATTCTTGCTGCACTGCAAGCCGGCGGATGGAAAGCTACCGTAGTTCAGCCCAAGGTGCAAGTCGGCTTGCAAAGCACAAATGCCATGCGAAGCAAAGACTTACATCTGAAAGAGGGGGCTTGTGTTGCTTTCTCGCAGCTGGCAGACACCCTAGAAGAGGGGCCATTAAGGCAGGCCATAGCTTCTCTCCTGAATCGCCATGCACCCAAAGACCAGATTTAGTCTATAAACCTTGTAAGGCCTTGTAATAACATGTTTTTGCTGATGTTCAGGCCCTATTCTCTGAGAGGCTAAATCGACGAAGGAGCTGGGCAATGAGTGTGAATCAGGCGGGGTGTCAGTCTAAACAAGGTGGTTTTACTCTGGTGGAGCTGGCCATTGTGCTGGTGATTATTGGTCTGATCCTTGGGATGGCTTTTAAGGGCAAGGATTTGATTGACGGGGCAAAGGTGAAGAGCCTCGCAGCACAATACAATAAGGTGCAGGCGGCGTTTAATATTTATTTTGAGCGTTATGGCGCTTATCCGGGGGATGGATGTGGCGTAGTAGCTTTGGGAGCTTTTACGCCTTGTGTAGGTGCTAAAAATGGGGTTTTAGATACGGCAAATGAAGTCAATTCGGCGCTCATTCAGTTGCAAAATGCTGGAATGTTAAGTGCTTCTGACCTGTCAACTCCTTTTGGTGTTCCATGGAGCATATCCTCTTCAACACTGGCGACATTTCCTCCTGCTGGAACAAATTACCTTACTTTTACGGCAGGTGGACTTAACCCCCCTTTGGCGACTGTTGCTGATGCTCGTTACGTATGTGCATTGGATAGATTGATTGATGATGGAGCAAACGGGAATCTTGCTGCAGCAGCAAGAACTACCGTTAGAAGTGGTTTGGCTTATACGGCAGCAACGGATTGTTGGGGGCTTCAGGGTAAGGCGAGTGTGGGTTTGCGCTTGCTGCCATAATGAGCAATTAACGCGTCAGTTCGCCCGAGCTTGCCACCAAACTCGGGTTTACTCCGTCCAATCCCCGCGCAACACTTCCCTCAGCAAAGAAACCGTTACCGGTCTTTTTTCAGTCAAAGATAAATCATTGGCCGCATCCAGATGCTGATACAAGGTCGGCAAATCGCGCGATGCATGGCGCAGCAGGTAATCGGCTAAATCATCCCCCAGCTCAAAACCCAGTGCATAAGCGCGGCGTTTTAGGGCGGCGGCTTTGTCTGTGTCTGATAGCGGTTTGAGCTGATACACCAAGCCCCAGCCTAGACGAGTCGTTAAATCGGGCCTGAGCAGCAGCAGCATCGGTGGCTTAGGGCCTGCAGCCAGCAGCAGGCCTCCGCCATCTTTGAGCGTATTAAAGTGATCAAACAGGCGGATTTGTTCATCACGGCTAAGTGCATCAACGTTGTCTACAATGAGCGCGGCTTCTTTGGGTAAAGAAGCGGGCAGGGCATCGTGGGCGGCATCGGTAAAAAATATTTGAGTGCCGGCGGGCAGCATGGCGCGCGCGGCGGCGAGTAAGTGGCTCTTGCCACTGCCGCGTTCTCCCCAAAAATAGAGAAAGCGCACGTCTCCCTCACCAAGGCTCCAACAACCAAGCTGATAAAGCAGCTCGGCGTTTTCGCCACGGATAAAATCCTCAAAAGAGGGCAGGGCTGGCAGTTGCAGATCCAGCACGAGTTGCTTCATGCGGGAGGGGCTCCAAGAGGTCGATGACAAGCGTGCGGGTGTTTTTTCACAAGATGCGATAAAATGTCTGGCTTTGCGGCAGGTGCTGTTCCTAAAAGGGCCATTCACCTGCACTAATATAACGAATGTTCGCCATTCTAGCGCAGAAGCCCCTAGTGGCGCTGCCAGTTTCACGAGGCCTTGCATGACCAATCAAAGCTTGAGCTACCGCGATGCGGGTGTCGATATCGATGCCGGCGATCAGTTGGTTGAAAATATTAAGCCCTACGCTAAGCGTACCATGCGCCCGGAGGTGCTGAGTGGTATTGGCGGTTTCGGCGGTTTAGTCGAAATCAGTAAAAAATACCAAGAGCCTGTTTTAGTGTCCGGCACCGATGGTGTGGGCACTAAACTGAAGCTCGCTTTTGAGCTGAATCGTCACGATACCGTGGGGATTGATCTGGTTGCGATGAGTGTGAATGATATCTTGGTGCAAGGTGCCGAGCCATTATTCTTCCTCGATTACTTCGCTTGTGGCAAGCTCGATGTGCCCAATGCAACTGAAGTCATCCGCGGCATTGCCAATGGTTGCGAGCAGGCTGGTTGCGCACTGATCGGTGGCGAAACTGCAGAAATGCCAGGTATGTACCCAGTGGGTGAATACGATCTGGCTGGCTTTGCAGTTGGCGTGGTCGAAAAAAGCAAAATCATTACTGGCGACGATATTGCGCCGGGTGATGTGGTGCTGGGCCTAGCTTCTAATGGCGCGCATTCCAATGGCTACAGCTTAATTCGCAAAATCATGCACCGCGCTGAAGCCGATTATGCTGCAGAATTTGACGGTGGCAAGAGCCTTGCTGATGTAGTGATGGCAGCAACACGCATCTACGTGAAGCCACTGTTGAAACTTATGCACGCTTTGCCGGTCAAGGGTATGGCACATATTACCGGCGGCGGCATCAGCGAAAACGTACCGCGTGTATTGCCCGCTAACGTCGTTGCGGCCATCGATGCAAAATCTTGGACCATGCCTAAGTTATTCCAGTGGCTGCAAAAAGAAGGCAATGTGGACGCGCAGGAAATGTACCGCACCTTTAACTGTGGCGTGGGTATGGTGGTGATTGTGGCGGCAGACCAAGCCGATGCAGCGATTGCCCTGCTGCAGGCAGAAGGTGAAACCGTTTACACCCTAGGCGCGATCCGTGCCCGTGTGGGTGATGAGCACCAGACTCAAGTCATGTAATGGTTGCAGGGCGGGCACGCGTGCCCGCCTGAGCAGATACTGGGCGAGGGGCACTTACCTCGCCCTTTCTCTTTTGAGACTTATGAAAAATATCGTTATTTTGATTTCTGGCCGTGGCAGCAATATGCAGGCCATTGTGGATGCACAAATTGCGGGTGCAAATATCTGCGCCGTGATTGCAAATCGCCCCGATGCCGCAGGCCTTGCCTGGGCTGCAGAGCGTGGCATTGCCACCGCCGTGCTTGATCACAAACTTTATGCCGGCCGTGAGGCCTTTGATGCCGCCCTGACTACGCTGATTGATGGCTATGCACCTGATTTAATCGTGCTGGCGGGCTTTATGCGAATCCTGACAGCTAGCTTTGTCAATCACTATGCTGGCCGCCTGATCAATATTCATCCGTCCCTCTTGCCTGCTTACACTGGCCTGCATACACACGAACGTGCTCTGGCTGATGGCGTAAAAATTGCAGGTTGCACCGTACATTTTGTGACAGCTGAGCTGGATCATGGCCCTATTATTTTGCAGGCCGCGCTGGCCGTGCTGGATGACGATACGGTAGCCAGTTTATCCTCAAGAATGCTTGAGCAAGAGCATTTGATTTACCCGCAGGCAGTACGCTGGTTTGTAGAAGACCGCCTGAAGCTGATCAATGGCAGGGTGCATGTGGATAGCCCCGCACCTGCGGCCGTTTTGATCGCGCCACCGGTGCTTTAATGTTGCGCTGGCCGGGCTTGCTGCTGGGGATCGCTGCACTGCTGTCCCTGCTATTGCATCTGGGCTCAATATTTAATGAGCAAATTTATGCCTGGCTGACGCAGCAACCTTACACCGAGAGTGAGCTAAAAAAAGTCACGCAAAAGTTGAGCGATATCGCCCAGGCAGACGATGCCCGTCCTGCTGGCTTGAAAGGGGTGAAACCCGCGGATCATCAAGTCGTCTATTTACACCATGGGCCTGTGCTGCATAAAAAAACCGCAGAGAAACCTATGGTGCTGGCGGCGAAAAAATCCCCCGCCAGGATTGCTGCAAGCAGCCCCCCTGCTGCAGAGCGGATTGCAAGCAGTGTGGCGGTGGCAGCCAGCGCCGTTGCAAAAGAAGTGCCGCAGGCCTCGGCCGCAAGCAGTGTTAAACCTGTGGTGGTGATTGCCTCGGCGGTTGTTGAAGAAGAATTGCCTCCGCTCAAAGAAAGCCCTTTAGTGGCGGAGCAAACTTATCCCGCAGCGGTAGAAATTACCTATGCTTATGGAATATTTCCGATCCGTATGAGCTGGAAGGCGGTCAATGGCCATTATTCGCTGAAGCTGCGGGGTGCTTTATTTAGTAAATCACGCAGCTTTGTCAGTGATGGTGAAGTAGGGCAAAAAGGGGTGATTCCGCATCGCTTTGCAGATTATCGTGACGAAAAGCTGATTAATGAGGCCCTCTTTAATTGGGATGATATGCAAGTCACCATTAAAGATGGTGGCAGCAGCAAGGTTGAAGCTTTAAAAGCGGGTGATCAGGATATTTTCTCTGCTGCGTTTCAACTTGCCCTGCAGGGCTCACGGATGAAAGATTTTACTTTTACCGTAGCCAGCGGCCGTAAGATTTATAAAGACGTACCGTTTGAAATCAGCGGCCAAGCTAGCCTGCGATTAGGTGACAGGCAAATCGAAGCCATTTTGTTGCGGGGCCGTTTTGAAGACCGTACTTTTGATTTTTGGCTGGCACCACAGTGGCACAATATGCCAGTACGAATGACCTTATCACTGGGTAGCGAAGGCAGCTTCGATATCTGGGCGAATGATATAAAAATTAATGGGGAAATGGTGCTGGAGCCTCCAAGCAATAGCCATAACTCCAACTCCAACCGCATGATGCGAAGATAAAAGACATGATTGCTTTAAATAATACCCGTTACCACGCCGCTATTTCTGTTCTGTCCGAAATGCTGGTGTTTGCCGCCCCATCTGATGCCACCATGTCGCGTTTTTTTCGCAGCAATCCCAATCTGGGCGGGCAGGATCGCCATATGATTGCTGAATGCGTGTATGGCATTTTGCGCAATAAAATTCGCCTAGAATGGGTTTTAGGTGGCCCAGCCAATGCGCGCAGCCTGCTTACTGCTTATCTGGTCGTGGTAGAGCGCCGTAATCTGCGTGAATGTGGCGATTGGTTCCCGGACACAGAAAAAGACAATTTTGCCCTCTGTAAAAGCAAAAAACTCGCCGAGGCCCCGGTGTATGTACGTGCCGATCTGCCAGAATGGGTCGTGAATGACCTGATCGCTGGCGGCATGATAGACGCTGATATCCTTGCGCTGGGCGCTGGCCTGCAAGGCGCTGCTGCGCTTGATCTGCGTGTAAACAGCTTAAAAGCCAAGCGCGAGCAGGTCGCTGCTGAGCTAAAAGACGTGGGCGGAATCGACACCATCCCAACGCCTTACTCTCCTTGGGGCCTGCGCGTGACAGGCAAGCCCGCCATTAATAAATACCGCGCCTTTACCGAAGGCCGTGTAGAAGTACAAGACGAAGGTAGCCAGCTTCTGGGCCTGCTTACCGGCGCAAAACGCGGCCAGATGGTGGTGGATTTCTGCGCGGGTGCGGGGGGTAAAACCCTGCTGCTGGGTGCAATGATGAATTCCAGTGGCCGTTTGTATGCCTTTGATGTGTCAGAAAAACGCCTGAATAACTTCAAGCCTCGTCTGGCCCGCTCCGGCCTTTCTAACGTGAATGCCCAGCTGATTTCCAGCGAAAACGATCAGAAAGTGAAGCGTCTGGTTGGCAAAATCGACGCGGTACTGGTTGATGCTCCCTGCTCCGGCATGGGCACAGTACGCCGTAACCCGGATCTGAAATTCCGCCAGAACCCGCAAAGTGTGGCCGAATTGAACACCATGCAAGCCAGTATTCTGGCCTCTGCTTCACGCTTGGTAAAATCCGCAGGCCGCCTGGTTTACGCCACATGCAGCTTCTTACCTTCCGAAAACGAAGCCATTGTTGAAGCCTTCCTTGCCGCTAATCCAGATTTCAAACTGCTTGATGCGCCTGAGCTGCTGAAAGCTGAGCAAGTAGAAATCCCGCTGACCGGCCCTTACTTCAAATTATCTCCGCACCTGCATCAGGCCGATGCTTTCTTTGCGGCGGTGATGCAAAGAGATTAATTGCTTCCGCGTTAAGAAAAAAAGCCCATCACGTTGATGGGCTTTTTTTCGGTATAGATTTGCAAGTCCGGGGTGAACACACGGTTTGAATGTTCATCTGCCAGAACTACACTTTAGTTACCCAAGCCGCTTTATCCATAGACCAGACCGCAGTATCCATCTCATACCAGCGCTCTATGCCGCGATATTGCATGCCTAGTTTTTTCATAACATGGGCCGATCCATGATTATCCTGATGGCAGACGGCGTATAAAGAGTCTGCTTCCAGTTTGTCAAAAGCAAATGCGGCCATCGCTTGTGCGGCTTCTGATGCATAACCCAGCCCCCATTTGTCTTTACGCAGACGCCAGCCTATTTCCAGAGGATTGGCCGGGTCACGCCCCAAGTGTTGTATGCAGCCTGCACCTATGATTTCATCGCTGTCGGTTTCGATGAAACTCCACCAGGAGAATCCGTATTCTATCCAGCGGGCCTTGACGCGCTCTATCATTGCCCGGGTTTTTGCTGGTGTCTCTGGTTTGCCGGTGATGTATTGCATGACTTCAGGCTGACTATTCATTTTGAACAGCCCGTCAAAATGGTGGTCGCTGATTGCTTCGAGGCGCAGGCGTGCAGTAGTCAGTATCGTCATGATCAGTTAAGACGCCATAGAATGATGGTTTAAATTTTGCGTGTTTCCTGATGGACATCGAAAAAAGCCACCACAGGGCAGCAGGGGGTTTAAGCGATGGCTTCTAAATCCTCTATCGGATGTTCCATCGTGACATCGTTTTCGGTGGGGCGGCGGGCTATCCAGCGGACTTTGACTAGGCTTTTTGTTCCGCCAAGGGGCACAAACACATCCAGCACATAACCTTTGCGCCGGTCCAGCAGACGGCCAATTTCGGGTTTAAGGTACTGAATCTGGCTTCTGCGAAACTGTACCGTTTGTTTTACTTTAATCATCTTGCTCTTCTGTTTATGAATGGGCCCATGGCAAGGTAAAACAGCATGGGCTTTGTGTCAGTTTTTTAAACGGCTGTTGTTTTCTGTCTCTATGTAAGCATGACAAATATATTGATTGATGCCAATAGAATTTTGGGGGAGTGCCGCTTCAATTTTCAGCAAAAAACCCATCCAAGGATGGGTTTTTTTGTTTTATGGTTTGGTTTTTAAATAGGTTTCCAACCACTGATCCTGCTCCCACAGCATTTGCATAATGGATTCGCGGGCGCGGTAGCCGTGGCTTTCATTGGGCAGCATGACTAAGCGTGCTCTGGCACCCAAGCCTTGCAGTGCCTGGTACATGCGCTCGCTTTGCACGGGGAAGGTGCCGGAATTGTTATCCATTTCGCCATGAATTAAGAGCAGCGGGTCTTTGATCTGATCTGCGAAGTTGAAGGGGGCCATCGCTTGGTAGACAGGTTTTGCTTCCCAAAAATTGCGGTCTTCGGATTGAAAGCCAAAGGGAGTCAGCGTGCGGTTATAAGCGCCGGATCTGGCGATGCCAGCTTTAAATAGGCGGGTATGTGCCAGCAGATTGGCCGTCATAAATGCACCGTAGCTATGGCCGCCGACGGCGATTTTATTGCGATCGGCTACACCCAGCTTCACCACGGCATCTACAGCGGCTTCGGCATTCATGGTGAGCTGCGGCAGATAGTTATCGTTAGGCTCGGTTTTGCCTTCGCCCACAATCGGCATGGCGGGGTTGTCGAGTACGGCGTAGCCGCGGGCCAGCATGGCTTGCGGGCCGTTGTAGCTGATGCGGTTAAAGCGGTAAGGTGATTCGCGCACCTGGCTGGCAAGCTGGGCGTTTTTAAATTCGCGCGGGTAAGCCCACATCAGCATGGGCAGCGGGCCATCGCGCTTTGCTTCGTAGCCTGCGGGCAGATAAAGCGTGGCATCCAGCATCACGCCATCTTTACGCGGGTATTGGATTTTTTGCTTTTGCACGTCTTTAAGTTGTGGTGTGGGATGGGGGAATTGGGTGAGCGCACGGCTGCTGCCTGCCAAGTCTCGTAGGTAGAAGTTGGGTCTTTCGGTAGTGGCTTCACGGCTGCTGATGAAGCGATTCTCATCCAGCATCGCAACGGGAATTTCATAAAACGGTGCTTGTGATTGCCAGAGGCGTACCGATTTTTTGCTAGCTAATTCATAGCGGTCTAAAAAGGGCCGGTCGCCTTCAGGGCCTGCGCCTTCACCAATCAGATAAATAGCCTTGCTGTCACTCTTAATGATGTTTTGGGCGTAGACATTTTTTGCCATGACTGGCTCACCCGGATCGGCATAGCGGTCTTCTGATTTGCGGGCGACTAGTAGCTCAGGCGCTTGTTCGGGGTGATCGGGGTGAATGCGCCATGTGCGGGTATCGCGTGTTTTCCACCATGATTCTTCGACCAAGGCTAAATCGCCACTTCCCCATTGCAGGGATGAGGCACGCCAGGCTAGCTCTATCAGCTTTTGCGGCGGGGCCGTGAAGGGTGCGCTTTGCTGGAGCAGTGCATCGCGTGTTTTGGCTTCTGTTGCTGGATTGCCGCCATCTTGCGCTTCCAGCCAGGTGAGTGTGGCGGGCAGATCTTTGCGCCATGCAAAATCACGTGGCTCTTTGGATACGGCGTCGTTGCCCGGCGGGATACGATCTTGCAGTGGCAGAGCCACTGTTTTGAGCTGTTTGCCTTGCTTATTCCAAACCTCTATCGCTTGCGGGAAGTATGAAACCGGCAGCAAATAAGAATAGGGACGGCGCAGCGAGGTGGTCAGAATCAGTTCACCATCAGGTGATGCACTGGCAGCCAGCAGGGTGAGTGGCTGGGCAATTTTTTTGATTTCGCCTTTCAGGTTCACAGTGGCCAGCTGGCTTTGTAGATGCCAGTCGAGCAGATCGGCGTCGCTTGGTGTTTTCAGCATATCGGCGTAGGTGCGGATTGCGCTTTTACTGCCGGGCTGGCTTTCCTGGGTATTGGGGCCGCTAGGGGTGAGCGCTGCTGTGGGTGCTTTTCCAGCCGGTTTAAGCTGCACCAGTAATTGCTCGCTGGCGCTCAGCCAGCTAAAGCCAGCTCCTGCAATGGCGTTGATGGGCTCTTTAATCAAAGGCCGGGCGCTGGCTTGGGCCACATCAATCAGCCAAAGCTCCACCCCTGCATCGCCCCAGCGGCTAAAGGCAATCCAGCGCTCATTGGCCGACCATGCGGTATCGGCAATTCGCGCTTCCTTAGGCAGACCGCTGATATTGCGGCTTAATCCGGTTTTGATATCCAGTAAGCTGGCACCGTTGGCAAAATCAAAGCGGCTTTGGCTGCTCATTTTTGGGTTGATACGCAGGCCCGCGAGTTTTAACTCGGGCTGTGCTACATCGCTGATGCCGGGCAAGCCTGGCAGGCTGAGCAGCAGGGCGGTGCTGTGCTTGGGGCCAAGGCGGAATAAGGGGCCACGCGGGGCATCAACGATGGCTTGTAATTCGGCTGGCGGAGTTTGATAGGCAGCTATGGTAAGAGGGCTCATCATCAGGGTAAGTAGCAAAAGTAGGCGCATAGGATCTTTTTCAATAGCTTATGGGCGGGGCAATAGCTGCTTTGGGCAGGCTTTGCATCTTGTGCCTCACTGTAACACAGTGGTTTGTAAGTATATTGAAATAGTATCGGCTTGATAAAGTGGGGTATGTAAGCGCAATTTTGAATTTAATACGATTGCTTAGTCAGGCTTTATGGGCTGAGTGCACTTGTGAATGAAACATCAACAGCCCCTGACTAATGGCAAGCGAATACGAAACAGGCTGCCTTGGCCAGGGCTGCTGTTTAAGTCTATGTGGCCACCGTGGTCTGCGATGATTTTCCATGCCTGAGAAAGCCCAAGGCCTGTGCCGCTGCCTACGGGTCTGGTGGTGAAAAAGGGCTCAAAAATTCTGGATTGCTGCTCTTGCAGTATGCCGCAGCCGTTGTCCTCAATTTCTATCCAAACCCAGCTCTGATTACAGCCTGAGCGCAGGATGATCAATCCTTTTTCGCTAATGGCTTGTGAGGCATTCGTCAGCAGATTAAGAAAAACTTGATTGATTTCTGCTAAATGGCATTGCAGCAGAGGGATATGGCCGTATTCGCGCCGGATGATGGTATCGGGGCGGAGCTTGCTTTGAATCATTTGTACCGTGCTTTCTAGGCCTTTGTGCAGATCCGCCATTTGCCAGCTTGTTTGTTCGATTTGAGAAAATTCTTTCAGATTTTGCACAATATCCCGTACCCGCCGCAGCCCATCCCTAGATTCATTCAGTAGCTGCTGGCTGTCTTCCCGCAGATAGGGAATATCTTTTTTTTGATAAAGCTGCCGGATTGCTGCGAGGGTACCGGCGGGGAGTAGTGATTCGGTGGCGGTATAGGCGTCGAGCACGCTCAATAGATCGTTGATATATCCGCTCATGACGCCTAAATTGGCGCTGACAAAGGCGATAGGATTGTTGATTTCGTGGGCAACGCCCGCAGCTAATTGGCCGATTGAGGCCATTTTTTCTCTTTGCAGCAGCTGGCTTTGGGTCTCTTCCAGTTTTTTAAGCAGGCTGTCTTGGGCTCGGTTGGCGCGCAGCAGCTCGCGTTGTTTGTCAGCCAGCTCTTGATTTAAGGTGAGCACGGTTTGGATAAGCTGCTCGCTTTCTTTTATATCGTATTCACTGATTATCTCGATATTGCCGTTGCGGCAATACACGAGGCCCTTTTGCGAATGCCCGGAACCCTGGCTGTCTAGATAGTTAAGAATACCCCGGTGCAAAATGCCATCTTCATTGCTCCCAATCAGAGCGATAAGGGTGTTGAAATCAGGGTTAATGATAAAAGGGCTGATATCTTGGGGGCTTGAGGCTGGGTCTTGCTTGAGCAGCTGATAAAAGCCATCGTTGGCGTCGATGATAGTGCCCTCCTTGTTTAGGATGACATAGCTGATTGAAACCAGCGCTCTCAGCATGGGGGGAATCATCGTTTGCGGGGGCAGCGAGGCAGAGAAGGGCATTAGATCGTTTCTATCTGAGCAAGATCTGCTGAAGGAGACCAACTATCTGCCTTTAGCGTGCGCCACATTTCACTTAGTGCATTGGTGCAAAGTCCTCCTATCATAATCTGCGGGCGATGCTCACCAAACTCCCCGTGAATAGCTGCAATCGTCCGCCTTAGGGTATCTAAATGCTGGGCTTGAGATACCGATAAGCCAACCAGCTCTGGCTGCCATGTTGAAATCTGTGAGAGCAAAGCCTTTATGGGCAGATTTGCCCCCAGCTGTTGTACCTGCCAGCCTGCCAGTTCGAATGAATCAGCCACCATCCGTATCCCAATCGAGTGCAAATTGCCTTCTACGCAAGCAAATAACGCTCGTTTTCCATTGCTAGGGGAGAAATCAGCAAGGCTATACAGATATGCCAGCTCATTTTGCACAATGGTGGTTGCCAGATGTTCCTGGGCGACACTAATTTGGTTTTGTTGCCACAACTGGCCAATCTGATACATAGCGGGTTGTAATAGATGGGTCGCAATATATATATACCCGGCTCCATCTCGGTGGGCTTGCTGCAGCAGCTCATGGGCTTCACGAATATTGCCTGCTGCCAGCTTGCGTGTAAGTAAGTCCGCAGATTGGTGAGGCGCAGGCAGGCACTGCATAAATGCGGGAATCTGCGCTGATACTCTGGCGGCAGAAAGAGCGCTGCTGGCATCGTTGAAAATGCCTGAAATAATGGCGTGCTCAATAGGGGTGAGTTTATGTTCAAAATAGTCTGCAAGCCAGTGCAGCGATTCTACAAGCGAGCTGCCGGGCACATTGCGCGCAGCCAGCACGCTATCAAGCCAGCAGATGTATTCAGTAAAGGGCCTGCTGTTGCCGCTGCTCAAAGCCCCGGTTAAGAATGAGATATGGAGTGCAATATCGGCCTTGCAGCTGCGTTTGCCCTGCTCGCCAAAGCGATGTTGCAGATCAGGGTGGGAGGCATAAATTCTGGTGGTGGCATAGTCTGCCGCTGCATGGCTGTGCTCAAGGAGGATCTCACTAAGAATCGGCATGAAGGTTCTCCATATGCACACGCTTTAATCACAGAGAAAGCTGAAGTACTCGATGCGTGTTGTATTGGGTAGCAGCTTCAGGTTTTTGGGGATGCCCTGATGGGATTGTCGGTAGTTGTGGCTGTGGTGCCAGCTGTGAAAGCTTTCGGCATTATTCCACCAGGTGACCAGCATAAATTGCCTAGGGTCAGATTCGGGATTCCACACCTCCATCCTTATAAAACCTGCGCTGTCATCTGCCAGATGGGGCCGCTGCAGAAAGGCTTCTGCAACAGCATCGTGCGTGTTATTGGCTACGGTAAAGTGGCTGACGGCAATAAACATAAGGTGTCCTTGCGGCGGCGGGGGCAGAAGACCATATGACTTAATAGTCAGCAAACAGCCAGCCTGAATCAAGATTAATGAAATGCAATAAGAAGATAAAATGAGTGTAGTTTGAAACGGGCAGATATACACCGCAGATAGGGGCTTATTGGGTGAATAGCGGGCGTATGTTGTTTACTGCTGGCAGGCATAAAAAATCCCACCGCAGGGGTGGGATTTTTTTACTTAACCACTCGCAGCTGTGGCTTGCCTGTTGGGCGGGGCGGAGTGTCATCCGGGCCATCGTCAGCTGTTTCTGTTGCTTCATTCGGGCCTTCGTATTCAAAGCCCATACCTTCTCCGTTTTCACGCGAGAAAATTGAAACCACACAACCAATCGGGATCAGGATTTCTCTGGAAACACCGCTAAAGCGCGCAGAAAAGCTGATGTAGTCGTTACCAATGCTGAGATTGTGCGTGGCGTTATAGCTGATATCCAGCACAATTTCGTTGTTTTTAACGTGCTCCATCGGCACTTGTAGCTTGCCCATCACACGCACAACCAGATAAGGCGTGTAGCCATGGTCCGAGCACCATTCATGCAGTGCACGAATTAAATAAGGCTTGGTGGAGACGGTTTGCATAGTTTGTCCTTAGTGACTGGAGGGTGGGGAATGGTGAGCGGGATGTAGTAAGTGCTCACTCACGATTCCCTCTATGCCTGCAATTTACTTACGCATCGCTTTTTCGTTTGCTGTCAGCGAATCAATAAAGGCTTGACGGCTGAACAGACGCTCACCGTATTTCATAATTGGCGCAAGTGCTTTGGTTACTTCGATACCGTAGTGCTCAAAGCGCCAGATCAGTGGTGCAATGGCTACATCCAGCATGGAGAACTCTTCGCCCAACATGAATTTTTGCTTGGCAAACAAAGGTGCGATTTGGGTCAGGTTATCACGGATGGTTGCGCGGGCCTTTTCCATTTCTTTCTTGGTTGTGCCGCTGGTTTCCAGTGTTTTAACGTGGATAAACAGCTCGCGTTCAAAGTTAAATAACATCAGACGGGCACGGGCGCGCATCACAGGATCCGCTGGCATCAGCTGCGGGTGCGGGAAACGCTCGTCGATATACTCGTTAATGATGTTGGATTCATACAATGTCAGATCGCGCTCAATCAATACGGGCACTTCATTGTATGGATTCATCACGGCCAAATCTTCAGGCTTGCTATGAACATCGACGTCGATGATTTCGAAATCCATGCCCTTTTCAAACAAGACAATGCGGCAACGATGGCTAAACGGGCAGGATGTACCGGAATACAGCTTCATCATGGTGACGGATCTCTGCAAAAGTATATGAATTGCAGCATTCTACGCATTTTGGCGGCTTTAATCCAGAAAACGAATATAACGATATGATTTTTAAGAAAAAAATGTAATAAATGACAAAGCGTTTTTTGCTTAACTTGTTTCATCACCATCTAAAAGTACAGAGCCATCCGGCCCCCAGTTCACTTGCGTCAGGCTGTGCTTATGAGATTCACTACGGATTTTTCGCAGCTCATCGGCCAGCTGCTGGTTTTCAATAGCCAGTTTTTGAAAACGCAGCGCGCCAGCAACGGCAGAGCGTAATTCAAAATCATTCCATGGCTTACTGATAAAGCGGTAAATCTCCACTTCATTAATGGCTAGGACCAAACCGGCTAGATCAGTCATTCCCGATAAAATAATACGTATGCAATCGGGCTGGCGATAGCGAAAATCCGTTAAAAAAGCCACGCCATCCAGCTCGGGCATACGGTAATCAGAGATCACTAAATCAAAAGACTTTTCTTCGCTGGCAACAAGGGCGGCTCTGGCATCGGTATAGGTATCAATTTCATAGCCTGGGGATGTGCCATCAAATTCATCTTTGGCATTGAGCGTGCGTTTTAAAGCAGAAAGAATATTTGCTTCATCGTCAACTATCAGTATCCGGGACATTATTTCACCTGAATGTAGATTTCTAATGCGGAATGATCACTTTTTTCAAATGCACAAATTTGCTTGATCAGACGCTCATCCAGAACATGATCTTTTGCCAGCAGCATCACGCCGGAGGCAAGTAGATCACGGGCCAGCACCATTTGGGGTTTAAGCTCTTTGCTGCGGATTAATTGCTCGTGGCTGTATTCCGGCCTTGCAATTACGGCAAGAAATGCTTCAACCACCTTGGGGTCGTAACGTTTGCCGCTGCTGCTTTCGATGTTTTTAATGGCCTCAGATTGCAGCATGGCTTTGCCAGTAAGAAACCCAGCCTGAAGCGATTCATAATCGCAGCAAAGGCCTAAAATTCGCGCGCCGATCGGGATTTCAGCTGCCGCCAACTTATCAGGGTAACCCAGGCCATCAAAGCGTTCATGCTGGCTGCGAATAATGGCAGATGCACCTTGCAGCTGTTCCAGCGCCATCAGCGCAGCATGGCCTTTACTTGGGTAATTTGCATAAATATTGCGCTCTTGCAGCGTCATTTCAACTAAGGGCTTTGCAAGCAATGTGTCTGGCAGACCTATTTTGCCTATGCTGTGCAGCAGGGCGGCAATAAATGTGTCTTGTACTTCTGTTTCTGTCAGGCTTAATTGCCTTGCTACTTTTCGGCTTAAATCGGCAATAACACGGGCATGGCCAGATAAATTATTGGCCCGCATTTCTATTAAATTTGCAAAAACTCTGACTGATGTTACAAAGCCTTTTTTTAGTTTCTCATGCATGGCATGCAATTCACTCATGGCGGATTCTAATTCATAAGTACGGGCCTTAACCTGAGCTTCCAGTGACTGATTTAATTCCTGTAATTTTTGATTCTGCTGGCCTATTAGGGAGTTAAGCTGAATTTTATCTCTTTCCAGCCGTTTTACGGTGAGTGCTTCTTCAACAATACTCAGCATCTCCTGATCATCCCATGGCTTGGAAATATAGCGGCTGATTCTGGCTTTATTGATGGCATCAATGGTTGAATGAATATCTGCATAGCCAGTAAGTAAAATACGCGGAATGTCAGGCCAGTAATTGAGCGCAATTGAGAGAAATTCGGCCCCATTCATTTCTGGCATACGCATATCAGAGATAATCAGATCGATTTTTTCCTGGCCAAGAATAACCAGCGCCGCTGCACCACTTTCAGCTGTAAGAATTTGATAGCCGGATCTGCGCAATAAGCGGCGAAGTGAAGCAAGAATATTGGCCTCATCATCGACGCATAGCACGGTAAACTCTTCACATAGAGCTGGTGCTGTGTAATCGATAAGATCCGCTTCTGGCACGATTGAATCCTTTCTCAGTTCGGGTAAATATAAAATCTTAAGCAATATCAGATTAAAATATTCTGTTCAGCATTTAAAACCTGGCATTTTTTCGGGCTGACCCGATATACAAACAGGTATGCTATTCTCTGTGACATTATTTATAAATCATTCCTGCTTTATTGGCAGCCAAATATCAAAGGTTGTGCCTTCTCCTTGTTTGCTGTGTACATCAATCCGGCCGTGATGTTCCTGAATAATGCCGTAGGAAAGTGATAACCCCAGGCCTGTGCCATGGCCAACGGGTTTGGTGGTAAAAAAAGGGTCGAAGATTTTGCTTAAATGCTCCGCCGCAATGCCCTTGCCATTGTCTCTAAATGAAATACAAATATGCTGATTTTGCTGACGTGTACTGATAAAAATTTTCCCCTGTTTTTCAATAGCATGGCTGGCATTAACCAGAATGTTTAAAAAAACCTGGTTCAGCTGAGAAATAACACATTTAATCAATGGCAATTCACCATAATCCAGAATGACTTCTGATTTGTATTTTATTTCGTTTTGTACAATATTCAGTGTGCTGGTTATGCCCGCATGAATGTCAGCTTCTTCCCATATTTGATTACTGTCTATCCTGGAGAATTCTTTCAGATTCTGCACAATGCCTTTCACCCTTTTAATGCCTTCCCTTGATTCTATAATCAATGAACTGATGTCATCTTTTATGAAATCATAATCAATTGATTTTTTTTCCTCCATTAATTTGATGTATTCAATACTGTTTTTTTCTAAAGATGACTCATATCTACTTTGCATTGTGAATATTTCTTTTAAATAGCCATCCAGTGCACCAATGTTTGAGCCAACATAGCCGATAGGGTTGTTAATTTCATGCGCAATGCCGGCGGCCAGCTGGCCGATTGAAGCCAGTTTTTCTGATTGAAGTAATTTATGCTGCATGCCATGCATTTGTTCATTAAGCTTGATGAGCTCAGCATTTCTTATTTCTAAAGCTAATGTATTGGCATTTGCCTCAATAATTCTGTCTTTTACTTCGTTCTCCAGCAATTTTTCACGGAGTTTGCTGGCCGTGATATTGCAGCTTATTTCATAATAATTTTTTTCCGTTTCTGTAATCATGGGAACTAAAAGTGTTTCCAGCCAGTATTCTTCACCCTTTTTCGATTTAGCACAGGTTTCAAACCTGAGTGTTTCATAAGGTTGTATTTCCTGAATTGATTGTAAAAATTCAGCGCTATAAATTAAACCAATATCAAAGCGATTGGTTTTTAATAACTCTGCTTGCGTATAGCCACTAAGCAGGCAAAAAGGCTCGCTGGCGTAAATAAAGCTGCCATCTGCCCTAGTAATAGTGATTAAGGCATTTTTATGCAGGGCATGTCTTTGTATTTCCACCTCTGACATAATGTTTTCCATTTGCCGGAGTAATACTTTATTGTAGGTAATATCGATAGCCAGCGCCGAAATGCCGCTGATATTATTCGATTCATCGTAATAGTGCATACGATGAATTTTTAAAATTCTTTCCTGACCTTTGCTGTTAGTTAGGGATATTTCTTCTTCAGAAATTCCGGCTTGCAAACAGTAACGATCACCCTCTTCAATTTTTTGTGCAATTTCTTTATCAAAAAAATCAAAATTTGTACCGCCAAGCCAAGAGTCTGTTTTGTTTTTTGAAAAATCAGACCACCCGGCATTTGCCCATATATAGCGTAAAGAGGCATCTTTCTGCCATGCCGGAAATGGGAAATGAGCACAAATTTTGCTGATAAAAAAAGGAGCGTTCATCATATTGCCTTTGAAAATCTATTTGGTTTAAGAAAGGGCCTGAGCTTCGCTCAGGCTATTTAACTCTCTTGCATTAATAGGAATTCTTAATGTGAAACAACTGCCTTTATTTACAATGCTTTTCACGCTGATTTCCCCGTGCATTTTTTTCATCAGTCCAAAGGCTAAGGAAAGTCCAAGGCCAGTTCCTTTTCCTATTGGCTTGGTTGTAAAAAATGGTTCAAAAATCCGGTTGAGGTTTTCAGGTGCAATCCCACTGCCTGTGTCGCGTACATCTACATAAATATTATTATCAACCATTCGGGTGCGTACTAATATTTTTCCAAATGTTTCAATTGCTTGGGCGGCATTAACAAGTAAATTAAGTATGACCTGATTAAATTGTGATCCAATGATTTCTACCTTAGGTAAATCTGAGTATTCTAAGATTATTTCTGCTTTATACTTGATTTCGTTTTTTGCCATATTGATGGTGCTGTCAATCGATTTGTTAATATCAACCGGGGCCCACTCTCCTGAGTCTACATGAGAAAAATCTTTTAAATCTTTTACAATACCTTTTACTCTTTCTAGCCCTTCTTTTGATTCTGCTACTAGGGCAGCTAGGTCATCAGTAATATAGGCAAGATCGTGTTTTTTAATAATAGACACTTTTATTTCATCGCTGATTGTGCCCGTGTTATTGTATTCATCCAGAGCGGCAATTAATTTATTGCTGTATTCATTGAGAGTGTTTAAGTTTGAGCTGATAAAGCCAAGCGGGTTGTTTATTTCGTGAGCTACTCCAGCAGCAAGCTGCCCGATTGATGCCATTTTTTCAGCCTGAGCCAGCTGCATTTTTGTGGTTTCAAGATGATCAATTAATTGTGCCTGATCCTGAGTCTTTTTTTCTAATTGTGATTCTACTTTCTGGCGGGCATCCATTTCTTCACGAAGTTGTTGATTACTTTCTTCCAGATGAATCGTTTTTGCTTTGATACGCTGGTCCAGCTGCTGCATATTTTCAAAAAGATAATTCAGCTGATCTGCTAGCTTGCTAAATTCATTATTGCCATTTACTTTTAAACGCATTTCCCAATCATGATGATCATTGATCTGGTTTAAGCCTTCATAAATATCCGACATCGCTTGGATGGCGCTGCGGCTGAGTGCTGATATCAGTATTAACCCTGTAATAATGATACCAATGCACAAGCCGGTCATTCTTAGTTTTACAGCATCCAGAGTAACCGTACCCTCTGCTGCACTAAGGGCAATATGCCCATACAGCAGAAAGGCAGCAATGCAATATAAAAATAGTATATAAAAACGGCTGTGCAGACTTAGTCGTTTCCAATAATTAAATATAGCCATTTTCTGTTTTTCCAATGATTAATTTCTATTGTCGTTTCCATTTTTTAAAAAGATCCCTGTTTGTGCTTAATCGTTTGTTCATAATATGCAAAGGCATGACGAACTTCTTCTAAGAGATCTTCGTCTTCCCATGGTTTGGTGATGAATTTATATATTCCTGCAGAATTGATGGCATTCGTTAAAGCATTAAGCTCGGTATAGCCGGTAAGCATAATTCTTACTGTATCTGGGTAAAGCTCACGGACACGACGTAGAAATTCCGAGCCATGCATCTGGGGCATGCGCTGATCAGAAATAATGACGTGAATTGAATTTAAAGCCAGTAATTCAAGTGCATCTAGTGCCGATGTGCTGGTAAAGATCTGATAACCACTGCGGCGAAAAAGCCGCTTGAGTGCATTCAGAATATCCGGCTCATCATCAACAATAAGTAATGTGCGTGAATTTTGTTCTCTTATTTTGTTTTTAAAAGGCTGTTTTTTTACATTGGCAATAAATGTATCAAATTCATCTGCAGGCAGTGGTTTGGAATAATAGTATCCTTGAATCAGATCGCAGTTTTGTCTGTGCAAAAAATTAAGCTGGCTTTCCGTCTCTACTCCTTCTGCTACAACATTCAGCCTTAGGCTGTGGGCCATACTGATAATTGCAATGGCAATTAAGGCATCATTGGGTTCTGTTGTGACATTCTGAATGAATGACCTGTCAATTTTTAAGGTGTTAAATGGGAATTGTTTTAAATAACCAAGGCTTGAGTAGCCTGTACCAAAGTCATCCATTGCCAGCGAAATGCCAAGCTGTTTCAGCTGTTTTAAATAAATAATTGCGGCATCCAAATTTTGCACGACCACAGATTCGGTTAATTCTAATTCCAGCCATTTTCCTTCAAGGTTTGCGTTATTGAGCGCTTTAGTAATGATTGCTACAATGTTTTCTTGGCGGAATTGCAAGGCAGAAAGATTGACGGTAACAGGAATAGAGAGTTGCTCTTGCCATTTCTTAGCCTGTATGCAGGCTTCGTTCAGTACCCATTCACCAATTGGAATGATAATGCCGGATTCTTCTGCAAATGGAATAAACTGGCTAGGCTGTATTTGCCCCATTTCGGGGTGTTGCCAGCGTATTAAGGCTTCTGCTCCGATTAATTCTCCTGAATAAAGATCAATTTGTGGCTGATAATAAAGTTGGAATTCTTTATTTTGCAGTGCATTTCTCAGTGCAGATTCCATTTCCAGAATATGGCTGGCCCTTTGATTCATTTCCGGAGAGAAAAACCTAAAATGATTGCGGCCATTTTCTTTTACCTGATACAGGGCTACATCGGCACGTCGTAAGAGCGAATCTGCATTGGCTCCATCCATAGGGGCAAAGCTGATCCCTATGCTGGGGGTAATAAACAACTCTGTTTTGCCAATATGAAAAGGCGTGGAGAGCATTTGCTGCACTTTTCTGGCAACGGTTGCGGCATCTTCCTGATTGACCAGCTCGCTGACGATGGCAAATTCATCGCCTCCCATTCGGGCGATGGTGTCGCCTGCCCTCATCATGGATTCCAGCCTGCTGGCCACCAGCTTAAGCAAAATATCACCAATGGCATGGCCCAGGCTGTCGTTTACTTTTTTAAAGCGGTCTAAATCAATCAGTAAAATGGCCGCAATGCTGTTGTAGCGCTGGCTGTGGGTAATGGCACGCGCCAGCCTGTCGTTGAGCAGGGCGCGATTAGCAAGGCCTGTGAGCGGGTCATGGGTGGCTAACTGTGCAAGTTGCAGCTCTTGCCTCTGGCGCTCACTGACGTCATGAAAAATGCTGATGTAATGGGTGGCTTCACCTTGCTGATCCAGTAGTGGCGAAACAAATACTTCATTGGCATAGCGCGCGCCATCTTTGCGAAAACATTCCAGGACGAAGTGCCCGCAGGCCCGGTTACGCAGAGTGCGCCTGAGGATTTCTAATTCGGGCTGATCCAGTTTATTACGCAGTAAAATCCGGCCGTTTTGCCCTAGTACATCTTTGGCGCTGTAGCCTGTGATCGCTGAAAATGCTTGGTTTATATAAACCACAGGGTGATTTTTATCTTTTGAATCGCTAATCATGACCGCCAAGCTGAGTGCTTCCAGTGCGGCATGAAAGAGTTTTTGCTGTTGCAATTCGTGTTCGGTGTGCTTTTGATGTGAGATATCCCGTGCACGCAAGATGATGTTAAAGGGCGAGTACTCAGGCTGATTGATCAGGGTTTGCCAGAGAGGGTGCTGATTGCCAAAAGCATCGAACAAGCTGCTTTCCTGGCTGTAGATGCCATTTTTAAGCGTTTGGGGAAGTGTGGATTCATTGAAAGCAGCTTGTGCATCCGGTGGCATAAAGTCGCTGAGCATTTTGCCAGAGGCTTCATTGGGTTTGAGCCCCAGCAGTTTATAGCCAGCCTGATTAAGGTAATCCAGCTGTCCCTTGGCGCTGAGGGTGCAAATTAAATCGTTGCTTTGGTCAAAAAAAGCAGCTTGTCTTGGTAGGCTTGTGTGTTCAGCTGCTGGTGTTTGCTGATTAATGAGCTGTCCAAGTGCATCCATCAGGCTGGCCAGATCACAAGGCCAGCTGAGCGCGGCAGTCCGGCTGTGGGCTAGGCAGAGGGGGCAGGGTTGATGCTTTTGGTGTAGCAGCAGCAGGGGGATATTTTGGGTATTGAGTTTGCTTTGAAACGTACAGCACAAGGGGATTTTTGTGTTGGAAAGCCCGCCGATGATAATGGCATCAATCGCGTGGTGACAAAGTTGTAAGGCTTTTTCATTGCTAGCCGCAGTCAGTACTTTATAGCCACCAAGGTTTAACAATTGCGAGCTTTGCTGCAATTGCACTGGATCACTGCAAATATTTAAGATGGTCGCTATATTGGCCACAGTAAGCTCCCAAATGGGATGGTTCTGTATTTTCTTACTTATTTTCTGTTTTTTATAAAAATATTGTAATTTTTACAAAAGATTGCATAAAGGTATCTGATAATACTTTAGTTAGGTTTTTACATTTTTAATGTATTTTTTCCGCCGTTTATCCATATTTTTTGAAAACAATGTGTAAGAAATTGTGCGGTATTAATTTAAACAGCAAGATTAGTTTTTGAAGGATATTGATCTGGGGGTGAGTGGAATTATTCGGTATGTTTATTGCTGTAAATGGCGGGCATAAAAAAAGCGATAAGGAAGCCTTATCGCTTTTTTAATACTAAATGCGTTTAGTGAACATCGCGCCAGTATTCTTTTTTCAGCATATAGCTGATTGGAATTAAAAAGAATAATAGGAATAGTAATACGCCATAACCTATTTGCTCGCGTTTAACCTGAGCTGGCTCACCCATATAAACCATATAGTTCACCAGATCTGCAACACGATGGTCGAATTCGGCTTGATCGAATGCGCCATTTTCTGCCGTTTTGGTCAGGCTACCTGGTTTAACGAGTTTGAGCGCTTTATGCTCGTGCTCACCTTCTTTTTTAACTTCTAATTCCTGCTGGCCTTGTAAATCCCACAATACGTTAGGCATACCGACTTTATCGAAAGTCAGGTTATTCCAGCCAGTAGGGCGGGTTTCATCACGGTAAAAGCTGCGCAGATAGGTGTAGAGGTAATCTGCACCGCGTGAGCGTGAAATAACCGACAAATCAGGCGGCGTTGCACCAAACCAAACCTTGGCGTCTTTGGCTTGCATCGACACTTTCATCAGGTCACCTACTTTTTCTGTAGGGAACATCAGATTGGCTTTGATCTGGTCTTCGGTCAGGCCGATGTCTTGCAGGCGGTTGTAGCGCATAGCTACCGCACCGTGACAGGACAAGCAGTAGTTAGCGAAGGTTTGCGCACCACGCTGCAGGCTTTCGGTATCGCGCAGATTAATCGGCGCTTTATCCAGATGCACTTCGGTATTGGCCTGGCTGCCAAAGCTAACGCTGGCTAACAGGGCGAACAGCAGTGTATTGAGTGTTTTTTTCATGTTGTCCTCCCCTTAGTGCATCGTTACGCGGTCAGGAACCGGCTTGGTCTTATCAATCTTGGTGTAGTAAGGCATCGCCAAGAAGAAGACAAAATAAACCACAGACAGAATCTGTGCGATCACGGTACGGACATTGGTCGAAGGCAATGCGCCAAGGATACCAAGGCCGATAAAGGCAATCACAAACAGAGTTAGCATGGTTTTGTAAATCGGACCACGGTAGCGGATCGATTTCACTGGGGATTTATCCAGCCAAGGCAGCGCTGCAATAATCATGGTGGCGACACCCATCGCGATCACACCCCAAACTTGCGTACCAGCAAAGGAAGGTACTGCGCGCAAGATGGCGTAAAACGGAGTGAAGTACCAAACCGGTGCGATATGCGCAGGAGTTTTAAGTGCATCAGCCGGATCAAAGTTCGGGTGCTCAAGGAAGTAACCGCCCATTTCCGGCGCAAAGAAGATAATTGCGCTGAATACGGCCAAGAATACTGAAACACCAAAAATATCTTTAACGGTGTAGTAAGGGTGGAAAGGAATACCGTCGAGTGGAATACCAGTCTTCGGGTCTTTCTTTTTCTTAATCTCTACGCCATCCGGGTTGTTTGAACCTACTTCGTGCAAGGCGACCAAGTGAGCAACAACCAGCGCCAGTAATACCAGCGGCAGTGCAATCACGTGCAGTGCAAAGAAGCGGTTCAGTGTAGCGTCAGACACCACAAAGTCGCCACGAATCAGCACCGATAAATCTGGGCCAATAACGGGAATCGAGCTGAACAAGTTAACAATAACCTGCGCGCCCCAGAATGACATCTGACCCCAAGGCAGTAGATAGCCTAGGAAGGCTTCAGCCATCAGGCACAGGTAAATCATCATGCCGAATACCCAGATCAGCTCACGTGGCTTTTGGTAAGAACCATAAATCAGGCCGCGGAACATATGCAGGTAAACCACGACGAAGAACATCGATGCGCCAGTGGAGTGCATATAGCGAATCAGCCAGCCGCCTGCCACATCACGCATGATGTATTCAACCGAGGCAAATGCCACCGAAATATTGGTACCCGGAATCAAAGAACCATCCGGCTTGTAGTTCATGGTGAGGAAAATACCGGTGACAATCTGAATCACCAGTACCAGCATCGCCAGGGAGCCGAAGAAGTACCAGAAGTTAAAGTTTTTTGGTGCGTAGTATTCGGAAATGTGTGCTTTCCAGGTGGAGGTCAGCGGAAAACGCTCATCCACCCAGTTGAGGGCCTGCTGGCCCATCTCTTGTGCTTTGCTCATGGGTCAGCCTCTATTTATCGTCGCCAATCAACAACCGCGCTTCTGTAATATATTTGTGCGGTGGAATGACGAGGTTTTTCGGTGCCGGAACGCCGGAATAGACGCGGCCAGCGAGGTCGAATTTGGAGCCATGACATGGGCAATAGAAGCCACCCAGCCATTCCGGGCCTAAATCGGCCGGAGCCAGATCAGGGCGGAAGGTTGGCGAACAGCCCAAGTGTGTACAGACGCCAAGTGCAACCCAGATTTCGGGTTTAATCGAACGGTTTGCATTGTTGCAGTATTCTGGTTGCTCACTGGCAGCTGATGTTGGGTCTGTCAGTTTGCCGTCGAGCTTTGGTAAGTTAGCCAGCATTTCGGGTGTGCGTTTCACAACCCAAACCGGCTTACCCCGCCATTCGGTGGTCACTTGTTGGCCCAGTTCAAGCTTACTGATGTCCAATTCTACGGGGGCACCCGCAGCCTTGGCCCGCTCTGAAGGAAAAAAACTGGCGATAAAAGGCGTAGCTACACCCGCCCCTGCTACCGCACCGGCAACGCCCGTGGCGATCAGCAGGAATCGCCGTTTGCTGTTATCTACTTGCTGGTCACTCATAACCCAATCCCTGATTGACGGCTAAAACCACCAAATTCTACCTGAAACGACAGGGGAACTTAAAGCTTTGCGCGCATGTCTTCGATAATCTTTCTTGCCCGTGCCCTAGGTTAGGGCTTAGAACGGGCGTAAGTCTGTAATTCTTCATGTATTTTATCGGCGACAGCCGATGTAATTTCACTGACACTTTCGCGTGCTGTTCCGGGCGCAGTAATTTGCCAGACTCTGGCTGAAAGCTGCCAGCCTCCATCAAGCGGGGCAAGGATATAACTCATTCTGGCCTCGGTTGCTTGGGTAACATTAGGAATTTGCATGCTGAATTCTAAACGCTGGGCCGTTCTGCGTTTGAGCTGCATGCCTTTTTGTTTACGATAGACCACGATATCGTCAAAGATCGCTCGCGCTGGCCTGTCTTTAATCAGAATGCTGGGCTGGCTGTTTGTTGTTTCTGGCGTATTTACTGGGTTTTGCTGAATAGTGACAGGGGGTTTGGTCTGATTGGTGCCCGTACTCTGAGGGGCGCTGGCACAGGCTGAAAGCAGGGCCAGGGTGGCCAGAGAGAGTAAAAAACGTTTCATTAGACGAGGTTCGCTTGGTCAAGATGAATATGTTCCAGCCCATATTGGCTGGCCAGGTGCTTGCCTAATGCTTCGATGCCATAGCGCTCTGTGGCGTGATGGCCTGCGGCGATATAGCTCACTCCGCTTTCCCGTGCCAGATGGGTGACAAATTCAGAGGCTTCACCCGTTATAAAGCAATCAATCTCTAATTGCGCCGCTTCGTGAAAAAAGCTTTGAGCCCCGCCGGTGCACCAGGCAACGCGTTTGATTAATTGCTCTGCCGGGCCAATAACCAGCGGGGAGCGTTGTAATTGCGCATCAATTTGTAGTGTAAATTCTGCCAATGTGAGCGGTTTTTCCAGCTCGCCCAGCCAGCCCAGTTTCTGATCACCAAAACGATGGGTGCCTGTGAGGCCTAATTTTTCTCCCAGTTGGGCGTTATTTCCCAGTGTGGGATGCGCATCAAGGGGAAGATGGTAGGCGAATAAATTAACATCGTTCGCCAGCAATTTAGCGATGCGGGCCTTCTTGGTGCGGGTAATGCAGGCGTTTTCACCTTTCCAGAAGAAGCCATGATGAACGAGCAGGGCATCCGCATTTAAATCGATCGCGGCATCAATCAATGCCTGGGAGGCAGTCACCCCGGTGACGATACGCTCTATAGTAGGACGTCCTTCAATTTGCAGCCCATTTGGGCAGTAGTCACGCCAGGTGTCTACGAGCAGCAGTTGTCCGATATAATTTTCTAGATCTTGTCGTGCTATGGGCATATTCAACAGCGCCTTGGAAAACATGAAAAAACTTTGGTTAATTTTCGCACAAACTACAACAGCAGGTCTTGCTGTCTGGTTTCTATTGTCCTTACTTCGTCCTGATTTGCTTCAGCCACCTGCGCCCGCGCCTGTGGTGACCGTGCAGCAAAACCATACAGAAGTGGCTTCTGCGCCTGCGGTGGCGTCATACAGCCCTGCCGCAAAGCGAGCGATGCCTTCGGTGGTAAATATCTACACTGCTAAGGAAGTAAAGACCCCGCTGCCGCCTTTACTCAATGATCCGCGGTTCCGGCGCTTTTTAGGCGATCGCCTAGGGGGCGAAGAGCAGCGTGCTTCAAGTCTAGGATCAGGGGTAATTGTGTCTGAGCAGGGCTATATCATCACCAATAATCATGTGGTGGAGTCGGCCGATGAAATTGAAGTGGCTTTATCGGATGGCCGCACGGCAACGGCTAAATTAATTGGTGCAGATCCTGATACTGATCTGGCGGTGATTAAAATTGAGCTGGATCGCTTACCTGCTATTACTTTTGCAGATGCAAGCAAGGCAGAAATCGGTGACGTTGTGCTGGCCATTGGTAACCCTTTTGGCGTGGGGCAGACCGTTACGATGGGGATTATCTCGGCTTTAGGGCGCTCCGAGCTGGGTATCAATACTTTTGAAAACTTTATTCAGACCGATGCCCCGATTAATCCCGGTAATTCTGGCGGTGCTTTGATCGATACCAAGGGTAATTTAGTAGGCATTAATACTGCCATTTACTCCAGAACTGGCGGCTCCCTGGGGATTGGTTTTGCTATTCCTGCATCAACTATCCGGCAAATTATGGATGCGCTGATTAAAGACGGCAGCGTGACACGCGGCTGGCTGGGGGTAGAGATGCAGGAAGTGACACCAGAGCTGGCGGCGTCTTTTCGTCTAGATGAAGCAAAGGGCGCACTGATTGCCGGCGTAGTACGTGGCGGTCCTGCCGATAGAGCAGGCCTGAAGCCTGGCGATGTTTTACTAAAAATTGGTGGCTCAGAAGTACGTAATGCCTCGGGAATGCTGAATCTGATTGCGGCATTCAAGCCTGATGAAGAGGTAGAGATGGAAATATTTCGCCGAGGCAAACCCGTCGTCTTGCCTGTGAAATTAGGTAAAAGGCCTAAGTTTAATAATCGCCGTTAGAGGTAAAAAATCCACGCCGCGGCGTGGATTTTTTTACGCTGTCAGCAAGGCGGTGCAACGGCCTGATTGCTGCCGGTATCAATAAAACCATCGCTGATCCAGCTGCCTGCTGTTAGGCGGTTCCAGAGCTGGGTGCGCCCCCATACGCCATCTACCCAGTCGCCCTGAGTGCTGCAAACAATTGTGGCCGTTTCTCCCTTTTGCAAACTGCCTGTGATGGCAGCGCTTAAAGAGGGTGATTGGCGCAAATTAACGTAGCTGTCACCACTTTTTGGCGTAATCACACCAGAAGGCAGCGAGTTGCCCCCGCCAAAGTTATTCAGCTGGCCACCAACATTGACGCGATTCCCATTGCGTAATGCGTAGCCCTGATAGGGGGCACTGCCTTCGCGGAACAACCAGCCACCGATGATTTTGCCATCGACCGGCGTTTTATTGCTGCCTTGTTTAAGGGCAAAGTGGACATGAGGCCCTGTTGTTGAACCGCCGCAAGGCAGGCCCATGCCGATTTTTCCCAGATAAGTGCCTTTGCTGACTGAGGCCCCATTGCTCAGATTAGTCAGGTTTTCCATATGGTAATAGCTGCTGCTGAAGCCGTTGTTGTGGACAAGGGTAATCAGCCCGCTGCCATTACGCAGGCAGCTTTGATAAATCAGCCCGTCGCGTGGGGCGAGTACCTGGCCGTTACCGCCTGCAAAATCCAGAGAATTGAAAGGCCGGCTGGTTTGATCGTCGCCGTGCGGCCCGCCGGTCAGCCGCCATGCGCTGCCTTCAGCCCATGGCAGGCCAAGGCCCGTTTGTATTTCTGCCAGCGGTGCATTGCGTTTTAGCCGCTGATTAACACTATGGGCTTGCAGCAGAAGTTTTCTTTCATTGGGTGCAAAAAGCGCGTTTGGCGCTTGCTCCATAAGCTGCGCATATTCTGCGCTGCCTTCAATGGCCACCTGCCAGTTATTCGCGGTGTATTCCGCCATAAAGAAGCGGGTTTCAGGAACTTCATCCAAGTGCGAGGGCAGGATCAGGGTGGCACTGCCAAGTATCCAGCGCGGATCAGCGAGTGATTTCTGGATTTCGACCATAACGCCCTGCTGGGTTGAGGGCTGCAGCTGTAGCAGCATGGCGTTGCTGGCCGCTTTTTGCAGCTCAGGGGGGATTTCAGCCGCTGGGGCTTGGCTGAAGAGTGTGGCGGAGAGTAAGGCAAGCAGGGTAAGGCGATGACGACGCATACAAACCTCCTTGGTAAGGATGCAGCAGCGGCTTAAATGGTGTTTTAGTCCGCCACCAGGCTTTGCATTTCTGCTTTTGTAAAGCAGGGATGCGAGCGCCCATGGTCAGCTTTCTTTTTGTGTAAGTCAATCTGTTTGTGCTGTAACTTGCTGTATATTAAGCGATAGTGTTTTTTTAATCGCCCTGCAGCAAACGCATTTCGGCCGCAGCCAGATTATCGCTTTCTCCTAAAATCACCAGAATATCTCCGGCATGTAATTCAAAACTGGCATCGGGTTGCGTGGGGGGCATATTGCGGCGGCGTACGCTGCGAACCTCAATATTCAGATTCTCGAGCTTCAGCTCGCCCAGATGTTGGCCCACTGCCGCAGCATCATTGGCAAGGTAGATCGTGTGTAAGCGCGGCTGCGGGCGTTCACTATCATCGGCATCTTCGCTTACGCCGCGATAAAAACCGCGCAGCAGCTGGTAGCGTGCTTCCCGGACTTCGCGTACGCGGTGGACCACTTTATTCAAAGGCACGCCAAGCAACATCAGGGTATGCGAGGCCAGCATCAGGCTACCTTCCATGATCTCGGCGACCACTTCGGTGGCCCCGGCATTTTTGAGCTGATCGATATCGCTATCGTCCTGGGTACGGATAACAACGGGCAGCTCCGGGCGAATTGAGTGCACGATTTCTAAAATCTGCATGGCCGAATGGGTTTCGGCGTAGGTAACAACAATGGCGCTGGCCCGCATTAAGCCTGCAGCAATTAATACTTCCCGCTTGGCTGCATCGCCATAAACGACGGAATCACCGGCTGCAGAGGCTTCACGCACCATGTCTGGGTCTAAATCCAGCGCAAAAAAGCCAATATTTTCTTGGCTTAAAACACGGGCTAAAGACTGGCCGCTGCGGCCATAGCCGCACAAAATGACATGGCCATGCTGCTGCATGCTGCGCACGGCAATCTGGTGCAGATTGGCTGCTAAGTTCATCCACTCCGAACGCGCAAGACGCAGCACTAATTTATCTGAGTGCTGAATTAAAAATGGCGTAATCAGCATGGATAAAACAATGCCGGCAATGGTGGTTTGTAAAATATCTTCAGACAGTAGGGCGCTTTTAGAGGCTAAAGCCAGCATAACAAAAGCAAATTCGCCGCCTTGGCCTATCGTAAAGCCCGTGCGCCATGCTGCGCCGGGTGTGCTGCCAAACAAGCGGGAGAGCGCGGCAATCATTAAGATTTTTCCCGGCCCCAGCAGGGACAGCACCAACAGCACCCGCCACCATTGGGCAAGCAGCACCGTGTAATCTAGATTCATCCCTACCGTGACAAAAAACAGCCCGAGCAATAAGTCCCGGAAAGGGCGTACGTCGTCTTCAACCTGATAGCGAAAATCTGTTTCGGCAATCAGCATGCCAGCCAGAAAGGCGCCGAGGGCAAGAGACAAACCAGCCAGCTCGGTGATCCAAGCAATGCCCAGCGTGACAAGGAGCAGGTTAAGCATAAACAGCTCGCTGGAGTGCTGTCTGGCCACAATATTAAACCAGGGGCGCATCAGCTTTTGCCCGAAGTAGAGCAACACTAACAAGACCACCAGAATCTTTACCGCCGCCAGCCCAAGTGCCATCAGCAGCTCGCTGCCGGGAAGGCTAAGCACCGGAATCATGACCAGAAAGGGCACAACGGCTAAGTCTTGAAACAGCAAAATGCCGATCGCGTTTTGCCCGTGCGGAGAATGTAGTTCGTTACGATCGGCCAGCAGTTTGGATGCCATGGCGGTGGATGACATAGAGAGCACGCCGCCTAGAGCCAGCCCCACTTTCCAGTCCATGCCAGCAAAAAAGCAGATCCCCATCACGGTGAACAGCATGGCTCCGACTTGCATTAACCCCAAACCAAATACAATGCGGCGCATTGCATTCAGGCGCGCTAGGTTGAACTCCAGCCCCAGTGTAAACATCAGAAACACCACACCAAATTCTGCCAAGTGCGTTGCCTCATTACTGCTGGCAATAAAACCTAGGGCGTGTGGGCCAATGAGTAAGCCCACCAGCAGATAGCCCAGCATGGCGGGAAGCTTCAGACGACGGCAAAGTACAACTGTTAAAACAGCAGCAGCAAGCAGGAGCAATAAAGAGGACAGATGGATGGACATAGGCAGAGTTAGTTTATCGCTTGCAGACAAAATGCTGAGGATTACATCCTGGCAGCCTGAGTTGTTTTCGTGTGCTTAAGGGGGAATCCCGTACTGGTGGTTTTCCACATCTTAGCCAGCCAAAGCGGCGGGTTATGGGCCATTGTGCAAATCAGCGGAGTCGTTTTGTTGCCACAGATTAATTCTTAGTATGGCAGGTGAATTATGGTTTTCTCATTGCAGATCTTAGCCTGATTTTATTGCGAAGTTCTATTGCAAATTGTCCTTAAATGCATAAACCACCGTATTTATTGATCCTGATTGGCATATTGCCAGCAGACGCAGGTGGCGGGAGAGGGGGTGCTTCTCTTATACTTTCGCGCATATGAAAAATGCTGAATTTATCCTCGGGTGTGCACGTAGCGTACTTCGGGTTGAGGCTGAAGCTGTTTTCGCACTGGCCGGGCGAATTAATGATCAGTTTGTTAAAGCATGCGAGCTGATTCTTTCCTGCCATGGGCGGGTCATCGTGATCGGAATTGGCAAATCGGGACATATTGCCAAAAAAATTGCTGCCACCATGGCAAGTACCGGCACACCTGCTTTTTTTGTCCATCCTTCTGAAGCCGCGCATGGCGATTTGGGTATGATTACCCGCAGCGATGTGGTGCTGGCGCTGTCGAACTCTGGCGAAAGTGATGAAGTGATTGCTTTATTGCCTAGCCTGAAGCGACTTGGCATTCCCCTGATTGCCATGACCGGCAATGCTGAATCAACGCTGAGCAAGCAAGCAACTGTTCATCTTGATTCGGGTGTGTCGCAGGAGGCCTGTCCTTTGAATCTGGCACCTACAGCCAGCACAACTGCAGCCCTTGCTCTTGGTGATGCGCTGGCGGTGGCTTTGCTGGAAGCGCGTGGTTTTCAGGCCGAAGACTTTGCGCTTTCACATCCGGGTGGCAGCTTAGGCAGGCGCTTACTGGTTCTGGTCCGTGATTTAATGCATACCGGTGATGAGTTGCCCGTAGTGCAGCAGGATGTTTTACTGCGTGATGCTTTGCTGGAAATCAGCAAAAAAGGCATGGGCATGACCGCCGTGGTGGATGCTGAAGGTAAATTGGCAGGCATTTTCACCGATGGCGATCTGCGCCGCGCGCTTGATCTGGGCGTTGATGTGAGAGATACCAAGGTTTCTACGGTGATGACGCTCAAGCCTGCCACGATAGAGGCAAGCAAGCTGGCCGCTGAAGCGGTGCAGCAAATGGATGCCCGCCGGGTCAATGGTTTACTGGTACTGGAGGCGGGCCGCTTGATCGGTGCCATTAATATGCATGACCTGCTGCGTGCCCGTGTAGTTTAAAATGGAAGGCTGTTGCAAACTGACTGCGTATTTTGGTTGTAGCTGGCATGGTGCTTATTGCACATAGAAAAAGCCTTGGAAGCCTTCATTTACTCTTTATGAAATGCGGGTTTCTGCTTTTTTCCGGTGACGGTTTGCAATACCTCACGAGTAAAAATATTGAGAGACAGAATAATGACCGATATGGCCAAAGCAGTGCGTTTAATGATTTTTGACGTTGATGGCGTAATGACCGATGGCAGTTTGTACTACACCGATGCCGGTGAAGAGCTGAAGGCGTTTAATTCATTAGATGGCCATGGGCTGAAGATGCTGCGCGCCACGGGTGTTAAGCTCGCTATTATTACGGGCCGCACTTCAAAATTAGTGGAAAAACGGGCAAAAGATCTGGGTGTTGATTACCTCTATCAGGGTGCACATGATAAGCGCGCCAGCTACGAAGATTTGCTGCTGGCAGCGGGTGTGAGCAAAGACGCCTGTGGTTATATGGGCGACGATGTCATTGATATCCCCGTGATGCGGCGGGTGGCCTTTGCCGTTGCCGTGCCTGATTCCCCAGAGCTGGTACGCAAGCACGCGCATTACATTACGGGCAGCCCGGGTGGACGTGGTGCGGTCAGGGAAGTGTGCGAGTATCTGATGCAGGCCCAGGGCACGCTTGATGCCGCTATGGCGCCTTACCTCGCCTGATGGCAGTGCCCGGTACAACCCGCCTGCTGCCTTTGGCCCTTGTTGTTTTGTTGGGCAGCCTGACTTGGCTGCTGGACAGGGCGGCAAGTATGCCCGGCTCAACTGTGGCTATTAATTCAGATCAGCCTGATATGCTGGTTGATAAGGCTACAGCTGTGCGTTTCGGAGAAAACGGGCAGCCTTTGTCTTTATTAACTGCGACTCATGTTTCGCATTTACCTGCTGGTGATATTACGTGGCTGGAAAAACCGCAGCTGCGCTATACCGCGCCGGATCAGCCCCAGCTGGATGTACATGGTGAGCGGGCTAAATCAGTGAATCAGGGGAGCGATGTGTGGTTCCCCGGTGCAGTAACCATGGTTAGAGCGGCCAGCGGCACACAGGCAGAGCTCACTATTAATGGGCGCGATATGCATGTCTTGCCACAGGCGGGCCTCGCAAGCTCTGAAGCGCCTGCAATTGCAAAAATGGGCACGTATGTTATTGAGTCAGTTGGTTTTATTGCTGATTCCAAGGCTGAAACGCTGGAACTTAAATCTAAAGTCAGGATGAGCTATGAGCCGATTCGTACCCGTTAAAATTGTTTTACTCATGTTGCTGGCAGGCTCTGCTTATGCAGAAAAAGCAGACCGCGAAAAGAAGATCAATATTGAGGCTGCAAATTGTGTGATGAATCAAAAAACACAGGCCAGCGTTTGTACCAAAAATGTGGTGCTGACTCAGGGCACGCTCAGTATCCGCGCTGATAAGCTGACGGTACGGCAAGATGAGGCGGGCAATCAGTTTGTTGCTGGCAATGGCAGCCCTGTGCGCTTCCGGCAGAAAATGGATGGTGGTAATGACTGGGTAGATGCCGAAGCGCAACGCTTTGATTACGATGGTCATACTGGCATTCTTAAACTAATGGACAAAGCATGGGTCAAACGTGGGGAAGATCAAATTTATAGTGATCTGATTACCTACGATCTGAATAATGAAGCCTATCAGGCGCAGAGTAAACCTGAAGGCAATGGGCGCGTGAATATCGTGATTACACCGAAAAAGGCACCTGCCCCATGACCAGCTCTTTACGTGCTGAACAGCTGGAAAAACGTTACGGTAAAAGAACCGTAGTGCGTGATGTCACTATGGAGATTTCTAGTGGTGAAGTAGTGGGTTTACTGGGCCCAAACGGCGCAGGCAAAACCACCAGTTTCTATATGCTTGTTGGCCTCGTGGCCATGAATGGCGGGCGAATTACGCTGGATGGCGAGGATATTGGTCATTTACCCATTCATCAGCGGGCGCGGCGTGGTTTGGGGTATTTGCCACAGGAAGCGTCTATCTTTCGTAAAATGACAGTGGCGCAAAATATCACTGCGGTGCTTGAACTGCATTGTAAAAACCGCGAAGAAATGAACGCCCGCTTAGATGAGCTTTTGCATGATTTACATATCGCACATTTGCGTGATGCAGGTGCAATGGGTTTATCAGGGGGCGAGCGGCGCCGGGTAGAAATTGCCAGAGCTTTGGCCGCTAACCCGCGTTTTATCTTGCTTGATGAGCCATTTGCAGGGGTAGACCCGATTGCCGTGATGGATATTCAACGTATTATTGGTTTTTTAAAGCAAAGAGGAATCGGTGTTTTGATCACTGACCACAATGTGCGGGAAACCCTTGGTATTTGCGATCGCGCTTACATCATTTCCGAAGGTGCGGTGATGGCGTCAGGTGCTCCGAAAGATATTGTAGAAAATGAAAGTGTGCGTCGGGTGTATCTCGGTGAACATTTCCGTATGTAAATGAAACAAACCCTGCAGCTGCGGTTATCCCAGCAACTTAATCTTACTCCTCAGTTGCAGCAGGCCATTAAGCTGCTGCAACTTTCTACCCTTGAGTTTCAGCAAGAGCTTGAACAGTATTTAAGTGAAAATCCGCTGCTGGAGCGGGGCGAGGAAGCTGCCGCAGGCGAGGCAGAGCAGCCCGAGCCTCAGTGGGAAATGGGTGAAGATGACGGTTTGCGCTGGGAAGGCACTGGCCATGTCGGATCGGATGATGATGAAGATTTCGACCCTGCCAGCAATATTGCCCGTGATTTAGATTTGCGGGAGCATCTTTTGCAACAAGCCGGTTTATTGCCCTTGTCGCACCGAGATAAGTCTTTGTTATTGATGCTGATTGAGGCGCTGGATGATGAAGGTTTTCTTGCTCAATCCTTAGAAGATGTTTTTTCTCAGCTTCCAGAGGAACTTATCCAAGATTATGAACTCGAACTTGATGACTTAAAGATTGCTTTGATTCGCTTACAGCACTTGGAGCCCTTAGGGGTGGGAGCAAGGGATACTGCAGATTGTTTGTGCTTACAACTGCGCCAGAAACCTGCAAGTGCAGCAAGAGAATTAGCGTTAAAAATTGCCCAGAATTCACTCGATTTATTAGCCGGACGGGACTACACTAAGCTTAAACGAGCCTTTAAATGCGAGGATGCTGAGTTAAAAGCTGCGCAAGAATTGATTGTAAGTTTAAACCCCAGGCCGAGTGCGCAATGGTCTGCAGCATCACCCAGATATGTAAGCCCTGACGTGATTGTGCAAAAAGTAAGAGGCGTTTGGCGTGTCAGATTACACGATGCCTCGATGCCAAAATTACGGGTAAACCGTCTTTATGCAGATATCTTACAAAAAGGCGATGGCTCTCATTTAGCACGAGAGTTACAAGAAGCGCGTTGGTTAGTAAAAAGTGTGCAGCAGCGATTCGATACTATTTTGCGGGTAGCAACAGCGATTGTAGAGCGGCAGCGGGCGTTTTTCGAACACGGTGAAGTCGCGATGCGCCCCTTGGTACTCAGGGACATCGCCGAAGAGCTGGATTTGCATGAGTCGACTATTTCTAGGGTGACCACGCAAAAATATATGCTCACGCCGCGTGGCCTGTATGAATTTAAGTTTTTCTTTGGTAGCCATGTAGATACGGATGCCGGAGGAGAGTGTTCTGCTACAGCGATCAAAGCATTGATCAGGCAGATGGTGCAGCAAGAAGATAAGAAAAAACCTTTAAGTGATAGCGTATTGGCAGAAGCATTATCCGCTCAGGGTATTGTGGTAGCGCGTCGTACAGTTGCCAAATACCGTGAGGCGTTGCAGATTTACCCAGTAAGTCAGCGCAAAAGTTTGTAAGGCCCCAACGGAAGGAGTAACCCTATGAATTTGAATATCAGTGGCCATCATCTTGAAGTGACCCCATCTATCCGCGAGTATGTAAACAGCAAAATGGAAAGGGTCATCCGGCACTTTGATAATGTGATTGACGTTAATGTCATCCTCTCCGTGGAGAAACTGCAACATCAGGTTGAAGCCACCGTTCATGTTCGCGGCCGCGATATCCATGTAGAAGCAGCGGATGAGAATATGTATGCAGCCATTGATTTACTGGCTGATAAGCTGGACCGACAGGTTGTGAAGCACAAAGAAAAATCGATGGATCATCGTAACGAGTCCATTAAACAGCACCAGCCTGCCGCTGAATAAAGCGACTTTTCTCATCTTAGCGGGAACCGGAATACTCAGGTTCCCGTTTTTGTTTTTAAACGACGGCGCTACAATAGGTGTCGTCCTTGTTTTGGTCTGTCTACAATGAGCTTGATCGCCCAAATACTGCCTAGTGGAAATGTCTTCCTTGATATGGAAGTTGGCAGCAAAAAACGTATTTTCGAACAAGTCGGTATTTTGTTTGAAAATAGCCACGGTATTGCCCGCAGCGTTATTTTTGATAGCCTCTTTGCCCGTGAGAAACTAGGCTCCACCGGCTTGGGCCAAGGCGTTGCCATTCCGCATGGCCGGATTAAAGGATTAAAAGAAGCGACAGGTGCTTTTGTGCGTCTGAATGAGGCTATTCCTTATGACGCACCTGATGGCAAGCCTGTTTCTTTAGTGTTTGTATTGCTTGTGCCGGCCCACGCTACTGATTTACATCTGCAAATTTTGTCAGAACTTGCTCAATTATTCTCGGATAAAGTCTTGCGGGAGAGCTTGCTGGCAGCAACAGAGCCAGGCCAGATCTGGAAGTTAATCAGCACTTGGGAGCCTTATGCCACAGATTTCAGTTAGACAACTTTTTATTGATAACGCCGAAAAACTGCGACTCACTTGGGTAGCAGGGCAATCGGGTGCGAATAATCTGTTATCTAATGATGCGTCGGAGCAAAAACCGACCTTATCTCTGGTGGGCCACCTGAATTTTATCCACCCCAACCGCATTCAGGTGCTTGGGGTGGCAGAAACGGTTTATCTGCTGCAGCTTAGCGTTGAAGCCCAAAGAGAATCCCTTGCCCGCTTGTTTTCAAATGAAATGGCGGCGGTGATTGTGGCCAATGGGCAAATTGTGGGTGATTGCCTGCGCGAAGCCTCCGAGCGTTTTCATGTGCCGCTGCTTACCTCTCCCGAGCAATCCCCTTATTTAATGGATGTACTTCGCTACTACCTTTCGAAGGCGTTGGCGGTTTCCACGCATCTGCACGGGGTGTTTTTGGATGTGCTTGAAGTCGGCGTATTGCTGACCGGCGAATCCTCTATGGGTAAAAGCGAGCTGGCGCTGGAGCTGATTTCACGCGGCCATGGCCTTGTGGCAGACGATGTGGTTGAGGTTTATCGCACCAATCCCGAAACGCTGGAAGGGCGCTGCCCGCCGATGTTGCGAGATTTTCTGGAAGTGCGCGGGATTGGCGTGCTCAATATCCGTACTATTTTCGGAGAAACCGCCGTCAGGCCGCGTAAAACGTTGAAGCTGATTATGCATCTGGCTAAGGCCGGCGGCGAGAAAGTCGCCCCGATGGATAGATTGCAAATGCAGGCCGCTACGCAGGATATTCTGGGCGTGCCGATTCGCAAACTGGTGATTCCTGTGGCGGCCGGTCGAAATTTAGCGGTTTTGGTTGAGGCCGCGGTTAGAAATTATATTTTGCAATTACGCGGCATAGATTCCACGCGTGAGTTTATTGAAAGACACCAAAAGTTTATGGAGATGGGCGAATGAGTAAGCAGCAGCTTATTTTGCTGTCTGGTTTATCAGGAGCCGGGAAAAGCGTTGCGCTGAAAGCTTTGGAAGACCTAGGCTATTTTTGCATCGATAATCTGCCCGCGCCTTTGCTGCCGCAAACAGTGGCTTTGCTGGACGAAGACGGCTATCCCAATGTTGCTATTTCGGTTGATGTACGCAGCGCTCACAACTTTGCTAGTTTTCCCAATCATCTTGAAGCCTTGCTGGAGCTGGGGCTGGATGTGCAAATGCTGTTTTTGGAAGCCAATAACGATACGCTGGTCAAACGTTTTTCAGAAACACGTCGTAGTCATCCCTTATCCAGTGGTGAATTAACCGTGAGTGAGGCGATTGGGCTGGAGCGAGAGATGCTGGTGGATTTTTCTACCCAGGCTCATCGTATTGATACCAGTGATTTATCGGCTAATCAGCTGCGTAGTTGGATCCGACAATTTGTAGCGCTGGATCGCTCTAGGCTTACAGTGATTTTTGAATCGTTTGGTTTTAAGCACGGCCTGCCTATGGATGCAGATTTTGTGTTTGATGCCCGCTGTTTGCCTAATCCTTATTATGATAAAGCTTTGCGTCCGCTCACCGGTAAAGATCAGCCGGTGATGGATTTTCTAGTGCGGCAAGAAGTAGTAGGGCGCTTTCAAAATCATATCAGAACATTTCTGGAGGCATGGCTGCCAGAGTTTGAGGCCGATAACCGCAGCTATATTACGGTAGCCATAGGCTGCACAGGCGGCCAGCATCGCTCGGTTTATCTGGCTGAGCAGTTGGCTAAATACTTTGCCGAGCATCGGCAAGTATTGCTCAGACACCGCGAGCAACATGCCTAAAATCGATGGTGGCGCAGGCGCTCCCTCTTGCCCCTTAGAGAGCAAGGGGAGGGTGAATAATAAAGTAATGCGGCCAGGTGACTGGCCGTTTGCTTTACTGGCGCTGGCTTTCGTGGTGTATCTGGGCTTTTGGAGCTGGCGGCAGGATAGTGCCACGCGGGTACGTATATATCAGGCAGGCAAAGTTTTTGCCGAGCTGGATTTAAACGCCGAGCGTACTTTGCAAGTAGCAGGCCCCCTCGGGCTGACCTCGGTTGAAGTAAAATCGGGCCGGGTCAGGATTAGCAGCGACCCTAGCCCGCGGCAGTATTGCGTGCGCATGGGCTGGCTGGATCAGGCTGGCCAGATGGCGATTTGCCTGCCTAACCGGATCAGCATCGAGCTTTTAGGCTCGCGCCCTTATGAAATCGACAGTCTCAGCTACTGAAATCCGCATCAAGCCTAGCCCCGATGATGTGCGTATTGCCCGCTATGCCGCGCTGGCGATTGCGCTGTCTGTACTGGAGGCAGGTATTCCATCGCCTATACCCGGCATTAAGCCGGGGCTGGCTAATATCATTACCCTGATTGCACTCTGGCGTTTTGGCTGGCGGGATGCCGCATGGATTTCCATGCTCAGAATCATTGGCAGTGGTATTGTCATCGGAGGTTTTTTATCGCCCGGTTTTGCCATGAGCTTGATGGGTGGCTTATGCAGCCTGCTGGCCTTGGCGGCAGCAAATTCCTTACCCAAGCGCTGGTTTGGGCCAGTATCGCATTCTCTGGCCGCCGCCTTTGCCCATATGGCCGGGCAGTTATTATTAGCGCGGCTGTGGCTGATTCCACATAATGGCATCATTCATTTAGTCCCCCTGTTTGCGGCTGCGGCGCTGGTGTTTGGCGTGGTGAATGGGGTGATTGCAGCGAAGTTACTGGTGCGGGAATAAAGGATTAAAAAATGTGTATGGTAGGAGCAAGTAAGTAAGTGTTAATCAAATTGTTTTATCATTAGCAAACAGCGAAGAGACATAATAACCAAGCTCTATGCATAGGGCTTTTTTAACCCCCCCCTTGAAACACGCCGAAGCGAGGAACAAGCGGGCGGGGTTTCTTTGATGCCTGTTTGAGCGAGCTTGTGAGCGAGTTCCGCAGCCGCCGCTGTCCGCAGATGAGGGGCTTTCGTGTTTCGTGGGGTCGCCTTCTTTGCGTACTAGGATTTCTGGCGAAGCTGAAATCAAATACTTCGCGGGGATCCCGCACCTAAATAAATGTGCCGAAGGCACTAAGCAAGTATCACTAGATTAAATTCTCTTCACTTTCTGTTTTTTTACTCTGAGTCTGTATCAACAGATATTTGGGTGTGACATCGTTTTAATAGGCTTTAAATGAAAACAATAACATTAGCTTTTACCGGCGCATCCGGCCTGCCTTATGGCCTGCGCACGCTGGAATGCTTGCTGGCGGCGGGTTGCACCGTGCATGTGCTTTATACCCAGGCGGCGCAAATTGTGGCCAAGCAAGAGCTGGATGAAACTTGGCCTTCGCGCGCGGCTGATCTGGCCGTGTATTTTCGCCAGCGTTATGGCGTGGCGGATGAAGCGCAGCTGCAAGTGTTTGGTCAGCAAGAATGGTTTGCCCCTATGGCATCCGGCTCTAATCCCGGCGACGGCATGATTGTGTGCCCCTGCACCATGGGCGCTTTATCGGCGATTGCGGTGGGTGCTTCGGATAATTTATTAGAGCGTGCTGCGGATGTGATGATTAAGGAAGGCAAAAAATTAGTGGTTGTTCCACGTGAAGCACCTTTTTCGGTGCTGCATCTAGAGAATATGCTCAAGCTGGCAAGGCTGGGTGTGGTGATCTTGCCGCCTAATCCGGGCTTTTATCACCACCCTAAAACCATCGCCGATTTGGTGGATTTTGTGGTGGCAAGGATATTGGATCAGTTCCAAATTCCGCATCAGCTGATGAAGCGCTGGGGGATAAGGGATGAGTTTTAGAGTTAACTGGAAGTGGTGCTGCTTTGCCCTGCTGGCACTGTGGTTCTGGCCCTCGTTTGCCCCGCATGACCCATGGAAGCCCGACGAAAGCTATATCCTTGGCTTAGTTTATGAATACACGCTGCGGGATAACTGGCTGGTGCCGATGCTGTCTGGCGAGCCATTTATGGAAAAGCCACCGCTGTTTTTCTGGACGGCAGCGGGCTTCTCCCGCTATGTATTTACTTGGCTGCCCGTACATGCAGCAGCAAGGCTGGCGGCGGCATTTTATATTGCGCTGACCTTTATCTTTGCCGCCTTGGCCGCTGGGCAATTTGCCGCCCGCAGCCGGGCGAATAATCCATCGCAAGCCGCATGGCTTACGGCTATCTTGCTGGCAGGCACGCTGGGCTTGGTTGGCAATGGCCATCATATCTTGACCGATAGCGCGCTCTTTGCCAGCTTTGCCATCGCCCTCTACGCATTTTCTATCTTTCCTTCGCGGCCACTCGCCAGCGGCCTGCTGCTGGGCACGGCTTGGGGAATGGCGTTTTTAACTAAGGGTTTGCTAGGGCCGGGCTGCCTTGGCTTGGCTGCTTTGCTGCTGCCGATTGTTGATCGCACTTATCGGCAAAAGACTTATTTACTGACGCTAAGTATTGCTCTGCTGGCCGCATTACCTTGGTGGCTAATCTGGCCTTGGCGCTTATGGCTGGCCTCGCCCGAGTTATTTCACACTTGGTTTTGGGTGAATAATCTGGGGCGTTTCCTAGGCGAGAATAATCTTGGCCCGGAATACGAGCGTGGCTTTTACCTGAAGATCCTGCCTTGGCACGCCTTCCCACTGATCCTCTATCTGCCCGTATTATTTTTCAGGCAACGCCTCGATGCGTTTAAAAACGCCGCCCCGGCAGCGCTACTTTGCCTGCTGACTTACACCATTTTGTCCTTGGCAAAAACCTCGATGGAGCTTTACGCCGTGCCCGCTGTAGTGGCCTTTGCCGTATGGATGGGCGCGCAAGCATCCAGCGTGCCCGCCGCCTTTGAGCGCCGCTTTGGTCTGGTGGCCCTATGCCTGCTGGCCGTCAGCGCACTCCTGCTGTGGTGGACATGGGCCGCGCTCTACTTTGGCCTGCCTTTGCAAGCCCGCCTGCTGCATTTCTTACCGGGCTTTGCAGAAAAGCCAAACTGGCTGGGCGTGCTATCTGCGCTCGCACTCACCATCATCGTGTGGAATCTGGCCTGGCGCGCGCCAGAGTGGAGCAAACATCAGGGTGCCGTGCGCTGGCTGGCCGTGCTGGTGATGAGCTATGGCCTCGTCTTCAGCCTGCTGCTACCCGGCTTAAATTACAGCAAAAGCTATAAAGCCATGATGCTGGGATTAGCCACTCAACTGGATAAAACCCAGTGCCTGGCCAGCTTTGGCCTAGGCGAGCACGAGCGAGGCAACTTCCACTACTACACCGGCATGCGGGTAGAGCGCTTTGAAATAGGCAGTGGTAAAGAATGCCCGCAGCTATTAATCCAAGGCAGCAGCATGCCTGCAAATATTAGGGACTATAGCCTGCTGAAAAAAGCGATGAGGGCGACGGATAGGGGAGAGGAGTTTAGTGTTTGGCGTAAGAGATAATAAATATTGCTTACTATTTGCTGATATCATACTGCGTGTTTTGTTTTTTTGCAGGGTATGCGAGCAAGGAAGAAGGCTCTGCTCAAGAGGATGTGGTTATTCAGCGTCGCATTATTTTTGCCGCATTCCGTAGGGTTTCGCCAGAGAGCGTGGCATTTTTATATACCGCAAGATGGTGGTTCTTCTGTTTTTTTTTGGGGGGGGGAGCGGCCAAACATTGCCAGGCTCTATTTAAAAAATACAAGGAAACGTTTGAATGCAAAATCAAGAATTCGAATATGCCGGTTTTTGGGTAAGAACAGGCGCAACTATAATCGACACAATTTTAACTTTTCTTATAACCGCACCTCTTCTCATATCAATCTACGGCTGGGGATATTTTAATGGTGAGAAAGCAGATTTTATTGTTGGACCAGCTGATTTTTTAATCACTTGGGTTCTGCCAGCAATTGCTGTAATTGTTTTTTGGAAGCTAAAACAGGCCACACCTGGAAAAATGGCAATATCGGCAACAATAGTTGATGCCACAACAGGGAAGCCAGCAAGTACCGCACAATTAATTAGTCGTTACTTCGCATATTTTTTAGCAATGGCACCACTATTTTTGGGAATTGTTTGGGTTGCATTTGATAGGCGAAAACAAGGCTGGCACGACAAGCTTGCGGGCACCGTAGTTATTAAAAGAGCTAATACCGGGCCTGAATCTGTCAAGTTCAATAAAGACTAATAAGTCGCTTAATAATTGAGGTCAGAGTCAATATCCTCACTATGTTCTGTATCTTCAGAGCTTATTCAGGCAGCTCTGCAGGATTACCATAACTCTATGTTTGGAAATATAAAGTAATGACCATCATTTACATCATTGCCCTAATCCTTTTATTTGCTGCGATCTTTTATTACACAATGTACATGCCGTCTGCACAAAAAGATTGGGAGCGTCTTCCGACGCTGGACGAATACTTAGCTAAAAATCCAACGGCAAAACATGGCGAAAAGATTTCATGCTCAAAATGCGGCCACACAGAGCAACTCGATACTGGTTTAATTCGAATCTCTGATTACCGCAGAAAGCTGATGTGTACTCAATGTAAAAAAATATTGTGGCGCGAAGAAGAAAAATAAATTCGTTCGTATTTCGGCGCTTGAGAATCACCCTCTAAATAACTGGGGGTAGAGTCCAGCACGGTAGGTTGGGCTAAAGCTTTATCAGCCCAACATTTGAATATGCACCGCAACCTGTTGGGCAGATGAAGCTTGCCCAAGCTACGTGCTGTTTTAGGGTTTCTACATATTGTTAGGTGCTGGAATCAAGGCCACATGAACGACACCGCTATCCTCATTCGCCGAGCATCGCACCGTGACGCCGCCGCCATTCGTGGCCTTTACGGGCAGCTTGTCTCCAATCCTGCCGTTACGATCTCGCCTGAGCATCTTGCGAGGCTCGCCGAATCCGAACACCACTTCGTGCTTGTGGCAGAGCAAGGCAGTTTTGTCTGCGGTACCGCTCTTCTCTCACTGTGCGAAGACGTCATGTTCGGTACCCAGCCCTTTGCAGTCGTCGAAAATGTGATCGTCGATCAGCAAGTGCGTTCGCATGGCATTGGATCAGCGCTCTTTCAAGAGGTTGAGGCGCTCTGCAAGCGGGCCAACTGTTCCAAAATCATGCTCCTTAGCTCGTCGCAGCGGGTTGAGGCCCACCAGTTTTTCGAGCTGCAAGGCTTTGCCGGCTCGTCCAAGCTTGGCTTCGTCAAATACCGCAGGAACTTCTCGTGAGCAAGTAGCTTGGGTTAAAGCTTTATCAACCCAACATTTGAATATGCACCGCAAGCTGTTGGGCAAATAAAGCTTGCCCAAGCTACGTGCTAGGGAGTGGGAACATAATGAATGAAAATACTGTTCACATCGTTGAAGCAATACTTGCTGATGCTCAAATAATTCATAAAATGCAATTGGAATCATTTAAGGACCTGTTGGGTAGGTATCAGGATTTTGAATTAAGCCCTGGCGCAGAACCTATAGATAGATTTATAGCCAGAATGACTCAGGCTAATTCTACATACTTCCTTATCTATTTTGGCACTGTCCTTGCAGGTGCAATCAGAATACAAAAGAATATTAAGGAAGAGGTATGCCGTATTTCTCCGGTTTTTATTTTGCCAGAATACAGAAATAAGGGCATTTCACAAAAGGTGTTTGAAATTATCGAAAGAAAATACAAGCCAAGAAATGGATGGCAGCTTGATACTATTCTGGAAGAAGCCGGAAACTGCTATTTATATGAAAAATTAGGCTACAAGAAAACTGGAAAAATTGATTTTATTAAGGATGGTATGCACATCGTTCGTTACCAAAAAAATGCCTGATATCAGTTTCAACTGACTTATTGGGCAATCACTATCCTTGCAATGAACTAATAGGGCTAGGATTAAACGCTTATCAGCACACTGCATCAGGTAATGAAATGATCACTCCCTGTAAATCTCTTAATCAGCCGGGCTGGCTCGCACTTCGGGCCGCGCTTTGGCCTGATTGCTCAAGTGCTAAGCATCTGGCTGAAATGGCGTTGTTTTTAGCTTCCCCGCAGCGTTTTGCCCAATTTGTGGCATACGATCAAGCTGGCAAGGCGCTTGGGTTTATTGAGCTGGCCGTGCGGGGCGATTATGTAAATGGTACGGAGTCTTCGCCGGTGGCTTTTCTTGAAGGCATTTATGTTGAGCCAGGCGCAAGACGGCGCGGTATTGCGGGTAAGCTGGTTGCCTCCGCCGAGCAATGGGCCAAAGAGCATGGCTGCAAGGAATTGGCCTCTGATGCTGCAATAGACAATACCCAGAGCCATGCCATGCATAAATCACTTGGTTTTAATGAAACTGAGCGGGTGGTGTTTTTCAAAAAAGCGCTGTGATGCGGGCCTCTGTTAAAACGCCCTGCATAAACATCAATCCCCGCCGGATCGCTGATATCAAAGCAGCCGCTGCTTATTCACTAAGATACTGACGCACTTACGGAAATCGCCATGATTTTACCTAGCCTGCAGCAATCCTCCTCCCCGCGTACTTGGCTGTTTTACGGCGACAGCATTACCCATGGTGTGCTGCATACGGCGGGGGCGCGGTGTTTTAGTGAGCACTTTACCGAGCGGCTGCGGTTTGAGCTGGAGCGGCCGGATGATGTGGTGCTCAATACCGCCTGCTCTGGGCATAACACGCGGCAGATGCTGAGCTATTTTCCCCTGCGCGTGGCGCGTTTTAAGCCGGATGTAGTGCTGCTGATGGCGGGAATGAACGATTGCAACAGCAGGCTGGCCGATGGGCAATATGTGCCGCTGGATGAGTTTTGCGCCAATCTGGCCTCGATGATTTCCACCGTGCGGGGCTGGGGCGGCGAGGTGATTTTGCAGACGGTTACACCGATCTTGCCGGGGCAGGCCCCCGAGCGGGCGCTGACGCTGCCCCAATACAATGCGGCGATGCGCAGCCTAGCGGCAGAGCTGGCCGTCCCCCTGATCGATCATGCAGCAGTGTGGGAAGCCCTCACCGCAAACTTGCCCGCCTATATGTCTGATGCCTTCCACCCCAATGCCCGTGGCCATATCCTGCTTGCCCACACGCTATTTCGCGCACTGGGGGTGTTTGATGAGGCTGCGCCCAGCTGTCAGCTTGCCTGAGCGATTGCTTTTGCAAATTTGTCTCTGGCTTACTTGTACTTGAACGGGGTCGTTTCCTCTTGCGATAAAATGTGTGAGCAAGATTGGGCTAACGCTTTATCTGCCCAACATTTAATTATGTACCGCAACTCGTTGGGCAGATAAACCTTGCCTAATCTACGTACTGATACGTTTAAAAAAGTCTGATATTTGCATTTAATCATTCGGTTTTAGGAAAATATTAAAAGGATTTTAATGACGAATTTACAGCCAGCGTTTGTTACGCGTCGAATTGTTGCCATCGGTGGTGGTGGGTTTTTATTGGATGATGCACGCCTCTTGCAAGAATCCTATTTGATCTCTCTGTGCCGGAAATCTGCCCCGCGCGTTTTATTTTTAGGCACGGCATCCGGTGATGCCGAACGGGCGCAATTAAAGTTTTACAAAGCGTTTTCATCATTGGGCTGTCAGCCGTCCAGCCTGTCATTCTTTCCGTTTGATATGCGGCGTGATTATGCTCAGGAAGTGCTGGAGGCGGATTTGATTTATGTGGGTGGCGGCAATACGGTTGCCATGTTGGCGGTCTGGCGCGAGTTTGGCTTAGATGTAGCGCTACGCCAAGCCTACGCGGCGGGCACGGTATTGGCGGGGATTAGCGCGGGAGCGAATTGTTGGTTTGAGCAGTACATTACGGATAGCGTGCCGGGCGGCGGAATACGCGGTGGCTTGGGGCTGTTAGCAGCTACGTTTTGCCCTCATCTGGATAGCGAAGCCTGGCGTCAGCCGCTGCTGGCCAGTGTAAGTGGCGTGGCTGTGGGTGCGGGTGAAAATGTATGTGTGCTATTTGAGAATGAGCAATTTAGCGAAGCCGTACATTCGGCCGATTCGATGCAAAGCACTGTGATGTGCGAGAGCAGCGAAGCGGGCGGGATTGTTCCTCGTTTTTTGATGTAAGAGACACCTGAAATAAACCATGGTTGATTTGGCGATTTATTGGCGGTCAATTCAGATCTGAAGCTAGTTCAATCACATATGTGCTTTTGCTGTACTACGTATGGCTTACTTTTACTTGAAAAGGGTATTACTTAAATGTATGCCGTTCTGCCTCCCGAAAATTTCAGGCTTTTAAATTTTCCCCATGCGTCAGGCGCAAAGTCGCCACGCTGTATTGTATGGCTGCATGGAATGGGTGAGCGTGGGGATGATCTGTCTTTGGTCTCCAAGTATGGCCTTCCTGCAGCACTTAATGAAGGGCGTCTTACTGTTAATGCTGATGTGATTTGCCCTCAGCTGGAGGCCGGGCTGGCTTGGTCTGCCGAACGCCTTGCTCATCTTATGGCCGGGCTTGGCAAACAATACGAAGCAAGCGCTTTGCTTGGCTACAGCCTTGGCGCGGATGGGGTTTGTCAATTGCTTGCTCAGCTTGGCTCTCAGGCGAGCATTCATATTGCGATTGCCCCAGGCGCATCCGTGCCGATTGTTGCTAATCAGGCTGCTACAAGGTTTTTGGTCATTTCGGGGGAAGGTGATCCCTGGCTTGATGCAGAGGCTTTTTTGCAGGCTGTGCGGGCAAGCGGTGGCGAAGCTGATCACGCTGTAATGCTGGGGGAGGGGCACTACATCTCCGAATCGGCCCTTACTCACCCAAAACTGGTTACGGCACTTGCATCTATTGGTATTGATTTTGTTTGGCGTTGAAATGGAAGCGAATTCCTGATTAATTGTATGTTTTGAAGCCGTTGGAGGGGGGACGCCTAGGGCTAATCCACCCTTCAGTGTTTTTAGGTCTTTTATGAATCCTGTACATCTAACACCAATTGCTGTTCCATTTACCGATGAAACGATGAAGGTTACAAGCTTGTGCTGGAGCGATACTGAGGCTACTCAGATTGTCGTGGCCTCAAAACGTTCGGGTCGTAGCTTTGTTGTTGAGTTTGAGTCAGTTGCAGGGCTAAGGATGCTCGATGAGCTTGATCTTGCTTCGGTATGGATCAACTCAACCGGCCAAACACTTGCGTCGACCTGGCTTTTTAAAGTACATACGGGTGGCTGGTTGGAGCTTGAGAGCACACGAGATGACTTTTACACTCAGCATCAGGAAAACCAACCTTACGAATTTTTGATCGGTGGGTACTTGGAGTGCGTATCTGTTCTCTCGCTGCTGCCACCAGTTATTCAAGAGCGTGCGTAACATAAAAAGTCAGGAAAAAACCATGGAAGCATTTCCACCTCTGTCGCAAGTGATGCAAAAGTTAAACGCTCTTGGCATTTCTTTGCCAGATGGCCCCGTTTTTGTAGATGGCTATGGCGATTCGCCGGAGTTGTCTGAAGAGTTATTAGCGTTGATTCGCGAAGGGAAAAAACGAGCGGGTACAGGCCTTTTGTGGGGGCATGAAGCGGATCAAGTGCCTGTGCCATGTGTGGGCGATTTGCAGATTGTGCTTGATCACCATAACGAGCCAGCGCTGATTACGCGTGTTGTGAGCGCTTATATCGTGCCGTATTCAGAAGTAACCGCCGAATACGCAGCGATTGAGGGTGAAGGCGATGGCTCGTTGGAATACTGGCGGCAGGCGCATTGGGGTTTCTTTGAACGGGCCTGCGAGCAGCTGGGCCGCCAGCCTGCAGAGAGCATGCCGGTTGTGTGCTGTGTGTTTGAAGTGCTGCATATTTTGCCTTCGCCCGTTGCGGCCTAACTTTTAGGCCGGGTTCTTAGTTCAATTAAGGATTTGATCTATGCATGTCGCCATTCTGACTTTCCAAGGTTTCAACGAGCTTGATTCTTTTATCGCCCTTGGCGTGCTCAAGCGAGTACCGGGGTGGCGGGTCAGCATTTGCTGTCCGGAGGCGACGGTTACCTCATGGAATGGCGTAACGGTGCATGCGCAGAGCCGATTGGACGAGGTGGCGAGTGCAGATGCAGTGCTGGTGGGGAGTGGTGCCAAAACGCGCGAAGTGATTAATGATCCGCAAATTATGGCGCAGCTAAAGCTGGATCCTGGCAGGCAACTTATCGCTGCCCAATGTTCTGGGGCGCTGGTGCTGGCGAAACTGGGCCTTTTAGGTGCGATTCCTGCATGCACCGATCTTACTACCAAGCCTTGGGTGATAGAGGCGGGTGTAGAGGTGCTGAATCAACCTTTTTATGCCAAAGATAATATCGCCACCGCAGGAGGTTGCTTTGCCGCACCTTATCTAGCCGCATGGATCATTGCTAAATCTGCGGGCATTGATGCCGCTAAAGAAGCGCTTTATTACGTTGCGCCGGTAGGAGAAAAAGAAGAGTACGTAGCTAGAGCGATGAAGAATATTGCGATGTATTTGGCTTGTTTTGAGCTGGCGGAGTTGGGATTCTAATGCTCATTCATATGCCAGCATTGCATTCCTAGGGCGGGTGAAACCCGCCAGATTTTGCTAAGAAGCATGAGGAAAACGGCGGGTTTTGCCCGTGTGCAAGCAATTTGTTTGTTTCATTAGAAAACAGCGAAAAAACACAATAACCACGATCTCCGCATAGGGCTTTAAAGTCCCCTTGAAACACGCAAGCTCCGAACAAGCGGGGCGGGGGATCGCTTGGGAGCGAGGCAGCGAGCCAATCCCGCCCGCCGCCGACTGTCCGCAGCGCAGGGGCCTTCGTGTTTTTGAGGTTGTGGCTTGGCTTCGTTTCTTGGTCACACAAGAAACGAAGGTCCAGCGGGACGCCCGCACCTAAATCAACGTGCCGAAGGCACTAAAACAGATCTTTTAGACTTTGCTTCGTGCTCATGGGGTTGAACCCGACCTATGATGGTTTACTGCTTGGCAATGACGCTGCTAAACGCAAGTCATGTTTAGACCACCAACTGCTTCAAACTTACCCTACGAAATAGCGCCATCAGTGATAACGCCGCGCAGGTGAGGGCGGCGATCAGGGCGATCCAGTAGCCTTGCACGCCGTGGCCAGGCAGGGTGGAGGTGCCGAAGGTGAGCAAATAGCCCAGCGGAATGCCGATCACCCAAAAGGCGGTAAGGTGAATCAGCATGGGGCCGCGGGTAGATTTGTAGCCGCGCAATACGCCTGCCACCACCACTTGCGTGGCGTCTGAAAACTGGAAGAAGCCTGCCAATACCAGCAGCTGGCTGGCCAGCATCAGTACAACCGTATCGCTGGTATAAAAGCCCGCGATAAAGCGCGAGGCAAAAATCATGGCTGTGCCGGTTAATAGGGCAATACACAGGCCCATGCGAATGCCGCTCTGGCCAATAAAACGCGCCGCTTTATAATCCCCCGCACCAATGGCATGGCCTACCCTCACGGTAAGCGCAGTGCCCAGTGCCATCGGCACCATAAAGGTGAGCGATGAGAAATTCAGCGTGATCTGATGTGCCGCGACTGTGACAGTGCCTAGGCTGGCAATCAGCAGGCCAATCAGGCTAAACGCGCTGACTTCTACAAAAAACATCATGCCAATGGGCAGGCCCAGCTTAATAAGCTGCTTTTGAGCGTGCCAATCAATGCTTTGCCATGCGCGAAATGGATGGGTGTTTTTGTAAACGTGGGAATAGCGAATCCACGCCGCTAAGAGTAAAAAGTTAACCCATACACAAAACGCCGTTGCCCAGCCGCAGCCTACGCCACCCATGGCCGGAAAGCCCCAGTGGCCGTAGATCAGCACCCAGTTGCAGGGGATATTCAGCAGCAGGCAGAAGATGGAAATCACCATCATGGGCTTGGTTTGATTCAGTGCGGCGCTATAGCTGTATAAAACACGGTAGCAGGCAAAGGCAGGTAAGCCCCAGCTGACGGCTTTTAAGAATTCACCCGCTTTATATGCAACGATGGCCTCAAGGCCCAGATGATTAAAAATCGGCAATAAAAAGCGAATTAAAATTAGGCCAATCAAGGCAAGGATCAGGGCTTGCACCAGCGCTTGCTGGGTTAGATTGGGGATGGGCTTCAGATCATTTGCGCCAATTTTTTGCGCCACCAGCGGGCTGATGGCCAGCAAAAAGCCCATCAGTGTCACCATCATTGTTACCCAGATGGACGAGCCCACCGATACTGCCGCCAGATCGCCTGCCGAAACATGGCCAGCCATTACGGCATCAATAAAGGCGGTGCCGGTGGTGGCGAGTTGCCCAATGGCAATGGGCCATGCAAGGTGCCAGGTGGCGCGAATATCGGTGAGTCGGGAGGTCGTCATCGTGATCTACAGTTTTTTTTACTTGCTTGCCGCAGATCGAGTCCAACAGACTGCTACTTACGCAAACAAAATGGATTGATGGGTTCGTATTCTGCAAGTAAATCGGGATATCGCCGGCTGAACATCAGCGCATCTTGCAAATTTAGATTCAAAATAACAATGCTGCCATTGGCCAAATTTTCGGTGCGAAAGCCTAAGCTGGTGGCCGCTGCAAAGGCCTTGGATAGTGCCAGTGGCGAGGTATTGCGTTTGGCATTGAGGCGCAGCCAGCTTTGAGTTTTCCAGCGCAGTGCCGGGTGGAGTTCGCGGGTGGCTCGGGTTAATTCTGGGGCTAGGCAGTCGTACATGGCAGCATTCCTAATTCACAAAGTGGGAAGCTGGTCGCAAGGGTTTTTGAAGTCAGATGCGGCCAACGCTTTAGCGATATTTCCCCAGGATTTGTACTACTAACCTGAGCGCGCCTCGCAAGTTGTCGATTAATAGGCGCGTAAAACAAAAAAACCCGCAACGCGGGTTACGCTGCTTTAGCTGCATTTATAAAGCGCCCGCAAGCTGGCAAAATCAACTCGGCGCTGTGGAGTTCATTTTGGCCATGAGTTGATTTGCTGTCAAGCAGCTTTACTGAGCAGCTTGCCAAGCTTAAGGCTACCCTAATCCGAAAACGTCGGATTTGGCTATATGTTGAGGATTTTCTTGTTGAATAGCCCGCTATTGGCCTCATGAAACCATCAAAATCTGCTTCAAACCGAACGTTTCCTCTCTACGGGCGCTAAAGCCCGACAGGCTACTCAGGATTTTTTGAATCTAACATTAGCGTGATCGGGCCGTCATTAATCAGTGAAACCTGCATATCTGCACCAAAGATTCCTGTAGGGATAGGCTGGGCGCTCAGCTCCGCTAGCTTTGCTACAAAGGCATCAAACAGCGGCTGAGAGATTTCCCCCTTGGCCGCTCTACCCCAAGATGGCCGATTGCCCTTGTTGTAAGAGCCAAATAGGGTGAATTGCGAAACAGCCAGCATTTGGCCGTGGCAATCGAGCACCGAGCGGTTCATTACGCCTGCTTCATCTTCAAAAACACGCAAATTGCATATTTTCTTGGCGGTCCAGGTTAAATCGGCTTCAGAATCGCTGTTTTCAATGCCCACCAGCAGCAATAATCCGGCAGATATTTGCCCGCGGATTTCGCCTTCCACAGCCACACTGGCTTGCTTTACTCTTTGAATTAAAACACGCATTACTTTCCCCCAGAAGCCTTGATATTACATGGGCTTTGAAATTTCTTAAGCGCAAATATTGCCTGCTGACATTCCTATTGGCGATGGCTTTTGTTCGGCAGAGCCCTAATTTACATTTTTTGAAAAATGAGAAACAGAGCCTAGTAAAGGGGCTGAATATTCAGTATTCTGGTTTATTTTACCGCTAGGGATAAAACCATGAAAAAAGTAGGTCTGGTTGGCTGGCGCGGCATGGTGGGTTCTGTCCTCATGCAACGCATGCAGGAAGAAAAAGATTTTGACGTGATTGACCCGGTTTTCTTTACGACTTCGCAAGCTGGTCAGCCAGCTCCGAATTTTGGCAAAGATGCGGGCACACTGAAAAACGCCAACGATATCGCAGAGCTGTCGGCGATGGACGTGATTATTTCGTGCCAAGGCGGTGATTACACTTCAGATATTTTCCCAAAACTGCGTGCAGCGGGCTGGGATGGTTATTGGATTGATGCGGCTTCTACCCTGCGTATGGAAGAAAACGCGGTGATCGTGCTCGACCCGGTTAATGACGATTTGATTCGTGCGTCCCTAGCCAAAGGCGTTAAAAACTATATCGGCGGCAACTGTACTAATTCCATCATGCTGATGGGTATGGGCGGTTTGTTTAAAGCGGGTCTGGTGGATTGGGTCAGCTCCATGACTTACCAGGCCGCATCTGGCGGCGGCGCAAATCATATGCGCGAGCTGATTAAGGGCATGGGCGTGGTGTATGGCTCAGTAGCAGATGAATTGGCTACCCCAGCTTCGGCGATTTTAGAAATCGACCGTAAGGTTGCAGAAACCATCCGCAGCGATGTGCCAACAGAATTCTTTGGTGCGCCATTAGCTGGCGGCCTGATCCCTTGGATTGATGCGCAGCTTGATAACGGCCAGACCAAGGAGGAATGGAAAGGCCAGGCTGAGGTGAATAAAATCCTCGGGAATGCAGCGCCAATTCCGGTTGATGGTCTCTGTGTGCGGATCGGCGCAATGCGCTGCCACAGCCTTGCCCTGACTATTAAGCTGAAAAAAGACCTGCCGCTCGCCGAAATTGAAGCGCTGATTCAATCTGGCAATCAGTGGGTGAAATGGGTGCCCAATGATCGCGCGGTAACGGTTAAAGAGCTGACTCCGGCTTCTATCACCGGCAAAATGGATATCGGCGTAGGCCGTGTGCGTAAGCTCAATATGGGCCCGGAATATATCAGTGCCTTTGTGATTGGTGATCAGTTGCTCTGGGGCGCTGCTGAGCCTCTACGCCGTATGTTGCGGATTTTGTTGGGCTAATTGTTTGGTGGGCATTTTGCCCTGCCATCAAAAACAGAGCGCTGCGGCGCTCTGTTTTTTTTATATTTAGCAACTGATGTTATGCAGTACTTGTCTTTTTAGTGCCTTCGGCACGTTGATTTTGGTGCGGGAGCCCCCGCGAAGTCTTTGATTTCTGCTTCGCCAAGAAAGTAAGCAAAGAAGGCGACCCCACGAAACACGAAGGCCCCTCATCTGCGGACAATCGAGCGGCGGCTGCGGAACTCGTTCGCAAGCTCACTCAAACAGGCATCAAAGAAACCCCGCCCGCTTGTTCCTCGCTTCGGCGTGTTTCAAGGGGGCTCTAAGCTCCATGCGGAGAGCGCGGTCAATGCGTTTTGCGTTGTTTTTGTTAAAGCGAAAAATTGCTTAGTGTCTATGGTGTTGTATCTCCTTCCAAATCAAGTCACTGCCGCTTGCTACCTTCCCTAAGAAACAGAGCACCTCGGTGCTCTGTTTTTTTGCCTGTTATGGTTGATGTTAAAGAAATCTGCCTCTGTTCCTTATCAGAAGCTTGCACGATAATGGTCAGCCATCTGCATCTGCGAGTTTCTATGCTTACTGATTTAATTCTTCTGCTCCCACTCGCTTTTACTGCCGGTTTAATTGACGCTGCCGTTGGTGGCGGTGGGCTGGTGATGATTCCTGGCCTCTTTGCAATCTTGCCGCGTGAAATTCCAGCCGCTCTCTTTGGCACCAATAAATTAGCATCCATGATGGGTACAGCATCTGCGGCGGTGCGTTATGCACGGCGGGTGAAGTTGCCGTGGAATATTTTATTACCCACGGCCGGATCGGCTTTTGTTGGCTCTTATCTGGGCGCACGGTCTTTACACTTTTTGCCGCTGGAATGGGTACGCCCAATGGTGATTGCTCTGCTGGCCATTATGCTGGTCTACACCTGGCTAAAACCCTCTTTTGGGCAAGAAGATACCGAGCGGGAGCTGACCCGCCGTGATCTTTATATCGGTTTGTTGATTGGGCTGGTAATTGGTTTTTATGATGGTTTCTTTGGCCCCGGCACCGGTTCCTTTTTGATTTTTCTGTTTGTGCGCTTATTTCACTTCGATTTTCTGCGTGCTTCGGCATCGGCCAAAGTGGTGAACTTAGCCACCAATCTGGCCGCGCTTGCCTTCTTTATCCCCGCCCAAATGCTGATTTGGGGTTACGCCATTCCGATGGGAATTGCCAATATCGCTGGTGCGCAAGTGGGTAGCAAAATGGCCTTAAAAGGCGGGAATGTCTGGGTACGCCGCTTATTTTTGATCTTGTCGGTCACGCTGATTTCTAAGCTGGTTTGGGATACGGTTAAGGTGATGTGATTGCTGCTTAGCTTGCTTTAAATGCTTAGAAATGGCTGAAAAGGGAGCAAAAAATGAATTATTGGTTGATGAAATCAGAGCCGGATGATGTGTCGATTGATGATCTGGTAGCGCGCCCTGATCAGACAGTGGGCTGGTACGGCGTGCGCAATTATCAGGCGCGTAATTTTATGCGCGATGAGATGCAGCTGGGCGACCCAGTGTTTTTTTATCACTCCAGCTGCAAAGAGCCGGGGATTGCTGGCCTTGCAACCGTCTGCCGCCTGGCCTATCCAGACCCGACTCAGTTTGATGCAACTTCGGAGTATTTTGATGGCAAATCGACGCCAGAAAAGCCACGTTGGCTGCAGGTTGATGTGCGTTTTGTAAAAAAGACGCGCCTATTAAGTTTGAGCGAGCTGCGTAGTTTTCCCGAGCTGGCGCAAATGGTGCTGCTGCAAAAAGGCTCGCGGCTTTCCATCACCCCTGTATCTGCAGCGGATGCGGCCTTTATTCTGGCCAAGCTATGCTGACCGCGATTCTGGCTTATTTAAGTGTCGGGCTGATTGCCGGATTTTTGGCAGGCTTGCTGGGGGTGGGCGGGGGGCTGGTGATTGTGCCTGCGCTTTTGTATGTGTTTGCCCTGCTTGGCCTGCCGCCAGAGCATCATCAGCATTTGGCCTTAGGCACGTCGATGGCAACGATTGTTTTTACGGGAATCGCCAGCCTGAAAGCCCATCATGCCCGTGGTGCTGTGCGTTGGCCGGTGGTAAAGGCGATTACGCCAGGTATTTTGCTGGGCACTTTTGCGGGCGCACAGCTGGCGGCTTTTATCCCTGGCTTAGGCTTGCAGTGGTTTTTTGTGCTGTTTGCTTACCTCGTGGCGGCCCAAATGCTTTTGGATATTAAACCTAAGCCATCCAGAGCCTTGCCTAGCAAAGGCGGCATGACTGCGGTGGGGACTTCCATTGGCCTGGTTTCCAGTTGGGTAGGCATAGGTGGCGGATCTTTATCTGTGCCGTTTATGACGCTATGCAATGTGCCTGTGAAAGAGGCAATCGGCACATCGGCTGCGATTGGTTTTCCGATTGCGCTGGCAGGCGCCTTGGGCTATGTGGTCAGTGGCTGGTCGGCCAGCTTGCCACAGGGGGCTTTAGGTTTTGTTTATCTGCCTGCGCTGGCGGGCATTGTGCTGGCAAGCTTCCCTATGGCCAAGGTCGGCGCTGCGGCGGCCCACCGTCTGCCTGTGCCGGTGCTGAAAAAATGCTTCGCAGCTCTGTTGATTGTGCTGGCGAGTAAGATGTTGTGGAGTTTGTTGCAGTAGCTCGTTAGCGACAAAACCTAAACCTGTATTTTGTTGCTTTGAAGGAAATTAGGCAGCGCTCAAAATATTGAACTACAGAGTAAAACGAGAATACAAAGTACATGATTAGCCAATGATTGGTTTTCTCTGTGAAACCCTGTGTCCTCCGTGTTCTCTGTAGTTCAAGATTTGGGTTTTTACTTCCCTTAGCTAAATCACATAAAACAAGATGCTGATAAATTGGCAGAGGCTGCCGCCTAGTACGAATAGATGCCATATTCCATGGCCGTGGGGAATGCGGGTGTCGAGTACGTAAAATACAATTCCCAACGTATAAATCACGCCACCTGCGGCCAGCCAGGTCATGCCTTCGGCAGGGAGGGCTGCCATTAAGGGCTTGATGGCAAAGATAATCAGCCAGCCCATTACGACATAAATCCCCAGTGAAAGAATGCGTGTACGTTTGCCCAGGATGTTTTCCTGCACGATGCCAAAGATGGCCAGTGCCCAGTTCACGCCAAAGATGGTCCAGCCCAGCGGACCGCGCAGGGTGACGAGAGCAAAGGGCGTGTAGCTGCCTGCAATCAGCAGGTAAATGGCGCAATGATCTAGTCGCTGAAAAACCGCCTTGGCCTGGCCTTTGAGCGAATGGTAGAGGGTAGAAATCACATACAGCAGCACTAGTGTGCTGCCATAGACGGCGACGCTGACGATTTTCCACGGGTCGCCCGTCATGCCCGCAAAGGTGAGCAGCACGATCAGCCCGCTGATTGCAAGTGCTGCCCCGATAAGGTGGCTCCAGCTATTGAAGCGCTCTCCCTGATACATAGTTGTCCTTTATATGTGTGCCACTGGCCGAGGATAACGGCAATAGATGCAGAGTGCATGGTACAAATGCCAAGTGAATGAGGTCGGTTTTTATTACGGTGAAATGCTGAGTCATTGCTTTACTGCTGGGGTTGGGCTGTAAATATTTTGCTTCATTATGATTTTATTACGTTAATGTGTTGATTTTATGATAGATTTGCCGCCCTTTTGGATTATGTGTGCACTCGCCGGTTTATGCTGATGTCGTCTTCTGTAAATACAGCTTCATTTCAAAAAATAGCTAAGCAATTGGCCTTTATTTTGGGCCCTGTGCTTTTATTGCTGCTTGGCCGGTTTTTTGTGGATCAGAATTGGAGCACTCAGCGCCTCTTGTTTTCTGGTCTGCTGTTTGCATTTTTGGCGCTATTGCTCAATCGCTGGGCTGCAGCGGTGTCGGCGGTCAGTTTAGAGGGGCTGTTATGCCAGGCCAGTTGGTTGAAAGAAGGGCAAACGGGTGAGCCGCTGCTGGCCCGTGATTTGTTTGAAGTATCACAGGGCGTGTCTTTAGCCAGTTATTTAAACTGGGAAATGATTGCTTTTACACTGTTGGTGGCGTGTGCAGTGGGTTTGGGTATCTGGAAAAGGCCTCGTTTTGCATGGTGGCGGCTGGTTCTGGCCTTGCTTTTACCTGGGCTTTTATTAACGCGTATTTTTGATCATGGCGTGCTTAATAAAACCACAAGCAGCATTTTGGCTGATCATTTTAACGCCAGTTATCTTTCATACAATTTTATTCAGAATACTCGCCAGAACGGCCTTTTAGTGCATCTTTACCAAACGGCTGAGAGCGTAAAGCTGCCTGCCGCCGGGCCGCATTCTTTTTACAAGCTGGGCTCGCTTAAAACTCAAGAGGCCATTGAGCCGGATGTGGCGCTGATTTTATGTGAGGCGTGTTTTACCAGCCTGAATGATGAGCGTTTTATCACACCGATTGCGCGTTTAAAGCAAAAGGGCTTTAGTGGCAGCATGATGCTCAGCCCCGTTTACGGCGGCGGCACGGCCGAGGCCGAGTTTGAAATGCTCACAGGTTTATCGTCAGCAGTATTGCCGGGCATTGATTATCAGAATTACGCCAGCAGCTATCGCAGCAATGCTGCAACGCTGGTTTCCCGCTACAAAGACGCGGGTTACCGAACGATTGGTATGCATAATTTTCATGGCAATTTCTGGAAGCGGAGCGAGGTTTACCCCAGCTTCGGTTTTAGCGCTACACGCTTTGTAGAAGAAATGTCGTGGAAAACCAGAACCTGGCCAACGGATGATCTGTTATACGATGCGGCGCTCAAAGCCTATGCGGAAGGCCCGGCTAAGGGCAAAACCATGCTGTCTTTAGTGACGGTGATGACTCATGGCAATTACACAGACAGAGATTATGACGGTGGTTTGGGTGATTACAATCAGCGCCTAGATGCCGCAGTCAAACACTTAGAAAAATTTGTGAAACAGCTTGAGGCGCAGGCTAAAAAGCGCAAGCGCCCGCTGGTAATCGCATTAATTGGCGATCATAAGCCTTCCTTAACCGCGGCGTTTTATCGCAAAGGCGTGTTTGACGATCACTTCTTCCGCAGTAAAGGCGATCGCAACGATAAATTTCGCTTTGCCTATAAATTAACGCCACAGCAATGGCGAACACGTGCGGAAGTGCCTTTGTTTATTAAGGCCAGCACACCAGATATTGCGGCCAGTATGACAAGCAATCTGGCAGGCAAACCGATGTTCTGCTTGCCCGGCGAGCTGGCCCAGCTATTGCCGGAAGAAGATCCATTCTGGGGGGCATTATCTGCGCTTTGTGCCAGAGAGCCAGATCAGCTTGTGCCCGCTCAGCAAGTGGAGTGGCGCAAGGTGTTTGAGCCTGCATTATTTGCAGAGCGCTTGTTTTAAGCCTCTTCGCTGGCGGCCTCTACACTCAGCAGTGCCTCGTAATACACTTTGAAATAGTGATTCGCATTGATACCGCATGCTACCAGCAGCTTGGCATCTGGGCATTGTGCAGATTCGCTGGCAATGGCGAGGTTTAAAAATGGCGCGTAGGGCCCCGTGCCGTGCAGCAAAGCAGCGCAGACGGCCTCCGGCAGCTTAAGCAGCCCGACAATCTGCGAAAGGGGCCGGTGGATCAGCTGCTCAAGCACAGAAAACAGGCCCAGCAAATACAAGTGATCTTTTTCCTGAGGCCAGCGCTGGCTGCCAAGGCGTTCGGTCAGCTCGGCGCGTAATAAGGCGTATTCCAGTAAGCCTGGGTTGGGTTTTTCTTGGCCGGGTAAAGAAAACAACAGTAAAGATAACCAGCGGTATAAACGCTCCCTGCCTATGGCAACCAAGGCTTGGTCTAGCGTGTCGATTTTTTTATTGCGCGCTTCAGCGGCAGAATTGGCCTGTGCCAACACCCTGAATGAAAGCAACGGATCGGTTTTAAGCGAAACTGCAATTTCGCTATTACTTGCGTCTTGCCGCAGCAAATTCAGTAAATCCATAATTCTTAAAAACCCTGCCTCGACCGGTCCCTCTTGCCAGGTACTCTGATGAAACAGTCTGCCTGCGGCATAGGCAATATTGAGCTGCTGGCAAAGCTGAAATTCATCGTGCCATGCCAGATCAAGCATCAGCATGGGTTTTTCTAAGCCTTGCACATGAATGCGCCGTGCCAGTCTTTCTATATCCGGGGCCAGCTTGCCATTTACAGAAAAAGCGAGCCATTGCGCTTGGGCTACGATTTCGGATGACCAGGTTGCGGGCAGCTGAAGGGCAAGGCCAAGACCTGCTTTCTGCAGCTTTTGTAAGGCCGAAAGGCCACGATCCGGCAGAGCTGTATTGGTGTTTAGCAGCAGCATATTGCCTTGAGCGGCCAGCTGAGCCAGCTCGGGTTGCAGCAAGCTGCCTGCAGAGATTTCTAAGAGGCGCAGGCGTTTTTTGCTCATCGTTGTGCCAAGCCGCACGGCGTGGCGAATGAGTTCTCCTTCTTCAAGCAGAATCTGTGCAAGGCTTTCTTTATTTTGTGCCCGCCTTCGCAGCAGGCTACCCACGATCTTGCCGCTTTGATCAATAATATTTACGTGCTGCAGCTGCAAGGTAATCGCTGGCCCCTGATGAGTGGGGTTAACAGGGGGAGGCGGTGGTGCTGGTTTCGAAAAAAGCTGTTGTAAGAACTTGAACATGGGCGCTGAATACCAGGCTGATGGGTGCTTAAGCCTAGCAGAAGACGCTGGGATTGCAGCAGGGGCCGGCGTGGTGAAAGCCCGCTAGGTAAATGTATTTTTCTTTGAGCCAATAAAAAGGGCGGTGGCTTCTGCAAAAAGAAGCCACCGCCCTTATTGATGCATGGATTACTTAGTCAGCTTATCCAGTGCTTCACGATATTTAGCCGCGGTTTTTTGCGCTACTTCTAAAGGCAAGGCAGGTGCTGGCGGGGTTTTGTCCCAGCCGGTGGTTTCCAGCCAGTCACGCACAAATTGTTTGTCGTAGCTCGGTGGGTTGCTGCCCGGCACATATTGATCGGCAGGCCAGAAGCGGCTGGAATCCGGTGTCAGTGCTTCATCCATCAGGCACAGCGTGCCATCCACATCCAAGCCAAATTCAAACTTGGTATCGGCAATGATAATGCCACGGGTTGCCGCGTAAACGCTGGCGGCTTTATAGAGCGCAATCGCGGTGTCGCGCACCTTGGCGGCCAGCGCTACACCAATCACTTCTTCGCAACGCGCGTAGCTGATGTTTTCATCATGGTCGCCCAATTCTGCCTTGGTGGACGGAGTGAAAATGGGCTCTGGCAGCTGATCCGCTTCGCGTAAACCCGCTGGCAAGGGCATGCCACAGATGGTGCCGTTTTGTTGATATTCTTTCCAGCCAGACCCTGCGATATAGCCGCGCACAATCGCCTCTACAGCAACGGGCTTCAGGCGTTTAACCACCACGGCACGGCCTTCAACTTGTGGCAAATCAGCTGCGCTGACCACGTCTTCCGCACGCTCGCCGGTGAAGTGGCTAGGCACTACATCTTTTAGCTTATCAAACCAAAAGTTGGAAATAGCGGTGAGGATTTTGCCTTTTTCAGGAATCGGCTCGGCCAGAATCACGTCAAATGCAGAAAGGCGGTCAGTTGCGATCATCAGCATGCGCGCATCATCAATCGCGTAAAGATCGCGTACTTTGCCTGAGTAAATTTTAGTCAGGCTGGTCAAATTGGTCGTGGTAAGGCCGGTCATCGCAATTCCTTAAGGCATCAGAGTGGGGCAACAGGCCGCTATTTTGCCCGATTATTGGCCGCTTTTGCATAAAAGCTGACAAGTTCTTCGCCAAAAGGCGCGACTTGTAGTGGGGGCACGCTAAAAACCCAAATCTTGAACCTCAGAGAAAATGAGAACAGAGGTCACAGAGAAAAAAGAGATTCGTCTTCCTCTGTGAAACTCTGTGTCCTTTGTGTTCTCTGTGGTTCAAGATTTAGCGTTGAAGGCTGTATGGCTAGGGAAAAACCATTTACATCACTTACAAAGTAGTTCTTTTCTTCTTGCTCAAGCTTTGGGTTTAGCTAGGTGCTTTTGCATAAAGGCCGCAAGTTCCTGATCGGATGGTGAGCCTTGGGCTAAGGCCTCCATAATGCTGCTCTGCTCGCTCTGAGTATCTTTTTGCGAAAGCTTAAATTTGCCGATCAGCGATTCAATTTTGATTTCAAAGCCAACAACAGCCACTTGCAAGCGCTGGATAAATTCGGCGGGCATGATGTCTGGCCGTGCGTAAGGCTCGCCCTCGTATTGGGTGATAAGGGAGGCTAAGGCTGGTACGGGGCTGTCTAGTAATTGAATACAGCCTTGCACATGCACTGCGCTGTAGTTCCAAGTGGGCACTTGTGGCCCGCTAGGGACGTAGCGGTGCGAGATATAGCCATGCGGGCCTTGGAAAATCACCAAGACTTGAGCGTCGTTTTGCCACGCTTTCCAATGTGGATTAGCCCGCGCGACATGCCCAACCAGCTTTTGTTCTTCTGCAATTAAAGTGAGCGGTACATGGCTGGCAAAGGCCTTACCGTCCACTTGGCTAATTAGCGTGGCAAAGCCGTAATCCCGAATAAAACGATGCAGGGTTTCGGTGTCTTTGACGGCAAAGGAGGTAGGGTTGTACATAGGGCTACCCTTAAAGTGTTGGATGAAAATAATTTAATCCAAACCTTGAAACACGGAGGGCACAGAGTCTTTAAGCAGTGCTTCACTCTGTGTTTCAAGATTTGGTGGGTTTATTGCCCGCCATCCAACTGTTGCAATAGATAAAGCCGCTGATAAATGCCGCGTTCGATTTGCATCAGCTCTTCGTGATTACCTTTTTCTGCAATGCGGCCGTGGTTTAGTACGATGATCTGATCGGCATCGCGAATAGTAGACAGGCGGTGGGCGATCGAGATCATGGTGACCTTGCCGTGCAGGCGGGTGAGGGCCTGCTGGACGATTTGCTCGGTTTCGCTGTCGATATGCGAGGTAGCTTCGTCCAGCAGCAGGATGCGTGGCTTGCCTGCTAGCGCGCGGGCGATGGCGATCAGTTGCTTCTGGCCGGTAGACAGCCGCGTGCCGCTTTCGCCCATATCGGTGTCGTAGCCGTTTTCTAAGCTTAAAATCAGCTCGTGCACATTAGCGGCTTTGGCGGCGGTTTCGATCTCTTTTTGGCTGAGTTTACGTCCCATATCAATATTGTCGCGCGCGCTGGATGCCAGCAGGAACGGGTCTTGCGGCACTAGGCCAACACCGCTTCTGAATGCGGCATCGCCAATTTCCAGTAAGGGGAAGCCATCAATTTCGATCTGCCCCGCTTGCGGCGTGTAAAAGCGCAGCAGCAAGGAAAGCAGCGTGGATTTACCGCTGCCGGTATGGCCCACAATGCCGTAGAAAGAGCCCGCCGGAATCGTCAGTGACAGATCGTGCAGCACAGGCCGCTTGGCGTCATAGCCAAAGGCGACGTCTTTAAAGTGCACGGCGCCTTTGCTGACCTGCCCATGGCCATCGCCATTGATGGCTTGTTTTTCACCCAGTAATACATTAACCCGTGCCGCCGAGACCACGGCTTGCTGGATTTGGCTAAATTGCATGGTGATCTGGATCAGTGGCTCTACCACGCGGGCGATATAGCTGACAAAGGCGTAGAGCACGCCAATTTCCAAGCCGCTGAAGCTTTGCTGGCCAAATACCCAAATTACTGTGGCGAGCAGCGCCACATTTAAAAAATCCAGCGCAGGGCGCAGCAGCCAGGCATTGGCGCGCAATTCGGCCATACGTGCGGCGTACAGGCTGTTATTGGTGCTTTGAAAGCGGGCGGTAAAGCGTTGCTCAGAGTTCGTTGCCTGCACCACGCTCATCCCGGCGATGGATTCGGCCATCTGAGCATTGATATCGCTGCGCAGCTGGCGTGCTTTGGTGACCGATGGCGCGCTCCAGCGCTGATACATCCACACAATTAAGACCACAGCCGGAATCAGGATCAGCACCATCAGCATGAGGCGCCAGTTCAGCCATGCCATCGCTGTCAGCGTACCAAGTACCACAATCAGGCTGTCCAGCATCACAAACAGCACTTGTACGTACAGCGCTTTGACCGATTCGGTATCGTTGGTCACGCGGCTGACCAGCTGGCCCGTGATGGCTTTATCAAAATACGCCATCGGCAGAGCTAACACATGGCTATAAACCTGCTCGCGTAAGCGCTTAACGGAGCGCATGGCCACGCCTGCAAGCCGCAGTAATTGCAGATAGCGGATCAAAGACGCCGCCCAGCCACAAGCCAGCCCGCCACCCAATAGCATAAAAATCTCGGGCCAGTTTAAAACGCGGGGCAAGAGATGCTGATCAATAAACGCCTTGCCTAGGAGCGGCCCGGCGGCCTCCAGCAATGCAGCACAGATCAGCCAGAATAAACCCAGCCACAAATGGCGGCGCTCTGGTAGCGCGGCTTTATTAAGCAGCGAAATAGCTTGCTTACGTTCGCTCATACATCAACCTTTTTGCTTACAAGCAACTTCAAATCTGTAGTTGAAAATTTAGTGTAAAGGCTTAAAAACCCAGTTGATTAACAAGACTCTTCAGTTAGCTTTGATAAAGAGTTAAACCTTGAACCACAGAGTAAAACGAGGGCTCAGAGGCCACAGAGGAAACTATCAAATCTACCGTTTCCTCTGTGAAACTCAGTGCTCTCTGTGTTTTCTGTGGTTTGAGATTTTGCGCTCTCAACTTCACTCTTCCAGGCTTGCTTCCAGCTGCTGGTAGCGCCATTGGCTGGCGTACCAGCCGTCTAGCTCGACCAGCTCCTGATGCGTGCCGCTTTCTACCACCTTGCCGTGTTTCAGCACCGCAATATGGTTGGCGTCGATCACGGCAGAGAGGCGGTGGCTGACAATAATCATGCTGCGCCCCTGTTTGGCTTCTCTGAGGTGATCCAGAATCTGCGTTTCGGTTTGTGTATCTACGGCCGACAGCGCGTCATCGAGCAATAGCAGTGGTGCGTCTGAAAGCAGGGCGCGGGCGATGGCCACACGCTGGCGTTGTCCGCCAGAGAGCGATACGCCTTTCTCACCCACTGGGGTTTCATAGCCCTGCGGCAAGCGCAGAATATCGTCGTGCACCGCAGCCAGCTTAGCGACATGCTCAATCTCTGCCTGCGTGGCGTTTGGCTTAATCAGGGCAATATTCTCAGCAACTGATGCCGAGAATAAAAACGATTCCTGAGGGACCCAGCTCATGGCCGAGCGCAGCTGCTGCAATTTATAGTCTTCAACATTCACGCCATTCCAGCGCACCGCGCCACTTTCCGGGTGGTATTGGCGCAGCAGCATACGCAGCAGCGTTGATTTACCCGCACCGGTCGGGCCAACCAGCGCCAGCGTTTGCCCTGCAGCAAGGCTGAGCGAAATGCCTGCCAGCGCAGCCGTGTTTTGCTCTGGGTAAGTAAACTCAATGGCGTCAAAATTGAGTAAGCCGCTGGGGGCTGCTTTAACCGTGCCGTGATCGTCTACGGTCAGTGGCTGGCTCAATAGTGGATCAAGCCGCTCCCATGCTGCTTTACCGCGCTCCAGCAAGGAAAGCACCCAGCCCGCTGCAAACATCGGCCAGATCAGCTGGCCAAGATACATGCTAAAGCTGGTTAGCTCACCAATGCTCAGCTGATTGTGCCAAACCAGATAACCACCTAAAGACAGTGTTAATACGCTGGCCGCAGTCAGTGTCATGCCGACTACTGGCTCAAATGCGGCCTCCCAGCGCTGTGCATCGAGGCTGGCTTTGGCCGCGTTTTCGGCAAGACCAGATAGCACTTTGCTATTTCTGCCTTCTAAGCCCAAGGCACGAAGCGTGCGTACGCCCGCCAGCGTTTCTTGCACATGATCGTTCAGTGCCGAAAAGCGTTGCAGCGAGTCGGTAGAAGCCTGGTGTACCTGACGCGACAGCCGCCAAAAGCCAAAGGCCATCAAAGGAAAGGGCAGCAGCGCGACGGCAGCAAGCCGCCAGTCTATGCCCAGCGTCATCATGGCCAGCACTAGGATCAGTGTCATCGAGCCATCAAAACCGGCCAGCATGGCTTCACCCGCGGCCATTTCTACGGCATCAATATCATTGGTGCCGCGTGCCATCAAATCACCAGTGCGCTGACGATGATAAAAAGCCGGGCCCTGGGCGGCCAGCTTTTGGTAAAGCTGCACCCTCAGCTCAATGCCTAGGCGATAGGCTGCGGTAAACAGCTGTAAACGCCAGCCTACACGCAGAAAGTATATCGTCAGGCCCATGGCAATCAGTCCTGCCAATTGCCAGAGCAGTAAATCAGGCGTCAGCGATTTATTAACTAAGCCATCAATCAGCTGGCCCACTTTGCGTGGAATCCATACCGTTAGCACGGCTACAGCAAACAGCATAAGCGCCGCCAAAATATAGGCACGCCAATGGCGGCGGACAAAGTCGCCCAATAATTTAAACAGCGTCATATGGAGTAATCTCGAAAGCTTGAGGTGATGCAGTAAGGAAGAGCGTTCTATTTTGATGCTTAGATATTACGCAAGAGTTTATCTAGGAATTGGTAAGCTGAAAAGCAAGCATTACCTGCTTCTTGTGTATTAAATGTACGGTGTGCTGAATAGAACGACGGTAATGCAGAGCAGGCCGTCCTCTATAAGCAGCAAGTAAGCCTCTTTGATGTTTATTTTTCGCCTGAGCTGAACGGTAAAATAAACGTCAGCAGAGCCTAGTAGTGGGCTGGTAAGATCCGGCAGCTGATTTATTTAATGATTGAAGAGAGAAAACATGTCTTCCCATTACGATGTACTTATTCTTGGCGCAGGCATGGCAGGTTTGAGCTGTGCACGGCGCTTGCAGGACGCAGGCAAGAAGGTTTTAGTTTTAGAAAAAGCGCCGGGTTTAGGCGGGCGTATGGCCTGCCGCAGCACGGCAAAAGGTGAGTGGGATCACGGCGCGCAATACTTTACCGCCAGCGATAGCGATTTTGCCGCACAAGTTGCAAAGTGGCAGCAGGCGGGCTGTGTGGACGAATGGGCAGGCAAAATTCAGGCATGGGATGGCCAGTATTTCAGCCAGCCAGGCGCACAACAACGCTGGGTAGGTGTGCCGGGCATGGACGCGCCATTGCACCAGTTGGTTGAAGGTATCGAAGTTTTATTTGAGATTGATATTGATGGCATCCGCAATCTTGATGGCAGCTGGCAAGTGCTGGCCGGCGAGGAAAGCTGGCAGGCGGGCAAATTAGTGCTGACTATGCCTGCCGATCAGCTGGCACCGCTGCTTCCGGCAGGCCATGCTTTGGCTGTTGTTGCTGCATCTTGCCCGATGGAGCCAAGCTGGGCGTTACTGATTCATTCGGCAAGACCCATTGATCTGCCTTTTGATGGCTTGTTTATTAACCAAGGCCCGTTTACTTGGCTGGCAAGAAACACCAGCAAACCTGGCCGTGGCAGCGAAGAAAACTGGGTGGCGCATGCCTCGCCAGAATGGTCGCGCGAGCATTTGGCCTTAACGCCAGATAAAGCCTGCGCTTTGTTAACCCGTGCTTTCGGCGATTTATTTCACGATATGCCGGTGGATAATTTACCCGTCTTCAAACTGCTGCAAATGAGCGCCTACCGCTGGCGCTATGCCAGCAGTACCGCAGCAGTAGCTGAACAGCCTTACGTCCTTAGCGATGATGGCCTGGCTTTAGCTGGGGATTGGCTGGCAGGCGGCAAAGTAGAAGGCGCTTACAGGTCTGGGTTTGCTTTGGCTGGGGCTTTGTTGGTTTAAGCGGCTGGAAAGCTTCAAACCTATCAACTTCAGCGACATGTTTTTCGTAGGGGAGCTGCAAGCCACGAGCAATAAAATACACGGTTTGCACCTCATAAGCGTTAAGCAAATTTACTTTTTTATCAGCAAGGAACAAAGAAATCTAATCATCACGCTCTCGGCACGGGGCTTAAATCACCCCTTGAAGCACGCCGAAGCGAGGAATAAGCGGCTCGGGGTTTCGGAAAAGGGGTAGCGGGCTTGCTCCCGAGCAGCCTTTTTCGCCGAGTCGATTATCCGCAGTGAGGGGCCTTCGTGCTGGCTGGGGCGGCCTTCTTTGGCTTCGTTTCTTGGCCGCGCAAGAAAGGAAGGTCCAGCGGGACGCCCGCACCAAAATTGACGTGCCGAAGGCACTGAAAAGGTCTTTCTGGTTTTAGTTAGCGCATATGGGGAGGTATCCCCTGCAGCTTAAAACGGCATATCGCCTGTTCTGAACTCCACGCCCAGTGCCTCAGAAAGACTCAGCATTTCTTCATCATCTGCGCTTTTCGCTATCCAGCCGCCGTAGCAATCGCTGTCGGTGGCCCAATTCCACAACGTGTAGCCGTGGGTGCGCAGTTGCTCAAATGCGGCTTCCATCAGGTCCGGTACGCTGGTGTTATCTAAAAATTCATCATCATCTGGGTCGTCCACGCCCCAGTCGATACTGACATCAACGCGCTCTGCCAGTGCTTCTACGCTGGCAATAAAGGATTCGGTGTCTTTCCAATCAACAAAAAAGCCGGATTCCCAGTCGATTACATCTTTGATGATCCAGATCAGCTCTACTTCATCATCAGAATCGTCATCACTCTGAGCGTCCAGCTCTTCTTCAAATGCCGCCCATTGCGCTTCTACAGCGGCACTATCATCCAGATTAATCAGTTCTAAAAGCCGTTTAACAGATGCTTCGTCAGTAGTGCTCACGGTGGACTCCTTTTAGTACGGTATGTTTGAAAGTAAATTGAAAGGAAATTCTACGCTGCTGCCTAGGAGGTGTCGTCAGTTAAATCATGTATTTATGCAATATAAAGCCGTGATATAGCCAATCAAAAGCATATTATCCCGATCATAATACGCTTGGATTGCACAGGCACCTACTTTAGCCAAGCTGTCAGCAAGATGCCACATTGCTAAGTTATAGGCAGGTAAGTGGATTTTTTGCATCTGTTTTGTGAGGGAGAAGATGGCCCATCAGCTGGGTGAGTGTGCTTCTTCTTGCCCGTAAAAAAACCGCATTTAAGCGTAATGCCGTTCACTAAAGCGCTTTTGCTTGCGTTCCCCCTTTTACTAAGGGGGAAGCTAAGGTCAAAACCCTTAAGAGAACGGTATTAGCATTTAAGCGGGTTTTTCTTACGGGCTTGCTCCATTACTTTCCGATACAAAAGCGACTGAAAATCACACCGAGTAAATCATCAGAAGTAAATTGCCCGGTGATTTCGCTGAGTGCGTTTTGAGCCAGGCGTAATTCTTCTGCAAATATTTCGATTTGCAGATAGGCCTCTTCTGCGGTCGCAAGATGGCTTTGGGCGCGGCGGATGGCGTTGAGGTGGCGCTCTCTGGCGATAAATACGCTGTCATCATGGCCGTGCCAGCCCACCAAAGTAAGCAGCTTGCTGCGCAGCTCGTCTAAACCGATGCCTGCTTTGGCAGAAACGTGGATTTCATTGTCAGCCACAATGCCTGGGACTTCTCCAGTCAGATCAATTTTATTAAAGACCCGCAGTACAGGCAGATTGGGTGGCAGTTTATCCAGGATGGCTTGGTCATCTGAGGTAATGCCGATGCGGCTGTCGATCAGCAGCAGGGCGAGTTCGGCCTTGGCAATGGCTGCCCAAGTGCGCTCAATACCAATTTTTTCTACAGTATCGGTGGTGTCTCTTAAACCTGCGGTGTCAATAATATGTGCGGGTACGCCGTCGAGCTGAATCAGCTCGCGCACTGTGTCGCGGGTGGTGCCAGCAATATCGGTGACGATGGCGATTTCTTCGCCTGCCAGCGCATTCATCAAGCTGCTTTTGCCTACATTGGGCTGGCCGATAAGCACCACATGCATGCCTTCACGCAGCAATTTGCCCTGAGTCGCCGTGCCAAGCACGCGTTGCAGCTGGCTTTGTAGCTCCAGCAATTTGCCGTGGGCATTGGCGGCTTCCAGAAAATCAATGTCTTCTTCTGGGAAATCGAGCGTGGCTTCGACCAGCATACGCAGGGTAATCAGCTCGTCGACCAGCACATGAATCTCGCGCGAGAATGCGCCATCGAGCGATTTAAGTGCTGATTTGGCGGCTGCAGCCGATTGAGCGTCGATCAGGTCGGCGACGGCTTCGGCCTGTGCCAAATCCATTTTGCCATTGAAAAAAGCGCGTTTGCTGAACTCGCCCGCCTCGGCAAAGCGTGCGCCCAGCTCTAGGCAGCGAGCCAGCAGCATTTGCATCACCACAGGCCCGCCATGGCCTTGCAGCTCCAGCACTTCTTCGCCGGTAAAGGAATTGGGGCCGGGGAAATACAGCGCAATGCCTTCATCCAGCACCGTACCATCTGCGGCTTTAAAGCGGGCAAAGTGGGCGTAGCGGGGCTTTAAGGGTTTGCCGATCAGTTTTTCTATGATATCGCCCAAATGACGGCCAGAAATACGAATAACGCCCACGCCACCCCGACCTGGGGCAGTGGCAATGGCGGCGATGATGTCGGGGGTGTAAAGCATGGCGTACTCGGTATGGGGATTAAGTGAAACTTTCTTCATAAGCGGTGCAAAGCAGGATAAGCCAGCCTTGCGATGTTTTAATCAGATTATACGTGGTATGGAACAGCCACGGCGCTTGCTGCTTGCGCTCAATTTGCCAGGCTATATCTGCGATTGCATGTTGGGTGCCTTGCAAAAACAGATGATTGATTTTGAAGTTTGCTTGTAAGAAACCTTGCTTTGCATACCACTGGCAAAGCTCATGCATATTCTTTGCCGTGGTATCCGGGTTGGCAAAATGCGTGTATTGCCCGTGCTGAGCAATGCCTGAAGGCGCGGCAAACAGCCTAGCAACACCCTGGCTATCCTGCTGATTGTAAGCAAGGCAGTAGGCATTAAAAAACTGCTCAATGTCGGCATGAATCTGCTGTATAGGCATCACAGAACTCGGCGGCTTTGAAATAAAAACGCCGCCCGAAGGCGGCGTTATTGGGCGAATGGCTGATTAAGCTTTAGCTAGCTTAACAGGCTGATCGTCATCTGCTTTTTCAATCTGGCGGGTGATATACCATTGCTGAGCAATAGAAATCACGTTATTCACTACCCAGTACACAACCAAGCCTGCCGGGAAGAAGAAGAAGAACACACTGAACATCAGCGGCATAATCTTCATCATCTTAGCTTGCATCGGATCCGGTGGTGGTGGCGACAGCGATGTTTGGATATACATCGAGATGGTCATCAGCACTGGCAGTACGTAGTAAGGATCTTTTACCGATAAGTCAGTAATCCAGAAAATCCATGGTGCCTGACGTAATTCAACCGATGCCAGCAGTGCCCAGTAGAGTGCAATAAACACCGGAATTTGTACCAGCATAGGCAGACAACCACCCAGCGGGTTTACTTTCTCGGTTTTATACATTTCCATCACGGCTTGCTGGAACTTCATCTTGTCATCGCCATGCTTCGCTTTCAGTTGCTCCATGCGCGGTGCAAGCTTGCGCATTTTAGCCATTGAGCGGTAGCTTGCGGCTGCCAGCGGGAAGAACATCGCTTTGATCAGCATGGTCAAGAGAATAATCGACCAACCCCAGTTGCCAACCATCTTGTGGATAAAATCCAGAACTGCAAAGATGGGCTTAGAGAAAATGGTGAAAATGCCATAGTCTTTAATCAGATCAAAACCTTCGGATACGGTATTCAGTACACGGGTTTCTTCCGGGCCAACAAACAGAGGAACGCTGGTTTCATACTTTGCATTGGCAGCAATCGTTGGTAAATCAACAATTACACCGGCAGAGTACAGGCCATCTGGTAGTTTTTTCAGCTCATAGCGAACGCCATTTGCGCCGCCCACTGCTGGCAAGCCAGTAGGGGAAACGATCCAGGCACTGGCAAAGTAGTGCTGCAGCATGGCAACCCAACCGTCTTTGGCTGCTTGCTCGTAGGTAGCTTCACCCTTGTCCAGCTTACTGAATTCAACCTTCTGGAATTTCTTCTTGTCGGTGTAAACAGCCGGACCGGTAAAGGTCGTTGCGCCCATATGGCCGCCGCTGCCTTCAGGTGTTTTGCCATCGCGCAGCAAACGGTAGTAAGCCGAGGTGGTTAATGGTTTAGCGGAGCCGTTAACCAGCTCGTACTTCACATTAATCAGATAGCTGTCGCGCTTAAACGTGTAAATCTTGGCGATTTTTACACCGTCCGGGCCGGTGGCTTCCAGGCGAACAGAAACTTCCTTCTGGCCATCAGCCAGTTGGTAAGCGGTTTGTGTGCTGGTAAAAATGCTTTTATGCGTAGGCAGGCCTTCACCGATCAGGCCGGTTTGTGCCACATAGATATGTTCACCTTCGTCCTGCAGCAGGGCAAATGGCTTCTTCGCATTATCGACCATGCCATGTTTAAGCAATTCTACGCGGCGTAAATCAGCGCCGTTTGTGTCGATTTCTGCATTAAAGAGGTCGGTTTTAACCGTGATGCGCTGGCCGCGTTGCAGTCTGCCTGCATCTTGCGGGGCTTGGCCGGGCGTGGTTTGGGCTTGTGGCGTGGCACCATTCGTTGCGCTTGCAGTGGTTGCAGGCGTTTTTATTTGTGGGTAACGCTCTTCCATCCACTTCTGCCAGAAGAACAGAATGCCGAATGACAACGCGATAAAGAGGATGAGTCTTTTGGTATCCATCTTGGCTCGAAAGGGTATGCAGATTTATGGTACCGGATCATAGCCACAGCCACCCCAAGGGTGGCAACGGCACAGCCGGCGAGTAGTCAGCCAGCTCCCTTTCACTACGCCGTAGCGTGTGACGGCTTCAATACCGTATTGGGAGCAGCTTGGCGTAAAGCGACAACGCGCTCCAAGGAGCGGGCTTATTGTAAACCGGTAAAGTTGCAGTAGCGCGACGATTATTTTCGACATTTGTGAATCTTGCCGAGCAGTGAAATAAGTGCTTCACGGGCTGCAGCGCCTTCTTTTTTTCCAAATGGTCGACGTGCACGTACCACCAGATCGATGCCGGATACTTTATTTGCGTTCAGGCGAAATGTTTCTCGCACTGTGCGTTTGATGTAGTTGCGGCCTACGGCCCGTTTGTCTGTTTTTTTACCAACAACTAATCCAAGTCTGGCGTGATCCAGCCCATTGGGCCTGCCAAGTACTTGAAAAAAATCATTGGAAGAAGAACAGCGCAAACTAAAAACGGATGAAAATTCATCCGCTTTTAGCAGGCGCATATTGCGCGCAAAACCAGCTTGGGTGTGTCCCAACAAAGTTTAGCTTCAAGGTTTTTGCCCGCAATTAAGCGGTCAAAACCTTGCGGCCCTTTGCGCGGCGAGCATTAACAACTGCTACGCCACCACGGGTTTTCATACGTGCACGAAAACCGTGAGTGCGTTTGCGTTTGATAACTGAAGGTTGGAATGTACGTTTCATAATATTGGATCCCTGCCAAACAAAACCGAAGTAAACCGTTGATTACATAGCTACTGAGCTGTCTTGTCAATACCTTTTATTGATCCGCTGCATAATAGGGCTGTGGATAAGTATGGGATGAAGCGGTACAATCGCCCCTCGTTCTCCTTGAATAACATCACCGCTTTCGTCGTGGGCCTCTTTTTTAACGAGGTATATTTGCGTGTTTGCGAATCACGACGGACAGGATACCCCTATGTCTGTGCTGGAAAATTGCTGGCCCCACTGCCTTACTGAGTTGGAGCGTCGTTTGGGCGCGGACCAGTTTCGTATCTGGATTAAACCCCTTACGGTTGAAATGACCGATGAAGGCTTAAACCTGATCGTACCTAATCAGATTTTCTTACAATTTATCCGTGATCGTTATCTTGGGATGATTGAAGAAGCTGCTGCAAGCTTTGCAAGTGGCGATGCGCCAGTGATTGCCCTGCGTGTTGGCTCTATGCAAAGGCCTGCTGCCGCGCCTCAGGCCAGCAATGCCGGTGCTGCCGAAGGCAAGCCTGCACCTGCCAAAGCCGTGATCAGTGTGTCTGCGGCCAATCACGAAACAACACGCTTAAACCCAAATTTTACCTTTGAAACGCTGGTTACCGGTAAGGCCAATCAGCTGGCACGCGCCGCAGCGATTCAAGTGGCTGAAAACCCTGGTGTAAGCTACAACCCGCTGTTTGTGTATGGCGGTGTGGGCCTAGGGAAAACTCACTTGATTCAATCAATTGGTAATTATGTGCATCAGCGTAATCCGGGTGCCAAGATCCGCTATATTCACGCCGAAAAATACGTGCAGGATGTGGTACGCGCTTACCAGCACAAGGCGTTTGACGAGTTTAAACGCTACTACCATTCGCTGGATTTACTGCTGATCGATGATATTCAGTTTTTTGTGGGCAAGGATAAAACGCAGGAAGAATTCTTCTATGCTTTTAACGCCTTAGTTGAAGCGCACAAGCAAATTATTATCACGTCGGACCGCTATCCAAAAGAAATCGACGGCCTGCAAGAGCGCCTGACCTCGCGCTTTTCATGGGGGCTGACTGTGGCGATTGAGCCGCCAGAGCTTGAAATGCGTGTGGCGATTCTGATGAAAAAAGCCGAGCGTGAAAACTTTAAGCTTGATGCCAATGTGGCGTTTTTTGTGGCCAAACATATCCGCTCCAATGTGCGGGAGTTGGAAGGCGCATTGAAACGGGTATTGGCTTATTCACGCTTTACCAATCAGCCGATTACACTGGATGCCGCAAAAGAAGCGCTGAAAGATATATTGGCGTCTGGCAGCCGTCAGGTATCGGTAGAAAATATTCAGAAAACCGTCGCAGATTTTTATAAAATCAAGATTGCAGATATGCATTCTAAAAAGCGCACCCGTGATATTGCACGGCCAAGGCAGATTGCCATGGCGCTGACAAAAGAGCTGACACAAATGTCCTTGCCTGCAATTGGTGAAGCGTTTGGCGGGCGGGACCACACTACAGTCTTGCATGCCTGCCGCACCATCGAAGAAATGCGCGGCAGCGATAGCGAAATCGCCCATCAATACGGTGTATTGTTGCAGATGCTGCGCAGTTAATCTTTTTGTGGGTAAATCAGTCGCTTAAACCCGCTGCGGGTTTGCCCATTTGCCAGCCGTGTGGCATTAAAATGCACTATGCATTTCGTATAAAACACCGGCTGGTTTTGTAAGTTTGAAGGTCGCTTAGCTTATTTAACATGGCGAAGCGCCATTCATTCCCTACACATGCTGTAAATCGGTTAGAATCCTGCGGTTAAACCCATTTTTCGGAACGAGGCGCCATGCAACTCTTGCAAGCCGAACGCGATGCGCTCCTGAAGCCGCTGGCCACGGTCACCGGTATTGTTGAGCGCAGGCATACCCTGCCCATTCTCTCGAACGTGTTGATCAAGAAGGATGGCGACGCCCTGTCCTTTACCGGCACCGATCTTGAAATTCAGATCAGTAGCCGCCAGGCTGAAGGCTTTTCTGGCGACGATTTCGCCATTACAGTCGCGGCTAAAAAGCTGTCTGATATCTTGCGTGCTATTGCGGATAAAACCGTTGTGAGCATGGAAGAGGCCGACGGCCGTCTGACGATTAAAGCAGGTAAAAGCCGCTTTAATCTGCAAACGCTGCCCGCAGCTGATTTCCCGCAGCTAGCGGTAGATACCAATCTGCGCGCCACAGTACGCATGCCACAAGGCCAGTTAAAAGCCTTGCTGGGCCGTACGCAATTTACGATGGCACACCAAGATATTCGTTATTACTTAAACGGTTTGTTCTTGGTTACTGAAGGCAATTTGCTCAAACTGGTTGCCACTGATGGCCACCGTCTGGCTTTTGCATCGGCAGAAATTCTGGGCGATTTTGCTAAGAATGAAGTGATTTTGCCGCGTAAAACCATCTTAGAATTGTACAAATTGCTGGCTGATTCGGATGACGAAGTCACCATCGATATCGCCAGCAATCAGGTGCGTTTTGCCTTTGGCAATATTGTGATTCACAGCAAAGTGGTCGACGGTAAATTCCCCGATTACAACCGCGTGATTCCGCAAAATAATGATAAAGGCCTGCTGATTGAGCGCCAGATGTTGCTGGCCTCTATGCAACGTGCTGCGATTTTATCAAACGAAAAATTCCGTGGCGTACGCTTAGTGCTGACTGACGGCCTGCTTAAAATCATGTGTAATAACAATGAGCAGGAAGAAGCGCAGGAAGAAGTAGAAGTAGATTACAACGGCGCGCCGTTGGATATCGGCTTCAACATCCAGTATTTGCTGGACGTATTGACCAATACATCGGTTGAAACGCTGCACTTCTCGTTTGGCGATGTGACTTCCTCTGTACTGGTTACTATTCCAGATAACGAGCATTTCAAATATATCGTCATGCCAATGCGTATCTAGCCTTGTAAGTTTACGGCTAAGGTCGGGGTTGCCCCGGCCTTTTGCATTTGTAAGATGTTAGATTTATTTTTATTGCGAAGAATAATTCGCACGGTTTTTATGATTTTGATTGGCTTTGAGTCAAGCTTTTGGGCTTGAACATGCTGCGCACATCTTTATAAAAATTTAGCCTGGCCAAAAATGGGCCAGGCTCGTATGTTGATTTAAGGAATTAGCAATGTCTGAGCAACAAGAATATGGCGCCGATAGCATTAGAATTCTGAAAGGTCTTGAAGCCGTTCGGAAACGTCCGGGCATGTATATCGGTGATACACAGGACGGCAGCGGCCTGCACCATATGGTGTTCGAAGTGCTGGATAACGCCATTGACGAGGCGCTGGCCGGGCATTGCGACACGATTAAAGTGATTATCCACGCCGATAACTCCATCAGCGTAGAAGACAACGGCCGTGGTATCCCAACGGACATCAAAGAAGACGACGAATTTAAGCGCTCTGCCGCCGAAATCGTTATGACCGAGCTGCACGCCGGCGGTAAGTTTGACCAGAACAGCTACAAAGTTTCTGGCGGCTTGCACGGTGTGGGTGTGTCGGTGGTGAATGCCTTATCCGACTGGCTGAAGCTCACCATTCGCCGTAACGGCAAAGCGCACAGCATGGAGTTTCGCCAGGGCGAAGCGGTTTCGCCGCTTAAAGTCATTGGCGACACCGAGCGTCGTGGTACCGAAGTGCACTTTATGGCTTCGATCGAGACTTTTGGCCTAGTTGAATACCACTTTGAGATTCTGGCAAAGCGGATTCGTGAGCTTTCTTTCCTGAATAACGGCGTAAAAATTCAACTGCTGGATCGCAGCCATGGCAAGGAAGAAAACTTTGCCTATGTGGGCGGCGTAAGCGGCTTTGTTGAATACATGAACCGCAATAAATCGGTACTGCACCCGCACATCTTTCATGCCTATGGCGAGAAAGACGGCATGATGGTGGAAGTAGCGATGCAATGGAACGATTCTTACCAAGAATCGGTGCAATGCTTTACCAATAATATCCCGCAAAGGGATGGCGGCAGCCACATGACTGCGCTGCGCCAGGTAATGACCCGTACCCTCAATCAATATATTGAGCAAAACGAGCACGCCAAAAAAGCCAAGGTAGAAACCTCTGGCGACGATATGCGCGAAGGCCTGACCTGTGTGCTTTCGGTAAAAATGCCTGATCCAAAATTTAGCAGCCAGACCAAAGACAAACTGGTTTCCAGCGAAATTGGCCCGGTAGTCAGCGAAGTGATCAGCCAAGCGCTGGCAGACTTTCTGTTAGAAAACCCCAACGACGCCAAAATCATTTGCGGCAAGATTGTAGATGCAGCCCGTGCCCGTGATGCAGCCCGCCGTGCGCGTGAGCTAACCCGCCGTAAAGGCGTGCTGGATGGCCTTGGCCTGCCAGGTAAGCTGGCCGACTGCCAGGAAAAAGACCCCGCCAAATCTGAAATTTATCTGGTTGAGGGTGATTCTGCGGGTGGATCGGCCAAGCAAGGCCGTGATCGCAAATTCCAAGCGATTTTGCCTTTGAAAGGTAAAATCCTGAACGTGGAACGTGCACGTTTCGACAAAATGATCTCCAGCCAAGAAGTCGGCACGCTGATTACCGCACTCGGTTGCGGGATTGGTAAAGACGATTTCAATATCGAAAAACTGCGCTACCACCGCATTATTATCATGACCGATGCGGACGTGGACGGCTCGCACATCCGTACCTTGCTGCTTACCTTCTTCTATCGCCAACTGCCAGAATTGGTAGAGCGCGGCTATATCTATATCGCCCAGCCGCCACTATTCAAAATCAAGCACGGCAAGAGCGAGACTTACCTTAAAGACGAAGCCGAGCTGAAGCAATACCTGCTACGCCAGGCATTAAATGGTGCATCCCTCTTGCCGGGCGAAGACGCACCAGCCATTGCGGGCGAAGCTCTGGAAAAAATGGCACGCCAATACTTTGCCTCAGAAGCGGTGATTGATCGCCACAGCCGCTTTATTGATGCCGCCGTACTGCAAGCCATGATTGGCATGCCTGCGCTGGCATTAAGCAATGAAGCCGAAGCACAGCAAAGTGTGGATCTGCTGACCGCTGCCTTGGAAAAGGTAGCCACGCCAAACAGCCCGCGCTACACCTTCAGCTTTACCCGCTCAGAAGAAAGCTTTGTGATCACCGTATCGCGCCGCCAGCACGGCGTATCCACCCTGCAATACCTGGACGAAGCCTTCCTGCTATCCGGCGATTACGCGCAAATGCGCAAAACCGCCGACATGCTGAATGGCCTCTTGGGTGACGGCGCTCAAGTAAAACGCGGTGAGCAAGTACAAGCCGCGAGCAACTTTAAAGACGCCATCGAATGGCTACTGGGCCTGATCCGCCGCAACATCGCCATCCAGCGCTATAAAGGTCTGGGCGAAATGAACCCGGAACAGCTCTGGGAAACCACCATGGACGTCACCGTCCGCCGCCTGCTGAAAGTAAACGTAGAAGACGCACTGGGTGCGGATGCGGTATTCACTACCCTGATGGGTGATCAGGTAGAGCCACGACGCCAATTTATCGAACAGAACGCGCTGATTGCGCGGAATGTGGATATTTGATTTTTTGTAGAATCCCATTAATTTCTAGATTTTTGGGGAAAAAGTTTGAGAGTAAAAAAGCCCCGTAAGGGGCTTTTTTGTTATGTTTTTCGGATCAGCTACGCGCCTAGATCGATACGATTGTTGCGAAGATTGAGGCAGCTAAAAGAGAGTACACAAGCATGAGCAAAGAGCTGCAGTTCTTGATATACCGCACCCCGCAAGAGGATATTAATATCAATGTGGTGATGCGTGATGAAACCATCTGGCTGACGCAAAAAGCAATGGCCGCACTTTTTGACGTGCAAACGCCCGCAATTAGCAAGCACCTAAAAAATATATTTGCAGAAGCTGAGCTGGATGAAGAAGTGGTTATTTCCAAAATGGAAACAACCACTGAACACGGCGCTATCCAAGGGAAAACCCAAACCAACACGACAAAATTCTACAATCTTGATGCCGTTATCTCGGTTGGTTATCGCGTGAATTCTGCTAAAGCGACTCAGTTTAGAATTTGGGCGACCAAGACACTCAAGGAATTCATCCAAAAAGGTTTTGTGATGGATGATGAGCGCCTAAAGCAAGGTGGGCAGGTTTTTGGCAAAGATTATTTTCGTGAACTTCTTGAGCGCGTTCGTTCAATCCGTGCCAGTGAGCGACGGATTTGGCAGCAAATCACTGATATTTTTGCCGAATGCAGTGTTGATTACGCGGCGAGTGCACAGATCACTAAAGACTTTTATGCGGTGGTGCAAAATAAATTTCATTTTGCAATTGCAGGGCAAACCGCTGCGGAGATTATTTATACCAAGGCTGATAGAAATGCAGACCATATGGGGCTGACCACATGGAAAAACGCCCCCAATGGTCGCATCCTTAAATCAGATGTAACCACGGCTAAAAACTACCTGACTGAAAAAGAGATTAAACGCTTGGAGCGGGCCGTAACGGGCTACTTTGACTACATCGAAGACCTAATCGAGCGCGAAAACACGTTTACGATGGAAGACTTTGTGAGCAGTGTGAATGAATTTTTAGTGTTCAGAAAATACGATATCCTGAGCGACAAAGGTAAAATTTCTAAACAGCAGGCCGATGACAAGGCGGCAGATGAATACGATGCATTTAATAAAAGCCAAAAAATTGTTTCTGATTTTGACAGAGCAATAAAAGCCATAGAGAAAAAAGGCGGCAAAGCGTAACGAGGTTTATGGTGAAATAGCTTGAAGGTGAGAAATTGCCATCCAGCGCTATAAAGGCCTGGGCGAAATGAACCCGGAACAGCTCTAGGAAACCACCATGGACGTCACCGTCCGCCGCCTGCTGAAAGTAAACGTAGAAGACGCACTGGGTGCGGATGCGGTATTCACCACCCTGATGGGCGATCAGGTAGAGCCACGACGCCGATTTATCGAACAGAACGCGCTGATTGCGCGGAATGTGGATATTTGATTTGTCGTGTAGCTAGACGCATAAGCTGAGTTATTGATACCCATAAGTTGAGAAACTTATGGGTTTTTTTAATTGATAACCCTGGTTGATCGGCGATTGCTAATGGACCGATGCACTCTCCGGAAGCAGCAGATAAGCAAGGACAAAAGGCGCTAGATACCTCCGGTTGTGCTTCTGTGTTCACGTTGTGTATCTTACTTTTGCGTGAGTATCCCGCAGAGTAGACAATTTGCCCTTTATAGACCGGACTGGGCCAACAGCGGACCTCTTACACTAACAGATAAAGACTCAATGAAATTGAGCAAAGACTAAAACATGAACTTAGAAAAAGCCCTAGAAGAAATAGGCGAAAGCAAAACAAAATCAATTTTCTTTTTGCTTGAAATTGCTAAAATTGCAGCTAAATTACTACCCGCAGGGTCTCAAATTATTGCCAACGAGGCAATTTTGTTCGCATCAAATGCGTTTGTAAGAGGGAGTTTTGGCTCCAAAGAACTATATGATTTTGCCAATCAAACAAATATACGCTCATTGGCTTTTGAGGAAGAATATCTTCAATCAAGTAGCGAAAAGGCTGCAATAGCAATTGTTGTAATGGCATATTATTTTCTAATATGGATAACTTCCGAGAGTGAAGGCCAAAGTGTGCCTGAAGATGTGGAGCTAATTCAGGATTTTGGTTTTATTGGGGTTGTAAAATATGCACGAAGCAATGGTGTTGTTGATAACAAATCACTAATGTCCCTAATAATTTCAATGCAAGAATAGCGCAACAAATAGACTGCTTTTGGTCGAAATATGGCGTTATTTTCCAGCGAAATAAGTAGGTAATGTAAATGCCAAAATTTAATTAAAAATGTGGTACGATTTTAAAATTATCTAATGATGGAGGCGGTTTTCAATATCAATTAATTCAAGAAAAAACCATTGATACAACCATAAAAAACCTAAGTAAAAAATCAAATTTTGACGATGAAGATTTTTGTGATTTGATAGTGAGTGAAGGAATGTCGACATACATTTGTCCATCTTGTAGCCGTATATATATTGAAAACGGGGGAAGGAATAAATTTACTTGTTACAACATTGAAATTGATTAAATTGTAGCATGTCAGCGTTGGGTCACATTCTGCCAGTGGTTGTACTCAGTGACGCACTTCGAGCATGATGAGGCCGGTAATCGTTATACTCATGCAAACAATAGCCTGCTTAGGAATTAAAAATTTTTACTTTAGGAGTTTTATTAAGTTACTGCAGGAACTCAATTACTGCTTTTGGAGGGCATCTGCCCATTCAAGTGACTGCGCTTTATTTGATGTCGAATTCCCGTTAATGGTCGAGCTGGAGTCAGTTGGCCTCTGATCTGCATTTGAGTTCAGCATGGTAGGCGCAGTGGATAACCGTATGTGAATCTGCTTCAACTCTAGGAAAAAACAATGGCCTTGCCGAAGAAGTTTAAGCTGAAAGAGCCAGATGATTTAATTGGTGGAATGGAAATCGAATGGTTCCATTCGACTAAGGAAAAGCTGTGCCATGATGACGTTCTCAAGGGATTGCTTGATCACGGGTTGTTCGCCGAGAAAATTCCGCCTTGCTTCAATAGTGTGGGACTAGCAGAATTCGCTTCCGAAAGATTGGGCAGTTTGCTGGACGAGGCTGACGACTCGAAATTAAAAGCTGAATTGGACAAACGCGCACACGACTACTTGCGCTACGAGGCCTTGAGAGATAGCAACATCCCCCGCCATATTGGCGTGCCACATCCAGAATCCTATGTCGTTCAAGCACTTGCCATTGCCAAGCACTGGCACGCTATCGCCAAGCATTGTAATCAACCTAACCCTGTATCTAGTCGTATTTATGTCCGGCACATCGGTGGTGGTCGCATCTTCGAGATGAACTACAAAGGGAGCGAACGGTTCCACTTGGAGGAGGATGAGCAGAAATGGCTGTCAGGTGCGCAGTTTGTTGTGGAGGCAGACGTTGCCACTTGCTTTCCGAGCATCTACACACACTCGATTCCTTGGGCCTTACACGACAAACCAACTGCCAAAAAGAGCAGCAGCCTGAACGGCCTAGCTGGCAACCTACTGGATAAGTGCACGCAGAATACCCGCGATCGCCAGACGAACGGTTTGTTGATCGGCCCGCATGCCTCGAACATTATTTCCGAAATTATCCTGACTAAGGTCGATGCAGACTTGCAAAAGAAAGGGCATAGCAAGTTCAAGCGGCATGTGGATGACTACCGCTGTTTCGTTGCAAGCTTTGAAGACGCAGAGCGCTTCATAAAGGATCTGGGCTTGGCACTACGTGCATACGAAATGTCCTTGAACGATAAAAAGACCAAGATCGTGCCTTTACCCTGCCCTAGCGAGGCGAACTGGGTGCTGACCTTGAATCGTCATCCCCTGCCGAAGGATCAAGAACTCAAGTTCACTGAAATTCGTGCATTCCTTGACCGCGCATTGACTTGTGCGCAGGCTATAGGGAAATCGACACCACTGAATTACGCAATCAAAGTTCTGGCGAAGTCGCAAAGTAAACACCACTTGGACGATGGCTGCGAATCATCGCCACGTCAATTGAGCTTGCGCGCCAAGCGAATGTACACGCAAGAAGCGATGAATCTCGCGCTTGCTTTTCAATACTTAGTCCCGATGCTAGATGAGTATGTTTTTACTCCATATTGGCACGTGGGTCTCAAGGATAGGATTGCCGATTTTGCGACAGTATTGATCTCGCTTGGGCTCAAGAAGCTTTACCCAGATGTAATTGCACATGCCCTCTTTCTTGCACTCAAGTACGACTTCGTACTTGATTTTAAAGATGAGCAGCTCATTGAAATCGTGCCGCTGGATGATTGCATCGCGAATGTGCTGCTGCTTGAATATGCCAAACAACGCCGCCGAAATAAAGTGAAGTCCGCCGTCGATACGCGTGCGAAAGAGCTCAAAACGGCCGATCAGCGTGATAAGGATAAGCAATGGCTTCTGATCTCAGGTATGGTCAAAGAAGGATCTTCAGGGGAATGGGCAAGGCTTCTTAGCGGAATTGAAAGGTAAGGGGTTCCAGTTCTTCTCGTTGCTTAAATACGAGGAAAAAAAGTTGGAAGCGGTACCAGTAGACTCGGTGTTTAACACCATTGAGGGAGTTTGAAACAAGTAAGTTGGGTTGGGTTTACTAAGCCCAACAGCACTTCTAAGTGCCTTCGGCACCTTGATTTTGGTGCGGGAATCCCCCGCAGGGGACTTACTTTCTTGCTTCGCCAGAAATCATAGTACGCAAAGAAGGCCGCCCCACGAAGCACGAAGGCCCCTCATCTGCGGACAATCGAGCGGCGGCTGCGGAACTCGCTCGCAAGCTCGCTCAAACAGTCCTCGCCGAAACCCCGCCCGCTTGTTCCTCGTGTCGCGGTTTCAAGGGGATTCTTAAGCCCCAGTGCTTGCAGCGGCCTATCTCTTTGCTTGTGACTTGCCGTCTGGCTACACACCACCCCCAATATGCACCGCCAACCAAATCGCGCCATCGCTCACTTCCAGCACTGTGTGTGGGGTCAGTGCTGGGATAAACAGGTAGTCGCCGCTTTGCAGTGCTGTGGTTTTACCCGCCACATCCAGCCTGGCTTCGCCTTGGAGTAGCAGTACCCATTCATCTTGGGGCTGGATGTATTCGGTGTGGGCGATGCGGGGGGAGCTGATGATGCGCTCTATCAGTAGGCCGGGCTGGGTGTGCAGCGGCTCAAAACGCTCACCCGTGGCTGGCGGGCTACTTTGGTGAAAGATATTTTGGGGCATGGTGGTCTCTGCGATTATTGGAGGAAGGCTGTGTTGATTATATTTTCAAGATTGCGCTGGATTCATTGCCTGCAGGCAAAAATAGATTCAGGTCTTGGGTTTTTCACTCACCTCACGAATAGCATGCTTTTACCCAATCCCCTCATTCGCCTCAATCGAATTAACAATGTAATCACGCAGCCATTGGTGGGCCGGGTCGCGGTGGGTGCGTTCGTGCCAGAGCATGGCCATTTCGAAGCTGGGCAGATCAAGTGGTGGCTCCAGCACTTGCAGTGTTTTACTGCCATTGACTAAACGTGCAGGCAGCATGGCTACGAGGTCGGTGTTTTCTAATACTGATTTTAAAAACAGAAAGTGCGGCACGATACTCATGCTTTCAAATTCCTTTCTATATCTTTTCTTTGGTTTATAAATAAGTAATGCATTTGCCTCGTGGGGGCTGGCTTTTATGGCTGCTGCGTTGCGCTTTGCAGGGGGATGGGGGTTTTAGATTCAGTTTGTTTTCATTAAAAGAGGGCTGCTATGTTTAATGCTTTGCCTGATGGTTTGTCTTTGCGGCCTGCGCGCGATAGTGATTCGGCTTTTATTGCCAGCCTATATCGCAGTGCCCGCCCGGATTTGCAGTGCATTGATGGCGATGCTGATTTGATTAATTCGGTGGTCGAGCAGCAGTATCAGGTTTTGCAGATGGGCACGGGGGATCATTTCCCGGGGGCGATGCATTTTATTGTAGAAAAAACGCGCTCAGCGGTGGGTGTGGTGATGACTGATTTTGGCCACAACGAGGTGCGGATTATTTTTCTGGCCTTGCTGCCCGAGGTGCGCGGGCTTGGCTATGGGCGGGGTGTGCTGCTGGGATTACAGCAGGCATCTGTTCAAGTTAAAACGCCGCTTGCGGTGGTGGTCTGGCATAACAACCCTCAGGCAAGGCTGCTATATCAGCAGCTGGGTTTTGTATTGGAAGAGCCGGGGGTGATGGCAGATAAGCTGGTATGGTATCCGCAGCATTCCCCGGCTAGAGCAGGTGGTGTAATCAGTTAAACAGCAGTTGAAAATAGGCTAGGGTGGGGTCTCGTCCAAGCGGGGCCACCCGCCCTATCCATACAGAATGCAGCTGCTTATCAGCCTCAGTCTCTTCGGCAGGCAGCGCCAAGGTGCCAGTGGCATCAATCATATTGATGGCGCCAGCTGAGCTGAGCTCAACCATAAATGGCAGGCGTTCAGAGTTTAAGTAGCTGGGTAACTTTGTTTCGGGGCGCATGGTGACGGCATCAATTTGCATTGCAACTGGCGCCAGATGCTCCGTTTTAAAGTAACAAACTTTACCCAGTAGGGGTAGAAAATCCTCTGCACAAACATTTCCCAGCATGGTGCTCTCCATCATGTGGCTGCGTATTTAAGGCCGGATTATTGCCTTATCGGGAACAGCCCGCTAATGGCAATACAGAAATTCAGGGCAAGATAAGGATTCACCACATTAATGGCCTGGCCGCCCCCTGTGGGCGATGTGCTGCCGCTGGCGCTTAGCCCCCCTACATTTACCGGGGTGTTCAATGTGGTTGACCAAATGGTGGCCAGCCCGGTACCTGTGCCAGAGGCACCAATAAAAGAGTTAGTGGCAGAGGGCACGCTCAGCGGGCTGGTGGCGGTGCCTGCTGCTTGTAAATTAACACTCAGGCTTTGCATGGCATGGCTATGGGAGGGCAGATTATTTACAAGCAGGTTAATCATCTGGTGGCCACCCGTATTGCCAATATTATAAGCAGGCAAAGGAATGGCAGGCTGTGCCGGGCCAATACCAATAGGCATACGGCCAGCAAGATTAGGCAGCATAAAGTTTTGCGGCGGGGTGCCCCCATAATAGTTGCCAATTACGGCATATAGCGCATTGTTTTGTGATATTTGTATGGTTTGCCCCATGCATTGGGCCCAGTCTACAGGGGGGTAATCACAGCCAAATGCCAGAATAGTGCCAAGATATGCTTCCATTTCTTACTCCTTCAAGTTTTAGCAAGCTTTGTAAGCTTTAAAAAATATTAAAGTAAACTTTGGTTAAGTTGTATTGTTAAATCTATTTCATGAAGCTGTTAAATTCAAAATAATTTTGCTAGTCTGCAGTTCTTACTTTCTGCCGGTTTCGCTTACTTGCCCTGGGCAAATAAAGGGGCCATTCCAACTGTATCCCCTTACTTTTATTAAATTGCGCCTGTTTATCCTTAAGGCATATCTGTAGAGTTTCAGGCTTCTCTATGGGGATGCCTGATGCTGCTCACAAAGCTGAATACATTTAAAAATAAGCTGTCTGATTTGCCGCAAATGGCTTGGGGCCTAGCGGGGGCTTTGTTTGTTAATCGCCTTGGTGTGATGGTGAAGCTGTTTATGGCTTTGTATCTGCGCGAGGTGCTGGGGTTTTCGATTGATACCATCGGCTGGTTGCTGGCGTGCAGCGGGGCGGGTTTATTGCTGGGGTCTTACGCCATTGGCGTGCTGAGCGATCATATGCCCACAGGCAAGCTGGCTGTGCGGCTGATGTTCGCCAGTGGCATGCTCTTGCTTAGCCTTACATTACTTGAGTCGCCTTGGCTGTTGGCGCTGTTGTTGTTTTTATCGGGTGTGTGCGATGGGGGCGCGCGGCCTCTTAACCAGCGCCTGATTATGGAAAACTGCAGCTTGGCAGAGCGGCCTCGGGCGCAGGCTTTGAATCGGGTGGCGGTTAATCTGGCGGTGGCTATTGCGGGTGTGTTGGGCGGCGTATTGGCGCACTGGGATTACCGCTGGGTGTTTGTGGTGAGTGCCAGCATGTCTTTTGCGGCGGCTTTTTGGCTACGCTGGGCTTTGCGGCGCTGGAGTGCCCTGCCGCTGGCGGGTAGTGCGCCAGCTGGGCCAGAGCAGGGGCTGGTTTCGCCCTATTCGGATTGGCCCTTTATGGTTTTTTTGTTGGTGGGGGTGATGCTGGGGCTGGCTTACGAAACGGTTAACAGCATGCTGGGCAACTATCTGCTGGATTTTTATCAGCTGGGGGCCGGGGCATTAGGCTGGCAATTTACGATCAATGGCTTGCTGGTGGTCGCTTTTCAGATTCCACTCACCCGCGCCACAGAACATTGGGGCGAGCGCGGCCAGCTTGCGCTTGGCGCTGTTTTGTTGGCGATTGGGCTGGGCATGCTGCCTTTTGGGGTGGAATGGGGCATGGCTTATGTTTGTCTTTCTACCGCGATTTGGACCATCGGTGAGATCTTGTTTATGCCCACCATGAGTGTGCTGGTGATGCAGCGTGCCGAGGGGCGTAAAAGCGGCCATTATTTTGGGCTTTACGGGGTGTGCTGGAGTATCAGTATGCTGATTTCACCGGTATTTGGCAGCCAGATATACAGCCATTTTGGCGGGCATAGTGTTTGGTTTGCCTGCGCTGCGCTGGCCATTTTGGCGGTGCCGCTGATGGATAGGGCTGCCGTTAAAATGGCACCCTGTGCCGCTTAAGATTTCATTTGGAAAAAACCAATTACGTCTTCCAGCTTTTGCGCGTGCATGGATAATTCATCTGATGTATTGGATAAATCTTCTGCGGCAATGGCGGTGTCTTGGGTGACATTATTTAATTTGGTAGCAGATTGATTTATTTGCTCAATGCCAATAAATTGCTCGCGCGATGCGGCGGCAATTTCCTGCACTAAATCGGCCGTTTTTTTAATTGAAGGTACAATTTCGTTCAGTAATTCACCAGCGCGCTCGGCCTGCTCTACGCTATTGGCGGCCAGAATACTGATTTCCTGCGCGGCGGTTTGGCTGCGTTCGGCCAGTTTTCGCACTTCTGCGGCGACTACTGCAAAGCCTTTTCCTTGCTCGCCAGCACGGGCCGCTTCAATGGCTGCGTTCAGGGCTAATAGATTAGTCTGATAGGCAATATCATCAATTATGCTGATTTTTTTGGCAATTTCGCGCATGGCCAATACTGTTTTTTTAACGGCTTCGCCGCCTTCAATCGCATTTTGGGATGAATGAGCAGAGATATCTTCGGTGATTCGCGTATTTTCATTGTTTTGCGCCACGGTGGCGGTTAGCTGCTCTAAATAGGCGCTGGTTTCTTCAATACTGGTGGCTTGCTCCATGGCGTTGTAGGTTAGGTTTTTGGCGGATGTGTTAATTAAATGTGATGTTTTTGCCAGTAAATGTGATGCTTCGGATATTTCGGCCAATACCTCATGCAATTTTTCTATCATGCTGTGCAGTGCATAAAGCAGGCTGTTTTTATGATTTGCAGAAAATTCTCCGCGTAAATTCCCCGCCACAACTTCCATGATCAGACGTCTTGCCTCGCCGGGGCCACAGCCAATTCTATGGATAATGCCCATATAGGTTTGGGAAATAAACAAGGCGCATATAACGCACAATATCAGGGTGAAAATTGAAATAATATAAAATAGTTTATGCTGCTGCTGATATTTTTGTTGAATGATTTCAGTATGTTTTTTTGCCAATGATTCAGATAATTGATTAATTAATTGTGTTTTCTGTGAAGGCTGGTGGGCGGCTGTTATGATCTGTTTCAGTAAAGATTGCTCTTTGGCGTTAAATCCGGCGGCAATAAGTAATGCCTTTTCGCTAAAAGCATCGTCCTCGTTTTTTATTTCATTAAAAATAATCTGGCTGTCTGTTTGTGCCGAAATATCATGGCCTGCATATAATTGATTTACAATCCACAGGGCGGCGTGCTCTTGCTGTTGTGCTGAATAAAGCTGATCTGAGTTTGTTTTATTATAAAAAATAATGATATATAGCGCAGCAATAAAGGCCAGAAACAATAAGGCCCTGCTTATAAAGATTCTTTTCATGGTGGGTATTGCCATTTTGTAACCCCAATTGTCTTCAAGGCTGATTTGCTGCGCCAATGCTGGCCTGGTTTATTTCACTCATTTATTGCCTGCATATTAAGGTGATCAATGCCCTTTATTCCGGGAGCCGCTGCCCCATTAAAACTAGCCCTTACCTGGTGCTTAAAGCAAGGCAGGATTGATATTTTGTGTTTTGGCCATATATAGAAAACAAGCCGGCAGACTGGCGGGCTGTTATTCATTTTTGCTTCAGGTAAACTGCGGCCTCGCTGGTTTTTGCCTGCATTTATCCGGTCCATCCTTTACGTGGATGACCACCTGGAGATATATAAAAAATGACACAAAATAACGCTCAGGCCATTGTTGTAGCGGCCCTGTATAAATTTGTAACGCTGGCCGATTTTGAAGCGCTCAAAGAGCCGCTTTTGCAATCCATGCTGGATAACGACGTAAAAGGCACTCTGCTGCTGGCTTTTGAAGGCATTAATGGCACGGTAGCGGGCTCCCGCGCCGGGATTGATGGTTTATTGGCATGGCTAAAAAGCGATGTGCGCTTTATCGATCTGGATCACAAAGAATCGTATTGTGATGAGCAGCCGTTTTACCGCAGCAAGGTTAAATTAAAGAAAGAAATCGTGACGCTGGGCGTGCCGGGTGTGGATCCTAATCAGGCGGTGGGCACCTATGTAGAGCCAGAAGACTGGAATGCGCTGATCAGTGATCCTGAAGTGCTGCTGATTGATACGCGTAATGATTACGAAGTGGCAATCGGCACGTTTGAGGGCGCAATTGATCCTAAAACGGCGAGCTTCCGTGAATTTCCGGATTATATTAAGCAACATTTTGATCCTGCCAAACACAAGAAAGTTGCCATGTTTTGCACCGGCGGCATTCGCTGCGAAAAAGCCTCCAGCTATATGCTCGGGGAGGGCTTTGAAGAAGTCTTCCACCTTAAAGGCGGCATTCTTAAATACCTAGAAACGGTAAAACAGGAAGAGAGTAAATGGGAGGGCGATTGTTTTGTATTTGATAATCGTGTGACCGTTCGCCACGATTTAAGCGAAGGCGATTTTGATCTCTGCCACGCTTGCCGTCAGCCGGTGTCGGTAGAGGAGCGCCAATCACCGCATTATGTGGCCGGAATCAGTTGCCCACACTGCTGGAATTCACTGAGCGAAAAAACCAGAAACGGCGCGCGTGAGCGGCAAAAACAGATTGAGCTGGCAAAAAAACGCAATCAGCCCAATCCGCTGGGCCGAAATATGCGGGATGTGCAGGCTAAGGATTAAGTTTTGTGGTGGGCACGCTTTTGTGCCCACGCAGGCATCAGTTAAGCCAATGTATTGCATCTTTTATATGGCGGGTGAAACCCGCCGGATTTTGGCATGAAATGCGACGAAAAGCGGCGGGTTGCACCCCATAGGCGCGCTAACCAAAGTCAAAAAGATCAGTGCCTTCGGCACGTTGATTTAGGTGCGGGCGTCCCGCTGGACCTTCCTTTCTTGCGCGGCCAAGAAACGAAGCCAAGCCACAAACTCAAAGCACGAAATCCCCTGCTGCGGTCCAATCAAGTCGGCGGCGGGCGGGATTGGCTCGCTGCCTCGCTCCCAAGCGATCCCCCGCCCCGCTTGTTCGGAGCTTGCGTGTTTCAAGGGGATTTTTAAGCCCCATGCAAAGAGCGTGGTTATTATGCTTTTTCGCTGTTTGCTAATGAAAAAATAATTTGATTCGCGCGTATGGGGTTGCACCCGCCCTACGATAATTTGATTTTTGTAAACAGATAGCTAGCTTGATGCTTGGGCGGAAATCACGTGCCCATCTTCCATGACCAAGGACAACCTCACTTGAAACACACCACGCCGCCCCGTTCAACGCTGCTTGTCATGTTCAGCATCATTTTGCTGGCACATAGTTACCTTGGCATGCGTTTGTTTCCTGCTTTGGGTTTGCAAGGTTCGGGCCTATTGCTGGGCTGGCTTGCGCTTGTGGTTTCCAGCCTGCTGCTGCCTCTGGGCTTAGCCGCCAGATTTATCAGCCAGCCGCCATGGGCTGATCGCCTTGCGTGGCTGGGTTTAACGGTAATGGGTTTATCTTCATCGGTGTTTGCGCTTTGCTTGTTGCGCGATGTTTCCTTGCTGCCTCTTGCTTATTTATTAAGCGATGTGGCGTATAGCAGCTGGCAGCTTCAGAGCGCTGTGGGCGTGCTGGCCGGTGCTGTGCTGTTTACACTGCTGGGCCTGATCAATGCACGGCGTAGCGCGGCGATTGTGGATGTGGCCGTGCCGGTGGCGAATCTGCCTGCAGAATTAGTGGGTTTCACCATCGCCCAAATTAGCGATATTCATGTTGGCCCAACGATAAAGCAGCCTTATCTGGATGCCATTGTGGATAAGGTAAACAGCCTTGGTGCAGATCTGGTGGCGGTAACAGGCGATCTGGTTGATGGCAATGTGGCCGATTTATCCGCGCATACCGCGCCGCTTGAGCGATTAAAATCCACACACGGCACGTTTTTTGTAACGGGTAATCATGAGTATTATTCTGGCGCGCTGCCGTGGATTGCCGAGCTGCGCCGTTTGGGTTTGCAAGTACTGCTGAACGAGCATGTTTTGCTCTCACACGCCGGCCATCAGCTGGTGGTGGCTGGGGTGACAGATTACAGTGCTGGGCATTTTTATCCTGATCATCAAAGCGATGCACAGGCGGCCCTAGCTGGAGCACCCGATTCGCCGTTTAAATTGCTGCTTGCGCATCAGCCGCGCAGCGCATTTAAGGCTCAGGATTTAGGCCTGCATCTGCAATTATCCGGCCACACCCATGGCGGGCAGTTTTTTCCGTGGAACTTTTTTGTGCGCTTTCAGCAGCCTTTTACCGCCGGATTGAATTTATTGGGCAATGTCTGGGTGTATACCAGCCGGGGTACTGGCTATTGGGGGCCGCCTAAACGTTTGTTTGCACCTTCGGAAATAACGCGAATTACTTTGCAGCGTGGGTAAAACGTTTTGGCTATTCCGCCATTTGAATGGTGTAAATAAAATAAGTATTTACTTATTTAAAATTAAAAGCTTCACCTTTGTGTGGGGCTTTTTTTGTAAGTTTATTGCTTGTAAGTAAATAAAAATACCAAATTGTTGCCAATGTTCTATCTTTTATGTGTTTGATGCGCAGATAGAGGATACGGCAATGTCATTAAAATTCAGATTGTTTCTGATGGGGCTCTCAGGTGTCGCTGCGGTCCTGATCATGGGATTTATTGGCTTGAATGGCCAAAACTCATCACGTAATAGTGTGGAAGATTTACTCGGCGGCCTGTCTGTTTTACGTAATCAGATGGAAGCAGACATGATGCATGATGCAATACGCGGCGATGTTTTGTCTGCGATATTGGCCATTAAAAATAATGATTTAAAAGAAGTTGATTCTGCTGAAAAAGATTTAGCAGAGCATGGCAAGCACTTTAAAGAGTTGTTTGCCAGTAATGAAAAACTGGTCCAGGGTGAACAAATAAAAAATAAGATTACCACGGTAAAGCCTGTTGTTGATGCATATATTGCATTAGCCACTCAGCTATTTACCAGCGCAAAAAATGCGCCAGAAAAAATGGAAAAAGACTTACCTATTTTTCAGCAGCAATTTGATGTATTAGAAAAAGAAATGGCTGCTTTATCAGATTTAATTGAAAAGCAGTCTGCTGAGCAATCAAAAGGCTCTGAAGAGGTCTTTGAAAAGTCTCAATTGCATATGCTGGTGTTTTTGGTGCTGGTGATTATTGCAATGACACTGGTTTCTACTTTGGTGACCAAGCAAATATCGGCGGTATTAAGCGAGGCCATCGCCATTGCCAGAAACATTGCCCATGGCGATTTTTGTCATGATATTGAGACTTCGCGCAAAGATGAAATGGGGCAGTTATTGTTGTCACTCAGGGCGATGCAAAGCCATTTGGAAAGTATTATCCGTCAGGTCAGTGATAGCGCAGAAGAGGTGATTTGCTATGGGCAAGAGCTGGCGGCTCAATCAGGCTTAATCCGAGCCGCATCCGAAAATCAGAACGCCTCGGCGGGGGCGATTGCCGAATCAATTGGCCAGATGGTGGTGAGTATTGAGCAAGTGAATAGCAGTGCACAGCGCGCGCACAGCCTGACTGCAGAATCGGCCGGGCTGTCTAATGATGGTGCAAAAATGATTGCAGGTGTGCTGGCCGGGATGGAAGAAGTTGAAAAATCTGTTTCTGAAACATCTGACATTATCCATGGCCTAGGCGAGCGGTCTGATCAGATTAATTCGATTGTGAATGTGATTAAAGAAATTGCCGATCAAACCAATCTGCTGGCTTTAAATGCTGCAATCGAGGCGGCAAGGGCGGGTGAGCAGGGCCGGGGTTTTGCCGTGGTGGCCGATGAGGTACGTACTCTGGCGCACAGAACCACGCAGGCCACTCAGGAAATTGGCAGTGTGATCAATGGCATTTTACAAGGCACCCGGGATGCAATTGAAAGTATGGAAAGAGGCGTTCAGCGGGTTAAAAATGGTAATGAGCAGGCCAGAGCGGTGGCCTTAGTGGTGCAGCAAAGCAGCACGGGCTCTGGAGATGTGATTGAATCCGTGATTGATATTGCCACGGCGATGCAGGAGCAAAATAAAGGTAGTGATGTTATTTCGCGGGGTATAGAGCAGATTGTGGCGATGTCGGGTGAAAACGTTGAGGCCACTCAGCGAGCGGTGGATACCACCGCGCGCTTGAATGAGCTGGCGCTTAAAATGAAAGGATTAATTTCACAATTTAAGCTGCATGCTTTAAAAGCGGGTTAGCTTTCGGTATTTAGCATGCAATAAGAAGGGCGATCGATATCGCTAATCTCGGTACGGATCAGCAGCTTTATGCCTTGGGGTATGTCTGTTTTCAGTGCCTGAAGCAGAGCCTCTGAAAGTGCTTTTTTAACTTCCGGTGAGCGGCCGCTCAGGATTTGCAGTTTGATATGAATAAAGGCGCGGCCCTCATCCACATTGCCAATCAAAAAATCATCAAAGCCCATTGCCCGGCTTTGAATATCACCTTCAACAAAGTGGCCTGATTCAATCAGAGCATTGTTTAATTGTTGCAGAGCAAGGCGTGGGTTGAATGTACTCAGGTTCTTGCTGTATTCAATATTCAGATGGGGCATGGGTAAACCTTCAGGGGTGGAAACCAGACACTGAAGATTATAAGTGCTCAGGTAAACATTCCCCAGCGCTGTTATCCCTTCTTGCCGTATTACTTACGGGCATGAATAACAGCCTGCCGGGGAATCTTGCATCGAGACTCGTTTAATTTACGTGTTCAGGCTGGGCTTTTGATAAAGGCTTAAGCGCTTCATTATGCTGAATATGGTGCACAGTGCGTTGTGGGAATGGAATAGAGATTTTTGCCACATCAAAGGCCTTTTTGATATTTTCTGTGGTATCAAAAAAGATCGGCCAGTAATGTTCGCTATTGGCCCAAACACGTACTGTAAAATTAACCGAGCTTTCTGCCAGCGATGAAACGACCACCATAGGGGCCGGGTCTTGATGGATACGGCTATCTTTATTTAATACAGATAAAATAACTTTACGTGCGTAATCGATATCATCGTCGTAGCCAATACCAAATACAAAATCAACACGGCGGGTGGGCAGGGCAGAGAAATTGATGAGATTGCCATTGGCTAATGGGCCATTAGGCACCACAATTAATTTATTATCGCCAGTGCGTAAACGGGTCGTGAAAATCTGAATGCCTTCTACCGTACCCCCTTGACCTTGCGCCTCGATATAGTCGCCTGCTTTAAAGGGCTTAAACATTAAAATCAGCACGCCACCTGCAAAATTGCCCAAGCTGCCTTGCAGTGCCAAACCAATGGCCAGACTGGCTGCACCTAAAATAGCAATAAATGAAGTGGTTTCAATGCCAATCATTGAAGCGGCGCTAATCAATAGCAGCGCTTTTAATGCCACATTAGCTAGGCTGCCTAAAAAGTGCCTGAGTGTGGCTTCAACATTGCTGCGGGTCAGCATTGTATCGAGTAATTGCGTAGCAATACCGATCAGCTTCCAGCCGATAAAGAGCGTAATCAGCGCAGAAAATAATTTAGGCGCATAGCTGATTGCCTGAGCTTGCAGAATTTCAATCCAATTCATTCGATTCACTTTGTATTTGGGTGACAGTGTCTTTTAGTGTCACAGAAATAGAGCGATATTCGAAGAGAATAAATTACACTTTATTAGGGAAATGATGCACAGAATGGGGGGAAGGGGGATGGCCCTATCCACTTAAATCGTTTCACTGAGTGAAACTCAAACCTTGAACCTCAGATAATACTTCGGCCCCAGCGTTTTACAGATGAAAACAGCGGATGAGTAGGTTTTATAGGGTGCACAAGGACATCGCCGTTACCCACCGAAAAATGGCCAGCAAGAAAAGCGAGCGCACCCAATAAAAACCAGACTTTGTTTTGATCTTAAGTTGATCGGCTTGGGTTTCACCCGCTCTAGGAACAATATTTCAGATCAAAATATCTAATCAGCGATCAATCCCACCCATGCACAGGTATTTGATAGCAATATAATCATCAATCCCGTATTTAGAGCCTTCCCGGCCGAGGCCTGATTGTTTTACCCCGCCAAAGGGCGCTAGCTCGTTGGAGATCATGCCGGTGTTGATGCCCACCATGCCGTATTCCAGTGCTTCGGCCACGCGCCAGATGCGGCCGATGTCGCGGCTGTAAAAGTAACTGGCAAGGCCAAATTCGGTGTCGTTGGCGAGCTGGATCAGCTCTGCTTCACTGCTAAATCTAAATAACGGTGCGAGCGGGCCGAAGGTTTCTTCGCGAGCCACTTTCATTTTGGCGCTGACATTCAGTAAGACGGTAGGCTCAAAAAAGCTATGCCCCAGCGCGTGGCGCTTGCCGCCCAGCGCCAGTGTTGCGCCCTGCTCCAGCGCATCCTTGATATGTTCTTCTACTTTTTGCACGGCTTTGTCGTCGATCAGCGGGCCTTGGGTCACGCCTTCTGCTGTGCCAACGCCGACTTTGAGTTTGGCAACGGCTGCACTGAGTTTGGCGGCGAAGGCGTCGTAAACGCTGTCTTGCACATAGATGCGGTTGGCGCAAACGCAGGTTTGCCCGGCGTTACGAAATTTGGAGATCATCGCGCCTTCTACTGCGGCGTCCAGATCGGCGTCGTCAAACACCACAAACGGCGCATTGCCGCCCAATTCCAGCGAGACTTTTTTTACCGTGTCGGCGCATTCCCGCATCAGCAATTTGCCGATGTCGGTGGAGCCAGTAAAGCTGAGCTTGGCTACATCGGGGTTTCTAGTCAGCTCGCCACCAATCTGGCTGGCGGTGCCGGTAATCACATTAAATACGCCAGCGGGAATCCCCGCCTCTGCGGCTAATACGGCCAGAGCCAGCGCAGAAAAAGGCGTTTGTGTGGCGGGTTTTAGCACCATCGCGCAGCCTGCAGCCAGCGCAGGCCCAGCTTTCCGGGTAATCATGGCATTGGGGAAATTCCAAGGGGTGATGGCGGCGACTACGCCAATGGCTTGTTTGATGACCAGCAGGCGTTTGTCGGCTTGCGGCGCGGCAATGACATCGCCGTAAACGCGCTTGGCTTCTTCCGCAAACCACTCAATAAAGCTGGCCCCATAGGCAGTTTCACCGCGTGCCTCGGCCAGCGGCTTGCCTTGCTCGGCGCTTAAGATTTGAGCGAGGTCTTCCTGATTAGCCAGCATCAGCTCAAACCAGCGGCGCAAAATAGCGCTGCGCTCTTTGGCTGTTTTCTTTTGCCAGGCGGGCATGGCGAGTTTGGCGGCAGCAATGGCCTGAGCCGTTTCGGACGTGCCCATTTTGGGGATATGTCCGATGATCTCGCCTGTGGCGGGGTTAGTCACCGCGATTTTTTCCGCAGCATCCTGCCATTGGCCGTTGATATAGCAGGCTTGTTTTAACAGGGCAGGGTTGTTGAGGTGGAGCATGGGGTTTCCTTATTAGGGGTGGCACAGTAATCGTAGGGTGGCTTAGGCCGCCCTCAATGCTCATTAGGGTGCTGGTATATTCCGGCCGTAACCCGCCATGGCACTACAAAAAGATCTTTTTAGTGCCTTCGGCACGTTGATTTTGGAGCGGTTAGCCACCGCGGGGGCCTTCCTTTCTTGAACGGCTGTATAGACCATAGACATGGGTAACACTTGTACGAGGACATAGGTAACACTTTGGCGGTGTTTTTAACCGCTTGGGATGCCTACTTACCATGCCTTGGATGCCCGTGAATATCATGTCTATTCGCTCAGAATTTGTACTCCTTACACTGCAAGATAACTGTAATTTTAAAGCGCTTTGCCAGCGTTTCGGCATCTCAACTAAAACAGGTTACAAGTGGCGGCAGCGCTATCTGAATAACCCCCAAGAAGGTTTTCAAGATCGATCTCGCCGCCCCAAATCATCGCCAACACTGACCACCGCAGAGATTGAAGCCCTCGTTGTAGACCTGCGCCAGAAGCACCCTGTTTGGGGAGGGCGCAAACTCCATCGAAGACTGTTGGAGCTGGGCCATGTGGATGTTCCTGCGCCAAGCACCATCACCAATATTCTGCATCGCCATGGCTTAATTTGCGCCAAGGCGAGTGAGCAAGCCCAACACTGGCTACGTTTTGAGCATGATCAGCCGAATGCTTTATGGCAGATCGACTTCAAAGGGAACTTCAATACGGCTCAGCAAATGTGCTTTCCCCTCACTTTATTAGACGACCATTCTCGCTTTAATCTCACCTTAACTGCTTGTGGTCAAACCACGGCAGCCATTGTCCAGACTCACTTAACGGATGTATTTCTTCGCTATGGCTTGCCTGCTCGTATCAACGCTGACAACGGTTCTCCATGGGGAAGCCCCAGTGATGCCAGCCATGGCATCAGCCAGTTATCTATCTGGCTGATCTGCTTGGGTATCCATGTTAGCCATAGCCGCCCAGGGCATCCGCAAACTAATGGCAAAGAAGAACGCTTTCATCGCACGCTAAAAGCCGAAGTATTAAATGGCCGGGCATTTCGCGATTTAGCCCATGTTCAGCATGCATTTAACGACTGGCGCACGGTCTATAACGAGCAGCGCCCGCATGAAGCCTTAGGGCTAGCCACACCGATTACCCGCTATAAACCGAGCTTAATTGCCATGCCTTCTGCTTTGCCTGAAATTGAATACGGCCCCAACGATCAAGTCATTACTGTGGGCTGGGGCGGCGCAGTAAAATTACAAAATCATAAATTTAAAGTGTCTAGTGCCTTACATCGTTTACCTATTGCACTGCGTGCAGATAGTCTGAACGACGGGGTGTTTGACCTCTATTTTTGCCATCAGCACTTCGGAAGAATCGATTTGAATACCTTGCAGTTAAACAACTAAAATGTGTTACCCATGTGTCCGCACGTGTGTTACCTATGTCTCCGGTCTATACAAACGGCCAAGAAACGAAGCCAAAGAAGGCCGCCCCGATCAGCACGAAATCCCCTCACTGCGGACAATCGAGGTGGCGTCAATTCAACTCGCTTCGCTCAAACACGAATTGACGACGGCCCCACCCCGCTTGTTCCTCGCTTCGGCGTGCTTCAAGGGGAGATTTAAGCCCCGTACTGGGAATCGCGATATAAATCTATTTTTGCTGAGGTTGAAATGACTCCAAAGCCAATAAACAGCTCATTTCTAAATGGTTTTCTCCGTGAAACTCCGTGTTCTCTGGGGCCGAAGTGGTTAAAGATTTGGGTTTTCAGATCTTTGCTGCACTCTTGATCGCCATCTCAAGCATTCCTAAAGCCTCATCCAGCACGCTGTCTTCTATGGTGAGCGGGCAGAGGAAGCGGATGACGTTACCGTACATCCCGCAGCTGAGTAGGATCAAGCCTAAGTTTTGCGCTTGTGTTTTTACTCGGGTGGTGAATTCGGGGGATGGTTGGCCATTTTCGGTGAACTCCACCGCCACCATGGCCCCTAGGCCGCGGATATCGTGGATTTGCGGGGTGCTGGGTTTTAATCCTTCTAGGCAGGCTTTAATTTTGCTGCCTATCCTATTGGCGCGGGTGCAGAGCTGTTCTTCTTCGATAATTTCTAGTACCGCCAGTGCGGCGGCAATGCCGATCGGGCTGCCGCCGTAAGTGCCGCCAAGCCCACCGGGGGCGGCGGCGTCCATCAGCTCGGCACGGCCAATCACGCCGGAAAGAGGAAAGCCGCCGGCTAAGGATTTGGCCACGGTGATTAAATCTGGCTCAACGTCGAAATGCTCCATGGCAAATAATTTGCCAGTGCGGGCAAAGCCGGTTTGGATTTCGTCAGCGATCAGCACAATGCCGTGCTCATCGCAAGTTTGCCGCAAGCCCTGCATAAATTCGCGCGGAACGGGGTAAAAGCCGCCTTCGCCTTGTTCGGGTTCGATGATCATGGCGGCGATGCGTTTGGGGTCTACGCTGCTTTTAAACAGTGCTTTTAAGCAGGCCAATGCCGCGCTGCTGCTGATGTCGCCAGCTGGAAAAGGCGCGTGATAAATATCGGCAGGAAAGGGGCCGAAGCCGATTTTATAAGGGGCCACCTTGCCGGTGAGCGCCATGCCCAGCAGCGTTCTGCCATGAAAGCCGCCAGAAAAAGCGATCACCCCAGCTCGCCCCGTGGCCACGCGGGCAATTTTGATGGCGTTTTCAACGGCTTCTGCGCCTGTGGTGAGGAAAAAGCTTTTGCATGGGGCGCTGATGGGGGCAAGTTGGTTAAGCTTTTCTGCCAACGCCACATAGCTGGTGTAAGGCATGACCTGATAGCAGCTATGCGAAAAAGCCTCCAGCTGGGCGCTTACCGCAGCCTTGATTTTAGGGTGCAAATGGCCGGTATTGAGCACTGCAATGCCAGCGGCAAAGTCGATATAGCGTCGCCCGTCAATATCCCACACCTCGGCATTCTTCGCCTTGGCGATAAAAACCTGCGTGCTGATGCCTACACCACGTGGGGTTGCGGCAAGGCGGCGATCATTCCAGTCCATATATTCACCTGTGGGTAAGACGGTAAAAAAGGGGCAGAAATCTAAGCCTCCCCCTTTGTAAAAGGGGGATTGAGGGGGATTTGTTTTTGAATTAGCTTTGCTTTTTTATAAAAAGACGCAAAGCTAAATCCCTCCTAGCCCCCCTTTTTCAAAGGGGGGAACTCATTCGTTCTCATGTCTCTGTGTCTACAGATCTTTTCTTATCCCCAATTCCCGCGCATATTCATCAATGCATTGCTTGGCTAATCTGACGAATTCTTCTGCTTGTGAGCGGCTCATCACGAGTGGGGGGGCGGCGATCATGCTGTCGCCGGTGGCGCGCATGACTAGCTGGTTTTTCAGGCAGATATCACGGCAGCGCAGGGCCATGCTGCTGCCGTGCTCGAAACGCTTGCGGCTGGCTTTGTCTTCTACCAGAGTGAGGGCAAAGAAAAAGCCTAGGCTGCGTACGTCGTCTACCAGCGGGTGATGATCGAATGCGTCGTGCCAGAGCTGGGCAGCGTAGGGGGCAACGTCTTCATTCATGCGCTCGATAATGCGTTCTTTTTGCAGAATGCGGATATTGGTGGCGGCCACGGCGCAGGCGACGGGGTGGCCTGAGTAAGTAAAGCCGTGGTTAAAATCGCCGCCATCAATCAGCACTTTGGCCACGCTATCGTGGATTAAAACCCCGCCAATTGGGATATAGCCCGAGCTTAAGCCTTTGGCGATGGTCATCAGATGCGGGCGGATGCCGTAGTGTTGGCTGCCAAACCATGAGCCGGTGCGGCCAAAGCCGCAGATCACTTCGTCGGCAATGAGTAAAATTCCATACTGATCGCAAATGCGCTGGATTTCTGGCCAGTAGCTGGAGGGCGGAATAATAATCCCACCCGCGCCTTGCACCGGCTCGCCAATAAAGGCTGCGACGTTTTCAACGCCTAGCTCCAGAATTTTCTGCTCCAGCGCCCTTGCGGCTTTCAGGCCGTACTCCTTGGGGCTAAGCTCACCGCCATTGGCGTACCAATAGGGCTGTTCGATATGGGCAATACCGGGGATGGGTAAATCGCCTTGCTCGTGCATATAGTGCATACCGCCCAAGCTTGCCCCGCCTATGGTGGAGCCGTGATAGCCGTTTTCGCGGGCGATGATAGTTTTCTTTTGTGGCTGGCCGAGTGTGGCCCAGTAATGACGCACCATGCGGATAATGGTGTCGTTTCCTTCAGAGCCGGAATTAGTATAAAAAACGTGGTTAAAGCCTTCGGGGGCCACTTGCGCCAGCAGGCTGGATAGCTCGATTACCGGCGGGTGGGTGGTTTTAAAAAAGGTGTTGTAGAAGGGCAGCTGCAGCATTTGCTGGTAAGCCGCTTCGGCTAGCTCCTGCCTGCCATAGCCGATATTCACGCACCAAAGCCCGCTCATGGCGTCAAAAATTTTATTCCCGTCAGAATCAAATAAATAAATCCCCTCGGCATGGGTAATCACCCGCGATCCATGGGCGTTGAGCGCGGCGGTATCCGAGAAGGGGTGGATGTGGTGGGCAGCATCCAGCGCCTGGTATTGTGCCGTGCTCCGGCCAGGGCTGGAGTGGCCCGGGCTGATGGGATTTGGATTCATCGGGTGTCTCCTTGTTGCGGGGTCTTGTAGGGCGGGTGCAACCCGCCGTTTATATGCAATCAAAACTGTATTTTTATTAAGAGCCTTCGGCAAGCAGCTTCCCCCTTTGTAAAAGGGGGATTAAGGGGGATTTGCCTTTTAAAAATATGCAATGCGAAATCCCCCCAGCCCCCCTTTTGCAAAGGGGGGAATAAATGCATTAAACATGCAGCAGTAAATGCTTCCTTTCCCATGGGCTGATCACTCTGGCGTATTCCACGTATTCGGCTTCTTTTACCGCGCAATAGGCTTGGATAAAGGGCTCGCCTAGGACTGCGGCTATGGGTTTGCAATCGCTGAGGATTTGTGTGGCGGCATCCAGCCCCCGGGGGAAGGCGAAGGGCAGGGTGTAGGCGTCGCCGGTAAGGGGCTCGCTAGGGGCAAGCTGCTCTTCTATGCCCAGCCAGGCGCAGGCCAGTGTGGCGGCGAGGGCTAGGTAGGGGTTGCAATCCACGCCGGGCAGGCGGTTTTCTATACGGCGGGCCACGGGGTCGGAGTGCGGCACGCGGATGCCGCAGGTGCGGTTGTCAAAGCCCCATTGCACATTGATCGGCGCGGCGTAGTAGCGGGTCAGGCGGCGGTAGCTGTTTACAAAGGGGGCGAACAGCGCGATCACTTGCGGGAAGTATTTTTGCATGCCCGCTACCGATTGATAAAACACCTCACTGGGCGTGCCGTCCACATTTGAAAACACATTTTGGCCGCTGACTTCATCTATCACGCTCATATGAATATGCATGGCCGAGCCTGGCTCGTTTTCCATGGGTTTGGCCATAAAAGTGGCGTACATATTGTGGCGAATCGCGGCTTCTCGCACTGTGCGTTTAAATAGGAAAACCTGATCGGCCAGCTCCAGTGCATCACCGTGCAGAAAATTGATTTCCATCTGGCAAGCGCCAATTTCGTGGATCAGCGTGTCTATCTGCAGGCCTTGTGCATCGCAATAGTCGTAAACGTCTTCGAACAGGTCGTCATATTCATTGACTGCATCGACAGAATAGGCTTTTCGGCCTGTTTCCGGGCGGCCGGTGCGGCCCACGGGCGGTTGCAAGGGTAAATCCGGATCTCGGTTGATATCGACCAGATAAAACTCCATCTCAGGTGCAACGACTGGCTTCCAGCCACGGTCTTCGTAGAGCTTGAGCACGCGGCGCAGCACATAGCGGGGCGATAGCTCAACCGGTGTGCCGTCAAAATGAAAGCAATCATGAATCACCTGCGCTACCGGGTCTTTGGCCCAGGGAATAATGCGGATGGTGTTGGGATCCGGAATCAGCAGCATGTCGGGATCGGTGATGGGGGTGATGTGTTCGGCGTATTCACCGGTCACGGTTTGCACCAGTACGGTAACGGGCAGGCGCATGCCTTCGTCTTCGCTGAATTTTTCTTTGGGCACGATTTTGCCGCGGGCAATGCCGGTGAAATCGGGCGTGACACATTCAACTTCAGTGATTCGACGTTCTCGCAGCCAGTCGCTGATTAAGCTCATGGTTGACTCCGTGTTTGAGCACTTCGTTAAGCGGGCATTTTTATAGAAATTTAATAACTGCGCTGTGTGTTTTTACGTTTTCTTTCTTTGGGATTGCTTAGGCTTGATGTGTTGATTACTCCTTTGGAAATCCGTCGTGAAACCCATTGCAATCTGTCGTCATGAAGCTATTCAGGGGCCGGGTTATTTACAGGCTTTTTTAGAAAAGCATGCTATTCCTTACCGTGTATTTGCGATTGATGCGGGGGATACGCCTCCTCGTTGTGCTGCCGAATTTAGCGGCGTGGTGGTTTTAGGCTCCAATGCGGGGGTGAACGATGGTCTAGCCTGGATTAAAAGAGAGGAGGCTCTGCTTAAGGATGCTTTAAGGCTGGAGCGCCCGATTCTTGGCCATTGCTTTGGCGGGCAGCTGTTATCCAAAAGCCTGGGGGGCCAAGTACGTCGTAATACGGTGCCGCAAATCGGCTGGGGCAAGGTGCTGGTGACCAAGTTTGATGAGTCGCGCCACTGGATGGGAGAGAAGCGTGAGCTGGATATGTTTCACTGGCACTTCGATACCTTTGAAGTGCCGCGCGGCGCTAAGCGCACCCTGTTTGGCTATTACTGCATGAATAAAGGCTTTGCACTGGGCCCGCATCTGGGCTTGCAATCGCATCTGGAAGTTACGGCGCAAAGTATTCGCCAATGGTGCGCTGAGGACAGACAAGTGTTGCAGCAGTGGCAGGGGCAAAGCTCGGTGCAAAGCGAGGCGCAGATTCTGCATCATCTGGATGAAAAAGTAGCCGCCCTGCATCAAACTGCCGATCATGTTTATGAACAATGGTTGTGCGGTATTTCTGGTGTATTGCATGCACACTTTCGCCAGCCGAAACGCCCGCATGGTGGTGAGGGATGGCTGGAGGTTTTGAAGCGTTAGGTTTGTGGATAGCGGCATGGTGGTGGCTTTGTTGGGGTTGTATGTAGTTGCTTCGTCAAAAGTCCTTAGGGGTAAGCCACGTGCAGGCTAACTAAATTCAAAAAGCTTGTTTTAGTGCCTTCGGCACGTTGATTTAGGTGCGGGCGTCCCGCTGGACCTTCCTTTCTTGCGCGCCCAAGAAACGAAGCCAAAGAAGGCCGCCCCTAAAACACGACATCCCCTCGCTGCGGACAATCGAGCCGGCGTCAATTCAACTCGCTTCGCTCAAACACGAATTGACGACTACCCCGTCCCGCTTGTTCCTCTCTCGGCGTGTTTTCAGGGTGGGTAAAGGCCCCGTGCTGAGAGCATGGTTATTACATTTTTTCGTTGTTTGCAGATAAAAAATAAAGTGGTTAGTTCATATGGGATTTCACCCGCCCTACAAAATCATTTTGTGGTGGCTCAAGATGTTTTTTTTAATATCTGCTATTGATTCAGCATCCTTGCCAAGTGGCGTTTTTTGCAGGCTGCGCCAAAGCCTGCGAGCAGGGCGAGGGACAGCGGGTTGTTTTGGAATTTCCACTCTGGGTGCCATTGCACTGCAATTGCGAAGGCGGTGTTTTTGACGCTGAAGGCTTCGATCAGGCCATCGGGGGCGAGGGCTTCGGCTTGCAGTTTGTCGGCGAGCTTGGCAACGCCTTGGTGGTGCAGTGAATTCACTCTGGCGGTGCTCTGGCCATAGAGTTGCTCCAGCAGGCCTCCTGCTACCAGCTGAATATCGTGTGCTTCCTCGTACATTTCATCGGTGCTGCCGTCTTTTTCACGGTGATCCAGCATGCCGCTTTGCTGGTGGACGGCTTGCTCTAGCGTGCCGCCAAAGGCCACATTCATTTCCTGTGCTCCCCGGCAGATCCCAAATACTGGGATGTCCAGAGCCACTGCCGCACGGATCAGTGGCAGGGTGGTGGCGTCTCTTTGCGGGTCGTTAAAATCATCTTCTAAGAGCTTGCCGTGGTAGTGCTGTGGCTCGATATTGGATTGGCTTCCGGTCAGTAGCAGGCCATCAATGGTGCTTAATATTTGCGCAATTTGGCTGGCGTCCCCAAGGGCGGGAATCAGCAGTGGAATACCCCCCGCCGCCAGTGCCGCATGGATATATTTCTCACCCGCAAGGTGAAAAAAATGGCTGTCTTTTAACCACCAGCGACAGCATGGAATACCGATAACAGGCTGAGTCATAACAGGCCCCGGTTTACATGTGATGCACAGAGCGGGCACAGACGATGCCTGCCCTATATCGTTTTAAGCTTAGTTCGTTAATTATATTTGACAAGTTTTTGCGCATATTCGGGCTGTAATGATTTTCCTGTATGTGAAATGCTGCCTGGCAGGTCTGTTCTGTGATGCTGTAGTAAAAGTTAAAGGCCTTTCTGGCTAATTGGCCGTGTGTGGCATATTTTTACAGTGTGTTGATTATTTTGAACGGGCAGAGCCAATGGATGTTGGGGCAAGGCTTAAAGTAGTGCGGGGCCGGTTTGCTTTATCTCAGCGCGAATTAGCCAAGCGGGCGGGGATGACCAATGCCACTGTGTCTTTGATCGAGCAAAATCGGGTTAGCCCATCGATTAGCTCATTAAAAAAGCTGCTGGAAGGGTTTCCAATGTCTCTTGCTGAGTTTTTTACTTTTGAGCAAGAAAGCACCGTGCCCAGCTATATTTTTCCTGCTGGTACTCAGCCCAATTTAGGTAATGCGGCTGTGCAAATGCATTTAATTGGCTCAGGGGTTAGGGATAGGCAAATTGGCCTGCTGCGCGAGCAATATCAGCCGGGGGCCGATACCGGCAGTGAGATGCTGCAGCATGAGGGGCAGGAGTGTGGGGTGCTGGTCAGCGGCCAGATGGAGCTGACCATAGATGGCCAGGTACATCTTTTGCAAGCGGGGGACGGCTATTATTTCCCCAGCAACTTGCCGCATCGCTTCCGCAATATCGGTGATGGCGCTGCCGAAGTGATCAGCGCCAATACGCCGAGTTCTTTTTAAATTTGGGTGCAGAGACTTCTTGGGTTTAATGAGTGAGCGGGGTAAAGGCAAGCGCTGCTCCCAGCCCAAGCAGGGCACTGCCGATGATTTTATTGAGCAGGCTTTGCCCACTAATCATGGCGGATCTTAAGGTTGGGTGAGAGAAAAACAGCGCCACCAGCGAAAACCAAACGCCGTGCGCTAGAGACATAAATAAGCCATAGGCAATTTGCTGCGTCAGTGGGGTGCTTGGGTTGATAACTTGGGTGTAGGTGCTCACTACAAAAAGCGTGGTTTTAGGGTTAAGCGCATTAGTTAGAAAGCCGTTTCTTAATGCAGCAAAAGGGCTTAAACCCGTATCAGCGCTTAAATCTAAATTGAGCTTACTTTTGCTGGTAAAGGTTTTGTAGCCGATATAAATCAAGTAAAGAGCACCGGCTATTTTGATCACCGTAAACAATGCTGGCGATTGTGAAATGATTAGCCCCACTCCCAGCATGGTGTACATCACATGGATTTGTACGCCCAAGGCAATTCCTAGTGCGGCCAATAAACCGGCTTTTCGGCCATAGAGATAGCTGTTACGAGTGACCATTGCAAAATCAGCGCCGGGGCTGATAACGGCCAGAATGGTGATAAGAGCGACGGCAAAAATTTCATTCATAGACTAGGCCTAAAGAAAGTTGAAAGTCAGTTTTGTGATTTATTCCTCTATTTTGGCTGTCTTGTTGTTTCAGTAAAATCGATTTATGCTCATGAAAATACATGAGAAAAAGTCAACTATGAGCGCCAGAATCCCTTCACTCAATGCCTTGCGAGTCTTTGAGGCCGCAGCGCGTCATCTCAGCCTGATTCGTGCTTCAGAAGAGTTGTTTGTGACGCAGGGAGCGGTAAGCCGCCAGATTAAGCAGTTGGAAGAAAGCCTAGGTGTGTTGTTATTTGAGCGCCGTAATCGGGCGATTTTTTTGACCAGAGAAGGCGAGCTATTAAAAAACACCTGCCAGGAGATGCTGGCACAGCTGACACTTACATTGCAAAAACTCAAGGGAAATCCTTATGACAGACCCTTAGTGGTGTCGTGTGAGCCGACCATTGCCATGCGCTGGCTGATTCCTCGTTTAAGCGATTTTCATACTCGTTATCCGGCGATTCAGCTGCATTTATTTACGGCGGGTGGCGTGGTTGATTTTCAGGGTGGGCATATTGATTTAGCGATCAGGCGCAATGATTTCAACTGGGGAAAAGATTGTTACTCGGAAGAAATAGGGCAGGAAAAAGTGGGGCCGGTGTGCGTGCCTGAGCAGCTGCAAGGTGGGCAGATTCATCTTGAGCAGAGTCGCCTTTTACACACCCGTACTCGCCCAGATGCTTGGGCGCGTTGGGGTGTGCTGGCGCAGCAAGGGGTAACGAGTCATCAAAATTCATATTTTGAACATTTTTATTTAAGCCTGCAGGCTGCAACGGCAGGCCTAGGCGTGGCGATTGCTTCGGCCTATATGATAGAAGAAGAGCTAAAAAATGGCCGCCTGATTGCCCCCTATGGCTTGCTGCCCGATGGCTCCAGCTATGTTGTTTTGTCTGCAGAGCCCTTTGCTCAAGATGAACGGCGCTTGGTGTTTTTGGATTGGCTAAGGCAGGAGTTTCACAAATCAGATGAGATGTTGGCTTGTTTATTAGCGGGTATTGAGATGCCGTAACGCATTGCGCTACGGCTTGGGGGCTAAAAGAATTAATCTCAACGGTAGCTTAGTTCGGTTGCCTGTATTGAAACCCGCGTGCCTGCCGTGCCTTGCACAATGGCTTCGATATCATTGAGCGAACCGATGACCGCTACTTTGCCGGTATTGCGGGCAAATTCGCAGGCGGCTTGTACCTTGGGCCCCATCGAGCCTGCGGCAAAGCCGAGACGTTCTAATTCATCAGGATGGGCGCTGGCGATGGCTTTTTGGGTGGGTTTGCCATAGTCAATAAATGTGGCGCTGACATCGGTGGCAATCACCAGTAAGTCGGCGCTTAGCTCTTCTGCCAGTAAGGCGGAGCAGAGGTCTTTGTCGATAACCGCCTCAATGCCATGCAATTTTCCTTCTTTATCGTAGCAAGTTGGAATCCCGCCGCCACCCGCGCAAATTACGATGGTGCCTTGCTCCAGCAGCCATTTTACCGGGCGAATTTCAAAAATTCGTTTAGGCCTTGGGCTGGCCACCACACGGCGGAATTTGTCGCCATCAGGCGCAATTGACCAGCCTTTTTCGCTAGCCAGTCTGTTAGCGTCTTCTTTGCTGTAAACCGGGCCGATGGGCTTGGTCGGGTTTTTAAAAGCAGGGTCGGCAGCGTCAACTTCTACCTGGGTCAGAATGGTGGCGAAAGGCGTTTCGACGGGTAGCAGATTGCCCAGCTCCTGCTCAATCATATAGCCGATCATGCCCTCGGTTTCGGCGCCTAATACATCCAGCGGATAGGGGCTGACCTGGCTGTAGGCGGCGTTTTGTAAGGCGAGCAGCCCCACTTGCGGGCCATTGCCATGGGCGATAACCAGCTCATTATTTGGGGCAACGCGGGCGATTTGTTTGGCGGCAATGATGACGTTTTCACGCTGATTATCAGCACTCATGGCTTCGCCTCGACGAAGCAGAGCATTGCCACCCAAGGCGATGACGATACGCATAATAAATCCTTTATTGTTGTTTATACCGCAATTTTTAGTGCCTTCGGCACGTTGGTTTAGGAGCGGTAGCCACCGCTGGTATAAGTATCGGCACAACTTTTTGCCAACAATTGCATGCCACACCTCCCCCTTTTTCAAAGGGGGGAATGCGCACAGCAACCTTTGCAAATATTTATGCACCGCGGGGTCGTGTTCTCTGGTGCCGAAGTGGTTCAAGATTTGGGTTTTGCTATGCCCGCGTCAGGCAGAATCAGATATCCCCCAAGGTTGAAACCAGAATGGCTTTGATCGTGTGCATGCGGTTTTCTGCCTGCTCGAAGGCGATGTTGGCTGGGGATTCGAACACTTCTTCGGTGACTTCTACGCCGTTGGCGAGGAAGGGGTATTGTTCGGCGATTTGCTTGCCCATTTTGGTGTCGCTATTGTGAAAAGCAGGCAGGCAGTGCATAAATTTGGTGCGCGGGTTGCCGGAGGCTTTCATCATGGCACTGTTGACCTGATAGGGCAGCAGTTGTTTGATCCGCTCTGCCCATGCTTCAACCGGCTCGCCCATTGATACCCAGACATCGGTGTGGATAAAATCGACGCCTTTTACGGCTTCTAGCGGGTCTTCGGTTAGCGTGATGCGCGCGCCGGATTCAGTTGCAAATTGCTGGCACTGGGCGACGAAATCTTCGTGTGGCCAGAGTGCTTTGGGTGCTGCAACGCGCACATCCATACCCAGTTTTGCGCCGATCAGTAGCAGCGAATTGCCCATATTATTACGGGCGTCGCCTAGGTAGGCGTAGCTGATATCGTGCAGCGGCTTGTCGCTGTGTTCGCGCATGGTCAGCACATCGGCCAGCATTTGGGTGGGGTGATATTCGTCGGTCAGGCCGTTAAAGACCGGCACATCGGCAAAGGCGGCCAGCTCTTCAACAATTTCCTGGCTATAGCCACGATATTCGATGGCATCGTAAAGCCGCCCAAGCACGCGGGCGGTGTCTTTCATGCTTTCTTTGTGACCAATCTGTGATGAGCTTGGGTCGATATAGGTGACGTTTGCGCCCTGATCGTAAGCGGCTACTTCAAAGGAGCAGCGGGTGCGGGTAGAGGTTTTTTCAAAAATCAGCGCGATGTTTTTGCGTTTTAGATGCTGCTGTTCGGTTCCAGTGTATTTAGCGCGCTTCAGATCCCGGGATAAATCCAGCAGATAGCGCAGTTCACGTTGGGTGTGATGCATCAGGCTAAGCAGATTACGGTTATGCATATTGAAGGACATGATTTTCTCCAGCAAACGAAAGAAATACAAAAGAACCTGGCGGTATTGGGATTCCGCTGATTTCCTATGAGCAAAGCAAAAAAGATCGTTTAAGTGCCTTTGGCACGTTGGTTTAGGTGCGGGATTCCCCCGCGTGGGACTCCCTTTCTTGAACGGCCAAGAAAGGAAGCAAAACCGCAACCTCGAGAGCACGAAGGCTCCTTCTGCGGTCCAATCGAGTCGGCGGCGGGCGGGATCAGCTCGTTCCTCGCTCCCTGGCCGAAACCCCGCCCCGCTTGTTCCTCGCTACGGCGTGTTTCAAGGGGAGGGTAAAAGCCCCGTGCTACTAGCCGCGATGTGAATCCTAATTGCTGGGTTTTAAAATACTTAAAACTTACAAAACAATTTAATTCAAGCCTTGGTTTTCTCCGTGAAACTCCGTGTTCTCTGCGCCCTCCGTGGTTCAAGATTTGGGTTTTCTAAAAACTCCCAACAATCAGTAATCAACCGGATCACGAATAATTGGGCAGGTCATGCAGTGGCCACCGCCTCGGCCTCGGCCTAGTTCGGCGGAGCTGATGGTGATGACTTCTACGCCGGCTTTACGCAGCAGGGTGTTGGTGTGGATATTGCGGTCGTAAGCTAAGACCACCCCGGGTTGCAGGGCGACGACGTTGTTGCCGTCGTCCCATTGTTCGCGTTCGGCTTCGAATGAATTGCCGCCGGTTTGCACTACGCGCAGGGCAGGTAATTTGAGCGCTTCGGCAACAACATCCAGGAAGGGTTTACTTTCGCGGCGCAGGTCGATGCCGTTGGGTTTGCTTTCGTCCGGACGCAGGCTGAAGGCAACGATTTGTTTGACCACTTCAGGAAAGATGGTGACCAAATCTCGATCGCAGAAGCTAAATACGGTGTCGAGATGCATGGCAGAGCGGGATTTTGGCAGGGCGGCCACGATCACTCTTTCGGCAGCACCGGCTTTAAATAAAGACATCGCTACCTGGCCGATGGCTTGATGCGAGGTACGCTCGCCCATACCAATCAAGACTACACCGTTGCCAATTGGCATGACATCGCCGCCTTCCAGCGTGGCGCTGCCATGATCGACATCGGGGTCTCCCCACCAGACTTTGACATCGGCGGCGGCAAAATCGGGGTGAAACTTATAAATAGCAGTAACAAGCAGTGTTTCTTGTCGTCGTGCCGGCCAATACATCGGGTTGAGCGTTACGCCACCGTAAATCCAGCAGGTGGTATCACGGGTAAATTGGGTATTCGGCAGCGGTGGCAGGATAAAACTGGCATTGCCAAAGTTTTCACGGAAGATGCTCAGCACTTCAGATGGGGTTTCTACTGGCAAATCAGGAGCAACCACTCCGCCCATCAAGTATTCGGCCAGATGGCGGGGCTCTAATGAATCCAGCCAGCTGCGTACTTCATCTAGTAAACCAATCCCGACCAAATCTGCGGTGATTTTACGATCGAGTATCCATTTTTTGGCTTCAGGAATCGCCACGGTGGTGGTCAGCAGATTATGCATTTCTATCACGTCGACACCGCGTTCACGCATCTTGGATACGAAGTCAAAGTGATCACGCTTGGCTTGGCTTACCCACAGCACATCGTCAAATAATAAAGAATCACAGTTATTGGGGGTGAGCCGCATATGGGCCAGCCCTGGCGAGCAAACCATTACACGTCTTAACATGCCAACTTCAGAGTGAACGCCTAGTTTTAGATTTTCGGTACTCATCACATAGCTCCAGTTAAAGCTTTAGAAATCCGGTGTAAAGGCCGTAACTTGCCGCAATGGCCCCGATTACAGCGGCTGCAAAAATAAACTTTTCGATGGTGGTAAAAACAATCTGCCCGCTTTCTTTACGCGCCTTGGTATAAAGAATGGCGCCGGGTGCATACAGCAGGGCGGATAGCAGCAAGAATTGCACCCCTGCTGCGTAAATCAGCCACATGCTGTAGAGCGCAGCCACTACGGAAATAATTAAGTCTCTATTGCGATTGCCTCCATGCTCTGCATAGCCATCGCCCTTATAAGCCACCATCACGCCATAAGCGGTAGATAAGAAGTAGGGCACTAAAATCATCGAGGTGGCGAGCAGCAGCAGGCTGGTATAGGTGCTGGCGGCAAACAAAGTAATAATCAGAAAGAATTGCACTGCGCCGTTAGATAACCAAAGTGCATTGGCTGGCACGCCATTGGCGTTTTCTTTATGTAAGAAGCTGGGCATGGTCTGATCGCGGGAAGCAGAAAACAGAATCTCGGCGCAAAGCAATGTCCATGAAAGCAAAGCACCCAGTAGCGAAATCACCAGCCCTATCGAGATAAACACCGCACCCCAGTGGCCAACAATATGCTCCAGCACATAGGCCATGGATGGGTTTTTCAGCCCTGCTAATTCTGGCTGGCTCATCACCCCAAGTGACAATACATTCACCAGCACCAAGAGCAGCAGGGTACTGAGAAAACCAATCACGGTAGCGCGGCCTACATCTGCGCGTTTTTCGGCACGGGCAGAGTAAACACTTGCGCCTTCAATACCGATAAACACCCAAACGGTGACCAGCATCATATTGCGTACCTGATCCATCACGCTGCCCAGCTTGATATTGCCCCTGCCCCAAAAGTCGGTGGTGAACACATCCAGCTTAAAAGCCACGGCGGCCAAGATAATAAACATCAGTAGCGGCACAATCTTGGCCACAGTGGTGACCTGGTTAATAAACGCAGCCTCTTTTACCCCGCGCAATACTAAAAAGTGCACTGACCAAAGCAAAATGGATGCGCCGATGATGGCCGGTACGGTATTGCCATCGCCAAACATGGGGAAGAAATAACCCAATGTGCCAAACAGCAAAACAAAGTAGCTGACATTGCCCAGAAAGGCGCTAATCCAATAGCCCCACGCTGATGAAAACCCCATGTAATTACCAAAGCCTGCTTTGGCATAGGCATATACACCGGCGTCTAATTCTGGTTTTTGGTTGGCAAGGGTCTGAAATACAAAGGCCAGCATTAGCATCCCCACCGCCGTGATAGCCCAACCTATCAGCGTGGCTCCCGCACCGGCGCTTTGCGCCATATTTTGTGGCAGAGAAAAAATCCCCCCGCCAATCATTGATCCGACCACCATCGCGGTGAGCGCGGTCAGTCTTAGCTTATGGGACGATTGCGTCATGATTAGAGCCCTCGGTGCAAAATGAGATAAACGCTACTTTTACTGGCTTTACGCCCAATTTTGTAAGTAATGGAGATGCTGAAACAAAGGCATTCTCTATGTGTTGTAAGCTTGTTCTTTTTAGGTTTGAGCATGGTTCACAGCAGTAGGTGTTTGTAGTCTGTTCTTTTCTGACTACATGTTTTTTGATGAAAAACAAAATTGATATTCTTTGGCTGATTGATGTTTTCCCTGGAAAAATAAAATGCATAGCAATCATGGTCTTAGTGGTTTTGATCTGTTTTTATTGAAATGAAAAAATATTATTTTGCTTTGTTTTTATAAAAACAATTGAAATGCATTTGGTAAAAATTTTTACAAAACAGCGTATAAACAATGACTTAGCTATCATTTTTTGATTTTTGTTAATGGAAATGTAGCTGGGGATATTTTAAACGGCACCATGCAATACAGTGTTGTAGTTATTAGTAGCATCAATCTTTGAGAATAGACAATGTATAAGTGAATATGGGCATAGGTACTTTTACGTTGTTAATATCATTCGTGTAGTTTTGTATTTTTAGTTACGTATTTTTATGGATGACAAGAAAAAGCGGCTCTCTTCTTCTCCCCTGCAGGTAGGGCTGTATTAGTCATTTCCTGACAAGCATTCTGATGAAATTAGGGGTGTTTTTCTACGGATATTGTAAGTATTCGAAGGTCTGGTCGCTTATGAGACTTGCCTATGGAAGAGCGTATTTATAGCCTGATCGTGCGGGAATACTTTAAAAAGCCCGGGGCTTAGCTGCATTGAAATAAGCAAACTAGCCATTGGCTGGATATGGGGGCTGGCGTGCTGAAGTGAACAGCATGCGTGCTGCAGAATAAGCATGCTTTTTTGTCTGTGCTGTAAAAGCAGCATACAAAATGAAAATTTTCCGTTCAGGAAATGGGGCTCAGCCAAACAGCAGTAGTGAGTTGTAAATAGCTTTGGCATGGAGCAAAAGGTGTTTCTTTGTTTATAAACTGGCGTACTGGCTTATTTTTTGGGCAGTTTATACTCTTTTTGATGTAAATGCTTACGGCATAATTACAAATACTTTTGTTAATCTTTTGTTAAATTTTCGTTGTATTTACAACAAGTCCATTTCTTGTGTTTACAATCATCACGTTGTTGTTCTACATTCTCACTTCATTAGTTAATTCTAACGTAATAAAAGTGAAGCTTTGCCCGGAAATTTACACATTTGCACCAAGATGCAAAGTCAAATGAAATAAACCACAACCCATATTGGGTAAATAAAAGCCGCAATTTTTTTCGGCTGAGTGGTATTGCTGCGCCTGATGTTATTGCAATTATTGTTGCCAGAATATGAATGATCCAGATCATTGGACTTTGTACATATGACGTAATTGAATTTTAACATTTTCCTTTTGTGGCATAGCTCTGAGTATTTTATTAAATACGAAAGATAAATATTCCTTTTGATTTACATTGAGGTATTTGACTGTGTTAAACAACAAAGTAATCTCTATAGTAGGTGCCGGGATATCAGGGCTAAGCTGTGCTTTAAAATTAGCGGGTTCAAAGCTAAGCAAAGGCTATACGATACGCATTTTTGAAAACGGGGAAAGAACAGGGGGCAGGGCTCATTCAATTAAAGTGAATGATTTCAGCATAGACCTTGGAGCTGGGCGGTTTTCGCCTGTTTTGCATCCGAATGTTTCCAAACTTGTGAATGAGCTGGCAGAGAAAACAGAAGTTTTTCCTTTTACAAAAATTGTATGTCCTCATCCGCAGCACAATGGCTTAAAAGAAATACTCGCGCAATTAAAGCCAAAAATTGTCAGTAGTTACAATGAATCCTTTTTTCAATTTCTGTGCAATCATCTAGGAAATGAAAAATCCCATGCCATTATTAATGGCCTAGGTTATGACTCGCTGTATTTGCCCCAAATCTCACCTGAAATTGCATACGATATTATTGAAAAGCACCCGGAAATTCAGTGCTTTTCAGAAAATGCAGGTTATGAGTGGTTTAATCTAGTCGATGGTTTTGCTGCGCTGGTAAAAAGCTTATATGAAAGAGCTGCCATACTAGGGGTTGAGTTTCATTTCGAACATCAATTAGTTAGCCTGCAGACAAAATCAAATAGCACCTTGCTTGAATTTTCTGGCCGCGATCAGCAGGAAATCTGGCATAACAGCAACTACACTGTATTGGCGCTCCCGCCTACGGCTATGGCCTCGCTTGATCTGGATTTTCCTAGCCACTGGAGTGATTTTACCTACGGATCTATTCCCTTATTTAAAGGTTTTATATTCTTTGATCACCCCTGGTGGCAGGATTACGATTTAGAAAACAAAGTTACAATTATAGATAATCCATTAAGAAAATTATATTTCAAAAGTGATAAATATATATTCTTTTATACAGACAGTGCCTATGCAGATTTTTGGCATGAAGAAACAAAGAAAAGTGATGCTGAATATATAAATACGGTGATGAATTTAATTAGTATGGCATTAAATATTCCAATTAATGAACTGCCATGGCCGGTAGCAAATAAATTTAAATACTGGCCCAGTGGTGTTGAATTTGCCATAGAAACTTCGCCAGAACACCCCCCTGTTTTATCAAAAAATAATGGCACAATTATTGCCGCATCTGATGCATATACACCCCATTGTGGCTGGATGGAGGGCGGCATTCTTGCGGGCCGGAATGCGGCAGATTATCTGTTAAAGCAATTAGAAAAAACAGGAGTGGCAGAGGTGGAAATAAATTAATTTCACAGCTGCTGCTGGATATCCCTTTTTTTCATTTCTGACAGGTATATATATTTAATGAGCATTTTGAATTTTCCACGTATTCACTTTAAAGGTGCTGCACGGCTGAATGTTCCGACTGGGAATAGAAATATTGCCGGTACTTTAGATATTGCAAATAATCGTGTGTATCAGGATGGCGTACTGTTTGATTTAAAAAAGCACCCAAGTGAGTTTCATCGGTATTTAAGGCAATTGCCACCAAGATTTAATTTGCAGGGCTTGCCAGATGATGAGGGGGTTTTTAACCAGGCCGCTGGACATAATTTCATGGGAAACAACCATTTCTCATGGGAAAACACCCAGATTACCGCGTTGCAAACAGAGCCCGGGCAGCTGCTGGAAAAGGATTCATTGCTCGGTTGCAAGCTGGAGCTCTGGGGGCATTACAATGAATATTTGCGTACAACCTTTAACCGGGCTAGGTGGGTAGATATAGACCCAAGCCGCAATGATTCTTCTCAAATCTATGCAGGGCAGCTATGTATTAAAGAAGCGGCTGCTGCAGCCAATGCCCCCTGTTTATTTTCTTCAGATATTGATTGTGTGCACTCTGTACGCAGCTATGGTGAGAATCATATTCTGCAAAAACAGGCCCATTTTTTAGAGCCGGAGTTTTCTAAAACAAGAGTGTTTCAGTTTTCGGTAAGTAAAGACTCAGAGCAATTTAATCTTCAGCAACTATCGCTTAAATCCGAGTTTATTGAGTGTTTGCAGCAGGCATTAAAAAGAGATGATGTACTAGGGCTAAGTATTCAGTACAGCGTATTTAATATGTCTGCGCCACAGCAGCCAGATACACCGGTTTTTTATGATTTAAGCGGCACAATTGGCTTATGGCTGAAGCAGGATATGGCCACGTTTGCCAACGACAGGGTTTTATATCCTGATCAGCATCAGGGCTTTGGGCCTGTTGCAATTAAAATTCAGGGTGAATGGGCAAGTATCAGTATGCCTTGCAGCATTCCATTTACCAGCCGGGAGGCTCAATGTAGAGCGCCGCAGCTCACACATGCGCTGGGGCCAAAATATTCATTGGGCACATTAGAGCTAAGAGCAAAATCCGGAGTGCTGCTGGCCAGAGTGCCCGAATCGGTTTATCTGCCTTATTGGAAAACTGCCGGAGTGATTGATGTCCCTCTATTAAATTTTGCCACAGATGATTCATTAATACTGCGTGGTGAGGGGAATCAATGGGAAGAATCAGACTGGCTGATTCAGGCTGAGGAAAATATTATTTCTTTAGAGGCCCCGGACAAAAGAAATCATACTTTTTTCTCTAAAGAGCTGAAAATATTCAGTTATTACCGAGGCCAGCCCAAACAGAAAAAAGACATCAGTGTATTTATTGAAAATAAATCGATTGTCAGTACTTCTCAGCTCACCATCAGCAGTAATGAATGCGGAGTGGCTGCGCTGACTCTTACCAGCCAGGAACCAGGTGTCAGCGAAGTTTTTGTAGGTGATTACAGGGGGAAAATATTAGTCCGCGTGCTTTCTGATGATTGGGCACTTTTGGATATTCCAGATCACCAGGTGGATTACACTTTTCTTTATGAGCAGGTGATGAGCTATTACGAGCTTATTTACCCGTTTATGGCGGATAAAGTATTCAGCATGGCTGATCAGTGCAAATGTGAAACCTACGCGCGATTAATGTGGCAAATGTGTGATCCACTGAATCGTGATAAAAGTTATTACATGCCAAGTACCAGAGAAATGTCTTATGCAAAATCGATGCTGTTTCTCAAGTATTTAAGTAATGTTGAGGCGTCTGCTTTAAATGATCAAAAAAAATTATCTGTAGAAAAAAATATAAAAAATGGTGAAGTGAGCAGTAAAGAAGAATTAGTTCAGGTATTAAAGCAAGCCGTAAATTTAGAGCTTTCTATTATGCTGCAGTATATTTATGCAGCCTATTCCTTACCAAGCTATGCGGCTGGCGAGCAATTAGTGGCGAGTAAAAAATGGAGCGAAGAACAATTAGCTCTGGTTTGCGGTACAGCCGATCGAAGACAAAATTCTGGCTGGCGGGGCACGATTTTAGAAATTGCCCACGAAGAAATGATTCATTATTTAATTGTGAATAATTTACTGATGTCTTTGGGCGAGCCATTTTTCCCCGGTACGCCTTTATTTGGCTTAAAGGCAGCTGAAGAATTTGGCCTTGATACTGAGTTTTCTTTTGAGCCATTTTCTGAAAATGTGCTGGCAAGGTTTGTCCGGTTTGAATGGCCTCATTATTTCCCTTCTGCAGGAAAATCGATAGCCGATTTTTATGCCTTAATTCGCAGGGCATTTGCAAATATTCCTGATTTATTTAGCAGCGAATCAGCTAAAACAAGCGGTGAGCATCATTTGTTTCTTAATGAGCTGACGAACCGAAAATTCCCTGCTTATCAATTAGAAGTAAATAATCGAGAAACAGCGGTATTTGCTATTGATTTTGTTACCGAGCAGGGTGAAGGGGCTGCTGCAGACTCACCCCATTATGCCCAAAGCCATTTTAAGCGGCTGAGAGAAATATCGCGCACGCTGCTCGCTAGTGAAACGCCATTTGAGCCAGCCATTCCTGTTTTGAAAAATCCTGTATTAGATCCAACTCCGGGCTGCAATACGGTATTAAATCCGGAAGCCAGACAGCTTATGTTTTTATATAAGGGATGTCATGAGCTTACCTTTCATATGATGATTCAACACTTTGGACAAAAACCTTTAGGCAGCTTGCGCCGCTCAAGAGTAATGAATGCGGCTATTGATATTATGGCTGGCATATTAAGGCCATTGTCGGTGCAAATTATGTCCATACCCTCAGGTATTCCGGGTCGTAATGCCGGGCCACCTGTACCGCAGGCCATTCAATTTAATCCGATTGCTGATTTTCAGGCCGCTTGTGAGGCACTCGCCTTGCAATGCCGTGCGCTTGCTCAATACGCCAGAGAGATTAAAGGAATTAAACCAGCAGCGGCGTTAATTGAATTACTTGAGTTTTATGATAAGCAAATGATGGAACTTGCAACCGGAAAACTTTCACGGGAAGGCTGACAAATGAAAAAAATCATTATTGTGGGAGGTGGCTTAGCGGGTGGTTTAGCTGCCATTTATTTAGCCAGACGCGGTCACGATGTGCATGTTTTTGAAAAGCGTGGCGATCCATTTTTGGCTTATTCAGATTATATAGATCAGGTTAGCTCGCGGGCCATTGGTGTAAGTATGACGGTACGCGGGATTCAGGCCGTTTTAAATGCAGGCATTCCTAAGGAAGAGCTGGATTTATGTGGCATCCCTATTTCAGGAATGTCATTTTGTATTGCGGGTAAATTTAAAACCAGAGAATTAGCCCCTGTTGATTCATTATCTCCGCTTTCATTAAGCAGGGCAGATTTTCAGAAATTATTGAATAAGTATGCTGCAATCAATAATGTGCATTATCACTATGGCCAGCGCTGCCTAGAAGTGAATCTGGACGATAAAACAATCACTGTAAAAGATAATGAGGGGCTGATTGTTGAGCACAAAGGAGATTTGCTGATTGGTGCAGATGGTGCCCGCTCTGCTGTGCGGCAGGCCATGCAAAATAATTGCCGCAGATTTGAATACCAGCAATCATTTTTTAAACACGGCTATAAAACGCTAGTTATTCCTGATGCCAGCAAGTTAAATTTAAGAAAAGATTTAATCTATTTTTTTGGTATGGATTCCGGTGGTTTATTTGCCGGGCGGGCGGCCACTATTCCTGATGGCAGCATCAGCTTTGCCGTGTGCCTGCCTTACCAAGGAGATATTAGTTTACAAGCAAAAGACGCTACAACCATGGGGCGCTTTTTTGATAAGTATTATGCAATGCTGCCTGAAGAAACCAGAAAAGAAATGTTATCGCAGTTTATGGAAAAACCGAGTAATGATTTAATTAATGTTAAATCTTCTGTTTTTCATTATAAGCAGAATGCGCTGATATTAGGAGACTCTGCCCATGCTACTGCGCCATTTCTGGGGCAGGGAATGAATATGGCGTTGGAAGACGCTTATATTCTGGATGGATTATTTGAGAAATACGGTGAAGATTTTGCAAAAATGCTGCCTGAATTTACGCAGTTAAGAAAAGCAGAGGCCGATGCAATGCAGGATATGGCCATTAATAATTATGAAGTGTTGAGTAAGTCTGACCCCGTTTTCTTTATGCGCTCAAGATATACCCGTTATATGAGCACTAAATTCCCATCCAGCTATCCTCCGGATATGGCTGAAAAGCTTTATTTCACCTCGATGGCTTATAGCGAGCTAAGAGATATTCAGCAGAAGCAAAATGTTTGGTACAAACTAGGGAGAGTAAACTAATGAAAATTTTAGTCGTTGGAGCCGGGCCAGCGGGCCTTATGTTTGCCAGTCAGTTAAAGAAAATTAAACAAGACTGGGATATCGCCATTGTAGAAAAAAATACAGTGGATGAAATTGTAGGGTGGGGGGTCGTTTTACCCGGCAGGGCACCGCAGCATCCTGCAAATCCATTAAGTTATTTGTCAAATTATGAAGAGATTGACGCGCAGTATATTGATGAGTTTTGTCTTGTGCATCAGGGGGAGCATGCAAAGGCAAGCACAGGTATTACATTGTGTGGTGCAGAAAGACGCGCTTTAGTAGGGGCATTAAGAGCACTTTGCAGCGACTTGCATATTCCAATCAGCTATTCTTCGCCATTATTTGATGGAGAAGGCCTAGATACAGAGGCTTATGATTTAATCGTCATTGCCAATGGCATTAATAATATTTCTAATCATTTTAATGAAGCATTAACGCCAGATGTTGAGTTTGGTAAGAATCGTTATATGTGGTATGGCACACCACAAATCTTTGATTCAATGAATCTTATTTTTAAAGCAACAGAGCACGGCGTCTTTATTGCCCATGCTTATAAGTATTCCAGCACTATGAGTACTTTTGTGGTTGAGTGTAGTGAAGAAACTTATCACGCTGCGGGTATTGAATCTTTAACGGATGAAGAAGCAAAAGTATTGATTGCCAATATTTTTAGCGCAGAGCTTGAGCAGCAAGCGGTTGTTGTTCAGCCCGGTTTGCAATGGCGGAATTTTGTAACGCTTAGCCACAAAAAAGCATATGAAGGTCATTTAGTGCTGATCGGTGATGCATTGCAAACGGGGCATTTTTCTATTGGCCATGGCACAACAATGGCGGTGGTTGCGGCGCAAATGCTGGTAAAAGCGTTATATGATCACGATGTGCTTGATTCTGCCTTAGAAGATTTTAATGAGAAGGTTATTCCGCTTATGCAATTATTCAGCGGGCACGCGGGTATCAGCCGTACTTGGTTTGAAACGGCAGCAGAAAGAATGGATTTAAGTGCTGGCGAATTGGCAAAGAGTTTTGCAGAGCGTCGCGAGCAGCTGCCCCCTCTGCCTGCCGCTCTGGCTCAGGCGCTGGGTGCCGCGTTATCGCGTAAGGAAGCTTAAATGATTTCAGAAAAAATTGTACCGCCACGCTTACCCGAGCAATGGAGCAGCAGCTATATTTCTTACTGGCAACCCATGCTGAAAGATGACCAGATTACTTCCGGCATCTGCTGGTTTGATTATGAGCAAAACCGCTGCCGGATTGATGGTTTGTTTAATCCATGGTCTGAGGAAAAAACAGGCCATCGCCTTTGGATGTCAGAAATTGTGACGGCGAGCGAAGGTAAAACAAAGAAATCTAAAATTGCTTATTATCGGGAGCCGGCTGAGCGTGATACGGAATATGAAGCCGTTGTGCTAGATGATGATTCAGAAGTTTGCCATGAAGTTTTATTAACGCAGGATGTTTTACTGCAATATCAGGCCAGCTACGCAGGAAGTCAGAATTTGCTGGGCAGAGAAACCGAAGCGTGGACATTTACAAAGCCAGGTAAAGGACCTTCAACCTATTATTTTGTAAAAGGCACTAACCAACTGATCAGGATGGTGACGGGG